>NBBL01000004.1 GCA_002892395.1 Lachnospiraceae bacterium
GTATAAGAGACAGCTTTATTGCCTGTGGATATCTGGATTCATATTTTGCCATTAGGGCATTGGCACGTTCGCGTGCAACTTTATCATCCGGAGCCAGCCAAATGGATTTTAACTCGGAAGCAAATGATTTCTTCTGCTTCTGAGGAATATGCGCCAGAATGTTCCGCATAAAGTGGACTTTGCAGCACTGCTAGGATGCGCCCGGGAAGCAATGCTTTACCGCAGAAACAAGCCCTTTGTTCGCATCGCTGATGATCAGCTTTGGCGTCGGAAGGCCACGGCCCTTCAGGCGGTAGAAAACGCTCTTATAGGATTCCAGCGATTCTTCCGCCATCGGTTCAACAGCAAGAACATCACGTTTTCCGTATTCATCTACACCACAGACAACGATGATCGCTTCACTGACGACATGTCCGTCGATTCGGACATCCTCGTAGAGAGCATCTGTCCAAAGAATCGGATAATGATGCAAGCTCAATGCTCGATTTCGGAAATGATCAACCTGTTCGTTAAGACCCTTTGTCATCTCGCTGACCTGAGATCTGGAGACACCTTCGATTCCGAGCTGTTTTGCGAGACGCTCAATCTTGCGGGTCGATACACCGTTGACATATGCTTCCTGAACGACCTGTACAAGTGCCGCTTCACTGCGCTTGTAAGCGTTCACGAAGAACGGGATATAGCCGCCCTGGCGGACCTTTGGAACCATAAGATACATCGTTCCGAGACGAGTATCCAGGCGTCTTGGGCGATAACCAGAGCGATAGCCGGATCTTTCATCGGATCGTTCACTCTTGTTGGCATTCAGCTTTGAGGTGACCTCGGCTTCCATCATTTGTTTGCAAAGCCATTCCAGCATACTGAGCATGGGGTCTGACTGATTCATAAAACTGAATAGTAAAGTGGAAAGATTTGTGTTACTCTGTTTTTGAGCCATCGAGAGTTCTCCTTTGTAGTTATTTGTTTCGTCGCAAATCATTCTACATGAGCCTCGATGGCTTTTCCATTTCCTATTCAGTTTTTGCGAACACTATTGTACTCTATCATTGCAATTAAGCGAACATCTTTTTTTCTTAATATTTCCATACATTTCCCAACTTTTAGATAATCACGACCTAATCGGCTCATATCTTTTACAATTATTGTAGACACATTGCCCTTATCAACTTCATTCATCATCGCAACGAATCCAGGTCTATCAAATCTTGTGCCAGATATTCCATCATCAGTATAATGGACTATATTTTTCAAATTATTTTTATTTGCGTATTCTTCAAGTATTTTCTTTTGATTCGATATTGAATTACTTTCTCCTTGTAGTTCATCATCTCTACTAAGTCTTTCATATAGTGCCGTAATTTTAAGGGTATTTTCCATTGATTTTCCTCCTTTCTATAATTTTCAAATAAAAAAATCAAGAAAAACACAACTTAATTTGATTAAGAAGTCTCCTTGATTTTATAACACCTGTAACAACTTGTCAAGGACTTTCTAATCATTTTTATCGACTTTTTGATGTTTTTCTCTCTCCATTTCTCTAAGCATTATGCGTTTTAATTTGTCTTGCATTGTTTCCGTTGCATTTTCATTAAAGTGAACAACAACCTCATAGGTTGCTTTACCAATTTTCTTTATCGTCTTTGTTCCTTTATTCTGTTCATTTTTATTTTCGTTCATATATTTTTCCTCCTGTTTGTTGCAATTAAAAAAGACGATAGATTTTTACTTCTACCGCCTTGCTTAAAGCTCATATAACTGTCTATTCTGTTATCTGCATATTAAATTTTCAAATTCTTATTGTTTAACATTCCACCAAACATTGTATGATACATATCCTTAGAGGATTCTTCTATCTTGGTAATACTTGATATTTTATTTCCTGCGTCCTTTGATGAAGCTCCGCAAAGATAAAAGGCTTCATTTTCTGTTCCATAGTCTATTGCTATATATCTATCGTGATATTTTTTGCCTGCAACCTTCATTTTTAAGTTGATATTTGGATAATCTCTTCTAAAATCATTTAGGATGTTTTTTGTAAGCATATCTTTATTTTTCACATTGTCGCTAAAGACTATAATTTCAACATTGTCTTTTGCAGCTCTTAATAATTCTAAGGTTTTCAAGCCTATATAGTTATCTATTACATAAATGCTTTTCTTTGCTGACTTATATATTTTTGTATAGGCAACATCCGCTTCAATCTTATCTCCATTCATCAAAAGGAAATGCTTGTAAGTGTCCGGATCGATAAAATTATCCATTACTTTTTTCAAATCTTCTTTAGTAGCCATTTGAGATTTTATTTCTGCAATATCATTTGTGTTTTGGTTGGTTTGAATAGCTATTTGGACTAATTCTTTTGAACCGATAAAATCTTGATTTTCAATAATGAAGTCTTTCATCTGCTTAAATGTTCTAATTAAGGCTCTGCTTTGCCTAATCGCAAGTTCTCCCCTTAATACAGTCATAAGCATATAAATACCTTGTTCCGTAAAGGCATTTGGTAGGTACCTTGAGCCGCCCCAACTTGAGGTGAAATTTTTGCACCTCAAGTTTTCAAACTCATTCTCGGTCAATTGAAACATAAAATCTTCGCCTTCAAACTTTTCAATATTATTTTTTACCTGTCTATTAAAGTTTTTAGTTTCATAACCATATATTTCAGCTAAATCTGCATCAAGCATTACTTTTTGTCCACGAATGAAATATATTTTTTCTTGTATAGTTTTATCATCTACAATAACTATCTCTTTATTTTCATCTGCCATGAAATGCACCTCCAAAATTATCTAAATATCTTTTCCAATCCGCCACGCACTGCGTAGCTTTTTGAAATAAGTCTCATATCTTTTTATATTTTTCTACTCCACCTTCAGCTTTTCCGATGTGTTCTACATTTTTCACAAGTCCCTTATTTACATTTTCATAAAACCATCTGCCAATCAAAGCCGGCGGTGTTGCTATTAACTCTCGTAAAACAAATTCTTTGTCTTTCGACAAAAAGCTTATTTTATTTAGTAAGGTATTATATAAGTCAACATAACTTGTATTTTCTTGTAAACTGCTACACTTACAATATTCACTAATACTTGGGTAATTACCCTCTATAACTTTTTTAGTTAAAATTTTCAGTTCTTCATCGTTTACTGTAAATTGAATTCGCATTTATATATCCTCTCTTTATAACTGAGTTTATTATCATATCACTGTCATTTTATCATAAATACGATGATTTTTCCATACTGCAATTTTAAGCCCTCACATGATGTTTTCACACTTAGCTATATTCTGATACCTCTTTTACCATTAACGCTCTAAAAAAGCCTCTCCACCGTCTTATATGAGATTATAAATGTTCTCCCTTGTCATAATCTTCAAGGGTATATACTGTTGATTTACTGCACTCCTTTAATTTCCCTTTATCTTGTTCATACCAATGAATTAAGGTCGCATAATGGTCTTTGTAGTTTCTTCCTGTGCTTTGCATATAAGTCGAAAGCTTTTCTATCATTTTCTCCCTATGACCTTGCATTTTATCCTTTAACTTTCCATATTCTTCATCTGTTAAGGAAACATTTTTATATTCTCCATAAAAAACGGGGGATATTTTTTCTATCTCCCCCTCTTTTTCTAACTCTATATCTATTTCTTTCTCTATATCTCCGTTGCAATTTTGTTGCAAAAGGTTGCAATGTGTTGCATTAGTGTTGCATTGCAACGCTTTTTGTCCTCTCGATTTTCTCGAACGCCTTGTAGACGCTGTTTCTGAACCTATAAGACTTGGGATTTCTGTTAAAAAATACTCGTCATTTTCTGTGATTATCTCCATCAATCCTTGTGCCATAAGATAGTTCACTGTAACCATTACATCATCTTCTGTTTCATCAATCGTTAAGGCAAGCTCTTTGATAAAGTCTGTTTCTACTCCGTCATAATACAGTTTTCCACTATCTTTTAGGCTAAGCAAAAGCAATTTGAGGTAAATGATTGTATAGGTATCTCCTCCTGATATTCTTCTTAGTCTTTTTATTCTCTTGTCTGTAAAAAAATCTTCTTTCAGCTTTAACCAATAGTATCTTCTATTATCTGCCATTTTTCTCTCCTTTCGTTCCTCTTATGCACCGAAACAGTGCGTCTGCTTATCTTATTTACGATGTTATCCCATTTTGGGACTTCATCTTTCCTCATTCCTGTAATAGTTCTTTGTCTTTTCCTTTCGTTTTTCGTAGGCTTCTTGTTGCTCCTGATATTTCTTAATCTGTGCAATGACACTTTGTTTTTCTCCTCTCTTGATTGCCTTGTCAATCTCAATGGATAAATCTATTCCATAATCCTCATTGACTGTCTTGACGGCATACTTGATATGGTTAATACTTTCGTATTCCTCTTTGATTGATTGAGATTGTCTGTTGAGTTTCGATATTTCATCTTCAAGGCTTTGGATTTCTTTTTTCCAGTCTTTAGACTTAATCGCCGATGAGCCTGTTATCTTTTCAAGAATTGCCCTTGCTCTTTTATATTTATCTATCTCATCTTTATGGGAATTGTAAAAGCTGTCTTTGAATAGGGATTTACTGTTCCATTCCTCAAAGACTTTTTTGTTATCCTTGATGATGTCCGCATAGGCAAAGCATTTATTTAAGTTTTCTATTCTTGTGGTTTTCGCCTTAATGTCTTGACTAACCTTCTTATTTTGGGATTGTAATGTGCTTATCTTTTCTTGTAGGTCGGCTATGGTTTTAAGATTGTTATCTTTCAGATATATTCTTGCTTTGGAAAATCGTCTTAGGTCTGCACCTATCTTTTTGTTGCTTGCATAGGGATTTAACTTTCTTGCTTTTTCTCCCTGTAAGTCATAATAAATACTGATGTACTCATAGAGATTAAAGAGTTCCGCCTTGTTCTCATATTCTTCTTTTTTCTCCTGTTTGTATTCATCATATTTTACTTGCAGACTTCCAAGTAACGAGCCTATCCAAGATGTAAGTTTGGATAGCTCCTCTTTTAATTTTCTAAATTTTAAATTCAAGGCGATGATTTTTCTGTTTTGGTTTCCTCTCTCTGTCTGTATGCCTTTTTTCTCCATCTGATAACTGCTTGTGCCTAAATGAATTTGCGGGAGTTCTTCTCTGCCTTGTTCTTTAAAGGTGCGTGGATCTATCCTTTTATTTATGTTGTTCCTTGCCAAGTATTCGTTTGCTTTCTTTGAAAAGTTTTCTCTCCACTCTTTTGCTTTGTCAGGTTTGTTCCAATCGTTCAAATTAACTTTTCTTGATTTATAGTTTCCGCTTTTCAGTTTTATCTTTTCTCCGTTTTCATTAAGGATATATTCTTTTCTGCATTTCGGTTTCCAATTCCCTTTTTCGTCTATTTCTCTAAGGGTAAGTAGGATATGGGCGTGTGGTTGTTCTTCATGATCGCTTGCCATAGGATTATGAATATTACAGTCTGCTATCATACCTTTAGAAGTAAAGTTTTCTTCTATAAATTCGCTGATTAATTTTATTCTGTCCTGTTCATTTAATTCTCTTGGCAGTGTAAAGAGCAGATTTCTTGCAAGTTGTGAATTTTTACTTTTCTCTATTTTTTCAACACTATTCCATAGGTATTCTCTGTTTGAAAACTTTTTCGGGATATGTTCCGGCAGAAATATTTTTGAGAATACAAGGTCTTCTTTTTTAGAATAGTCATGTGTTTTTCCATAGTATTCATCTTGTAATTTATCTCTTGCATTGTATGCAGCTTTTGCAATCACGCTATGCCCTTTTGACCTTGCCACAATATCTACATGGGTATGCAAACTTTTGATTTCCATTGTCTTTTCCTCCTTTATCTGTTTTCAATTTTGGGATTTTACTATCCTAATGTTCAGGTCGTATCTTCGCTCCCTTTTTCAAAGGGCGCAAAGATACACCGTTTGACTACGGTGCTTTGCGTTCCTGCGGAAAGCTTATAGCTCCGCTAAGGAAACAAAAACGCTAAAGCATTTTTATTTGTTCAAGGGGGCTACTCCCCCTTAGACCCCTGTGAACTTTGTTTTTTGTAGATTTTTCAAATCCACAAAAAAGCAAAGTGTTAAAATGTTCTCACTTTGCTCCATCTCAGTTTCTAATACATTTTCTGTTTTCCTTATTCTTCCTCTGTCAGTTCTTCAAAATCATCATTTGCATTTTCCTCTTTAAGATTTGGATTTTCTTCTAAAGAGATTTCTTTTTCTTTTAAATAAATTTCTGTAAGTTCTTTTAGCTTTTCTCTATTTCGATTATCGGAAAGTACATAATCTAAAAAGGCATAGATTAAATCATTGTCGGTACTTTCTTCTGCTCCGGTTATCTGTTTTTCAAATTTCTCAAACACGCCTCCTTTTTCTACTTTTCGTTTCGTGTCCGCCTTTCTTTTTAGCTGTGATTTCTTTTGTCTTAGTTGCTTAATTTTGTTTTCCGCCTGTTCTTTTTTCTTAGTTTCTTTTTCCAACTGGCTCATTATATTTTCTAACTCTTTCATTTTTCATTCCTCCATTTCAATATTGTTGTGTTCCAAACAAAGAAAGGCTAAGCACCTTTCTTTGATACTTAACCTTTCATCATTTTTTAGATTTTATCTTCTAAAATCTTTCTTAGTTTTTCTAAAATTTGATCCCTCCTTTGTCCGATTGCCTGATGTGTAACTTTCTCTTTTCTGCTGATTGACCTAAGACTTTCTTCTCTGTAGAAGATGGCTTCCATTAACTCTCTTTCTTCTTTTGTCAGTGTAGCTAATGCCTTGTTTAATTCTTCGATCTGCATTTTGACCTCTACAATTTTTTCTAAGTCTATTCTTTCATCTATGATGTTATCTACAAAGTGTCCGTCATAATCCATTGCTGAAAATGGAATCACGTCATACTTCCAATCCTTTCTCTGAAGATATTTTTCATGCTCGGTTATCTTCCAATAGGCTTTATATACTTCTTCACTTACAGGTACAGCTTTCCCTCTAACATAGATGTGATATTCTTTTTTACCCATTGTGCTATCCTCCTTTTTCTGCTCTCTGTTTTTGCTTTTTGAGAATAAAAAAGGAGGACTTCTACACTTTGGCGTAAAATGTCCTCTTAGGTTAAAAACTAATATTTTATATGATTTTCTATTTTGTTGTTTCTGGTAAAGTGTTATTGCTACGTGTAAGCAATTCCAAGCATAAAAAATGATAAATATATCTTATGTGAATAACAAAATTTAGTGTTTTCATTATTTATCCCTCCATTGCTTAGCTACATTTTAACCTCCATTCTTTGATTCTGTACTTAACCAAACTACTCTTTTACAATCCAAATATCATCTTGATTAACAACACAATTCGAGCATCCCGAACATTGACTTTGGCATTTACTTGTTGCAGACCTTTTAGTTTTTACCAAATATCCATTATTTTCGAGATATTCAATTTTCATTTTTACACTATCTAAATCCTCACCTGTCAGTTCAGCAAGTTCTTGCAAAGTGCAAGTCTTTTTCTTTTTCAATACTTCTAATAGTTGTATAAGCATACTTATCACACCTTAAAAAATCAGTTGTCCAATATGATATGCAACACAAGATATAATTAGAGCCGATAATATATAATACAGTGCTATTTTTATCGTCCATTTTTTTGAATGTGTTTCTTGTGCGGTAGCTGCAAGAGCCATCAAACAAGGCATATTGAAGAAAAAGGCAAAAGTAAATGCTAAGGCTTCCGGCTTTGAAATCATTGTCAACATATTATTGCTTAGAATAGCGGTATCTACTGTCCCTTTAACCTCAACTGCATGCCATATTCCTGAAGAAGTAAATAATGATGCCATTACTCCTAATGCCGATTCTTTTCCCATTGCAGAAGCAACAAAAGCCATAAATAATTGCCATGGTAACCCAAACAATTTTGTTACAGGCTCTATAAATGTTCCTACTTTATAAATAAGGCTGTTAGCTATATTTCCATCAGGCGTATAGGCAAGAATCCAAAATATAACAGAAATAAGGATAATGATACTCAATGCCCTTTTCAGTACATTTCCCATCCTATTCATTACAGAAGAAAGTAAATTTTTCCAATGTGGCTTGTGATATGGTGGAAGTTCCATAATCATTCCAAAATGTTCACTTCCCTCATAAAGCGATTTTCTGAAAATCCTATATGTGATTAGTAAATGTAGAAAAGCAACTGCAAATAGGCTTAATATCACAAATACTGCCTGTTTTCCGAAGAATGTTCCTGTAACAAGCCCGACTACTCCCCATGTTGACCCGCAAGGGACTACCCAAGATAATGCAATCGTCATAACCCTCTGTCCCCATGAATCAATTACTCTCGTTCCTGTGATTCCACCTATATTACAGCCGAAACTTAACAAGAACGGCATAATTGCTTTTCCTTGCAATCCTAATTTCGACATAGTGTTGTCAAAGACATAGGAAACTCTTGCCATATATCCTACATCTTCCAAGAATCCAAATACTAAGCTAATTCCCAATACATAACTTGCCATTTGCAATGCAAAAGTAATTGCAGTCATTACGGCTCCACACAAAAGTGAAATCAGCCAATTTGATACTCCAATGGCGACAAGCCCCTTTGCCAACAATGTTGATATTTTAGGTATAACAAACCCGAACAATCCCATTAGCGGAAAGCCGATAAGCATGGAAACAATCAAACCTAAAATGATAACTCCGATAGCCATAGGTTTTCCGAAAGCTTTACTTGTGGATATACGATCAAATTTGCTTCTCTTAAATACTCTCTTTTTCTGAACAACATTTGCATTTAGCAGTTTATCTATCCATTCAAATTTACAATTACCGGTTATTAAATTGCCATTTTTTATGCTTTTTAATACGTTCTCTATTTCTTCAAATTCGACTTTTTCAACATTATCTTTTACTAACGCAATTACTTTTGCATCCTGATCTAATAATTTTCCGATAATCCACGACTTTGAAAATACACCTATACCTTTATCAGGGATATGTTTTTTTAATAGCTTATAGTTATCTCCAACAATATTTTCATATGCCCTTTCTAAATTTTCGTCAGATAAAATTTTCCCTCTATCTGAATGCTCTAGAAAAGCATAAAACTCTTTGTATTCCTTTTTATCTGCCGCAACGATAGGAATGACAGGTATATTCAAGGATTTTTGTAACCCCTTTATATTTATATTTTTTCCTTGACTTGTAGCAACATCCATCATGTTCATGATTAAGACAACCGGAATATTTATTCCAATGTAGTCAGAGAGCATAAATAGACTTCGATTTAATTGTGAAGCATCTGCCATAATAGCAATTAAGTCTGCGTTCCCGGTTTCTATATATTCTCTTGTTATAACTTCTTCCTCTGAATTTGCTGATAAGCCGTATGCACCGGGTAAATCTACAATTTTGTATTGGGTGCCTTTATGTGAAAATTCACCTTCTTTTTTCTCAACGGTTTTACCGGGCCAATTTCCAACATGTTGATTTGAGCCTGTCAACCCATTAAACAAAGTCGATTTTCCGGAATTAGGCTGCCCCAGCAAAGCAATCGTTATTTTCTTCATATCTCAAAGTACCTCCATCATTATTTTCTCTGCCTCTATCTTATTTACAGCTATCATCGTATCTCTACAATAAATGAGAATAGGTTGCTTTTTATAATTCTGGATAACTTCAACATCGCTTCCGACAGTTATTCCGATAGATATTATTCTGCTTTGAAAATGTGTATCACCAATAATTTCAACAACTTTACCTTTTGTCTTTTCTTTCAAAGTACTAAGCCTCTCCATAACTATTCTCCTTTATCATCCACTTTTTCGCTCTTTCCTGTGTATTTACCATTTCATAGTAATGTCCTTTTTTACCATAAAGTTCATTATGATTTCCTTGTTCTTCAATTCTTCCGTTATTTATCAAAATAATTTGATTAGCGTTTTTAATGGTATTCAATCTGTGAGCAATAACAAAAACTGTCTTTCCTTGCATTAAATGCTCCAAAGCATTATTGATTTTAGCTTCATTATCAGGATCAAGAGAAGCTGTAGATTCATCCAACAAAAGAATTGGTGCATCCTTCAGAATCGCTCTTGCAATAGCAATCCTTTGTCGTTCACCGCCGGATAATGTACTTCCTCCATCTTTTATTTCCGTTTCATATCCATCCTTCATTTTCAAAATAAATTCATGGCAACAAGCTAATTTTGCAGCTTGATAAACTTCTTCCTTTGTTGCATTAGGTTTTCCAACCCTGATATTGTTATAAACAGTATCGGTTAACAGTACATTATCTTGAAAAACCTGACTAACATATTTAAGCAACACATCAGGTTTTATGGATTTTATATTTTTTCCACCAATTATAATTTCTCCACTATTTACATCCCAAAATCTTGCAATCAAATTAGCGATTGTAGTTTTTCCTCCACCGGAAGGACCAATTAAAGCTGTAGAAGTTCCTTCTTTTGCTTCAAACGAAATATTGTTCAGAATCGTTTTATTTCTATCATAAGAAAAATTTACATTCTTAAATTGAATATCAAAATTTTCTAATTCAACTTCATTTTCAGAATAAGGCAATGGCTTCGTTTCATAAGCTTTCTCAAGATTACTTGCAGCTAATTTCAAATCTTTCAATAGTCCATAGGAATGTTGAAAGGCAATAAGAAGTGCAGATAATGCTAAACTCATAAGCATAAAAGCTACAAACTGTTCAGTTTTAACACTACCATCTATAAGCAAATATCCTCCTATAAGAAGAACTATCGGAAGCAAAAAGTTAACTGTGATAAAGTACATACTTGTAGGTAACGCCATTTTCTTTTCTGCGTTTACGCTTGTCTTTCTAACATTTTCAAGTGTATTTATCATTCTTTCAAAATGTTCACTTGTCATATTAGCTGACTTAAACGCTTTCATACCTTGAATGTACTCTAAAATAATAGAAATCATCTTAGAATTTAAATTTCTTTTTCTTGCCCCGTATTTTTCTATCAATTTGTTGCCCCATATCAACATAGGATATGCGATAAGCAATACTAAACACTCTAATAATGCGAGCTTCCAATCGATAAAAAATGTGCCTAATAAAATCAATATTGCTGTAACTGCCGTTTTAATAACCGATGGTAAAGTGTGCGTTATGATCAGTTCAAAACTACTCAAATCCTTTGTAAGAGTTGATAATAGATAACCACTACTATTTTTTTGGAAATGACCAAGGCTCAAACTCCTATAATGATTTGCTAAATCCAAACGCATATCTCCACACATTTCAGCTCCTCTTGAAAAGCTCAAATAGTATGCATGCCTATAAATCAGTATCCTTGCAATCATACTGATGAAACATATTACCGTATATTCTATGATTAAGGTTTTAGTTAATGTATTTTGCAATATATTAACAACGGTAAAATAGAGCATTAAATACAAAACAATGCTTCCTATCGAATCAATAACCATTAGAAAAATCGGTAAATACAATTTTTCTTTTTTATCTTTCAGAAGTGTTCTAATAATCTTAAGCATTTGCACTTACCCCCTCTCCAAAGTAATCTTTTGTGTATGTGTTCCACATACTTTCATAGACCCCTTTTCTTTCTAAAAGAGTTTTATGTGTTCCAACCTCTACGACTTCCCCTTCATCAAATACAACAATTTGATCTGCATTCTTAATAGTATGCAAACGATGAGCAATCATAATGATTGTTTTATTTTTCAACAAGTTTTGAAGTGCTAACTGTATCTGGTACTCATTTTCTATATCTGAATAGGAAGTTGCTTCATCAAAAATAATAATTGGAGAATCTTTGAGTATTGCCCTAGCGATTGAGATTCTTTGTTGCTGTCCACCTGACAATTTCACCCCTTGATCCCCGATTCTTGTCTGATATCCATTCGGTAAACTCATAATAAAGTCATGAATTTGTGCTGCTTTTGCAGCCTCAATAATCTTATTTTCATCTGCATCTGTTCCCATACGAATATTCTCATAGAGAGTGTCCTCCAAAAGAAATACATCTTGAAAAACAAATGATGTAATGTCCATCAAATTATCTATTTTTAATTCATTGATCGGTATGTCGTTAATTTTAATTGCTCCACTTGTTACATCCCAGTACCTCCCAATCAATTGTGCAGCAGTTGTCTTGCCTGCACCGGAAGGTCCCACAAAAGCATTTATTGTATTCGGTTTTAAGGATAAATTTATATGTTGTAATGCTTTATTTTTTGTTTCTTCATCACCATAACTGAAAGTAACGTCTTTAAAATCTATTTTCATACACTCATTCTTGTTTATGATTTTTGTTCCGTCTTTCAATTCATCCATATCCATTATTTTTTTTATGTTATCCAATCCGCTTCCAAGCTCCATAGATTGCATAAAGATTGTTACCATATTTAAGAACGAAACAAAAAAGCACATTGTAAGCATAATAAATAGCAAATAGGATGTTGCTGATAAAGAATTTCTCAAAAAGAAATATCCTCCGAACGGCAATGTAAATAAGATTGCTGAATCCAAAACCACTAAAGTTATTGATAAAGGATAGCAAGAGCTCATACACATCTTTTTCCAACAAGTAATATACGCATTCAATGAGCTTCTATATTGTTCAAATTTTTCTGCTGTTAAATGATACATTTTTATTACAGGCATAGCCTTTATAAATTCGTTTGCCGAAGCATTTAAATCAGCAATATCTTCGGATAGCTCCGTTGACATATCCGGATAATTTTTCATTAGCATCATAGGAATTCCTAATCCCAAAATCATAGGAATAAGCATAACAAGTGCCATCATCCAATTTAATTTCAACATGAAAATGAACATAATAACCGGAACAACTGCTGCCTGAGCTAATTCCAAAGTGCTATGAGCCAAAAAATTTTCAACTCTATCTACATCATCAAACAACAATGTTTTAATTTCTCCGGGGGCATGCTCTTGGAAGAATCCCAAATTAAATTTTGAAATATGATTTACAACTTTCAGCTTAATTCTGTGTATTGTGTTAAAAGCTGCTGTATGAGATAAAATGCCCGCAAAGGACATTAGTATTGCTTGCAAAACAGCACTTATAATTCCTATACCTGCCCACATTAAAATTTCTGTATACAAAATATTTTTCTGAAATATCATTAGTAATATCTTGTAAACTACAAAATAAGGAACTAATGATAAAGTCGCAGAAATGACAGATAAAAACATTCCTAAATGTAGCTTTTTTCTCTCATCTTTTGCTAATTGAAACACATAAGATATTCCTGTCTTCTTTTTTTCCATTAGTTATTCCATCTCCTTTCATAATTGTTAGCCGTATCTAACTAACTACATTCATTATAAAGCTAATTTTTTATAACTCAAAATCTAACTATGAATTTTGATATTCCTTGTAATCCCTTTATTTATAAGCTTTTTATCAGTATTTCTATTTACACTTTTATAAATTTGTGATATAATAAAATAAATTTGTGATATTAAAAGAGGTGAGTAGAATTGATGGATAGAACAGTTATTGATTATTTAACAAACTTAGTACATGACGCTCCTTTTATTCCTGTTCCAACTTTATCAACTGAAAACAAACAAATCTTTAAAATAGATCCCCATTTTGGCAAAGGTACTTTTCGCATACTAAAATTTGACAGCCGTTTAATTCTAATTTTAATTGCTAACTTTACTCCAAATGAAACAATGGAGAAAATAACCGAAGTATCTGAAAAGTATTTAGAGATTAGCCAATTTGAAACAGAAAGCAGTTCATTTAAAGTCGGTGGCAGAAAGTTAAATAATGTAGAAAAAGGTATATATTGTTACTTAAATACAGAAAAGAAAACTTATACCTATTGTGAGGCAAATAAGCCTGTAAAGTTTACGAAAATAATCCTAACCAAAGAATACTTTGATACTTTCTTAAAATTAAAATATGATGATTTTGAATATGAAAAAGCAAAGATTCTTAATTCTTATTTGTTAAAAACTCAAAATTCTCCGCAGTTGAATTTTATATTTCAACAGATAAGAGAATCCCAAGCTGAAGGAAAGATTTTGCCTTTATATTTGGAAAGCAAAGTTATGGAACTATTATCTATCATAATTACAGAGTTAGAAGAAAAGGAAAAAAATATATCCGTTGTCTTAACTAAAAAAGATAAGCAAAATCTGAAAAGGGCTGTATCAGCTATGAAAAAAGATTTATCGGTTCATATTGACGGACTTGAACTCTCTAAAATTGCTTTAATGAGTCCTGCACGATTTCAATTAGCTTTTCGCAAATACTACGGTGTTCCTCCCTACGAGTACTTAAAAGAACTAAGGCTTAATAAGGCATTATTATTGCTGAAAAATCCCGAGTATAAAATATCTACGATAGCAGAAAAAGTTGGCTATACACACACAGGACATTTTGCTAAAATATTCAAATCAACTTATGGTATCACACCAAGTAAATATAGAAGTATGCTTAACTAAAGAAATTTATCCCAATATTATAAAACATAAATTTAGAGCGTGTAATTTTTACACGCTCTCTTTAAATGATTCCTTGTTTTTATAATCCTTCATCAGTATACCTGCCCTTTTCAAAACCTTTAACTTCTCCTGTTTTTTCTGTTCTCTCCTTTCCTTATACCTTTCCTCATACTCCTGTTGTTTTCCATTTGCTTTACGCTTTAGATAATTTTGATGAAGTCTGTCTCTTCTCTCATTAATTTTTCGTTCTTCTTCCTCAAGTTTTGATCGTTCTTCTTCGCTTAACTCTTCTTTTGGCACTTCATAATTTCCTATGAAGTTAAAATATATTTCTATCTTTTGCTTTGATGTTTGACTGCCTTTCCTATCTCTTTCATGAATGATTATCTTCTTTACAAACTCATTTATCATTGTGTTTGTGAGATTATCAAAGTTTTCATAACGACTAATAAGGGATATGAATTTTCTTGCCTTATCTGTTTCCTTTTCATATCTTGATATTACAAGCTCTAAGTCTTTAATCTCTTTACTTAACGTGAGTTGCTCAGTTTCATATTGGTTATTTAAAATTTCATAGCGATTATTCGGTATCTTATTTAAAATCATATCTTCATAAATTCTGCACATCAATCGTTCCAGCTCTTGAAGCCTGTTTTGGCTTTCTGTTAATCTTATCTTTTTCTTTTCTATATATGCCTTTTCCTTTTCTTCCATTTCATTTTGAATGGAATGAATAAATGCTTCATTATCTTCATCAAGATAATTTTTTATATCTTTTAATGTTTCTTGTATAAGGTTTAAGACTACTTCTGCTTTTATCCTATGAGCTGATGGACATAGCGTTCCGCAAGGTACTTTCTTATAATTACTGCAAACATAATAAGGAATATTCTTATAGTTATTTGTCCTATGAACATACATCTTGCTTCCACAATCTGCACAATACATCAGTCCTGTTAGTGGGTGATATTCGCCCCAACCATCAGGATACCTTTTTACATTTCCTCTTATCCTTTGCACATTATCAAAGGTTTCTTGGTCTATGATGGCTTCGTGAGTATTTTCAAAAATAAGCCAGTTATCCTCGGATACATATTTGCTTTTTTTGTCCTTGAAGTGCTTTCTTGTTTTGAAATTGACTGTATGTCCTAAGTATTCCTGTTTCTTTAAAATGCTTGCTATGGTTGAGCTGCACCAACGATAGGGATGTTCAAAGTTTTTGCTTTGATATAGTCCATAACCTAATTTCTGTTGATGATAGGCGGGTATATCTACTTTTTCACTCTCCAATATCTTTGCTATTCGATACGGACCATTGCCTTGCATGGTCATATTGAATATGCGTCTTACTACTTCGGCTGCTTTTTCATCTACTATCCATTTGTTTTTATCTTTTTCATCTTTGATATAGCCATAAGGCGGTGTGCTTGCAGTATGTTTCCCACTTTCGCCTTTTGACCTGAAAGTCGATTGGATTTTTCTTGATGTATCTCTTGCATACCATTCATTCATGATATTTCTAAAGGGAGTAAAATCATCTTCTCTGTAAAAACTATCTACATTATCATTGATAGCGATTAGTCTTACACCCTTTTGTCTTAGTATCTCCATACATTGACCGACTTTGAGATAATCTCTGCCAAGTCTGCTCATATCTTTTACGATGATACAACCAATATTTCCTTGATTGACTCCGTTCATCATTGCCATAAATCCCGGTCTGTCAAACTGTGTTCCGCTGATTCCGTCATCTGTAAAGTGAATGATGTTTGACAAATTATTTTTACTTGCGTATTCTTCCAATATTTTTTTCTGATTGATGATAGAGTTACTCTCTCCTTGCAGTTCATCATCACGACTTAATCTTTCATAGAGTGCTGTTATCTTTTCAAAATTCCTCATTTTTACCCCCTTTCTCTTAATTTTTCAATAAAAAAAGAATTAAGAAGTACATATTTCACTAAAATAGTGATTAAGTGTTCTCCTTAATTCTATTACTCCAGCAGCCAATTTGTACTTTTTATACTGCTTCACCGCAAAGTGTGTTGGTTCTTTCTTTTCCAATGCTTCAAAGAGTCTATCAATCGGATTCATGTAGGTTTCATCATCTTCTCTTACCTCTGAAGCGTCTATCATATCAAGTAGTGTTGCAAAGTTCTTTTCTTCTCTTGGAGCTTCATACCAGATATATCCGATAAGTGCTGTATAGTAGAGTTTTTCAGCTTTCACCCAAAAGTCCTCACCTGCTTTTTCTCCCTCGCCCTTCGTGTTTGCGATGATTGTCTGAACGAGTTTTAAAATATCTTTCTCAGAACGAATATATGCGAATGGATTGTACTTCATAGACTTTTTGAAGTTTATGGTATTTAGAATTTTAATCTCATATCCATTCTCTTCAAGCATCTTTCCACACTCAAGAACTATTGTTCCTTTAGGATCGGTCACGCAATATGACGAGTGCATTTGCATTAAGTTCGGTTTTACATAAAATCGAGTTTTCCCAGAACCACTACCTCCTATAACAAGTACATTCTTGTTACGAGCATATTTAGGATTTTTAGGTCTACCATTCATAGTTAATCGTTCTGTTTGTGTAAGCAAGATATTGTTCTGGAATTTTTCATCCATGTATGGTTCTATATCTTTTCTCGTTCCCCAGGAAGCGTTTTGTTAAGTACCTTTTTATATTTATGGACACTTTTATTTTGAAAAAATGAATAACAAAAAACAGCAAACCTTTATAATTTACTGTTTCTAAAATTTGTTCTATTCAATTAGGCAAACTGGGATTTATAGTATGCCACTTGGTATATATCGTAGTTCATAACATTTAATAAATTTATCTAACCATTCATCCTTGTAATTTAAAATAATGCTATCAAAAATTAAACCGAAATCATCTGAAACATAGGCTGCCAAATCATCAGAAAGTTATTTTTCATAAACTATTAAGAATGCCGTTTCTCTAATCTTCGTATTATCAGTTATTGCAGTTCTATTTTTTAATTCTTCGATTTCATCATATACTCTTATCCATTACCCTCAAACTACCTACATAAAAATTTATCTTTCTAATAAACCGACCAGCAACGCCTGAATCACTGCCACAAATGGTATCATTAAGAACGGAGTAACTACAAAATGTTCCCTGATTGCTAAATGCTTCAGCCAGTTACTGAATTCATAATCCGGATGCCCCTCCGTCCCCTGAATGACGATTTTATCCTTATATTTCCCTTGGAACAACAGACAATCCAACAAAAAGAAATCTCCTAAGTTTAATATGCTCCACTGAATATACCCCATCCAAAAAAGATTCCAATAGCCCGAAATGCCTGTATGTATAAGACTTGCTATTGAATATATGAAACAAATCCCGCAAATTATAATTGTTAGAATGAAATTTATGTTTTTCTCTTTTTTTGTCATCTGTTCCGGCGCAGCTTTCTGAATTGCTTTTGGATAAGAATCAAAAAAGTATCTCGGGTTAATAAGCGCCAAAGCTGCCACTGCACCGTTAAAGATTGCGGCTATTGCAATCCCGTCCAGAATCGCTCGTATATAATCCATAAAACTATCTCCTTTTGTGACTTTTCTTCATCGTTCATTTGGCATTCTTCGCGGTAAGCACGTACCCAGTTAGAGATTGAGGCTTGGGATACGCCATATTCAGCAACGAGGCTTTTGATGGTTCGTCCATCTTGGCCAAATGCCTGACATCTAATCCACTGTCTCAAATCGTGACATCTAATCCGAGGTTACAACCTGACACAGATTTCGCGGTAGATATGTTTCCATATAAGAAAACCAAGCTTTTTCAAAAGTCTGGCTTCAAATCCAAACCTCCGAAAAGGCCCGGAAATACGCCGCTTTCAGGTACTTGATTTTATTTTCTTGACATCAATGCTACCGTCTCGACATGAGATTGTTAGGCTGATTTTGGAAACTGGCCAATAAACTTAATTTTCCTCACGTAATCAGGGTCCTTATGCTTTGTTTAATCTTATTTTTTTAACCTTAATTAGGCTATTTTTAACCGTTCACTATTTTACGATTAACACTTGCTTTTTGCTACAAACATTGGTTTTGAAAATGTTAAAAGTACCTGATGATTCCCATTTACCCGCGACTACTACAATTTTATCTTTATTAGTGTACACTTCATTTTGAATTGTTTTATACATCTCTTCATCATCAAAAGACAAAATGAAGGTATATTTATGGCTAGCCATAGGAGATACTAAATATATCTCTTTCTTTTGTGAATCGTAAATTTTACCCTTTATACAAGCCTCTATTATTCTATTTCCAAAGCAACCTTTGGGATATCTATACTCACTTCTATCATCCAGTATCATCTCTGAAATTTGTTTATCACTATATGTGGATTTTACTGATAAACTTTTACACATAGAATATATTTGTCCCAGCGTTCTAAGTGGATGAGCAACTGATTTGCCTTTTTTATCCTTACCACCTTTATTCTTTGTTCTAGCTTTCTTAGTCGGTTGTAATAGATTATTTATTGCTTCATCATAAACGAATTGTGATTCGTCATATCTACTCTTATCAAAATCTATACTGCTATTATTAAATGGACAATTTTCAACGTGTCTATATTCAGATTTTGTTGCTCTGAAATAAGCTTCTTTACTACCATCAATCGAACAAATATATAGTTTTGCATCACATAAGGGATTAGGGCAATAGAACACATTATTTCGGTCTTCTTCCATGGCTTGATCAGCAGATACTATTACTTTTCTGTTTTGGTCTCGATAAGCATACTTTGACATATTGCACCTCCGCTATTACCGTTTCTTCGAGCTATATTTCTTCGACTTGCGTTTGACCGTTCCGTCTTCTCCAACTTCCACATTACTGCGAGCTGCCATCTCAAGTTCAACCGCTTCAAATATTTCTTTAGAAATAATGCCTGCATGATAATCTGTATTCAAATACTGCCAATCCGCATTTCCCGGAACAGCAATCGCCACATCGCCTGTATATTTACGCCTAGTCAAAGTGCTCTCAACAGCTCGTTTACTCCAAACGTCTTTCCCCTTGGGAGACTTAACACCTCTACTTTTTAACCTTTTAATAATACCGCCGATACTCAAGCCTTTTAAATACCAGTCAAAAATATCTCTTACCACTTGTGCTTGGCCTTCATCAATCATCAGCATGCCATGCTTATCTTTCTTATAACCATAACAAACTCTGTTATAAAGACCTAGCGTGCCATCTTCTGCTCTACGCCTTAATCCTCAAACAATATTCTCGCTACGCCAGTCATTCTCTGCTTGACTACAAGCCTGAACCACACTAAGTAAAAGCTCGTCATCAACCGTTTGTGTATCGATCTTATCAGCCTCAAAAATAATCCTTATACCACAAGCTCGAATCTTTCTAATAGCTTCTAAGCCTTCTTTCGTATCACGTCCAAAACGGCTCACACTTTTAGTAAGAATAATATCAAAATTCCCTTTCTTGCATTCTTCAATCAGGCGATTAAACTCAGATCTTGATGAACCACCCTTAGCAGAAGCAACATCTAGGAAAATATCAGCAACAAACCAAGTCATGTGAGCAGCAGCAAGGCGAGTAAGACCTGACACCTGAACAGCAAGACTATCCAGCTGCTCTTTACGATTTGTGCTCACACGAGCATAAATGCCCACCGCATAATCCTTAATTACACGCTGAGGGTGGATGACTATCACATCTTTATTTAGCTCATCTATCTTATCCATAGCCATCTCTCCTTATTTTTAGACTAACGAAACTTAGATTTCTTCTCCATGATAATTGGCCTAAACCTTAATTTCTCACTTCAGCAGCTGGGTGCAAGGTGGGTGCACCTTTTAACGTTAACATCCTGTGCACTCAACCCCAGAGCGTCGACACGTTTCCTCAACCAGCCAAATCACGCTCAAAAATCGCGATAAATCAGCTTAAAGCTACTTCGCATTAAACCTTTTAACGATAGCCCTCACCGTCTAATGCTCAACCTAAGACCGTTGTATTTATACAGCTTCAATCGGCAAACCATGAGTTCCGATTGACACCTGTCACATCTTTTCTGAGTTAATAGTTATGACGTAGATTTGAAATACTTAGGATTGATTCACCCTAAAATATAGGGTACAATCTCCTTAAAAGGAGGCTATCGTTATGAATGTAAATACAGATACGCTGATTTCAATTTCTGAAGCCAATCAAAACTTCTCAAAGGTTGCTCGTCTTGTCGATAAATACGGCTCAGCTGTAATACTAAAAAACAACTCTCCGCGCTATGTGATTTTAGAGTTCCCTAAAGCCGATGAGGTTTCTGCTCCAGCTGATGATGAGGTCATGGCTTTATCG
This sequence comes from Lachnospiraceae bacterium, assembly GCA_002892395.1. GTDB lineage: Bacteria > Bacillota > Clostridia > Lachnospirales > Lachnospiraceae > Moryella. Next base: position 20,839 of record NBBL01000004.1, read on the forward strand.
GATATGTTCATCAAAAAGAATACAAAAGTCTATAAGGAATTAGCTAAATGAAGTATCTAACCCAAGATCAAGTGGTTAGACTTCATCAAGCTCTGATTGAAACAAGTGGTGGCTCGTTAGGTATTCGTGATGAGGGAATGCTCAACTCTGCGCTAAAAACTCCACTACAGACTTTTGATAAAAGTGAACTTTTTCCTTCACTACTGGATAAAGCCACACGGCTAGCCTTTGGTTTGATCAAAAACCACCCTTTTATTGATGGCAATAAGCGTATTGGCACCCACGCCATGCTAATCTTTCTAGCTCTAAATGGCATCACGCTTTCTTACAATGATGAAGATTTGATCGATATCATCCTCAAAGTCGCATCTAATCAAGCCAATGAAAGCGATCTTTATCAGTGGATAGAAAACCACCAAGAATAATGCTCCCACATTCGCGAGCATTTTTAGAACTTGTCAAAGTCTACCTGACCTGCAAAGCCTACCTTTTATTTTACCTTTCGAGCTGTATTTTCCCACTTTACCACCCTGGGTGCAAAGTGGGTGCACCTTTTAACGTTAACATCCTGTGCACTCGACCCTATAAAACGTCGACATGTTTCCTTATACAGCAAAATCACTCTCAAAAACCGCGAGAACCCAGCTTAAAGCTGCTTCGCATTAAACCTTTTAACGATAGCCCTCGCTAAGCCTTGCTACACAAAGGCAAATTTGCACCCACCTAATCAGACTCTTGACATCAACACAACACTCTCAACTTGTTCATTATTGTCCAAACTTATATTCAAGTCATCGTCTATAATTGGTAGCTTGAAAGTAATTGATTTTAGCCATTGTCCGTTAGGTTGTTTTTCTTCATAAACTTGAATTTCAGAAATCAAAGCTGTAATTAACTTCCTACGCTCTACATCATTCATGACTTTATAGAGTTTATCAAAATAGATCAGAACCTTATATATGTTATCTCCTGTGAGTTTTACAGCTTCAATAGTCTGTTTCTTTGCTTTCGCATCAATTAGTGATGCTTCTAATTCATCTATTTTGTCATACATACGATATAGTCTATCATCTAAATCCTGTTTCCTTCTCTTATAATGCTTATCTTCAACATCTAAATTATCTATTTCCTCAATTAGCTTAAACTTTGTAGAATGACTCTTCCTCAATTCCTTTTGGTAATTATCTATTTCTTTTTCTATTTCAGAGGTGTCCACCTTCATGTTGATTTTTTCTTGCATCATAGAAGCAAATTTCGGATTACTTACAATCTTGACAATCACTTCTGCAACAGCATCATCTAACAATTCTTCTCTAATTTGCTTACTGAATGTACACTTATGACCTCTTATCATCTGCCTATGTTTACAACCATAGTAGTAAAAATCTTTATATTTTGTGCCATCTTTCTTTTTCTTGGTACACTTGTTTCCAAACATTCCCACTCCACATATAGGGCTTTTTACAATTCTAGAAAGCAAGTGTGTGCGTGTATCTTTTCCTTATCATATATAATTTTTTGAATTTAAGTTTGGACTATCATTTCAAGTATATTATAATACTTTTATTAGTCCGTCTCAATTTGTGTTTTTGCCATGTCAAAACTATTTTTCATCTCTTGATTTTTTGCTGGCGTTGGATCGGGCAGATTATCTAAATCTAAAGCACCAGCATATTTTGCAATCAGATTTGCTATTAAATCAGCCAATCCATTCCAGTCATTGTCCAATATGTACCTCCTCTCTCTAAAGTTTTATATCTAATAATAATTTTTGTTTAATTAAGTTTTATGACATTGACAAGTGCTTTGGATTAGCAACATAGGAATCTCACCTCCGCCTCTATTCCGGATGAGCCGGCTTCAACCTTAGAAGTATCATTATCCTCATTTCCTTCATAGCGGATAGGGTATCCCTCCCTATATTCAAACTCTTACTTATCGCTCCATTTCTTCTTCCTTTTTTTGCTTAGCAGTACTTGTTTTGCCGAATTATTCAGCAGAAAGATCTTGGCAACTAGGTTATTACGCTCCAAGAATAATTAACGTCTTGTCTTGGTCTATTCAATTGTTAAGGTTCAAAATTTATCGAGAGTTATTAATCTTTTTAAAATTTGACCATCAGAAAATATTTATCTTGATGAAACAAAATTGTTTAAAATTACCCTCTTATACTTAACAGTGAAAAGAAGTCTTTCTTGGTAACCAATTTTGAAATAGAATTTGCTTAAATAAAAAGGTCCAATTCCCACTGCATAAGTAGCAGTGAAAATTAGACCCTCTTGGTAACTGTCATCTAAAAGTCTTCTAGCATTTCTTTAATTTTCTAATCTCCTTTTAAGTGTCATATTTACATTTTTATTTTTTCTGGCATACTTTGATACCTTTTTAGACTTAAAGTCTTTAATAGTGGCTTTCCACCTCTTTTTATCTATAAAGATTCTCCTACTTCATAGTTCATTTTTTTAGTTCCACCTTGATGTCTTAGTTTGTCTTTATCTTCTTCATACCAATTAAGGATTGTTCCATAATGGTCTTTATAGTATTTCCCAGAGCTTTTGATATATCTTGATAGCTTTTCAATCATTGTATCTGTATGACTTTGCAGCTTATCCTTTAACTTATGGTAGTCTTCTTCAGTTAATCGAACATTTTGATATTCTCCATAAAAAATAGGGGTGGACTTTTTATCTTTTTCTACCTCTCCCTCTCTCTCTTTATCTATCTCTATATCTATATCTTTCTCTATCTCTCCGTTGCACTTTTGTCGCTTATGTGTTGCATTGGTGTTGCATTGCAACATTTTTAATTCTCTAGACTTTCTTGAACGCCTTGTAGAAGCTGTTTCTGATCCTATTAGGCTTGGTATTTCAGTTAGGTAGTATTCATCATTTTCTGTTACAACTTCTAGTAAGCCTTGATTGATTAAATAATTAACTGTAACCATTACATCATCGTCTGTTTCATCTATGGTTAGTGCCAACTCTTTTATAAAATCACTTTCTACTCCGTCATAATAGAGTTTGCCCTCATCTTTTAGGCTTAGTAGTAGAAGTTTAAGGTAGATTATCGTATAGGTATCTCCTCCCGATATTCTCCTTAATCTTTTTATCCTCTTGTCTGTGAAAAATTCTTCTTTTAATTTTATCCAATAATATCTTTTGTTTGTTGCCATTCTAATCCTCCTTGCAATAAAAAAAGAAGTAGATTTTTTCTCTACTTCTCCTAAAAATTTATTTTTCATTATTCACAAATTTTTTATAATTTTCTAGCTAAAAATACTAGATGATCTTTCTCGTCTAGATGATGTTCGCATTTAAATCCTATCTTATTCAATGTTTCTGTGAGATATTCGGGAGAATAAACTTCAAAATCTAGCATGTCAGCCCATTTTTTTATATTTTTATGTTCTCTGTATGCTCCTTCATTGCATATTAGAAACTGACCGTTCTTAATTAGAACACGATGTATTTCCCTAAAAGGTACTTCTATACTCTTCCAAAAATAAATTGTTTCAAAGGCAGTTACTATATTTATGGATTCATCTTCAAAAGGTAACTTAGCCACGTCTGCTTCAATAATTTTACACCTGCCATCTCTTATAGCTTCGCTATTTACTGAACTTGCAATATCTACACTTGTTTTTGAATAGTCCATTCCATATACTTTTTTAGCCTTTGTTAGGAAGTATTGAACATTACGTCCACCACCACATCCTAGATCTAAAACTACATCCGAGGTTTTAATATGCAGAAAGGATCTGCCCCATTTCGCCAATTTTTCGTGACCAATGTTCATTCCTTTCACCATGAAACGACCACCGAAATTATTTTTAGGATTTTTTACATTTTCAAAAAATTTTTTTAACATTTTCACCTCCTATTGATAACTATTGTTATTGTTATTTTATCATAAATTTTAATAATTAACCCTCAAACCCCTTGAAATACAAGGATATTTGCAAGAGAACAAGTTGAATTTACTACCAATTTACTACTTTTGAGGAAAAAGCCTTGATGTAAAAACTCTTGCAGATAAAAGTATTTTACCACAGATACAAAAGGTATGTTGCGGGAATCAAAATTAAATAGGAAATCGTAAAAGCGGTGATTTTTGCTTCTGTAAAAGAAGTATAAGAACACCGCTTTTTTCATGCCCATGTTACGAAGTAGAGGTATATACAGGCTTGAAATACAAGGCTTTTTGAGGGCGATTTTGACAAAGTGGCGGTTACAGCGAAAGCTTGGGATTCTGACACCATTCGAGAAACACGAACAGTATCTGGCGGTAGCATAAAAACTGCCACCAGATCAATAATCTGATGGCAGTTTTTTTATTTTTTAAATTGTCTACTTGACAGGTAGCAGTTCATTTAGTGCGACAGCCCCTTCTTAATTTTATTCTATTTTCCCAATCTCACTTTAATCTCTTTCATCTCCGGAATTGCTGAGATACCGCCACGGTGTTCCACGCACAAGCTTGCCACCGCATTTCCCACACGGCCAAATTCTACCATCTGTCCGCGGGTCAAGTGTTCCGGTTCTGTTTCTGACTGAAGAAAAGATGCAGTAAAACCGCCCCAGAAGGAATCTCCGGCACCGGTTGTATCCACCACCTGAGACGAAAAACCTTCTGCCTTTACAATTCCATTTGCATTTCCAATCAATGCACCATCCCGGCCAAGGGTAACTGCTGCCAATCGAACCCCCTGACGAATCAGATATCTAAGTGCTTCTTCCGGGTCCTCATAAGGGGTCAGAAGCGCTGTCTCTTCATCTGATATCTTCATGATATCTACACAGGGAATCACCGACTGCATCCGAAGCTGTGCTGTCTCTACATCGCTCCACAGCACCGCCCGATAATTTGGATCATAGGAGATAAGGGCACCGCTGCTCTTTGCCAGATTGACTGCTTCATAGGTTGCCGTCCGGGATGGATCATCGGTCAGCGACAGGGAACCAAGATGAAAAACTCTTGTATTTTCCAAAATACTCTTATCTATTTCTTTCATGCAAAGCTGTGTATCTGCTCCTGGTTTTCGGGAAAATGAAAACTCTCGCTCCCCATTTTCTTTCAGACTAACAAAGGCCAATGTAGTAAAATACTTGTCATCCTGTATGAGATTTTCTGTATTGATCCCAGCTTTCACAAGGGTTTCCTTCAGAAAATCACCATGCATATCCCGGCCTACTTTTCCGATAAACGCCGTTTTTAATCCAAACTTAGCAGCGGCTGCCAGCATGTTGGCCGGTGCACCTCCCGGATTCTGCTCAAAGAGGCGCATTCCCTGCTGTGAGTTTCCAGCCGGAGTAAAATCAATCAAAAGTTCGCCCAAAGCTGCTATATCCGTCTTTGCTTTCACCTGAATCATCCTCCGCCTTTTATTTTCGAATCTTAATATTGGCAAATTCTACTTTTGCGTCCTGTGCCAGCAGACCGATCTCATACTCCGGTTTCCGGAAAATACGATAGGTAAATGCCACCTGCTCGTCTACAAATACCTCAACCATGTCATGGTCGACCGAAATCTTCACATCAATTGTCTGTCCTTCTTTAATCTCAAAGGTCTTCTCAGCCACCCGAATGCCATCCGGTCCCGGTTCGGTTGCCTTCGGAACTGCCTGACAGGACTGCTCCCAGAACGGATCTACTCCCATCGGCAAGGACAGAAGCGATACCCGCTGCATCGCCACATCAAACTCCAGAAACAGGCATCCGCTTGCCTCCCGATCTGATTTTAACAAAATACCAAAGGAATCATTTGCCTCTTTTGGAATAACCGTACCTGTAAACAGAAACTTTTCTTCCGGCTGTTCCAAAAAACCATATGAAGTTGTTCCACAACCATCCAGTTCAACGGTTGTATCTCCATAGAGCTTATACTCTCCCATAACCGGAAGATAATTCCAATCAACCTTTTCCTTAAAGCAGGCTACATATTCTTCCGGAAGCTTCACATCCAACTGACCATCTTCCGTCGCAACTACCTCATGAGGAATACAGAAGGTTCCGCCCCAGTACCACTCACCACGGTCACTGTTTTCTGCACGATCATGCGCCCAGGCAAAATAGAAACGGCGTCCATTATCATCTTGCATGGATTTTGCTGCATAAAAGCGGCGTCCTCCGATGCCATCCTTTTTCGTTTTTTTCCACGGTCCAAATGGAGACTTAGATGTACGATAGATGGTATTCACGAATTCGGAAAAACGCGAGTAGGAAAGATACCAGGTATCACCTATTTTATACATCTCACTGCACTCTGGGCAATTAGTGTTGCCTGCCGAATATAATGGACCATAGTACTCCCAATTTACCAGATCCTTCGAACGATATAGCACGATACTGCCTCTTCTTGTAACCGGCATATCCAGTCTTCTGGCTGAAATCAGGATCCAGTAACATTTATCTTCCTCGTTATAAAACACATAGGGGTCACGCCAGTCCAATTTTTCGTACAGCTGGATCATCGGTTTAATCACGGGATTTGCCGCATCCTTGGTCCATGTAATTCCATCTTCACTGGTGGCATGGCAAATGGTCTGCTGATACTCAGCTGTCAGGCAATAGCCGGTGTAAAATGCATGATATTTTCCTTCGCCGTAGATAACCGAACCCGTCCATACACCGGAAGCATCCGGCTCATCGCCCTCACCCGGATACAGTGCCGTCGGAAGCTCTTCCCAATGCACCAGATCCTCTGAAACCGAATGGCTCCAGGTGGTACGCAGTCTCGCCGGATATACAGTGGTTCCCGGCGGGGAAGTCAGCGAAAAAATATGATATTTACCTTCATGATAAAACGGAATCGCATCACCGGTGGAATCCGCAAATGACATTTTTCTGAAAAAGTCCATATCTGATCTCCTTCTCTATCAAAAAACTATTTCTTCTTTCTTAAGAGTGCCAGATTTCCTTTTTGGGAATCCAGAACAACTGCGCAAGCAATGATCAGACCTTTTACAATCAGCTGCCAGTAGGAGCTGACACCAATCAGGTTCAAACCATTGGAAATAATACCAATTACCATTGCGCCAAAAACAGTACCGCTGATACGTCCGCGGCCGCCTGCCATGGATGTTCCGCCCAGTACGCAGGCTGCGATCGCATCCATCTCATAGCCGCTTCCGACTGAAGGCTGTCCAGAATACATTCTGGACGCTAATACCAGACCGGCAAAGGCAGCCAATGCTCCTGAAAGTGTAAATACGATAATCTCTACTTTTTTTATCGGAACACCCGAAAGACGTGCTGCCTCTCTATTTCCACCAATCGCATATACGTAAGTACCAAATTTTGTCTTTGAAAGCAGAAAACTGAATACTGCAATTAAAATAATCATATATACTACCGGAAGAGGAATGATGTTAAACAAATATCCGGTACCGATTGCAATAAAGAATTTATCTGTAATACGGGTAGACTGTCCGCCTGAATAGACATAGGCAATACCATTGCAGACATTCATCATTGCCATGGTAATAATAAATGCCGGAACACGAAATTTCGATACAACTACACCATCAATCAGACCCGCCAGGATTCCGATTGCCACTCCGGCTGCAATTGCCACACCAATCGGCATTCCCTGGTTTACCACGAGACCAACAGTTAAGGTACCGCTCATCGCCACGATCGCTCCTACTGCCAGATCGATGTGCCCAAGAATAATAATTAAGGTCATTCCCAATGCAATGTATGTGTTGATTGAAATCTGTCTGAGTACGGAAATAATATTGCCGGGTGTCAGGAATTTATCCGTTGCCAGCGCAACAATCACACACAAAATCACAAGTACTCCAATAATTCCCGTATTTCCTGTAAACACAGACAATATAGAATTGCCTTCTGTAGGTTTCTTTTCGTTCATCATTCTTCACCTCCCGCTGCAAACTGCATAATTCTTTCCTGATCCAGCTCATCTTTTCCGAGCATTCCTGTCATCTTACCGGCCTTAATAATACATACGTTGTCGCACATATTGATGATTTCTGGTAATTCACTGGATACCATAATGATTGCTATTCCTTCTTTTGCCAGTTCATTGATAACCGAATATATCTCAAATTTAGCATTTACATCCACGCCTCTGGTCGGTTCATCCAGAATAAGCACATCCGGTTTAATTGCCAGCCATTTTCCGAGAACAATCTTCTGCTGATTTCCACCGGAAAGGCTTCCCGCTTCCACCAGCTCCACCCGGTTTGCCACTGCCCTGATACGAAGCTTCTCTTTATAATAATCAATCACTTCCTGACATTTCCGATTGCTGATTGCCACACCATTGATATAGGAATCAATAGAAGCTAATGTCAGGTTAAATCCAACCGTATTTCCCAGTACCAGACCCTGTTTTTTTCTGTCCTCCGGTACCAGACCGACTCCTGCTTTGATTGCCTGAATCGGAGTTGAAAAATGAACCTCTTTCCCCTTTAAAAGGACGCTGCCACTCTGATATTTTCTGGCTCCAAAGATACATTCCATGATCTCGCTTCGTCCAGCTCCCACCAGACCTGCAAATCCAAGAATTTCTCCTTTTCTAACCCGGAAACTAATATCCGAAAATACACTTTCACAGGTCAGATTCTTTACCTCCAGTGCAGTTTCTGCCTGTTCCAAATCATTGTAATCCCTTGCATAAAAGCTTTGAAGCTCGCGTCCTACCATCATCGCAACCAATTCATTTGCGTTTGTTTCCGATGTTTTCTTTGTTCCCACATAAGCGCCATCCCGGATGATGGTAACCCGATCCGAAATCCGGAATAATTCCTCCATACGATGGGAAATATATATGATACTTACCTGTTTCTCTTTTAATCTCTCAATAATGCCGAATAACTGCTCCACCTCATCGTTGGAAAGTGATGAAGTCGGTTCGTCCATTACGATAATTCTTCCATCAAAGGAAACTGCTTTTACAATTTCAACCATCTGCTGCTGGGCAATGGTCAATGTCTCTACCAGTGTATCCGGCTGAATATTCACACCCAGATTCTCCAGCATCTCTCCAGCTCTGCGGTTTGTTTCTTTCATATCCACAGTGCCAAACTTTGTCTTTATTTCTCTTCCCAGGAAAATATTCTGTGCAACTGTCAGATACGGCACCAGCACAATCTCCTGATGAATGATTCCGATTCCTTTTTCCTGCGCATCGGAAACACCATTTATCTCCACATCCTGACCATTGATTCTGATTTTTCCACTGTCCGGCTTGTAAATTCCTCCAAGGACCTTGATAAGCGTCGATTTTCCCGCTCCATTCTCTCCTAAAAGCGCATGAACCTCGCCCATTTCCAGGGAAAAATTAATCCCTGATAATGCATAGATCCCAGAAAAACTTTTCTTTATATCTATCATTTCCAGAATTGTTTTTCCCATAGAACCCTCCGTATTTCATTTAGAAATGCGGCAATGAAACCATCGCCGCATTTATCATCTTTTATAATTTTATCTAATCCGCTTCTGCTGTTCCCGGCCAAAACGCCTGCAGAAACATCCGGATATTACTGCCAATCGCTCAGAGTCTTCTCAGCCTCTTCCTTCTCTACCAGATGAGAATCCAGATATACTTTCTTTTCACCCAGCTCGGTATCGCCTCCTACATATTTCTCGGCTGCATCAAAGGCATATTCTGCAATCTGAAGCGGAACCTGGCATGCAACTGCTGTAAATTCGCCATCCAGAAGTGCCTGCTTTCCATCCGGAGATGCATCGATACTATATACACCAATTTCTCCTGTCTTGTTCGCTGCTTTAATGGCTGCTGCTGCACCCAGAGCAGACGGGTCATTGATACAGAAGAATGCTTCCATATCCGGATTTGCTGTGATAATATCCTCAGCCAGTCCCATGGACTGATCCAGTGCAGCACCGCCATCCTGCTGTGCTACAATGTCAAATTTGTCTTTCTGATCGCCTAAACCCTCAAGGAAACCATTTACACGGTCTACGCAGCTTTCATTGGACGGGAAATCCAGAACTGCAATTTTAGCTCCATCTGGATAATCCTTCGTCATCTGCTCGCCAACCAGCTGACCAGCCATATATGCATTGGTTCCAACAAACTGTGTTACAAACTGGTCAATATCATCATCAATAACAGCTGTATCTACATTGAAAATCGGAATGCCTGCTTCTGAAATCTCTGCTAATCCTGAAGTAATACCTGCGGAATCAACCGGGATAACAAATACGGCATCATATCCGCTGTTTGCGCAGTCCGATAACTGGCTCAACTGCTTATTCAGATCGTAATCCGGATCCAGGCAGGTATAAGAAATTTCATTTTCCTTGCACAGTTCACTGAGTTTTGCATCGATAGAGCTCTGGAATGTATTGTTCAATGTATTCGTGCAGAATGCAAAGGATAAATCGCTCTTTTTAGCTTCTCCATTTTTTACTTCTGTTTCTGCTGCAGAATCCGCTGCCGCTTCCGTTGTCGTACTGCTGGAAGAACCGCATCCTGCTAACAAAGCTGCCATCATACATACGGAAAGACCTGCTGCTGTGAATTTAAGACTTTTTTTCATGAATTTAATCCTCCTGTTTTTCTATCACTCTGACAATAAATGTTTTCGTTTCATTTTTATTTTACGTAATATTTTCTTCTTCTGAAGGAGCTCTCCTATCTGATAACTAAATATACTCCTCTCAAGTGCCTTTAGTCAACACACCTCAGACAAAATGCACTAATTTCAGCGATATAATCATCTTATTTTATGTTATTTTATGCACTTCTACACCTGGTTTTTATTTTTTACGTAAATTTTTATTTTGGTATCATTTCATTTTTTATTTTATGCTATACTAATTACTAGAAAATCAATCCTATTTCAAAATGATTGTAAATCATATGCAAACTATCAGGGAGAGTTTTATGACGATTAAAGAAATCGCTGCCAGAGCCGGCGTCTCCATCGCTACGGTCTCACATGTGATCAACCATACACGCTATGTCAGTCCGGAACTAGTGGATAAAATCGAAGCTATTATCGAAGAAAGTGGATATTCCGAGAAAATCAAAAAGAAAGTACAGAAAATCAGAAGTGGACGCAGTTCTCAGATTGTTGCCGTTCTTCCAAACATAAAAAGTGCTCTCTACTGTGATCTCTGCAACCAGCTGCAGGCTTACGCAACCAGCCAGGGATACCAGTTTTACACCGCTGTCAGCAATAACAATCTGGAAGAAGAACAAAGTATACTGAAAAACCTGGTTTCCAGTGCCAAAACAATCGGTATTTTCCTCTCGCCCACCAGCAGCAATCCCTCCGACTATTCGTTTCTTTATGAATCAGGGATCCCATTTATCTGTGTTGAGCGTTATATTGATGATGACACCACTCCCAGAATCTTATTTGATTATCATGCTGCCTTTCAATCCGCCACTTCTTACTTTTTTAAGAGCGGACACGAAAATGTACTGTTTCTTGTGGAGAAAACAGATAGCCTCGCCAAGCAGGAGAAAATTACCGGGTACGAAAAAGCTCTGCTGTGTGCTAACCGGACCCTGAGCAGCTCCTGCGTTGCTGAGATAAGCTTATATCAGCCCTATGATGTTATCAGTCTGAATATACAAAAAAGCATTAACCGGTATCTTCCTACCGCCATTGTCACCGGCGGAAACCGGCTGACTATGTTCTTGCTCAAGGCACTTCGGGAACTGGGAAAAGATTGTCCTCGTGACATTTCCATTATCGGATTTGATGATATGCTCTGGTGTGAATTGACTGCGCCGCCGCTATCCTGTATTCACAGAGATATCTGCCAGATGGCAGAACTGGCATCACAGGCACTATTCGACCGCATCAACCATCTCCCCGCATCCCCTCTTGCCCGGTATGCCGATATTCATCTGATCCTCCGCGACTCCACCCGTATGATCGACAACGGTCCCCTGGGAGAGCATGCAGTCTCGCCGGACAGTATTTCTCTCTCCAAGGAAGAAAAAACGCTTTTGAAAAAGGGGCATTACCAGGTTGCCGTCTCATTTCACTATACGGGAACTGCATGGGCGGCCCTTCACCAGAAAGGCATACGGGATGAATTGGAACAATATGGCATTAACATTATTTCTACCATGGATGCCCATTTTGATCCGGCACTCCAAAGCATGCAGCTTGAAAGCATTAAAATGCAGCATCCGGATGCGGTAATCGCCATTCCCAGTGACGATGTGGAAACTGCCCCTGCCTTTCAGGAGCTATCCCGGATGACGCGGCTGGTTTTTCTGAGCAGCGTTCCGCAAAATTTCAACCGCAATGATTATGTCTCCTGTATCTCTGTCAATGAACGGGAAAACGGCACCAACACAGGACGCATGATCGGTGAATATCTGAAAGAAACGCCCCATGCCAGAGTCGGTTTCATCATCCACGGTGCCATGTTTTACGGCACTACTGAGCGCGATAACTATGCCGAAAAAATATTGCGGGAATCCTATCCCAACATTGAAATCACTGCCAGAAAAGGATTCATTCAAATTGAAAATGCCTACAAAGTATGTCTGGAAATGGTCACAGAACATCCAGATATCCAGGCACTTTACGTCAGCTGGGACAGGCCGGCCCTTCTTGCCATCAAGGCCTTAAAAGCTTTGAACCGGACGGATATCGCTGTCTTTACCACGGATCTGGATTTCGAGATTGCACAAGAAATGAATTACGGATTTGTAAAGGGACTCAGCACCCAGAGACCTTACGATCAGGGAAAAGCCGCTGCTCTTGCAGTCGCCAAATCCCTTGTCAGCAATAACGTCCCCAAATATATCGGCGTGCAGCCCTATGTGGTTCACGAAAAACAACTCAAACGCGCCTGGAAAGATATTTTCTTTGAAGCAATACCGGAAGAGTTGAGGTAAAAGAGCTCACCGCTTCAGCAGCTCCGGTGCCATTTCCTGAAAAAGCCCTGCCAATGCAAGGGCAGCCCGGGAGCGGTATTTACCGGCCGGCCAGGCCAGTGCCAGATCGAGATAGATCCCCTCTTTGCCGATGCGCAAATATCGGTATTTATCCTGCATGACGCGGCAGGAACGATAGGTAAATGCCAGGGCAACGCCTTCACGTGCCATCGCCGCAGCGAAGGAGGCAGAAAGATAGGTATTCATTCCCAGCGGTTCCACTCCGGCGGCCCGCAAAGAATGACGGCCAGACCGCCCAAGTACGATATTGGGCGGTCCCAGGATGTATTCGAAGGAGGCTGTATCCTTTAAAGACAAAGGTCTTAAAGGCGGCAGATGCTCCGCTGGAATATGAAATTTTCAATGTTGGTTAGGATGAGTGGAAACGCAATGGTGCGCTATCCCCGTGTGTCCCACGGTTCTGTTATTATGAGCGGGACTGTTTCGTATCTACGCAGTCCCGAACAAAATCTACATTTTTTGAGGAAAATCAGGAAATTTTTCTTTCTGTATCAAGTTCAACTCCCGATATTCTCAAACCTTCCCTGCAAATATTGATAGCTACATTCTCATCACGGTTTATCTGATTTCCACAGATGCAGCTATACATACGGTCTTCCAGTTTCAACTCCTTTTTGAGTTTTCCGCAGCAGCTGCAGATTTTTGAACTGGGATACCACTTATCGATACGAACCAGTTTCTTACCGACACGTTCTAATTTGTAGGAAAGAAAATCAGTAAACATTCCCTATCCATTATCATGAACACTCTTTCTAAACCTTGAATCCTGGCTCATTTCTTTCATGTTCAAAGATTCTATACACAAAAGATCGTAAAAATTGGTTATCTTTCTGGATTCCTTGTGCAGATAATCTTTCCGCTGACGTGCGATATGAGCATGGAGTCTGGCTATTTTCTTTTTCTGTTTCATGTAGCGGTTGCTTCCCTTTTCGCAATGACTCAGCCTGCGCTGCTCCCTTGCAAGTTTTTCCTGGGATTTTCGGAAAAAATGAGGATAATCTGCATGAGTTCCATTGGAATCTACATACAATTCGCTCATGGAAAAAATCAAGCCCGATTGCGGTTTCTACTGGTCTGATTTCATGTTCTAGCTCTTCTGCCGCTACAGCAATGATACATAATACTTATCATCTGCTTCCTGGCTGACGGTGGCACCCTTCAATGTATAACGATCATCGATACTCCGATGCTGTTTTATGCAGATCCAACCTGCTTTCGGAAGTTTCAGTTTACCATTCTGCAAAGTAATATTTCCATTTACACAGTTTGTCGTATAACTTCTTACCGGATTCTTTTTTGACTTGAACTTCGGAAAACCAACCGAAGAATCCCGAAAAAAGTTCTTGTAGGCTGTCTGCAGATGCAGCTGTGCATTGCACAATGCCAGGCTGTCTACCTCCCTAAGCCACGGAAACCAACCGCTCCTTGCGGACAGGAATGATCTATTCAGCATAAATGAATATAAAAACTTCGCATCCGTTGTAATGTCGGCAAATCGCTCATCTTCAATCAGCACCCTAGGAACCTGCAAAAAAGCAAACGGCTCTGTCCCCCTTCCGTAGAAATAATCAAATCCCATTTTGGTATCTCCTTCCTTTTGTTTTGTAGAATAAAAAATGACGCCTAACCCACAGGAAATGCTATGAGTTAAACGTCATCCGACGATTCATATTATTTGTTTAATCTGACAGGTTCGTTCTTTGCACCTACCGTTACGACCTAGGCGCTATTTTTGCACCTACCGTTACGAGTTCAACAGCTACAATGACACGAATATACTTTTTCAGATGCTTTCCACGGTCAGACCAATCGGTCTTATCGAACGTGAAATGCTCGTAAAAGTGCGTGAATTCAAGGACTTTGACTAGTTCACCTTTTGCAGTAACACAACCGTATCCACATGGATTGAGAGAACAGGTAGTATAGCTACACTTTTTTGAGTGCACACTATAGATATTGGGTTCACTTTTTAACGATAGGAAAGGCTATCGTTAAAAGGTTTAAGATTGGCTTGACAGCGCATTACATTACAACTGTTCCGGTTGCTTAACCTGGTCTCTTCTCACGTAAATAACCGCGAATATTTGGACTTCTTTTCTATTCTCATCAACCCAAAAGTAAACGTAATAATTTTTTACGCGTATTTTTCTAAAACCAAGCTCACCCCACGGCTGCTCATCAACGTTCAAGCTCTTCAAAAACATCATCTATAGGATAACTATCACCACGAACTGCCTGATCATAACCTTTAGCCATCAACGCGTTAAACGTTTTCTCATCCATATCATCTCGTGCCGGAAGCGACTTTGGAATAGTAAGCGAAAATGGAATACCGTTATTAAGAATGATTTGACGATAAAACATGTCAATAGCAGTAGCCCTAGGGATTCCAATCGTTTCTAAAATCTGCTCCGCCTGCTGCTTAATATTTTCTTGTATTCTCACATTCACATTCGCTGTCTTAGTAACTGCCATATCAATCAACCTCCATACGCATATAATAAATTATTGTGTCGCATATTGCAACACAATTTACATGGATGGGATTCCTCGACTGTCATACACGCTTTGCGTGTTCGCATTCCTGCATCTTATAGCACGGTCAAGTGCCATGATAGTGGGGAAGCCCCACCTATTTTTTTGTTTGAGTTTGAACATAAAAATAGCAGATAAAGGGAAAGAAATGAATTTACACCAAAGTTAAGGCTTGACCGTCTAAACCTCATTTTCCTCATTATATTGCTGCAAATCACCTTCAAAACCAGTAATCTTTTCATTCTCGATAAGTAACAAAGAATCCGCTACATTGTTGATAAAGGACACATCATGCGTCACGAAAAGCAAGGGTCTGTCGTAGCCTTGAAGCAGCTCTTCTAAGGCTTCTATGGCACGAATATCTAAAAAGTTAGTTGGCTCATCCATCACCAAATAATTAAAGTTACCTGTTAGAAGCATCGCCAATTTCACCTTGGCTTTTTCACCATCACTAAGCACATTCACTTGCTTGAACACATCATTTGTTTTGAAACCTAGACGAGCCAAGATGATTCTCGTCATTGACTGGTCATAGATTGAATAAGGTAATACGTTGTCTAGAATCGTTTTTGTATAGTCGAGTGTTTCTCCTAGCTGACTATAGTAACCAATTCGTAAATTCGGATGTGTCCACGTTTCACCGTTAAGAATCATGTTGAGCAAAGTGGTTTTCCCTGAACCGTTGTCACCTAATAAGGCAACTTTATTTGTATTGTCTATCGTAAAATTGACATTCTTAAAAATCACCTTGCTATCAAAGCTCTTATTGAGATTTTCTGCCCTGATGAGTACCTTGGAATGAATTTTTTCTCGCTCGTCCATATTGAGCTTGATGGCTGCATCTTGATATGGCTTACTCTTCACCTCTAGTTGATTTACTCTTTCTAAAGTGGCTTTTACCTGTTTGTCGAGCTTCTTCTTATTTTGTTGTCCACCCATTTTATGCAGCCTAGCTTCGGAGTTACCCATCCTTTTGGGTGTGGTTTTTACTTTTGCTGACTGCTGTTTTATTGCATTTGCAACCTGTAAAAGACGCTTCTTTTCTTTTACATAACTCTCATATTCCCTCTCAGCACACTTATACCTCTTTTCTCTTTCGCATAGGTAAAACGAATAATCACCGCTATAAACCTCAATTTTCCCATTGACCAATTCGAAAATTTTCGTACAGGTTTGATTAATAAAATCTCGATCATGGGAGACAAGAATAAAACCCTTATTGCGAGAATAGAGCCGTTTAGCTAATAGCTTTCTTTGCTTAATGTCTAAATGTGATGTAGGCTCGTCAATAAGCAAAAATGCTTTATTATCAACTAAAAGGTGCTCCAGTTTCAATCTTTGCTGCTCGCCTGGACTACTACTACAATTCTGCTGAAAACGACGCTGATATATAAAACCGAGTTCATCTTCTAAATTGTTGAGCAAATAACTAATCTCGTCGTTCATTTGAACTCGCCCCGCGTAGTCAGTATCAAGACTTGAAAGTATGCGTAAAAAGGTGGTTTTGCCTGTGCCGTTATCACCAATTAAACCAACCTTGTCACAAGCACCAATAGATAGATGATCAATCGCAAATAAAGTTCTTGCACCTACAACTTTTGTTAAATCATCAATACGTATCATAAATCCTCCTTGAAAATACCGAGAGGATTTAACCTCTCTACATTAGTTAGAACAGGATTTATTAAGTACCATCTTTTGATACCTCCGAAAATAATTGTCACTATTATACCATGTACTCATATATAACTTAGTACCTCAAGCAACTTAACTATCGTCTTACTTATTTCACAAAGCTGGGTGCAAGGTGGGTGCACCTTTTAACGTTAACATCCTGTGCACTCGACCCTACACCGTCGACATCTTCCCCCATACAGCCAAACTGCGCTCAAAAACCGCAAGAACCCAGCTTAAAGCTGCTTCGCATTAAACCTTTTAACGATAACCCTCGCAAACCCCTGCTACATAAAGGCAAAAATGCACCCACCTATTAAGCCCTAGACATCAATACTACACTCTCGACATGCCCGGTCTGCGGAAACATATCCACCGGCTGCACATCGGTCAGTACATAGCCTCCGTCTGCCAGCAGGTACTTCAAATCGCGAGCAAGGGTTGCGGAGTCACAGCTGACATACACAATGCGCTTCGGCTCCATCTCCCTCATGGTTCGGAGACATCGCTCGTCGCAGCCCTTCCGCGGCGGATCAACCACAATGACATCGGCCCGCTCGCCTGTCCTTCCATATTCGCGGGGAAGAATCTCCTCTGCCTTTCCCACAAAAAATACGGCGTTGTCGATTCCGTTTCGCGCTGCATTTCTTTTTGCGTCCGCAATGGCCTGCGGCACAATTTCCACACCGCGCACAGCCTTGGCCTTCTTTGCGAGGAAAAGGGAGATGGTGCCGATGCCGCAGTAGAGATCCCACACCAGCTCTGTTCCGCTGAGATTCGCATAATGAAGCGCCGTTTCGTACAGCTTCCTGGTCTGTATGGGATTTACCTGATAAAAGGACTGGGCAGACAGCGCAAACTCCACCTCGCCGATGCGGTCATGAATCACACCCGATCCCGCCAGAATTTTGGTGCGTTTTCCCAGGATCACATTGCTTCGTTCCGTATTGATGTTTTGAACAACGGTGGTCACCGCCGGAAACTGCATCAGCGCTTCTGCCAGCTCCTGCAAAGCCCCGTGCCTCGCCTCCTCTACATTGGTGACAAGACAGACCATCATTTCCCCGCTGCAAAAGCCTTTCCGAATCAGAATGTGGCGCACAAAGCCCTCTCCCGTGGTCTCTTGGTACGGCAAGATCTGATTGCGTTTCATCCAGGAAAGCACGGCGTCGCGAAGAGGTCCGTTTTCCTTCACGCCGATGAGGCAGTCCGCGCAGGGAATAATCCGATGGGAGCCGCCGGCATAAAAGCCTGCCACAGGCAGACCGTCCCCATCGCTTCCCACGGGAAGCTGCGCTTTGTTTCGATAACGAAAGGGAAATTCCATCCCGATGATCGGATGCACAGAAACATGTGTTAAATCAAGTCCGCCGATGCGAAGCAAATTGTTTCTCAGCGTTTGTTCCTTTATGCGAAGCTGTGCCTCGTAGTTCATCATCTGAAGCGTACATCCACCGCAGGTCAAGGCGACAGGGCAGGGCGGAGAGATGCGGTTTTCACTGGGGCGAAGGACCTTCTGAAGCCGGGCATAGCCGTAATTCTTTTTTACCTTCATCACCGTCGCCCTGACCCGATCCCCCGGCACTGTATTCCGAATGAACCAAAGAAAGGCATCGGTTCGACCGATCCCTTCCCCCTCTGTTCCCAGATCTGTGATTTCCAATTCGATTTCCTGATTCTTTCGGTACATGCCGCTTCCTGTATCTCCCATACCTCCGGGACCCTTACTCCGCTTCACGCCTGATTTCCCCCTCATGGATCTCCTTTTTATTCCATTTCAGCCGCCCCGGAACTCGCGAAGCGTCGCCTCCAATCTCCGCAGGTCCGATCCTTCGTGCTTCTTCGATTCTGCTTGTTTCTTCCTATGCCGTGTCCGGCGTCCTCCGTCCTCGCGCTTTCTTATTCTGAGGTCTTTCTGACATTGCTGTCCAAAAATCGGTTAAAGCCAAGCCACCCGTTATTGTTTCCTGCCTGCATCAGAACCTCCTTAAAGGTCTCCAGCTTCGCATCGGCATTATCCGCCAGATTCAATGCCATGGCTTCAATCAGCGCCGGCTTTTTGGGAGAACCGAATTCATATTCTCCATGGTGCGAGATCATACAGTGCAGGAGCTCTGTCTCCCTCTTTTCCGGAAAACCGGGAATTCGTTTGATCTGTTCTCTCAGCATTTCGCATCCGATCACAATATGACCGAGAAGCTGTCCCTCATCTGTGTAGCTGTTTTCCGGAAAAGCCGAGAGCTCCCTCACCTTGCCGATGTCGTGGCAAAGTGCTGCCGTCACTAACAGATCGTGATTCAGAATCGGATAATTCTGACTGTAATACTCACAGAGCCGCGCCACGCTGAGCGTGTGCTCCATCAATCCGCCCACAAACCCATGGTGAACGCTCTTTGCGGCAGAGCTGAAGCGGAATTTCTTTTGAAATTCCTCATCCTCCAGAAAAAGCCCGCGAAGGAGGCGGTTCAGGTGCTCTTCCTTGACAGAGGCAATGATGCGCTTCAATTCCGCCATCATGTCGTCCGCATTTCTGGAAGAGACAGGCAGATAATCGGAGGGAACGTATTCCCCTTCCTCTGCGCGCCGAATTCTTCTGACATTCAGCTGGAGATTGTTGTTGAATCGGGTGACGTCGGCATCGACAGCCACATAGTCCGCTGCCTCGAACTCCCCGATCCCCGGATTTCCGGGATCCCATATTTTGGCGTCCACACTCCCGGTCTTATCCTGGAGCACCAGACTCTCATACTCCTTTCCGCTTTTCGTCAAAAAGGTGGATTTCTGCCGACACAAATACACCTCGGAAATGTGCATATTTTCATGTAACGTTGCAATCGCTCTCATGCTGCTCTCTCTTTCTAATGCTACCGGGCGCCCATCGTCAGCTGATAGCGGATCAGGGCATAGCGCTCTCTTCCGTTTCTCATCACTTCCACCGTCGTCGCTGCATCTGCGCCCACCTGCGCCAGCGCCGCCGTATATTCGCGCATGGAGGTGACTTTCTTCCCGCCGATCGCCACAAGGATGTCTCCGGGCTGTATGCCCGCCTCGTAAGCAGGGCTGTTCTTTTTCTCTTCTATGACATAAATTCCGGAAGGAATCCCTTGTGCTTCCTGCTCCTTCCGGACAGCGGTTCCTTTGATTCCCAGATACGGAGAAGCCTGTCCGTTGATCATTCGCTCCAGAACATCCTTGAAATCGGAAATTCCAAGGAGCGCCGTGTGGGGAATGCGGGCGTCTGAAAGCACGTCGGTTGCCCAGCCCACCAGCTCTCCGTCACTGTTCAGAACCCACGTCCCGCCGGCTGCATTTCCTGCGCAGTCCACATAAATAAGCGACGCCAGACCGTCGGTCACATTGACCCCGTTGGTAATATTCGAGATCATGCCGTAATCCGCCGAATGGACAATGCCCAGCGGAGCGCCTACCGCCATGACAAGGTCGCCGCGGCGAAGGCGATAGGAGCTTCCCAGCGGAAGTGCCTCCACGGTATCCAGCAATCCCCGGTTTTCCTCCGTGATCGGAAGAGAGAGCACCGCAAGTCCGGTGGGAATGTCCCGGCATTTCACCGAGGCGCTCATGGAGTTCCCCCGCTGAAAGTGCACAGTCAGTGCATCCGCGCCGTTGACTGCCTCCGCTGTGGTGAGAAGCAGAAGCTCTCCTCCGGTCTTTGCAATCACCACGCCGGAGTACACACCCTCCGTCTGAATGGAATTATCGAACCAATCCTTTCCTTCCTTTAAGTGTGTGACGGATGCAACGGAATTATCCGCCAGGTTAACTGCCTCCTGCAGGCGGCTGCTCAGGGCTACCAGGTCTTCCATGGAAAGCGAACGGGCTTCCGACTCCGATGTGACGGGTGCTGCTGTACCCGGAGCTTCCCCTGCACTCGCTGCCTCCGCCGTCCCGTCAGTCCGTGTTTCATTTGCTCCCGCGCCCTTTTCCGTTTCTCTTCCCGCTGCCTCCGAAGCCGCCTCCGATCCTCCCTGTTCCTTACTCTCTGCCGCCGTCTCTGTCTCATCCCGTCCGATGTGAAACGGCTCTTCCAAGTGATTCCCCTCCCCTTGGAACGGAATCAGGTGTAATCTGGTAATCAGTGCCGACGCAGTCAAAACCGCTGTTGCCGTAAACACCAGTGAGACCAGCATCGTCTTTCCTGCCAGCTTCAGCATTCTTTTCCCGCGATCATTTCGCCCCGTGATCTGCTGCGTAATAAATTCTCTCGATCTCTCCCCATGATGATCCTGATTCGGTTTTTCCGCCATTGACTGTCCTCCGCTGCCGGAATCCCTTCGCATTGTCTCTGAAAGCACCGATAATTCATGATAAATCCGAATTTCAGTATACCATAAAATCCCTCCCGCATACGAGGGCTTTCTGTGTTATACTGCAAATCAGAATATAGGGTGAGCATGGGCACAGACCGAGGTTTGGATTACATGAATAAAAAAGCACTACACGTACTGGAATACGCAAAAATAATTGATCGGCTTGTTTCTCTGGCGCACAGCGCCCCGGGGAAGCGTCTCTGCCGCGAATTGCTGCCGTCGGTTGAGCTTTCTGCCATACAAAAGGCGCAGCGGGAGACCACAGACGCTGCCGCCAGGATTCGCACGAAGGGGCATCCCGGTTTCGGAGCGCTCCGGGATATTCGTCCTTCTCTGGTGCGCCTGAATGTGGGAGCTTCTCTTTCCCTTTCGGAGTTGTCCCAGATTGCCTCCCTGCTGGAATCCGCCGAACAAAATCGAAGCTACGGCTTTCATGAAGAGGAGGAGGTGCTTCCGGATTCTCTGGAGGAATACTTTGCATCTCTGGATCCCCTTCCTTCTGTTCTCCACGAATTGAGGCGCTGCATCCTGTCGGAGAACGAAATTTCAGACCATGCTTCCCCTGAGCTGCACCAGCTCAGAAAGCAGCTTGGCGCCATGGACGAGCGCATGCGAAATGAGCTGAATGCTGCGTTAAACCAATATCGAAGCTGCCTTATGGAGCAAGTCGTCACCATGCGGGACGGAAGCTACTGTCTCGCGGTAAAAAGTGAATTTAAAAATAAGGTTCAGGGCATGATTCACGATCAGAGTGCCACGGGATCCACCATTTTTATCGAGCCTCTCGCCGCCATTCGCATCAACAATGAGCGACGGGAGCTGGAACTCAGGGAGCAGCGGGAAATCTCCGAAATTTTGAGACGCCTGAGTCTTCTTCTCGCCCCTGAGGCAACGCATCTTGAGGCCAACCTAACGCTTCTCGCCCACCTGGACTTTGTCTTTGCCAAGGCCAAACTCTCTCAGCAGATGGAGGGCAGCGAGCCCGCCTTCAACACCGACGGAATCCTGGAAATCAAAGACGCACGTCACCCCCTGATTCCGAAGGAGCAGGTGGTTCCGATCTCCATCCGCCTGGGGGACGGCTTTGATCTTCTCATTGTGACCGGCCCCAATACCGGCGGAAAAACCGTATCGCTGAAGACAGTGGGGCTGTTCACGCTGATGGGGCAGGCGGGGCTTCACATTCCCGCCTTTCAGGGGAGCAGGCTCGCCGTCTTCCGGAATGTCTTTGCGGATATCGGCGACGAACAAAGCATTGAGCAATCTCTGTCCACCTTTTCCGGCCACATGAAGCAGGTCGTGGAAATTCTGGAAAAAGCAGATGCAGATTCTCTCTGTCTCTTCGATGAACTCGGTGCGGGAACGGATCCCACAGAGGGCGCTGCCCTTGCCACCTCCATTCTCTCCTTCCTGCACAGCATGAAAATTCGGACGGTTGCGACGACGCATTACAGTGAGCTTAAGGTCTATGCCCTCTCCACCCCCGGCGTGGAAAATGCCTGCTGTGAATTTGATGTGGAGACCCTTCGCCCCACCTACCGCATCCTGATCGGCGTCCCCGGAAAATCCAACGCCTTCGCGATTTCAAAAAAACTGGGGCTCCCGAGCCATATTATCGAGGACGCCAAAACATATATTGAAAAAAATGACGCCGCCTTTGAGGATCTGCTCACAAAGCTGGAGGCAGACCGCAGCACCATTGAAAAGGAGCGGCTGCAAATCGACCGCTACCGGAAAGAAATCGAGCAGTTAAAATCCCGCTATGAACAACAGGATGAGACCATCGAGACCAAAAAAGAAAAAATTCTGAGCCGGGCAAAGAAAGAGGCGGAGCAGATTCTGGCGGAGGCAAAGGAAACTGCAGATGACTCCATCCGTCGCATCAACCGCCTGACCGACGATTCCGGTCTCATGCGGGCGCTGGAAAAGGAGCGAAGCCGCATTCGGGAGAATTTAAAGCGGGTGGAAAAGACGGAGCGTGCTCTTAAGCCCGCTTCCGTGAAGAAACCGGCCGCGCCGCCAAAGCTTACCCTGGGCGACAGTGTCCGCGTCATCAGCATGAATCACCGCGCCATCGTTTCCTCTCTGCCGGACAGAAACGGCAAGCTGTTTGTCCGCATGGGGATCCTTCGCACCCAGGTCAGCCTGGATGACATTGTGCGAATCGAGGAAGAATCGGGCATCGGTCAGCAAAAGTCGGCTCGCGGCCCGCTGTCTTCCCCTTCTTTTTCCAAAGCGGCGAACATTTCCCCTGAGATCAATCTCATCGGTCTCACGGTCGATGAAGCCATCCCAGAATTGGATAAGTACCTGGACGATGCCTTACTTTCGCATCTGGGGGCTGTCCGAGTCATTCACGGGCGGGGAACCGGTGCGCTGAAAAAGGGAATTCATGCGTGGCTCCGTAAGCAAGGTTATATCAAATCGTTCAAACAGGCGGCATACGATGACGGCGGGGAGGCTGTCACGATTGTCAGCTTTAAGTGAGGAGCGGAATCTATGGCTGAAAAGCAGAAAATACTGATTGTAGACGACGACGAAAATATTGCGGAGCTTATTTCGCTCTATCTGATGAAGGAGTGTTACGAAACCCGTATTGTGACCGACGGAGAGGCTGCGCTTCGGGTGTTTCCGGAATTTCTTCCGAACCTGATTCTTCTGGATCTCATGCTTCCCGGTATCGATGGCTACCAGGTCTGTCGGGAAATTCGAACCAAATCACCGGTTCCGATCATCATGCTCTCGGCGAAGGGAGAGGTGTTTGACAAGGTGCTGGGGCTGGAGCTGGGGGCAGATGACTACATGGTGAAGCCCTTTGATTCCAAGGAGCTGGTGGCCCGTGTCAAGGCAGTGCTCCGACGCTTCCAGCAGGTAAAAGCCGTGCCCGCTCCGGAGGAGACCCAGAGCGAAATCGTGCATTACACGGACCTTACCATCAACCTCACCAACTACTCCGTGACCTATCTCGGTGCTGCTGTGGAAATGCCTCCGAAGGAGCTGGAGCTCTTTTATTTTCTTGCCTCCCACCCGAATCAGGTTTTTACCAGAGAGCAGCTTCTCGATCACATCTGGGGGTATGAATACGCCGGTGATACCCGCACGGTGGATGTCCACATCAAGCGTCTCCGTGAAAAGATCAAAGACAGGGGAAACTGGTCTCTCACAACCGTCTGGGGAGTCGGCTATAAATTCAATGTGAACTGATGACCGCGCAAACGGTGGGAGCCATGGCCTATGAAACACTCGTTGTACCTTAAATTTCTACTTTGCTATCTGTTCTTCGGCATCACGGGCTTTGTCGCAGTTGCGACCCTGTCCTCCCGCCTCACCTACAGCTATTTGACCCGTTCCAGAAGCCGAACCCTTTACGACGAGGCAAGCCTCATCGCTTCCACCTACTCCACCGTCTATCAAGGGGAGGACATTCCCATCGCCAATGCCTATCCTCAGCTCCGCGCAGTCGCAACGTATCTTCAGGCGCAGATTTGGGTGATGGATCGAAACGGTTCTGTTCTGGTGGATTCTGAGGGGAAGCGGGACGATGACGTCATTCCGAATTTCGATCCGACCGCCACGGGAAACCGGTCTTATATGACCGGAACCTACTTCGGCTCCTTCCCCTACCCCGTGCTGAGCGTATCCGCTCCCATTACCGGAAATTACCGCACCCACGGATATGTGGTAATTCACCTCCCGATGGAGGAGGTGCAAAGCAGTGCAAATGAAATTCTAAATATCGTCTACATCACCTTCGGCATCGTCTTCCTGCTTTCCCTCTCCATCCTTCTTGTATTCGGGCTGATCGTGTACCGCCCGCTCAAGGCAATCACGGAGGGAGCCAGACAGTTTGCAGACGGCACACTTTCCTACCGGATCCACATCTCATCCCGGGACGAAATGGGGTACCTCGCCGATACCATGAACTACATGGCAGACCGCCTTGAGCGCTCCGAGGAGGATGAGCGAAAATTCATTCAGAATGTCTCCCACGACTTTCGCTCCCCTCTCACCTCCATCAAGGGCTTCCTGGAGGCGATCCTGGACGGCACCATTCCCACCGAGATGCGGGAAAAGTACCTGCGCCGTGTCATTGATGAGGCCGATCGTCTGACCAAGCTCACCCAGGGCATGCTAACCCTGAACTCGCTGGACTCCGGCCGCAGGCTGTCCCGCAGTAATTTTGACATCAACCGCACCATCCGGGCCACTGCGGAAAGCTTTGAGGTTCAGTGCACGGAGAAAAAACTGCACTTCAATCTGCGCTTCGATGTGGAGCAGGAAATGGTCTTCGCCGATTACGAAAAAATTCAGCAGGTTCTCTACAACCTGACCGATAACGCCATCAAGTTTTCTGACGTCGGCGGTGAAATCGACATTCAAAGCTATGAAAACCGGGGACGTGTGTTTGTGTCGGTCAAGGATCACGGCTGCGGAATCTCAAAAAAGGACCGGGGACGTGTGTTCGATCGGTTTTACAAATCCGACCAGTCCCGGGGAAAGGATAAAAAAGGAACCGGTCTCGGTCTTTCCATCGTCCGGGAAATCATTCAGGCCCACGGAGAGAACATAGATTTGATCAGCACAGAGGGAGTGGGATCCGAATTTATTTTTTCTCTTCCAAAAGCAGAGGAGACCCTTTAAGCCGCTGTTTTCTCTTGCTTCCATCTGGCGCAGGATCCCTCTTCTATGGTATACTGGATCTCGCCCGGTCACTTTGTGACCCGGCTGTTTCTTGACTCAGCTGCCTGACGACCCCCCGGTTCCTCGCAGCTTCCACATGTGTTTATTCAGGAGGACTTTTCTATGAAGCAGTCAAAGCGTATTTTTTCTTTTCTTCTTTGTTGCGTTCTCATCTTCTCCGTGAGCTTCCCTTCGTTTGCAAAAAGAAATGAGGAGGAAGAGGAGGATTACTCCGTCTCCGATGTCTATTTTGACATTTCGGACACAAAGGTTCTGGTGGGCTGGAGCGACGGCGAAAGCAAAACCAGCTACAGCGTCCAATTGTATAAAAGTCCGGACTTCACCGCCAAAAATAAAATCGGCGGCGCAGCTACCGTGCCCAACGGCGTTGAACTCTGTGACGTCACGGAAAAAGTGCTGAAGAAGGGCTCCGGAACCTACTATGCACTGGTCATGACCAAAAAAAGGCCAAAGGGCGGAGAGCCCGGCAGGGCATACGGCAAGACAACCATTTCCTCAGAGGATCTCTCCGATCTCAAGAAAAATCGTCCCTTGAATGACGCCAAAAAAGAGACGTCTCCGTTTCAAGGTGCGAAAACCGGGACAAATGGAGGACCCGGAACCTCTTCGCTCTTTTCCGGGCAGGGTACCCCTCACTGGGTCGCATTGAACGACGGGAAGTGGAGCTACCAAAAAGAAGACGGCAGCACGGCAGTCGGCTGGTATCTGGTCAACGGCAAGTGGTATTTCTCCGGAGAGGACGGCGTTATGCTCGCCTCCTCCTGGATTCGAAGTGCCACCGAGGAGAAGGTCTGGTACTATGTGGGGACGGACGGTGCCATGCTTACCAATGCCACCACACCGGATCATTACACCGTAGACGCTGAGGGAAAATACCGGGAACCTTAACGGTTTCTCCCGAATGTGGTACAGAGGGAAAATACCGGGAACCTTAACGGTTTCTCCCGAATGTTATACGGATTGTAAGAGAAACGTAATTCAAAAGCGCTATGATTTTTCTTCCTGATCCGTTAGGATAATACCATAAAAATCATCACTGACACCCCCCAGGAAAGGTGGCACAATGGCAAAGAAAAAATTATTGAAAAAAGCATTTCCGGTATTTTTAACAGTCGCTATGGCACTTGGCATGAATGTAGTATCCATGGCAAAGCAAAAGGAGTCGGTTTCCTCTCTTGATATTGATCTCCACTATGAGCTGTCCCACGGCATGACCAAGGGAGACGTGGAGGTGGAATGCGACGAGGACGGGGTCAGTTCCGTTTCTCTCTCCTCCATCTCCAACACCGATTACGGTAAAAAGCCAAAGGTAACACTGAAGCTGAGAGCCGACAGGGATTATACCTTCAAGGGATTAAAACGGGAAAATGTGAAGATCTCCGGAGATGAGGCAATCGTAACCAAGCTCAGCACCAGCGGCTCCAGCAGCAACACCATGAATCTCACGCTCACGCTTCCAAAGATCGGCTCCACCGATGATTCCGCCCTGGAGGTCAGCGATGTCTCCTGGTCGGAGGAGGACAACGGCAATGTGGAATGGGAACAGGCCAACGATGCCGATCAGTACGAGGTCAAGATCCTCCGTGGTTCCTCCACAAAAGAAACCATCAAGACCAACAACACCCAGTACAATTTCCGCGATGTGATTCGTGCCAACGGAAAAGGAACCTATCGCGTCAGGGTCAGAGCGCTGATCGGCAGCTACAAAGGAAATTGGACAGAATCGGATGACCTGGATGTGGATGAAGATTTGTTAAATCAGCTGGGCGGAAAGACCGGCAGCAGCAGCACCACCTCTCCCTCCAGCAACGGATCCGCAAAGGGTGCATGGCTCAGAGACAACAACGGCTGGTGGTACTGCAACGCAGACCATTCTTACCCCACCAACAACTGGCAGCAAATTGACGGCTATTGGTTCTTCTTTAACAAGAGCGGCTACATGAAGACCGGATGGCTGCAGAGTCCGTTTTCCAAAAAGTGGTACTGGCTCAGCACCGACTCGGGAAGCACGCAGGGCCGCATGCTCACCAGTCAGTGGGTGGACAACGGAAAATACTATGTGGACAGCAATGGCGTATGGAACGGGCAGAGTAAGTAAGCTGCGGCTCCCGGCTTCCGTGGTTATGAATCGAGTAGGAGGCGGTGACTAGCCGCCGTCCTCTCACACCACCGCGCGTACCGTTCAGTACACGGCGGTTTTAACAGTTGACGTGCATAGACTGATAAGCTGCGGCGAGATCATAAAAGCCCCAGTTTGTCAGTCTTTCTTTTGTGATGGCAGTCTTGACGCCCACGGTGTGAACCATCCACCAGCAGCCTCTCCGGGTATTGGCCGTCTGATATGCCGGCCATTCCGGCACTTTGAGCCCACGTAGTCTTTTGAGTCGTGTCCTTGGCAGTTTCCACTGCTTCCAGATGCACATACAATGACATGGATAGGAAACATATGTTAAAGAGATTCATCGTTATTTGGCAAGTCTAAATTGTGAAATTTGACTATAGCTGATCTGAAAGACTCATTTGTGAAAAGCAATATTCTTTGACAAATAGGGAAATAGTCAGAATTATTTGTGGGATATGGGCATATTAAAGCGAGATAAAGAAAAAGAAACGTGTAAAATGCTTGACGCCCCTGCACTCTGGGTATATAAAAGTGGTAGATTAAAAAACAAAAAGCTCTAAGGATGACATACTTATATATTTGCTGTTTGACTTATCTTGCAACTGGGCAAGTGACTATTGCGCAAGTAATGATAAGCGTAATCTCTATATTGTGGATATGGATGACCTCTAGAGGTTTTAATGCTGCGCTTGCAGCGATGATTGCGAGTACGATTAATCCCATTCCTGCAAATGCTACGGGCATGGTTATCAATTTTTCTGAAACCTATGGCTATACGAATGATGGGGTTTTGGGTTGGAATCTGGGACCGATATCTGCTCGATTTACCTATTAATCAACAATAACTGTTGGGTAAAGCTTTTATGAAAGAAAGGAATAGCATTCTCTCTAAAGTTTACTTTGTTGAACTGCTGAGTCTGAATTGCATGTACATATGCTGGGTTGTTTCCTTTGTCCCATTGCCGTTGATACAACGTTTCACTCGATTTATGGAACGTTGGCTCTTTATTCCGCTTATCATCACAGGTCTTGTTACATGGATTTTTGATAAAGATAAGTGGTTCACAGGAAAGTTCACCAAGAATTATAATACGAGCGAAAAGTGGAAAGGATTGTATCCGCTTACTTATCGACTGGAACAGTTTACTATCTTTCTCGTGAGAAATTCTTGGAAATATTTTCTGGCGCTCTTCCTTCTCTATTGCATTCTCTACGGGAGCGGAGTTTTGAAATAAAAACGAGATGGGTCGGGAATACATAAAGAGTGTATTTCCGGCTCATCTTGTTTTCAACTTGAATTCAAATGTATTTGAGGGAACCTCATGGAGAATGTAACTTCCTTCCGATTCTACCTCGCGGCAGACACCCTTGCTTTCAGCTATGTCCTTCCCACTACCGGGCGGACTCCGGACTTGCACCAGTTAGAAACGTGCTGTTTTCTGTTTTCCTATTTTGGTGTCCTTCTGTTTTTCTGTTTTCTATCCTCGCTCTGCTGACGCTGTTTTCAAAAGGCAAAGAAGCACGCCGCCTACCGCATTCCCTGCTGTCATCAGAAGCAGGTAGACCACTGTCTTTCCCGTCCACTGCCCCGCCATAAAAAAGTAGTACATATTTGCTATGCAGTGCTCAAAGCCGCAAAGAATAAATACCATCACGCCAAAGAACAGCCCCAGGTACTTGCCGATTTCATGGGGATTGGAGGCATACTCCTCCACGGCAATGTAAATCAGCATGTTGCAAAGCATCGAAAGAATGAAAATGCTGATGACATGATCGTTCAGCTTTGCAGCCGCCAGAATCCCTGCCCTTTCCTGAAGCACTGCCCCGATTCGCGTCTGCCGTTCGGCCAACGCGACCACTCCGGTTCCCATCAGATTACCGATCCAGATCACAGGAAGCGTAAGCAGATCAGATGGCTTCTGCTGCAGGACATAGCAAACCCTTCCTGTAAACAAATGAAACCGCATGGTGCAGATCGTGTAAAGTCCCACAGTAAAAAAGACAGCTCCCACCAGCTTGTTCTCAACAGACAAAAACACGCTGCCGCCCAATGCGATGCAAAGCCCTGCCAAAATTGACGAAATCAGTATCTTCTTCATGTTATCCTATCCATCCTTTCCCTCCTGCCGCGATGATTGGAGACATACCGCTTCTCTCCTTACGGTTCCTCTCGTTGCGGTTTCTCCCCCACCGCTTCCCTCCTGGCAACCCTGTCGGATCATTCTACCCTTTTTTCCCGTACTTGACCAGCAGAACCTTCCTTTTCACTCCCTCCTCCCACCTTCAAAACAGAGTTCGCCTCGTCCGCTCCCATCGGAAACAGGCCGCCTCGTCCGCTCCCATCGGAAACAGGCCGCCTTATCCGCTCCCATCGGAAACAGGCCGCCTCATCCGCTCCCATCGGAAACAGGCCGCCTCATCCGCTCCCATCAAAAAAACGGATTCCGCACTGCAGTCAGCGCGGAATCCGTCCGGTTCTTGATTCAGGGGAACTGCTGTCCCCCCAATCCGTTTTTTTCACTTTTTCAATCGAAAGCGTTCCGGTATCTCTTCCGGATTTGTCATATAGCTGCAGGATTTGCAGCTCCCGTCACACGTGTGAGAGTCGCAGGAGCACCCCCCGCAGGATCCGTTCTTTAAATTCTTTACAATGTTTCGGATGCAAACCACTACCAATGCTGCGATCAACAGCCAAACCAGAACTTCTCCCATTGTTTTCCCCGCTTTCTGATTCCTTTGTTTCTCAGATTAGACTCCGGACACTTCCACAGAGGTCAGAGTCCGCACCGATGTATCCGCCCGATATCCTTTGCGGAACAGAAGGTAGATAATCAATGCCGCCGTCACAGCCGCAATCACCGTCCAAACTCCGAATGACAGCTCCCCTGTAAACAGACCACCGAGCTGATATACAATCAGTGCTACAACGTAGCCCCAAAGCGTCTGGAAACCGATTGCCGCAAGGGTCCACTTCGCGTTGTTCATCTCCCGCTTGATGGCTCCGATTGCTGCAAAGCAAGGCGCGCAAAGAAGGTTGAAGCACATGAACGCAAACGCGGAAACCGGCGTGTAGTCCGATGCGACACGATCCCAAATCTGTTCTCCCTCTTCGCCAAGCTCCTCTTTCTCCGCATCGTAGTTGTAAAGAACACCAAAGGTTCCTACCACCTCTTCCTTCGCAACCAGTCCGGTCACCGTTGCAACCGTCGGCTTCCAGTTTCCAAACCCAAGAGGCTTAAACACAACTGCTGCCGCATTGCCGACTCCTGCAAGTACGGAAGTATCCATGGCATTCACATCCTCCGGTGCAATGTTCATCTTTTCCGCAATGTCATCGACTGTCTGCTCCGTCTTGATGGAGGAATCCTCAAACAGCTGATCCACCATACCAAAGTGACCGTTGACCGTTCCAAAGCTGGACAGGAACCAAATGATGATGGAGGACAGGACGATGACGGATCCGGCACGCTTGATGAAGGATCCGCCGCGCTCCCAAGTCGCGCGGAGCACATTGGTTCCGGAGGGAACATGGTACACCGGAAGCTCCATAACAAAGGGGGCAGGCTCCCCTGCAAACACCTTGAATTTCTTCAGGATAATTCCCATCACAACAATCGAACCGATGCCGATAAAGTATGCAGAAGCCGCAATGGCTGCGCTTCCGTGGAACAGCGCGCCGGCAATCAATCCGATGATCGGAAGCTTCGCGCCGTAAGGCATAAAGGTTGTCGTCATGACAGTAAGCTTTCTGTCTCTGTCATTTTCGATGGTACGGGAAGCCATGACGCCGGGAACACTGCAGCCGGTAGCCACCAGCATCGGAATGAAGGACTTTCCGGAGAGACCGAACTGACGGAAGATACGATCCATGACAAATGCCACACGGCTCATGTAGCCGATGTCCTCAAGAATGGAGAGCAGGAAAAAGAGCACCAGCATCTGGGGAACAAAGCCGAGAACTGCACCCACACCTGCCACAATTCCGTTTTGAATCAAGCCATATGCGACGGAACCTTCTGCCACATTCAGTGCGGAAAGCAACCGGTCAAACAGAGCCGGAACCTATTCGCCGAAAATGACATCATTTGTAAAATCGGTTCCCGCCGTACCGATGGACACTGCCCACTTTCCCATGGAAATGGCATAGATGAAAAACATCACCGCTGCAAAAATCGGAAGTCCCAGCACTCTGCTGGTCACGATCCGGTCAATGCGATCCGACATTTTCAGTTCATGTCTGTTTCCCTTCTTTTCCACCGAATCCGAACATGCGGCTGTAATGTAGGCATAACGCGCATTCGTAACCAACGACTCCGTGTCGTCCTCCATGTCCTTCTCTGTCTTCTCAATGAGCCCTTCAATGGCGTTTTTCTTTGCAGCGTCCAGCTTCAGATTCTCAAGAACCTTGGAATCCCGTTCAAACAGCTTCACCGCATACCACCGAAGCAGCCCCTCCGGTACGCTTCCCTTCAGCTCTCCCTCGATCCGGACGATGACTGCCTCCAGCTCTCCCGAAAAGACGCCTCTCTTTTTGGTTTGGACTCCCTCCTTCGCTGCTTTCACCGCCAGCTTCGCTGCCTCCGGAGACTTCCATTCTTCAGCGCCGAAATCTCAATCATGGGACATTCCAGCTTTTCGGAAAGCTTCTTGATGTCAATCCGGTCTCCGCTCTTTCTCACAAGATCCATCATGTTGACGGCCACCACAACCGGAATGTTCAGCTCCATCAGCTGTGTCGTCAAATAAAGATTTCTCTCAATATTGGTGCCGTCCACAATATTCAGAATCGCATCAGGCTTTTCATTCACCAGGTAATTACGGGATACCACCTCTTCCAACGTATACGGAGACAGTGAATAGATTCCCGGAAGATCCTGGATTACAACATCCTTCTCTCCCTTTAATTTTCCCTCTTTTTTCTCAACCGTTACGCCCGGCCAGTTTCCCACGTACTGATTGGAACCGGTCAGCGCATTGAAAAGTGTCGTCTTGCCGCAGTTCGGATTGCCGGCCAGTGCAATTTTAATCGCCATTGTTTCCTCCATTTTTATTTTCTTTCCACAAACCATTCTGTTACATTTCCGGGTCTGTCAACCCGTTGGTCTCACTTGACCTCAATCATCTCCGCATCGCCTTTTCGAATGGAAAGCTCATAGTCCCTCACATTCAGCTCCATCGGATCCCCCAGCGGCGCAACCTTTCGAACATAAATCTCCACGCCCTTGGTGATTCCCATGTCCATGATACGGCGCTTCACAGGCCCTTCCCCATGCAGCTTGAGAACCTTACATTTCTCTCCTACCTTCACATCCTTCAGTGTCTTCATCTCTCTCCTTTTTTCTGACTGAATGTAATGAGAGCCAAGCACTCTCCCTGGCTCTCGCTTTCAATGACTCGGATTCACATTCACCTTGGAAGCCATCTCATGATCCAAGGCAATTCTCGCTCCCTTCACCTGTAGGATCAGGTTTCCGGAAATATTGTTGATGACTTTGATTTGTTCCCCGACTGTAAAATCAAGCTCCGAAAGATGCTGTCGAACCGCATCCGTCCCGCCGATTTTGACGATCGTCGCAGTTTCCTCGGCCTTTAACATAGTGACCGGCATTGACTTCCTCCTTTACAAGAATGTTCTTACTTTGTCAATCGCAGTTTGCTCCGGTCCAAAATTAGAGTCAATCAATTTTCATTAGCTTTGGCAAATTCCTTTTGTTTTCCTCTTTTCTCTTGCCGTCTCTGTGTGACCTTTCTATAATAAGCATGGGAGAGAGACCGGTAACCCCTCTTTCAAATTGCGTAATTACGGCATAAAATACTGCTCTTAAGTTGTGCGGAATGCGAGGGTTGATTTCTGAGGACTCCGAACAAAGAAGGAACAAAACCATCCAAACAGAAGAAGAGGTGATCCATACGATGCTGAAAAACTACAGCAGTGCCATGGAAGAATGGCAGGGACGAATTGACAGCACAGATGATTACGGCGCGTTTCGCTGGCATCAGTCTGTTCAAGCACTTAACTTAAACGAAAACCCGAAGCCCTTTTCGGGGGCTCTCGGCTTTGCCATCATCGGCTTTTGCTGCGACCTGGGCGTGAGACGGAACAAGGGGAGGGCCGGTGCAAGTCTGGCGCCGAACCTTCTGCGGCGGAAGCTCTGTAATATGCCCTGTGCCTTCGAGCAAAGCGTGTGCATTTTCGACGCGGGAAACATTTCCACAGACGGAATCGAATTGGAAGAGGCGCAGTCCATTCTCGCCGAAGCCGTGACGCAAATTCTCCGCCTGAATCTCTTTCCCATCGTACTGGGAGGCGGACACGAGACCACCTTCGGGCATTATCTGGGACAGCTGCGCTACCTGGAAGACAGCATGGAACAAAAAAAATCCGGAGGGCTCCTGAATGGAGACGCCGCTGCCGATCTGGGCATTGTCAATTTCGATGCGCACTTTGATATGCGACCCTACGACGGCGGTGCCTCCTCCGGCTCCATGTTTCTGCAGATTGCCGATATCTGCCGGGAAAAAAAGCTTCCCTTTGGCTACATGCCGCTGGGCATCCAACGTCACAGCAACACCGTCAGCCTCTTTCGAACCGCAGAGGAAAAAAATGTCAAATATGTTCTTGCCCGAGCGCTGCAGTACGGCTCTCAGGCTCAGGTCTACGAACACATTGACAACTTCATGTATCAGCATGAAAACGCCTACATCACGGTT
This sequence comes from Lachnospiraceae bacterium, assembly GCA_002892395.1. Classification (GTDB taxonomy): domain Bacteria; phylum Bacillota; class Clostridia; order Lachnospirales; family Lachnospiraceae; genus Moryella. The sequence goes on from NBBL01000004.1 coordinate 55,826, forward strand.
TGCACCGATGTGTTCTCTGCCGCCTTTGCTCCCGGCGTCAGTGCGACGCAGGCGTTGGGGCTTGATCCCGAGGCGGTGGTTCCCCTCATGAAGCACATCCTGAGAACCCGGAAGGTGCGGGGCTTTGACATCTGTGAAATTTCTCCCCGCTTCGACCATGACGACACCACGGCAAGCCTGGGCGCTGTTCTGATTTTTGCTGTCGTCACAACCCTTTGCAGCATGAACCACTTAAGCATCGAAATCGGGGAAGACTTTTACTGATGTCCCCATCGGGTGCCCCTCACTCTTTGTAAATCCTGCAGTGCTTCCGATATGTATGGAGCCAGAGCAGAAACTCCAATGTGAGCGCAATCACCCAGCTCACCGGGAAGCAAAGATACAGACGCTCCAGGGAGGGTTCTGCGGCAAAGCAGGTCAGAATGTAGATGATCCGTGTTCCGCAGATTCCTGTCAGCATAAACAGTGTAGGCATGGTGGAATATCCCATGCCCCGCATGGATGCGACAAAAATATCCAGAAGTCCGTTTAAAAACAAAAATGCCCCCACCAGGCGAAGACGAATCAGTCCGATGCGAATGACCTCCGGGCTGTCTGTAAACAAAGCCAGCAGCGTTTTTCCGAAATGATAGCTGGAAAATCCAATGGTAAAGGCACAGGTGGACACCAGTACGAGAGACACCAGCAAAAGGCTGCGGATGCGTTTCCAATTTCCTGCCCCGGCGTTTTGACCGGTAAAGGTGACGCAGGTCTGATCGTAGGCTGCCGTCGTGACGTAAACAAAATCTTCTATCGTGGTGGCGGCGCTGTTGGCCGCGATCGCCGCAGCGCCGAACAGATTTACACTTGCCTGTACTATAATATTGCTGACAGAGTAGAACATGCCCTGCACACCCGCCGGAAGTCCGATGGCAAGAATTTGCTTCGCCAGGTTTGGATCCGGGCGGATGTGCTTCAGGTCAAGACGGTTTACGCCCTTCTCATGAAGCAGATGATATGTGATGACCCCTGCAGCCATCAGCTGAGAGAGTGCCGTCGCGATGGCCACACCCTCCACATTCCAGCCGAGGCCGAGAACGAACAAAAGATTCATAAGGACATTCGCCAGACCGCTCAGTGACAGATAAAGCATCGGACGCTTGGTGTCGCCTCCCGACCGCAAAATGGATGCACAAAAATCATAGACAGACGTAAAAATCAGACCGGAACAATAAATCCGCATGTACAGTGCCGCCTGCCCCCGAATCTCCCTCGGAACCGCCATCCAGTCCAGAATCCGGCTCGCAAAGAGAATCCCTGCCAGCGTATAAAGGACGCCGATGATCACAGAAAGACCGTAGGCCGTATGAAGCGATGCAGCGATCCCCCTGTCATCCCTTCTTCCGTACATCCCGGAAATCAGCACATCGGCTCCGATTGACAGTCCGTTTAAGCTCCACACAAAAAAGACAACGATCGGAGACGCCGCTCCCACCGCTGCCAAAGCTGCTTCCCCGCAGTATCTTCCGACAATCAGTGTATCTGCCGCATTAAAAAACCGCTGCATCAAATTCGCCAGCATGAGGGGCGGTGCAAAGCGAAGAATGTTTCGAAGCAGCGGTCCGTTTACCATGTCAATCGGCGACTGCACTGCGCGTCGTCTCTGTGTGCCCGTTCCCGCCTGACCTGACGTCAGGCACTTGATACGCGCTTTCTTTGCCTGAATTACTTCCTTCGCCATGTATCTCCCATCTCCTTTTACGCAACACCCCCGTCAATCAATCCCAGTGCAGGCGATGCAGCGCCCCCTGCTCCTCCAGATTCGGAAATGCGTTCTGACGCAGTGCTTCGTAGAGAATAATCGCCGCGGAGTTTGACAGATTCAAGCTTCGGATTCCATGTCCCATGGGAATTCGGACGCAGTGTGCCTCATTTTGCACCAGCAGCTCCTCCGGGATCCCCGCACTTTCCTTTCCGAACATAAGGTAGGCATCCGGACTGTAGGTTACTTCTGTATAGCTGCGCCGCGCCTTTGTTGTCGCCATCCAAAGCTCCTTCGGATGAGTCTCCTCCAGAAAGCCGGGGACATCGTCGTACACTCGATAATCCAGACGGTTCCAATAGTCCAGACCGGATCGCTTAATCATTTTATCCGTCAGTTCAAAGCCCAGCGGACGGATCAGGTGCAGCCTCACCCCGGTGGCCGCACAGGTGCGCCCGATGTTTCCGGTGTTCATCGGAATCTCCGGCTCCAGCAATACAATGTGAAGCATACTCAGATCGTCTCCTCCAGCCTTTTGGTGAATCGTTCCATTCGTTCCATTGCTTCCTTGAGCTGCTTCAAGGAATACGCATAGGAAATGCGCACAAAGCCCTCTCCGCTTTCCCCAAATGCATTCCCGGGAACAACTGCCACTTTTTCCTCCTGTAACAGACGCCTGCAGAACTGCTCGCTGCTCAGGCCGAATTTCTGAATATTCGGAAAAATGTAAAACGCACCCTCGGGTTCAAAGCAGGGAATTCCCATATCCTCCAACCGTTTCAGCAAATACCGGCGCCTCTGATTGTAAGCCTCCCGCATGCGGGCAATATCCTCATCGCAGTCCCGCAGCGCCCGAACGGCAGCATATTGACTGGTGGTCGGAGCGCACATAATTGCAAACTGATGGATTTTAACCATCTGCTGAAGAATTTCTGCCGGTCCGCAAGCATAGCCCAAACGCCAGCCGGTCATCGCATATGCCTTGGAAAAGCCGTTGATCACAATGGTTCGCTCACGCATTCCCGGAATCTGTGTGATGGATGCCGGCGCTTCCCCCGTATAGGTCAGCTCCGTATAAATTTCATCCGACACCACATAGAGATCGTGCCGCATCACAAGCTCTGCAATGCTTCGGAGCTCCTGAAGGCTCATGACCGAACCGGTGGGATTGTTCGGAAACGGAAGAATCAGAAGCTTTGTGTTCTTACTGATTTTTTTCTCCAGCTCCTCCGCTGTCAATTTAAAACGATCCTTTTCCTTCAGCTCCAATACCACAGGCGTGGCCCCTGCCAAAATGGCGCACGGTTCGTAGGACACATAGCTGGGCTGCGGGATAATAACCTCATCGCCGGGGTTCAGCATCGCGCGGCAGGCAAGGTCAATTCCCTCCGAGCCGCCGACTGTAACAATCACCTCCCGATCGGGATCATAAGAGACTCCGAAGCGTCTTCTCATGTAATGGGTGATTTCTTCCCTTAATTCCGCCAGTCCCGAATTGCTGGTGTAAAACGTGCGTCCCCTCTCCAGCGAGTAGATTCCCTCTTCCCGTATGCTCCAGGGGGTGTCAAAATCAGGCTCTCCGACGCCGAGGGAAATTGCCCCCTCCATGGTTCGGACAATGTCAAAAAAGGTTCGAATTCCCGAAGGTTTAATTTCAATCACCTTGCGGGACAGTACTTCTCTCGTCTTATTCATGGGCTAACCAATTGCCTTTCATCTTCCTTCCTGTCATCCATCACGGTGCCGTGATCCTTGTATTTCTTCAACACAAAATGAGTCGACGTACCGGTCACGGAATCAATCGGCGACAGCTTATCCGCCACAAAGTCAGCCACCTCCCGCATCGTCTTCCCCTCGAGCAGCACCATAAAATCAAATGCACCGCTCATCAGATACACAGAGTCCACCTCATTGTACTGGTAAATGCGTTCCGCAATGCGATCATATCCCATGCCGCGCTGCGGAGTCACCTTCACCTCAATGAGCGCCTCCACCTTTTCATTTCCGGTATTCTCCCAGTTGATGAGGGTGTGGTAACCGCAGATCACATTTTCCTTCTCCATGTCAGAGATTTCATTCGCAATCGCAGCCTCCGGCTCTCCCAATAAAACAGCCAGTTCATGAATGTCGATTCTCGCATTCTTTTCCAGCACCGCCAAAATTTTCTCTCGCATCACACGTCTCCTAAAAAAACGCACCGGGAAACAGCTTCAACAGCTCATCCGCTTCCGGTGGATTCAAATATTCCGGTTCTTTTTTTCCGATGACCACTTTATCAGGGGATTCCGTGAGAAAGCCGACGCAAGCAGACGGAATGCCCTGCTCACACAGTCTCTGCTCCAGCCTGATTCCGCTCTCCGAAAGCGACAGCAGACAGTCGGAGTACAATCGATAGGGATTCAGTCGGAACCATTCACAAATCTCGATGGTTTCCTGACGAACCGGCACCTTTGGGAGGAAGAGCCGCAGCCCGCATTTTTTTTGCTGAGCCGCCGCATAGACCGCCGCCAGAATGCCGCCCCGTTCCGCCTTAAAAACCTCCAGCGCACCGCTTTCCTCTGCGCGTTCTCTGCTCTCCGGATGCCCGCAAAGCCTTTGCTCTTCCGCCCGAAGAATCCGATGGACATACTCCGGACGAAAACGGCTGCACAGCTCCTTCTGATAATTCCGGGCGATGCGGGACGCCCCCCTTGCACCGGCATATCCCGAAATCACAAGATCCAGCTCCTTCACCGCTGTACTTCGCTCACAGAAATGCGCTGAGCCCCGCAGCGGCGACTCCGAGCACCATGGATATGCTCAGCAGCACTACAAGTATAATGGAAATCATTTTTCTCCTTCTGTCGTTCATATTTTCTCCCTCAATTCGAATTTTGTACCATTTTATGCCAATCTCCCGCATTCCGCAAGATATTTCCTCCGGAGGCCCCGGGATTCCGCCATCAAAGCAGAATCTTCAGTTCCCGTCCGCTGGGCTCATACCGATAGTAGCGCACCCCTGCCGCATTCAGCATCCGTTTACTCGCCCGCACCCCGGCGGTACTCTCGTATTTATCCTCCGCATAAATCAAGGTGCGGATTCCGCTCTGGATGATGGCCTTCGCGCACTCATTGCAGGGAAACAGTGTCACATACATCTTACTGCCCTCCAGACTTCCGCCCCGATAGTTTAAAATGGCATTCAGCTCGCTGTGGGTGGAGTAGAGGTATTTTGCGTTGTACGGATCCTCCTGTTCCTTGTCCTTTTCCCAGGGGAATTCATCATCCGAGCAGCCCCGGGGAAATCCATTATAGCCCATCGACAGAATTTTGTTGTCCTCACTCACAATGCAGGCTCCCACCTGCGTATTGGGATCCTTGCTGCGCCTGGCCGCCAGAATCGCCACGCCCATAAAATACTCATCCCAGCTGATATAGTCTTTTCGCTTCCCGCTCATGTCGGCCTCCGTTCTCTCCCGGATCACTCTGTCCTTCGTTCCTCTGCTCAGTGCTTCCCTGCCCTGCAATGAGGTTCCCCCATGGGACTTACTCTGTTTTCTCTGCCTTGATATGCCGATGCCCCGCTGCCTTGTTCATGCGGTTCATAATGGCATATCCCAGGTCATGCTCCGGAATGGATTCCGAATAAATCAGATCCACCCCGTCCGCATCAAACGCTCTCAAAACAGAAAATAAGTTGTGGGCGATTTCCGCTTCATTCGCGCGGTCCCCAATCCATTTGATATCGCCGAAGCGGTACGCACCCCGATTCTCATCGGTGGCAATCACGCCCACCTTTTTCCCCGCTGCGATTGCAGCCGCCGCCAGGCGATTGATGGTTTGGATCACCTGCTCCCGCTCCCCTTCCACCAGCGTCATTTCTGCCCTTGGCGCGTAGTGACGGTACTTCATGCCGGGCGCCTTGGGATGAACCCCCTCCGCCAGCGGCCGGGTCAGCGCAGGATCCAGCGCAAGGGTCCCGATGGCGCGTCTCAGCATTTCCGCCGTCACCGCTCCCGGACGGAGCAGAGTGGGCACGTCTCCCGTCAGATCGACAATCGTCGATTCCAGGCCCACTGCCACTTCACCGCCGTCAATCACCAGATCAATCGCCCCCCGCAGATCCTCCAAAACATGCTGTGCAGAGGTGGGGCTGGGGCGTCCCGATGTGTTGGCAGAGGGCGCCGCAACAGGGACTCCGGCTGACCGAATCAATGCACGGGCAATCGGGTCGCTGGGCATTCGAATGGCCACCGTATCCAGACCGCCGCTGGTGGCATAAGGAATACACCCCCGTTTCTTGAAAATCAGAGTCATCGGACCGGGCCAGTAAAGCGAAGCCAGCCTTTTTGCCAGCTCCGGCACCTCCTGCACCAGCGGAGACAACTCCTCCCACTCTGCAATATGTACAATCAGCGGATTATCACTCGGTCTCCCCTTTGCCGCATAAATCCGCTGCGAGGCCTCTTTGTCCAAGGCATTCCCACCCAAGCCGTATACTGTCTCTGTGGGAAACGCGACTAGACCGCCCCGCCTAAGGATCTCCCCTGCCTCCTTCAGCCGTGTCAAATCCACCGGCTCCCTGTCTTCCATTGTGATGACTTTCGTCTCCATGTTACCCTCTTCTTCCCCGTGCCTTTAAAATCGGACTGAGGCGTTTATACAACAGCACTGTCAACAGCGAGACAATACCGCCTTTTAAGAGGTTTAAAGGTGCAACCGCAAACAGCGCCATGGTCTCCACGCTGGTAATTCCAGGGTTAATTGCCGTCCCCATACCGATGATCGTCTCCAACGGAATCCCGTACAAGGCGGCGAACTTCGGCAAAAGGTAAACTGCATTCAGCAGCGACCCGAAGACTGTCATGCAGACAATTCCGACTGCACAGGCAACAACTGCCATGCTGCGCGTCTTTTTTCTCAGGTACACAACGCCGGCAGGCAGGATCAGCGCGCAGCCCACCATAAAGTTCGCCAGTTCTCCCACGAAGGCAGTGGATGTGGACTTTATCACAAGCTTCAAAAGAATTTTTACCAATTCTGTCATCACCCCTGCCACAGGACCGTACGCAAAGGTAATAATCAAAATCGGCAGCTCCGAAAGATCAATTTTATAAAACGGCGGCGCAAACGGAACCGGCACCTCAATTGTCATCAAAACTGCGCTCACCGCCGAAAAAATCCCGATCATCGCCACCTTTCCGGTGGACAGAATCCGCTCCCGCTCTCCCTTCCTCCTGTCGATCCGTTTTTCAATCAGATACGCTGCGAGAAAAACGCAGAATACCAAAACTGCAAATTCCGTGACAAACAACATATTTTCCGCGATCTTATTCTGTAGATTTTTCATCACTCATCAACTCCCATATTTCATTTTTTTCAATTCCCAGCTTCCAGCAGGCAATGCCAGCCAGTGCGTGGGCTCGGATGGCCTCAAGCTTTAGCGCCATGGAGCGCTCCTCCTCCATCCAAATCCACTGGACACTTCCGTCGTCTGTCACACGGCTTCCGACATATTGTCCGCTCTCCTCGTTCCATTCCGGATGCAGCCGGTATTGCTCCATCCATTTTTCCGCGCCGCGCATCGTCACAATTTCGCTGCTTTCCTTCCCGTTTCGTTCCTTTTTCCATATTCTGGTGTAAAACGGAACCCCTGCGATCAGCTTGTCCGCAGGTACCTCTTTGAGCGTATCTGTGATCCCCGCCCGGAAAAACCCAATAGAAGAAGTGCTCCCCATCGGATCGCCGCCGGTGTGCTCATCGTAGCCCATATTAATCACATAATCACAAAACACGCCCAGCTCTTCTCTATCATAATGCGCATTGTACGGAGCGGGATTCGGAACGTCAACACTGAGATACAGTTCCCTCCTCCGGCACGCCACCGAAAGCTCCCGTATGAACTGAAGGTACTGTTTCACCGCATCCCGTCTTAGGAGCTCAAAATCCACGTTGATTCCGTCAAGTCCGAAATTCTCCGCGTCCCGCATGAGATTTTCGATGAGTCTTTCCCGCACTGAGCTTCGTTTCAGCATGGCTCCCAGCGTCACACTGTCGTCAAAATTGTCGATCAGCGCCCACACCTTGAGTCCCTTTCGGTGCGCCGCTTCCACATAGGAGCGGTTTGCAAGACTCTGATATTCCCCCTCATTTCCCCGGAGAGAGAACCATGTGGGAGAGATGACGGTTAAGCCCTTCGCAGACGCCGTAACCGAATCAATTCCCTGATTGGCCTCCTTTGTGGTCACCTGATGCCACCCCAGCACGATCGGCTCCTCCAGGCGCTTCGACCGGTACACCGGCTCCTCAAAAGTGCTCCTGTAAGGAACCGTCTCTTCCGCGTACAGCTTCCGCAGTCGAACATACCCTGTGACACCGCCCTTTGTCATGACACGCCGCCACCTTTTGGTATCCGTCACTGCGTTTGGGTGATCCGGAATGCTGCGAAGCCTCTCCTCTTCGGATACCTCTCCGACGATGCTCCCCTTAATGGAGGGACGGGAACGAAGGACCGTATTTCCTCTCACTCCGCTCACCCTGTCCTCCCCGTGAGGAATAGAAATAAAAATGCGCTTTACATCTCCGTCAAGAAACCGCTCCACCCGAATCCCGGTATAGGTCTCCACCAGCTCTGCGGAAAGCCACAGCTTATCCCGCTCCTCCACACAGAGCGCTCTTCCGCTTTCTCCCCTGCTTTCCAGTGTCATCCTGACAACCTGATCCGGCAGCGCGTAGAGAAGAAGCCCCTCCTCCGCATCCCAGTAGAAGCGCTTGTTTAAAATTGTCTGGACCCATTCAATCGGGAGGTAAGCCTCCTGGTCCCGGCAGATGGCTGTCGCCTTTTGCAGCTCATATTCGTACATAATTGCAGTCCGCTCCCCGCGAACCCCGTAAAGCGCCTCCTCTGTCATTCGCTCCGAACTGGGGCCGTAGCGCCGGTAAGCGGCTGTCCCTCCCAATCCAAGGAAGAACGCAAAAAGAAGCAGGGCAAAAAGCGGGCTTCGTTGTTTCTTTTTTCTGCTTCTCATCTCATGTTCTCCGTCTTCATTCTGATTGGTCATCCTCTGGCGGCGCGTGAAAAAAGGAGACTCCCCGGGAGTCTCCTTGAGTATAGCACAGAATCGCGTTTCTCAACATTTTATGTGTGGGAAAAAACAGATCCCTTTGCCGGGCATCGAGCGGGCAGGCATCTGGGTGCAGGCCCGACAGCGTGTAACAAGCACTCGACCCATACTGAAGGAACCGGGTTCTGCCGTGACACATCAACCATATTCCGGGTCGAGCATTCACACTTACCTGCGCATCAAGCGCTCGTGTTTCTCTGTTTTGCGATTCCCTGCTCCGCGGAAAGCCGCTTCCATGCTCTGAATTACAGTTGCCTCAGGAACACAGAGCTCCATCCTCATCATTGAACCCGGACGGCATTCCCCAGGGAATGCGCCTGCTCCGGCTTTTTTCCGGTTGCTCCGGTTTCTTTGGCACCTGTGCACACAGTTCCCGCGAAAGCGATCGGAGAGATGGATCCGCCGCTCATTTGCCGCCGTGGCATGCGTACGTGGCATGCGCGCTACGGCACTTTTCTTTCATGCGTCTCATTTCCTTTTCTGCATTTCAACGGTTTTTACTTCAGGTAGGGGATTGTTCCTTGCTTCGACGAGAGTTTCTTGTGACTGACCGCTTCCGATCAGATCAAAATCAGACTGTTTCAGAATGTTCCTTATCAAATCGGTATCCGGTATTGCATTCAAACAACAAGGTCAGGGGACAAAACAGACCGATCTGCACCTCCTTTTCTCCATCTCGTGTCCAGTGTACGGGAAAGGGCTTCCCGGTTCCAATTCGAACATGCGTTTAGGACAATATATCGTCCTCTCATTTTCTTCTCCAATTGCAAAATCAGGCGTTCCGTTGTATCATGTGAAACAGAAAGGAGTGATGTACATGAAAATTGAGCGCATCAGTGATTCTCAGATCCGTTGCACACTCTCAAACCTTGACTTAATCGAACGAAACCTGAAAATCAGCGAGCTGGCCTACGGAAATGAAAAGGCGCGCCGTCTGTTTCGGGAAATGATTCAAAAGGCCTCCGCGGAGGTGGGATTTGAAACGGAGGATCTTCCTCTTATGGTGGAAGCGATTCCTTTGTCCAACGAAAGTGTGGTACTCCTGATCACCAAGGTGGACGATCCGGAGGAAATGGACCCCCGCTTTTCTCGTTTTGCCCCTTCTGCAGAGGCGGAGTTTTCAGAATCCGGGGACATGCCGGACCTCGGTCTCGAATCGTCGGAGCCCCGTGTTTCTCCCCGGGACAGGGAGACCGAGTCCCCTGCTTCTTCGCGCGTCCGAATCTTTATGTTCGGTTCTTTGGATCAGGTGATCGATGCCGCCAAAGCGGTGGGAAGCAAGGGCTCTGCAGCACAGACTCTTTACAAGCATCCATCCAAACAGCACTATTATCTCATCCTCAAGGAGGATACCGCGCTTCCCGAAGACTTCTCCGCCCTCTGCAACCGGCTGTCCGAGTACGGCTCCCGCTCGTCTCACAACGAGTCGGGCGTCTCTTATCTGGAAGAGCATTATGAGCTGATTTTGAAGGAAAATGCACTCACCTCTCTCGCCGGAATTTGAGCGCAGGAAAACTCGCTTCCGCCTGTTGGAGCCGCTCATCAGGCGAACCGAAGCGCGTTCTTTCTGCGCCGTTCCCGGTCCATGATTGTTCCGAATAAAAGCCAATTTTCCCCTTTCGCTCCGCTTGAATTTTATCCGGTTCTCCCTTACAATGAAGGCGATACCCATTAAAAAGACTAACGTATTGCTATTAAGGAGGAGTTACCATGGCACGTAAAATCAGTGATGCATGTGTCAGCTGCGGCAGCTGTGTCGGAGAATGTCCCGTAGGAGCAATTTCTCAGGGCGAGACTCAGTATGAGATTGATGAGGCTTCCTGCATTGACTGCGGCGCTTGCGAGGGTGCATGTCCCACCGGTGCAATTTCCGAGGCATAATCCGGACAAAAGCAGTGTGAAAAGGGCGGCGCTGCCGGGAAACGCATATTGCGTATTCCTGGCAGCGCCGCCCTTTTTCTTCTCTTCTGTTCTTTTCTTTGCTTCTCTTCCGCCCGGTTTCTTGTTCCCGCCATCTGCCCCCTTACGCCCGGACAATGTTGACAAAGCGGGTGGTGTCCGGTTTCCAAAGCAGCGTGACCGTTCCGATGGGGCCGTTTCTCTGCTTTGCGATAATCACCTCTGCCTCATTCGGATGCTCCGTGTCTTTGTTGTAATAATCATCCCGATATAAGAACATGACCACATCCGCATCCTGCTCAATTGCCCCGGATTCTCTGAGATCCGAAAGCATGGGACGATGATCCGGCCGTGTCTCACAGGCTCTTGTCAGCTGAGAAAGGGCGATCACAGGAGCCTGAATCTCTCTCGCCAGCGCCTTCAGACTTCTGGAAATCTCCGAAATTTCCTGCTGCCGGTTGTCCCCGGAGTGCCCGCTCCCGCTCATAAGCTGCAGATAATCAATGACAACCAAATCCAGCCCCGCCTCCAGCTTTCGCTTCAGACACTTGCTCCTCAATTCTCCAATTCCGATTCCCGGCGTATCATCAATCATCAGGCTGGAGGCGCCGGAAATACGAAGCGCCGATTCCAGAAGCTGTTCAAAATCTGTGGAGGTCAGGGATCCGGTGCGCAGCTTCTGTGCATCAATTCCAGAATCCATGGAAAGAATCCGGTTTACCAGCTGCTCCTTGCTCATCTCCAGAGAAAAAATCATGCAGGACAATCCCTTTTTCACAGCGGCATGCTCCACCACATTCAGCACAAACGCAGTTTTCCCCATGGAGGGGCGCGCCGCAATCAGGATCAGATCCGAGGGCTGCATACCGCTGGTCTTATTGTCAAGATCCAAAAATCCGGTGGGAATTCCCGTGACCGCCGCCCCGTTCATGTAAGCCTCCTGGATTTTTTCCATCACGTTCACAGTGACCTGATCGATGGGAACCAGCTCTCTCGCCCCCCGGTTCTTCAATACACGAAACATGAGCTCCTGGGCTTCCTTAAGAAGGGCATCTATATCATCCCGGTCGGCATAGCAGTTGTTCTCAATCTCTTCGTTTGCCTTTATGATGCGGCGTTTCACCGCCTTCTCGTAGACAATCTGCGCATAGGTGCGGATATTGGCAGAGGTGGGCATGTTCTCCACGATGCTTCGAATAAACTCGATGCTCCCCACCTCAGGCGGCACATCCATTTCCTTCAGCTTCTCCTGTACCGTCACAAGGTCAATGGGCTTTCCCTGATTAAACAAGGCGGACATAGCGGAAAAGACCGCTCCGTACTGTTTGGAATAAAAGTCCTCCGGGCTGCAGATTTCAAGCGCCGCCGTCACCGCATCCTGATCCATCAGCATGGAGCCCAGTACGGACTGTTCTGCCTCCAGATTATGCGGCATCACGCGCTTCAGCAACATATCTTCGGCCATTTACGCCTCCACTACCTCCACCCGGAGCTTTGCCTGTACCTCCCGGTGCAGCTTGACCAAAACTTCAAAGGTACCGAAGCTCTTAAGCGGCTCCGCAAGGACAATCTTCTTTTTGTCAATTTCCAAATTCAGCTGCTGCTTGACCGCCTCCGCAATTTCTCTGGTGGAAACGGACCCGTAGGTCTTTCCGTTTTCTCCTCCCTTGATTGCAAGGGTTACCTGCTTCGCCTCAAGCTTTGAAGCCAGCTCCTTTGCCTCTGCCAGCTCCGCCGCTGCAATACGGTCTGCATTTGCCTGCTTCAATTTTAACGTGTTCAGGTTTTCGGCAGTTGCCGGAACCCCCAGCTTTTGGGGAATCAAATAATTTCTCGCATAGCCCTCGGAGGCCTCCACCAAGGTTCCCTTCTTTCCCAGTGCCTTCACATCCTTCAGCAGTACAATCTTCATATGATTTCACCTTTCTCAAGCATTTCGTCCAATACCTGCTTTACTTTTTCCTTCGCTTCCTCTACGCTCACCTTTGTGAGCTGTGCTCCCGCAATGGTTCGATGACCGCCTCCGCCCAGCTTTTCCATCATCACCTGGACGTTCACCTCGTCGATGGAACGGGCGCTGATATAAATCGTTCCGTCATATTCCGTGATCACGATGCTGGCCTTGATGCCCACAATATCCAGGAGATCATTGGCCGCCTGTGCGCCGATCACGGTGGGGCTCTCCAGCCCCTCACTGTTGCAACAGCTGATCGCATAATGTCCCCGGTATACCTCCGCATTATGGATGGCCTCCGCCTTTGCCCGGTAGTCGTCCAGCTTTTCCCGGAACAGCTTTCTGACTCGCGTGACATCCGCTCCGTTTCTCCGCAGAAATGCCGCGGCCTCGAAGGTTCTCACGCCGGTCTGGTTCATGAAGTTATGGGTGTCGATGACAATCCCTGCGTACATGGCATCCGCCTCAGCCGCCCGGAGCTTCACATCATCCGAGATATATTGCACGATCTCCGCCACCATTTCGCAGGCGCTGGAGGCGTAAGTCTCCACATAGGACAGCTGTGCATTCCTGATGGAGTCCTGACTTTGACGATGATGATCCAGGACCACGACCGTCTTTGCCGCCTCCAAAAGCCTCGGCGCTTCCACAATGGAAGGACGGTTGGTATCCACAACCACCACAACCGACGTCTCATCCAGCATTTCCAGCGCTTTTTCCTCACCGATAAACATATCATCCGGATATTCTCCGCCGGTAAAGCGCTCCATCAGAGGCTTGATGGAAGAAGTGACCGTGGAGGCCAGGATGTGCGCGCGCTTTCCCATGGTCTGCGCGATCCGCCAGATTCCCACTGCCGATCCGAGGGAATCGATATCCATCATTTTATGCCCCATGATAAACAGCCTGTCCTTGTTTTCAATCAGCTCCCGGAATGCGTGAGCCTTGACCCGCGCCTTGACCCGCGTGGTTTTCTCCTTGGAGTTGGAATTTCCTCCGAAATACAGCAGCTTACCGTGGTTCTTCACCACTGCCTGATCTCCGCCCCGTCCCAGCGCCATCTCGATGGCCTGTCTGGCAAATTCATAGCACTCGCTGTAGTGTTCTCCTCCGTCGCCGATTCCGATAGAAAGCGTGACGCGCATCTCATTGCCGATGTTCACCGTCTTCACCTGCTCCAGGATGTCGAACTGGCTGCTCTCCAGCGTTTGCAGATGCTCCCGTTCAAGGACAAAAAGGTACTTGTCCTTTTCCAGCTTTTTAATGATGGCCTGCATTCCGTCAAAATAGCGGACGATTTTTCGATCAATCATGGCCGTCAGAAGCGATCTTCGAACCTCATCCACACTCTCCATCGCCTCTTCATAGTTGTCCAGATAAAGAAGTCCTGCGACAAGACGGCGCTTATCGCTGTCTTCCTTCAGTTCGATCAATACGGTCTCGTCATAAAGATAGACCGCAAAGATACGATCGGTGGCCTCTCCGGTTCGCGTGACGCGCACCCGGAATTTCCGATCCTGAAAGGTCAGATGGAAATCCTGGCTCTCTCCGATTTTTGTCATTTCGGAGAGGGGAAGCTCCGGAAACATCTCTTCCACCGTGCCGGGGTTTGCGTTATGCTCCTTCAGCAGCATGCGCATGGCCCGATTCTTCCACGCAAAGCTTCCGGATCGATCTGTCAGCGCATAGGCCACATCCAGGTCGTCGGACAAGCGCTTCTGCAGTTCATCCACTCCCACCGCATACTGCACCATTGCCTTCTGGATATTCTTTCTGGCAAACAAAAGGAGATACAGACAGAACACTGTGATCACCAGAGCCGCTGCGGAAACCAGGACGCCGGATCGTCTGTGCATGTACAGGGCTGCAAGTGCCGCCGGGAAGATCAAAATTATGGGGATGAGAGGCCAGCGAAGATAGCGTTTCAGCAGCTCTTCCGCTCTCTTTTCTTCTTTCATGCAATCACTCCTACCTTTTTTTCGTACATGTACAGAGTATAACACAATCCGTCTCGTTACGCATCAACTCTCACTTCTTCACAATCTCTGTCCTCTGTGCTATAGTGGCTTTATGTCTAAGAATAATGAAAAAACCAATGTCTGCCGCCTTCTGGACGGCAAGAAAATCAACTACAGCGAGCATTGTTATCCGCCGGAGGAGGCGATCAGCGCCATTGAGGTGGCGGCATTTTTGCAGGAGCCGCCTCAACGGGTCTATAAGACCCTGGTGACCGTGGGGAAAAGCGGCAGATACTACGTATTTGTCATCCCCGGTCCTTCCGAGCTGGACTTAAAAAAGGCCGCGTCCGCCGTGGGAGAAAAATCCGTTTCCATGCTGAAATCAAAGG
The DNA here is from genome assembly GCA_002892395.1 of Lachnospiraceae bacterium. Lineage (GTDB taxonomy): Bacteria > Bacillota > Clostridia > Lachnospirales > Lachnospiraceae > Moryella. The sequence continues at coordinate 70,870 of NBBL01000004.1, forward strand.
AGCTGCTCCCTCTGACCGGCTATATTCACGGCGGCTGCTCCCCGATTGGAATGAAAAAATTCTTTCCCACCGTCCTGGACGTGAGCGCTTCCCGTCTTCCGACGATCTATCTGTCTGCCGGAAAACGCGGTCATCAAATTTCGCTTTCCCCGGATGAGCTGAAAAAAATCATTCCGTTTCAGTTTTTTCCGCTGACCCGGGAACTGTCAGAGGATTGAACTACTTATGACCGGAGGCCTTAACATGGCAAAATCAGTCCACAAAAAGCGAAGAAGAACACCACATCCGATCATTCGTTTTCTGAAGGTTGTTCTGCTTCTTCTTATGCTCTGCGTTTTGAGCTTTGGCGGCTACCTTGTTCATAAAATCTACCCGGAATTTCAGAAGATTCAGCAAAAAGCGATCGACACCTGCAGCCACATGAGCGAAGAGGATTTCCGCCTGGTCACCGATACGGAAATCTATGATGCCGACGGCGCCAGGGTCGGAATCGTCAATGCCGGACACTATGTCTACGTCCCCTTTGATGAGATCAGCCCCTGGCTGAAAACCGCTTATATCGATCAGGAGGATCGCCGCTTCTACTCGCACCACGGAATTGATCTGATGGCGATGGCCCGCGCGACCCTCTCCTATGTGAAAAACCGACGCGTGACACAGGGGGGATCGACCATCACCCAGCAGGTCATCAAAAACGCCTATCTCACGCAGGAACGGACGCTGGAACGGAAGCTGACCGAAATCCTGATTGCGCCGCGCCTGGAGTCTCAATTCGGGAAGGACAAAATCCTTGAGTTTTATTGCAACGGAAACTTCTACGCACACGGCTGTTACGGAGTCGGCGCCGCCAGCCGCTACTACTTTGACAAGAATGCCTCCGAACTTGAGGCGTGGGAGGCCGCCGTCCTCGTGGGCATCAGCAATCGTCCCGCAAGCTATGAGCCTGTCAATCACCCGGAAAACGCAAAGAAAAAGCGCAACGAGATCCTGCACAGCATGTACGAATGCGGGGATCTCACGGAGACCGAGCTGAAGGAGTATCAGAAAAAGCCGCTGGAAATCTCCGCCATTCGGGAGCCCAGCTCAGCGGAAAGCTACCAAACCAGCTACGCCATCTTCTGTGCCGCACAGCAGCTTATGCGAAATGACGGGTTCCCGTTTGAATATACGTTTGCCAGCAGACAGGCCTACGACGACTATCAGGCGCGCTACAAGGAGGCGTTTTCCGAAAAGAGCGAGGCCATCCGCGGCGGCGGATATCAGATCTACACAACGCTTGATTCTTCCATGCAGCAAAGCCTGCAGGAGGAAATCGACAAGGCGCTGGACGCGCGTTCGGATGAGGTGCAGGACAATGACAAATACGCCCTTCAAGGGGCGGCAGCCATAGTGGACAACGCCTCTGCTTCTGTCGTTGCCATTGTCGGAGGGCGTGGTACCGAGGATGAATATAATCGGGGGTTCCTCTCCATGCGTCAACCCGGCTCCGTCATCAAGCCGCTCCTGGACTACGCCCCCGCCTTTGAAACCGGATATTTTTCTCCCTCCTCCCTGATCGACGATCATGAATTTGAGGGCGGTCCCAAAAACGCCGGCTCCCGCTATTACGGCTGTGTTTCCCTCCGGGAGGCGCTGAACCGTTCGCTGAACACGGTGGCTTGGCAGCTGCTCCAGAAAATCGGCATCAGAACAGGACTTTCCTACCTGGGAAAAATGGAGTTTTCCTCCCTTACCTGGGAGGACAGTACTGCGCCTGCCGTCTCCATCGGCGGATTTACATTCGGAACAAGGGTTGTGGAGATGGCGAAGGCCTATTCCACACTGGCCAACAACGGAATTTACAATGAACAGACCTGCCTGAAAAGCCTGATCTACGAGCGGACAGGCGAGGAGCTTCTGAAGGACAATCTGAAGAAGACGCAGGTGTTCACGGAGGGAACCGCATACCTCATCACAGATGTTCTGAAGGGTACCATGGATAAGGAATACGGCACCGGACGAGGACTCGATATCAGCGGACAGCAGGCGGCAGGAAAAACCGGAACTGCAAACGGATCTAAGGATACCTGGTTCTGCGGCTACACGCCTTACTATTCCTGCAGTGTCTGGATCGGATACGACATTCCCCGTGTCATGCCGGGGATCTACGGCGCCACCGTCTCCGGGCGGATCTGGCACAACGTCATGACCAGAATCCACAAAGGGCTTCCGGAAAAGGACTGGGCGCGTCCCGCTTCTGTCGCGGAGCACTTCGTTGATTACAACACCGGACTGCAGGTGGATTATAACAGCGGAATCACAGATTATTTCAACACTGCTGTTGATCCCCGTGCCAAGGCTGCCTACGAGGCGCTGCACGGAACCTCCGCATACGATCCCGTCGTCTATCGGGCAGATCCTGAATCGGATACCAGCGAAGGCACGGAGGAAAGCATCCCGGAGACCGTAGTGGACTATGAACACGTAACCGGCGAGGACGGTGGTCCCGGCGTGACCACAGCAGTCACCAGAGTCGTCACCCCTGCAGAGGAATCCGCCGGGGTCGCGCCGCCCGAGGAGGCAGAGGAACCGGAGGCCCCGGAATGGATCCCACCCCACGAAGGGGCAGTCACTCCCGTACCGGCAGGGACCACTCCATCTCTGTCCCTGGTTCTCCCGGAAGAGGCGCCGTGACAAAAGATGCATGTTTTCTCCGTGTTTTGCGCCAATCCGGAAATCAAAAAAGAGGGAGGGCTTCCTGTGAAGCTCTCCCTCTTTCCTCTGTTGTCTGAACGGTTCTCTTCTTCCGGCAGTCCTTACTCGACCTGGTACGGAAGCAGTGCGATGTGACGCGCTCTCTTGATCGCAACGGTCAGCGCTCTCTGGTGTCTTGCGCAGTTTCCGGTGATGCGGCGGGGAAGAATCTTTCCTCTCTCGGAAATGTACTTCTTCAGCGTTGCAATATCCTTATAATCAATCGGCTTTGCATTCTGCGCACAGTGCACACAGACTTTTCTTCTTCTGCGCATTCCGCCCGGTCTTCTGTTTCTCTGACCGTCAGGTCTTTCACTCTTGGAAAAAGCCATGGTTTTGTCCCCTTTCAAATCATTTAGTTAAACGGAAGCCCCTCGTCCTCGACTCCGTCCGGGATATTCATAAATCCCTCGGTGCTTGCATTCTGCGGCTTCGGCTTTTCACTGCCGGTGTAGCCGCCTTCGCCCGCCGAAGCTCCCCCATAATTGGAGAAACCGCCTCCATTGCTCGAAGCACCCTTGCTGTCAGCAAATTCCTGATCATCGATGATGACCTCTGTCGTATAAACTTTCTGTCCTTCACGGTTCGTATAGCTTCCGGTCTGAATCCGACCGGAGATCAGGACACGCATCCCCTGGTGAAAATACTTTTCGGCAAATTCACCGGCTCGGTCAAAGGCCACACAGGGGATAAAATCCGCTGTCTGCTGATCGTTTCCCTGTGATTTGCGTCCCCTTCTGTCTACTGCCAGAGTGTAGCGGGCGATTGCCATGGAGCGCTCTCCGCTGGAATATCTCACTTCCGGATCTCTGGTAAGCCTTCCCATTAAAATGACTCTGTTCATACTTTCACTCTTTCTTTATTGCGCTTCGTCCGTCACGATCAGATATCGCACAACCGGCTCATAAATGCGAAGGCTGGCTTCCAGCTCATTCGGGCAGGCTGCGTCTTCGGACTCGAATTTAATGAAGTAATAGAAGCCTTCTTTCATCTTCTGGATGTCATAGGCAAATCTCTTCTTACCCCATTCATCGACGTTGGTAACAGTACCGTGGAAGCGGGTGATGTAACCCTGCACCTTCTCCAGCGCTGCCGCCTTTGCGTCTTCTTCGAGCCTTCCGTTCAGAACAAGCGCCAATTCGTATTTGTTCATCTGCTCTAGTCCTCCTTTCGGTCTCTGGCCTCCGGTTCAGATCCGGAAGCAAGGAAATGTGTCACGGAGTTTTATTGTACTCTTTATTTTCTCTGTTTGCAAGGAGAATCCCCGATGTTCTCATATTTTTCTCCACCTCCCTGCGCTTCAGCATAATTTGATGTCCGCAGCCTGCGCACTTCAGCCGAAAGTCCTGACCGATGCGAAGAACCTGCCATTCCCGCGAACCACAGGGATGCGCTTTTTTCAGCCGGATGATATCTCCAACCCGAATTTCCGCTTTCTTTTCCTCCATTTATTACTTCCTTTACCCCTGGCTCCTTCCATATTTTGATTCACCCTCAATCGACTGCCCGTCCCAACACCTCTCCTATTTTTCCGGGAATCAGCAGATCTGCCCTTTCATCCACGCCTGTGGGCGCCTGATTGATCACAACCAGTCTGTGCCCGCTGTAATAGCGAACCAGCCCTGCAGCCGGATAAACCACCAGCGAGGTGCCGCCGATCATCAGCAGATCTGCGGCACGGATACAGGCAAGCGCCTCCTCCATCACCCGTTCCTCCAAGGCTTCTTCGTAGAGCACCACATCCGGCTTGATGATCCCCCCGCAATGGCAGCGGGGTACTATTTCCTTTGCGTTCAAAATGTCCTGAAGTCCGTAAAACGCTCCGCAGCGCCGGCAATGGTTTCTGAGGACCGATCCGTGCAGCTCCAGGACATGCCGGCTTCCGGCCGCCTGATGCAGTCCGTCTATATTCTGGGTGACAACTGCCCTCAGCTTTCCCCTCTGTTCCAGCTTTGCCAGCGCCAGGTGGGCAGCATTCGGCTTGGCATCCGGGTACAGCATGCGCTCCCGATAAAAGCGGTAAAACGCATCCGGACGGCGAAGGAAAAAGCTGTGACTTATGATCTGCTCGGGAGGATAGTCATACTTCTGCCGGTAGAGCCCGTCCTCACTTCTAAAATCAGGAATCCCGCTCTCTGTGGAGACGCCGGCTCCCCCGAAGAACACAATGCGTTCACTTTCTTCGATCCACGCCTTAAGCTGCTCGATTTCCCGTTCCAACGCCATGTCTTCTCCTCCTTTTTTTCTTATGTACCGTCTCTTCCCGGCTTCGGCACCCGTCCCCCTTCAAGTCTCCTCATCGAAATAAACGCCTCTCATGCCTCGTATCTCCTGACACCATGGCGCGGCGGAGGAAGGCTCCTCTCCGAACATCCATCGGGCAAATTCCGAAGGCGTGTACCGCGGAACGATCTCTTCCCCTTCCGCCCGGTCCGCTTTTTCAAGCACCGAGCCGTTATGATCCAGTGTCCATCTCCAAAGCCCGTTATTTTCTTCGATGATAGCATCCTGAAAGAAAAAGAAATGAACCGCCTTCTTTTTTTCACAACCCGCATCCAGCATTGCCAGCTCCGCAAAATCAGGAAGCGAAAGAATGCGCCCCATCAAAGCCAGGCTGGCAGGTCTTATCTCCCGCTCTAAATAGGCGTCCTCAAAAAGGAGACGCGCCGTCTCCTCCGGGCCGTTCGGGTCATCGCGAATCAGCACGCCCTTAAGCGCCGTCTCGTCCAGCAGCAGGTCGATGCTCCCGTTGCCCGCTCTCAGCTCTGCACACACATCCCTCAGATACCGCGGATCCCGCAGCGCGTAGATGTCAAAATGCTCCCTCAGGTAGCGGTTCATAAAAGCAAGCAGCGCTTCTTCTTTGCCTTCCTCGTACGTCTGCGTCCTGAGCAGCTCTTTTCGGTACCGCCGATGCGGACGCCGGGAGATAAAGGCAAAATCAAATGGCGTGTAATACGCCGGATTTGCCGGCTTCAAGTAGGTGAAGGGAAGTCCTCGTCCCGCCTGCTCCCGCAGTGCCTTGGTCAGAACTGCACGCATAATTCCCTTCCTTTGATACGCCTTTGCAGTCGCAACTGCCACGATATAAAAAAGAGGGTACTCCTTCTGCCGCACCATCACACGGTACGGATTCAGGCAGAGCATCCCCACGGCACGGCCGTCCGAAAGCGCCGCGTACACCTCATTGTCTTCCATTTTGTACCGATAGTAGTAATCCACCAACGGCTTTGTATCTTCAGGAAAAGCCTCTTCGTAAAGAGGCCTTGTGATGATTTTTTCTTCCTGATTCAGTTTTCTGATCAACATGTCACCGGATCCTTTTCTATTACTTCCCCGCGGGCTTTTCCAACTCTTCCCGCGCTTCCTCCAGCTCCTCAAACACGCCGCGCTGCCAAACCAGATACTTTCTCGCATACCCGCAGGGATAGTAGCTTTCCTTTGCCTTTCGAAGCCCCGGAAGACCCAGATCGTCCTCCCGGTTAATGAGCACTGCATCCGGAAAGGCGTGAACCAGAAACTCCTTATTGATTGCCTGATACAGTCCCCTGATCTCCGAATTTGCTTTTTCAATATGGATCACTGCCATCTTTTCAGCCCGATTACAGCTTCCGATGGAAAATGCCTCCAGGGTATCGTCGATGAAAATGCCTCCCATCTGAATGCGCAAACGCTCAAGGTTTTTCAAAATTTCATGAATCCCCTCCACCTCCGGATCCAGATGTTCTTCCACCTCCATGCCCTTTCCCTCTCTCCAGCGCTCCAGAAAGCGGAAAATATGTCCCCGGTCCATGGGGGTCAGCTTCCGATACAGATAACGTCCTGCATATTCCTTGATAAACCCGTTGTAGTGATTTTTCTTTTTATGAAGCTTCTTCCCCGAGAGTGAGCGCAGCTGATCCCCTTCATAGAGGTAATCTCTGAAATCCACTTCCTCCCGGACCAGATACTCATCGTCGCTCAGATTTAAAACCTGAATGGCCTCCTCATCCGCAAGCTTAATGAACAGCGGCTTATGGAGAACCTCATTAAAGTAACAGCGCATTTTCTCGAAACAGTACGCCAGGTCCTCATCCCTGCAAAGCGGCATTGCTGCAAACGGGCTGTCCTCCGTTCCGTACAGCCAAAGCAGGCCGACCTCCTCCCCTTCCCGCTTGGCGATCGCCGCACGCGCATGGTAGTACCGGCTCCACAAAAAGCTTTCCAGCGGAACACTGTCCGCCGTCTTGTTCGGTCTCAAGTTATAAAAACGCTCATAGTGCTTCAGATCTTCCGCACGCAGATCATGAAATTCAATCTGATTTTTACCTGTACAGCCACTCTCCATAATCTCTGAACTGCGCCGGGCGCGCTCAGTCCAACTCCTTTCCGGTCAGCATTCGATATGCCTCCTCATACTTCTCAATGGTTTTATTGATAACCTCCCGGGGCAGCAGATTCTCGCTGTCCGGATTTTTCTTCAGCCAGTCCCGGACATACTGCTTGTCGAAAGACGGCTGCCCGTGTCCCGCCTCATAACCTGCCAACGGCCAGAAACGGCTGCTGTCCGGCGTCAGCATTTCATCCGCCAAAACCACTGCTCCGTTCTCATCAATTCCAAACTCAAACTTGGTATCCGCAATGATAATTCCCCTGGTCCTGGCATAATCCGCGCACTTTTTGTAAAGCGCAAGCGTATAATCCCGAATCTTTTCCGCGTACTCACTTCCTCGTTCCGGAAATTCCGCCTTCAAAATTTCGGCACAGCGCGCAAAATCAATATTTTCGTCATGCTCTCCCAGCTCCGCCTTGGTGCTCGGCGTAAAAATCGGCTCCGGGAGCTGTTCGCTCTCCTTGAGTCCTGCCGGGAGCTTCATGCCGCAGACCGTTCCGTTTTCCCGGTAGCTCGCCCATCCGCTTCCGGTGATGTACCCGCGTACAATGCACTCAATCGGCAGCATGCGGAGCTTTTTACAGAGCATGCTGTTCCCGCGAAAGGCCTCCTGTCTGAAAAATTCCGGCATATCGGCGGGATCGGTGCTGATCATGTGGTTCGGAACAATATCCTTGGTGTAATCAAACCAGAAGCGGGACATCTGTGTAAGAACCGTGCCCTTTTTTGTGACCTCATTTTTCAAAATAACATCAAACGCGGAGATACGATCCGTTGCCACCATGATTAAACGATCGCCAATATCATAAATTTCCCGCACCTTGCCGGCCTTGATCGGTCTGTATTCCTGCATCTCTGCTCCTCCCGAATTGGTATCCGTATGACGCTGTCTCTCAGACTCCTATTGCCATCGCACAAAAAACGGTGTTTCTTTTCCGCATCGCCGTTCCCTCGGACTTTTCCTGCCTCCGAACAGAATCGGAAACAAGCCCTGCTCCCGGACGAAAGCAGAATTCCTTCTTCCTTATCCTATCACAAAGCCCTTGCATTTTCTATCCCGCAAAACTGCCGCTCTGCAGGCAAACCGGCTGCCTCGCAGGCAAACTGCCGCCCTACACGCAAACTGCCGCCCTACACGCAAAACTGCTGCCCTACACGCAAAATTGCCCCTTCGCACGCAAAATTGCCCCTTCGCACGCAAAATCGCCCCTTCGCACACAAAAGGAACCGTCCACTTTACATCACTGTAAAATGAACGGTTCCTTGTTCCATCAATCTCTGACAAAAGGTTCCTGATGATAAGGCTATATTTACTGAACAGCGGTAACGTTAACGGCCTGCGGACCTCTGTTTCCGTCTGCGACTTCGAAGGTAACCTTCTGGCCATCCTCCAGTGTCTTGTATCCCTCGGAATTAATTCCGGAGAAGTGAACGAAGATCTCGCTCTTATCAGCATCGTCCGTGATAAAGCCGTATCCCTTAGTTGCGTTAAACCACTTAACTGTTCCGTTATGCATTTGCTGTGCCTCCATAAAAATATAAAAAGATGTTTTGTGATTCCGATGCAAAAAATACGCATATCCTCTTCATCATGGATGGAACCGCATGACCAAAAAGATATGCGAATCTGTTTCCACTTAAAATCACAAGCTGAGTATAGCAAAGCCCTATTTTTCTGTCAATCAATTTTGAATGATTTCTTTGCTTTTTTCACATTTTTATTTATGCTTTTAAAAATAATTCTGTGCAAATTGGATTTTTCACCGCCGACCCTTCAGTCGCTTTTTCCGCCGCTGCCGGAGAGCATGTTCAACACCTCTCCCCTTCGATCTCGAAGACGGGCGGCTTCTTCAAAATTCAGCTCCGCCGCCGCCTGCCTCATTTTCTTTTCCAGCTCCTTCGAGAGCTTGCTAAGCTCTGCATCACTCATGGACTCCGGATCCTTGTTCCATGTGCGCTCATCTTCCGGCACAGCCCTTGTCACGGAAATCACATCCCGCACCGCCTTCTGTATAGTCTTCGGCGTGATCCCGTGCGCCTGATTGTAGGCCTCCTGAATGGCGCGTCTTCGCTCCGTTTCGTCAATCGCCCGGCGCATGGAGTCTGTGACCCGATCCGCATACATGATGACATGACCCTCCGCATTTCTGGCGGCGCGCCCGATGGTCTGAATCAGGGACGTCTCACTTCTCAAAAAGCCTTCCTTATCCGCATCCAGAATCGCGACCAGCGAAATCTCGGGAATATCCAGTCCTTCCCGCAGCAGGTTAATCCCCACCAGAACATCAAACTCATCCAGCCGCATGGAACGAATGATCCGGGCCCGTTCCAGTGTGTCGATGTCAGAGTGGAGATACCGCACCCGCACGCCGACCTCCCGAAGGTAGTCTGTCAGATCCTCCGCCATTCGTTTCGTCAGTGTCGTAATCAACACCTTATGTTTTCCCGCCACCTCCCGATTGACCTGGGACAGCAGGTCATCAATCTGTCCCTCAACCGGGCGCACGGAAATCTCCGGGTCCAGGAGACCTGTCGGTCGGATGATCTGCTCGGCGCGCACCATTTCATGCTCCGCCTCATAATCCGACGGCGTGGCCGAAACGAACAGCATCTGATCCACACGGCTTTCAAATTCCCGAAAATTCAGCGGGCGATTGTCCAGTGCGCTGGGCAGGCGGAAGCCGTATTCCACAAGCGTGGTCTTCCTGGACAAATTTCCGTTGAACATGCCTCCGATCTGAGGAATGGTGATATGGCTCTCATCCACAATGATGAGGTAGTCCTTCGGAAAATAATCCATCAATGTAAACGGCGGCTCTCCCGGTTTCTGACCGGTCAGGAATCTGGTATAATTCTCAATCCCGGAGCAGAATCCGGTCTCTCTCAGCATTTCCACATCGTAGTGGGTGCGTTCCTCAAGCCGCTGCGCCTCCAGAAGCTTCTCCTCACGCTTCAGCCGTGCCACACAGTCCTCACATTCCGCCAGAATCTCCCGGCAGGCCTTTTCTATTTTTTCCTTAGGAACCACATAGTGAGAGGCGGGATAGACGGAAATGTGAAGCACCTCTGCCGTCGGCGTCCCCAAAAGCGCATCAATTTCCGTGATCCGCTCTATCTCATCTCCGAAAAACTCAACGCGATACGCGTACTGATCCCGGTCAGCGGGAAAAATTTCCAGCGTGTCTCCCCGCACGCGGAAGGTTCCTCGGTGAAAATCCGTATCATTCCTTGTATACTGGATATCCACCAGCTTTTCGATCACCTCATCCCGATCCTTCTCCTGCCCGGGGCGAAGGCTCACCATCATGTCCTTATAATCCACCGGGCTGCCCAGCCCATAAATACAGGAAACACTGGCGACCACAATCACATCATTCCGTTCCAGCAAGGCGCTGGTCGCGGAATTTCTGAGCTTATCAATTTCATCATTAACGGATGAGTCCTTTTCGATGTAGGTATCTGTCTGCGGGACGTAGGCCTCCGGCTGATAGTAGTCATAGTAAGAGACAAAGTATTCCACCGCATTTTCCGGGAAGAATTCTTTCATTTCACTGTAAAGCTGGGCTGCCAGTGTCTTGTTATGAGAAATAATCAGTGTCGGCTTCTGCAGCCCTTGAATTACATTTGCCATGGTGAAGGTTTTTCCCGAACCGGTGACCCCCACCAGTGTGGCAAACTGATTTCCCTCCTTCAGCCCCTTCACCAGGGTATCGATCGCCTGCGGCTGGTCTCCTGTGGGCTGATACTCCGATACCAATTTGAACTGCCCCATTCCTTGTCCTTTCTTTGGGAATCTCCCCCAGAGCTTTCGACGAAAAAGGCGGTAAGCACCCGGCCTACCGCCCGAAACAAAGCCCTGTCACTGCCTGCCGCTCCTCTGGGCAGCCTTCGTATCGTCTGCCGAGTACCTGCTTTCTTTTTTCCCGCCGCTCTCTGCCCTTGTCCTGTCTCCCCCATACATGCAGCTGACATACGCATGGGTAACCGAGAGATCGGAATGCCCGAGCATCGTCTGCACCGCCTGCAGATCTGCGCCACTCTGCAGGAGATTGGCCGCAAAGCTGTTACGCAGCACCTGGGGTGTGATGTCCTTTCGGATACCCGCCCGCTCTCCGTAATACTTGATGATTTTCCAGAATCCCTGCCGGCTCATGGCCTTTCCGCTGATATTCACAAACAGAAGATCGGTATTGTTTCCCTTCAGCAATGCATCCCTCGCCCCGGACAGGTAGGCGGACAATGCAGCCTGCACCGGTCTCCCGAACGGAATCACCCGGATATTCTCTCCCGTCCCTCTGCCTTTCACATATCCGATTTCAAAATTGATGTCGGAGCACTTAAGTTCAATGATCTCGGAGACGCGAAGCCCTGTGGAGCAGAGCAGCTCCAGCATCGCGTAGTCTCTCACTTTTTTTAAGCTCTTCCCCCTGGTCGCCTGCAAAAATGCAGTCACCTCGCTCTCTGTCAAAACAGTGGGGGCTTTCTTCAAGATCTTGGGTGATTTCAGGTCTTTCGCCGGATTTTTTCGAACCGCACTGCGCTGCTCTTCAAACGCAAAAAAAGCCTTCATGGAAGCAACCGCGCGGGAAATGGTCGTCGCTGCCCGCCCTTTTTTCTCAAGCCAAAGCAAATAAGAGCAAAGGATTGTCCGGTTGACCCGGGCAGGATCCGAAACGCCGAGATCAGCAAGCCACCGAAGCATCTGACGCAGATCTCTCTCATAGGAAATCAGCGTATTTTGAGACATATTCCGCTTCTCTCTCAGATAATCTAAAAAACAGCGAAGCTCCTCTTCCATTGCAAACTCCTCTTCCCTTGCTCAGCTAGGACTCATTATACTGACAAGCGTAGGTAAAATCAAATCAGGAATCCAATGGAAGCGGAAGGAAAGGGCCGCGTTTCCCCTGAAGCGCACAAGATATGGAGCAGGCTTCTTCCTCCGCCTGATATCTTGCGCTTTTTCATTTCAAAATATTTTTTGCCGCATATCCCATGATGGCCGCCACCGTTTTTCCGTCCTTCAATTTCCCCGCATAGACCATTTGCATCAAATCCGAAAGCTTCCATGTCTCCACCTGAATCCGCTCATCCTCATCCAGATGCTGCTTGCCGGGGATCAGATTTCTCGCGACAAAAATATCAATTTCTTCATCACAAAAGGCAACTGTGGTATTGATTCGCATCAAAAATTCCAGGTGCTCCGGCTTCTCCACACGGTACCCGGTCTCCTCCTCCAATTCCCGAAACGCGCAAAGCCGCCTCGGCTCATCCGGAGTGTCCACCTTGCCCGCCGGAATTTCCAGTGTATCCCGATCCAGCGCATTCCGGTACTGGCGCACCATCAGAATTTCCCCTCGATCCGTGATCGGAAGTACCGCTGCCGCGCCGTCATGGTGAATGTAATCCCAGAAGGCCCGATGTCCCCCTACCTGAACCTCATCCCGGTACACCTTTAAAATGGTTCCCTCGTAGGCCAGCTGGCGCTTCAGCCGAACGACAGGCGCCTCTTGTTTCCTTTCCGTTTTTCTCTGTTCCATCGATCCCCCTCTCCTGCTTATGCCTTCCCCTTGCACGCTTGGTAGCACGCCTCCGCCCCCTTCAGCACAGAGGCGCGAAACCCGCTCTCCGCAAGGGCTGCCATCTCTTCAATCGTAGTTCCTCCCGGTGAGCAGACCCGGTCCCGCAAAACTGCGGGATGCTCTCCGCTCTCCAAAACCATCCTGGCGCTTCCCAGCACGGCCTGCGCCGCCATCTGAAGGGCATCGCTCTTTTTCATTCCGTAGCGAAGCGCCGCATCCGCCAGAGTATCAATCAGCTCATAAACCAAAGCGGGCGAAGAGCCGCTGACGACTGTCACCGCGTTCATAAGCCGCTCCTCCACCTGAAAGACCCGGCCGACCCCGGAAAAAAGGCGATTCACCTCCTCCCGCTCTTCGGCGGTAAAGAGCTGCCAATCACAGGCGATTCCCGTCGCCCCTTCCGAGATCATGGCCGGCGTATTCGGCATTGCCCGGACAATACGTCGAAAGCCCTTCAGCTGCTCCGACAAATCCGAAATTGTGATGCCCGGGGCCAGAGAAACAACCATCTGATTCTCCCGGATTACCGGAACAATTTCCTGCAGCACCTCCCGGTAGACAATCGGTTTAACCGCCAGCAGAATGAGATCGGCCCGCTTCGCCACTTCTACGTTTTCCTCCAAAAAGGGAACCCCGGTCTTTTCGGAAACCGCATGTCCGTGTTCCCTTCGTTTGCAGCTGAACAGAAGTGTCTGCGGTTCTTTCTGCTTCAGCAATCCCTTCATCAGGGCAAAGCCCATGTTTCCCATCCCAATGAAACCTGTGATCATATTTTCTCCCTGTCTCAAAAAAAGAAGCACACCCCTTCGGTATGCTTCTATCTTAGTTCCTGCGACCTTCGAAGGCAAGCAGCTTTCCGCCTTACTCTGCTGATATGCTTCCATTCAGCGCCCAGTCATACACTTCCATCGCCCGAAACAGCTCGCCCTCTGCCGTGCATTTGTCTGCCTCAGCCGTTCGATACCGGATCAGTGCACTGAGATATTGCGGCACGGAAAGCAGCCCCAGCTGATACTGCATATCCGCCGCTGCTTTTTCGATTTCCGCTGCCTGAAGCCCGTTTACTGCCGCTTCATACGCTGCCTTCGCCCCGCAAGCCGACCGGTACAGCCCGTTGAGATTCGCCAGAAGGTTCTCATTCATGGCCGCTTCCCTGTCAGCCCGAAGCTCCCAGGAGCTCGTGGACTTCACATGACTCTCATGCCGAAAGTCAATCAGATCTCCGTTATTGGCAATCGCCTTCTGAAGATCCGCATCCGGGTTCATTCTGTCGATTCGGGAAAGATCTGCCTCCGGGATCGGAGCGATCTCCGGATCCCCATTCTCCCCCCAGCCGCAGAGCAAAATCAGGTCTTTCTTCAGAGCTGTTCCGCTTCCCTCCAGCGCAGACAACTGTGCCTCTGCCTGAATGCGCTGCGTTGTTTCCTCCATCACATCATGCGCAGAGGAAAGTCCAAGAGACAAGCGCTGTTTTGCATCCCGTTCCAATTCTTCATACAGCCTCCGGGACTCCTCCGCAATCTCCCGCTGCTTCATCAGCGTGTCATAGGATATCATGAGCTGCTTTGCTGCATTGGACACCTCCCGCTCCTCCGCGCGAAGCGGCCGATTGGAGGCAGTATTCGGGCGGCTCATTGCTGCAACCGTCTTATCCAGCGATTTTGCCGCTCGATCAAGAACCAGCTCCTGCATTTTGAAGCTTCCGTACTCCTCTGTCTCGCCCTTCTCCTTCGCCTTCTCTCCCAGCTGCCGCAGATCACGTTTTCGCGCCCGCATCCGTTCTGAAATGGTATGCATCAGGCGAATACGATCCTCAAGCCCTGACCGGGAGGATACAATCGCCGGATTGAAGGAATGCACCAAATCCTCGATCTCATCGTAATGAAGCTGCTGATCCATGAGTCGGCTCCAGACCTCTTCCCTGTAGCCATTCAGCTCCGCAACGCTTTTTCCCACCTCATCGGGCTCCCGTGCCTTCTGCACCGCCCCGGGGGAGGAGACGGCAAACACAGCGCTCATCCAAACTGCTCCCGCCGCCGTCAAAAGCCGCTTTCTGCTCCCGCCTCTCTCTGCTGTTCTCATCCCTCAAGCCTTCCTTTCAGGCGCTCCCTTCTCCGTTCCCTGTCGCCGCAGCCAGTCCGCTCACTGCCCAATCATACGCTTCCATTGCCTGCAACAACGCATATTCCGCATTCTGCCGCTCAAGCTCCGCCTGCTCCGCCCGGATTGCGGCGCTCTCCCTGTCCGCGCTGGAGACGAGTCCCAAGGCATATTGCTGCTCCGTCTGTTCTGCCGTCTGTGTTTGGAAGGAAGCGTCGGAGCAACGGTAGTGCCAGTTATTTTTTGCACTCAGTACATTTTGATATGCCCTGTCCAGGCTTGAGGAAATTCTGGCTTCATTGTCTTGAATGGTGATCTCCAATGTATGGATGTCCGTCTCATTCTGAGCATTCGAACGCTTTCTTCGATTGACCCGGAGGGTGTAATTGCAGTTCAAAGCCCGTTCCAGATCTGCCTTGGGATCCATTTGATCAATCCGCGACGGATCCGGTACAGGAAGCTTTCCCATCTCGGGCTCGGCGTTTGCCCGCCACCCCAGCATGATCCGGAGCTTCTGCCCGGACTGCTCTGCAGCAGACTGCCCTTCGATCCGGGCTTTTTCTGCCTCCTGCACCCGCTGCTCCCCACGCAAGCGCTGCGCCTCGGTTGCCATGCCAAGCTGCACCTGCGTCTGTATCACCGAAAGTGAACGCTCCGCCAGCTGCTTGGAAAGCGCTGCAAGGCGCGCCGTGTTCTGCCCCGTATACCAGGCAATCATGTTGTTCTGCGCTGTCTGTGTCAGAGCCTTTTCCGCCCGTTCATAATTGATGCGGATCACTTCGGAATCCTCCAGATTTTCATCTGCCTGCTTTAACAGCGCATCCGCCTGGAGCTCGGACATAAGCGCCGAGGTCATGCCGGCGGCATAGCCGGGATCCGATTCGTCGGGCTCGTGAATGTCCGCCAGCAGCTCCTTTGCCAGCCTTCTGTATTCTCCGGACACCTGGTCCCGGGAGTCCCCGTACTCCTTCCGGAATCTGCGGTAGCTGAACTGATTCTGCTGAACCGTCGGATTGTATTCTGCAATCAGGTCTTCGATTTCCTTGTACTCCAATGTATTGTCCCGGAGAAGCGCCCATTCCTCCTCTGTTCTGGAAAATGCCGGGGAAGCAGCAAAACTTCTCTCACCCGGAATGGCCACAGCAAGCAGCGCTGCACAAAGCGCCGTGCCCACAATTCCCTGCGTCCTCCGTGTGAACCTCCTGTTTTCCTTCATGTCTCACCCTCCCTCCCGGAGATACATTCTACTTTTCATCCGCCTTGCATACCCTTCGATTCCGCCCCTCTCTTCTATCAAAAACGACACCCCGTCATGTTACACGCGTTTACTCAAGGCGTACGGGGTGTCAAGCTGATTGCCAATTCTGTTTTAAGAGGTGGGCGGCCTTAAGGGGCTCAGCACTTAGTATTCCTTCCGATTGTCCAGATGTCCGTGTGCCGCATCCTCACTGTACACCGGCGTTGTGGTGGTATCGTAATTATATGTGGTATCTGTGATCTGCACCACTTCATTTCCCCTCAGAACTCCTTTAAACATCTTCTTCTTCTCCATGATGCTCTTGGTGCTGGAATAGCTGCTGGTTCCGTTGACCCGGTTTGTGTCTCTCCAAGCCGGAACCACCAGGGTAATCCCAGTGGCCACAGGGCGAAGAACGGTCTCATTCACGGAAGAATCCTCCGATGTTTTTCTGAGGCGGGACGCGGAAAGAATGTACGTATTCCCTGCCGAATCTGCCAGGCGAACCCGGTATCCGTTCTTTTCTCCCTGCTTTGCCGATGGAGAGGAGGATTTATAGGCCACCCCCGCCTTGTTCTGTGCCGTAACCGTAATATTCAGGCCCGGGAGAACGAAGCTGTCTCCCTTTTTGATCTGCTTAATCTGGTCATTGGTCATGAAAGCTGTATCATACAGATCCACGGTGGCAGTGTAATTTTTGCCCTCCCCATCCAGCACCGCATTGGTCACCTTGAAAATTCGATTTCCCATCACCTGGTACTGCGACGACAGCGTATCGGCCTCTCCTGCCTGACTCCCTGTCTGCTGTGCTGTTTGCGCGCTTCCTTTCCCGTCCCAGTAGCCGTTTACGTCTACCCAATATCCATCCGACGTGTACTGGCTGGTCAGATAGGTATCCTTGCCTGTCATGTAGCGCCATCCCATGTTGTCCTGCTCCCATCCGGCAAATGCCGGGGTGCTCATGGATAGCGTCATTGCAAGTGCCGCTGCGGCAGACAGAAATTTTCTCATTGAATTCCTCCTAATTTGCGTTGTCCTTCGTACGTATGCTTTGTTTCGGATTTTCTCTCTTTCAATGTCTGCATTATAAGCATAATCCCAGGCGAGAACAAGGCAATTTTCTGATTCGTAATGATTCGTAAGCTTTTTTTCAAACTTTTCATTGCTTCCTAACAGAATCAGACCCTGCGGTTTTCCGGGAGAAATTCCTATTGAAGCCGGGGGGCAATCGCAGCTGCCAGGGCATCCTTCTGCGCCTTGGCATCCTCCAAGTCCTTCCCTCTTGTGGTGAAGTAGACCTTGAGCTTCGGTTCTGTTCCCGACGGCCGGACGATGACGGTGGCCTCATGCTCCATTCGATACAAAAGAATGTTGGAGCTGGGAAGTCCGGTTTCTTCCGTATTCCGGTAATCCCTCACCGCCGTGATCCAGCGTCCTGCCAATTCAGACGGCGGATTCTTCCGAAGCTGTGTCATGATTTCTGCCATCTTCTCCATTCCGGACAGCCCCGGAAATTCGTAGCTGTCCACCTGATTCAGATAGCGGCCGTACTGTGCATAGATCTCTTCCAGCCTCTGCTTGATGGAGGATCCCCGGCTCCGTAAGTAGGCGGCCATTTCGCAAATCAGCATGCTGCCCACCACCGCGTCCTTATCCCGCACGTAGCTGCCGGAGAGATAGCCGTAACTCTCCTCAAACCCGAACAGGAAGCGCTCCTCCTCTCCCTGCTCCTCCAATGCCGCGATCTGTGCGCCGATCCATTTGAATCCGGTCAGAACGCTGCGAAGTTCTACACCGTAGTGGGCTGCCACCGCGTCTGCCAGCGGCGTGGAGACAATGGATTTCACTGCCACGGCGCGCGCCGGCATTGTCCCCGTCTCCTTCCGCCCGGAGCAGATATAATCCAGAAGCAAAACCCCCATCTCATTTCCGCTCACCAATTCATAGCTTCCATCCGGGCACTTCATTGCGATACCCACACGATCCGTGTCCGGATCCGTCGCCAGCATCAGATCCGCTCCAATCTCCTCCGCCAGCGCCAATCCTTTCTGAAGCGCCTCAAAAATCTCCGGATTCGGATACGGGCAGGTAGTAAAATAGCCGTTGGGGTAGGCCTGCTCCGGAACGACAGTGATGTCCTGAATGCCGATATCCCTCAGAACCTTTGTGACCGGCACAAGCCCTGTTCCATTCAGCGGGGAATACACAAGGGTAAGCTGGGCAGTCTTGCAAATTCCCGGCCGCACCTGCCGGGACTCGATCGCCTCATAAAACGCCGCCTTGCAGTCCTCCCCCACAAACCGAATCCATCCTTTTTCCACGCCTTCCGCGAAGGACATGTACTTTGCTCCCGTCAGCACATCCGTCTTTTGAATCGCTTCATACACGACAGCTGCCGCATCGTCCGTCATCTGGCAGCCATCCGGTCCGTAGGCCTTATAGCCGTTGTACCGCGCCGGGTTGTGCGAGGCGGTCACCATAACTCCTGCATTGCAGTGATAATATCGCGTGGCAAAGCTCAGGGCCGGAACCGGCATCAGCTCATCATAAATCCGTACATGGATCCCGTTCGCCGCCAGCACGCCTGCAGCATCTCTTGCAAAATTCCAGCCTTTCAGACGACTGTCATAGCTGATTGCAACGGTTTGGCTTCCTCCCTGTGTCTTGACCCAGTCTGCGACTCCCTGTGTCGCCTGACGCACCACCCAGATATTCATGCGGTTTGTCCCGGCACCCAGGACGCCGCGAAGTCCGGCTGTTCCAAACTTCAGAGCAACCGAGAAGCGTTCCTTGATCGCATCGTCATCCGCTGCGATATCCCGCAGTTCCTTCCCCAAGTCAAAGTCCGCCAAATCTGCGTTCAGCCAACGCTGATATTCATCACGATACATGCTTATCCTCTCTTTCAGGCAGATCCTGCTGCAATCTACAGTCCATGATATCGGCTTTCAGAAGGCGTGTCAATTTAAAAAAAAGCTCCCGCAGTTTCTCTGCGGGAGCTGAAACAATGAAGCCTTTTCTTACTTGAGGGTGACCTTTGCACCAGCCTCTTCCAGTGCTTTCTTCAGAGTCTCGGCCTCTTCCTTGGTGACACCGCTCTTCACTACCTTCGGTGCGCTGTCAACCAGCTCTTTCGCTTCCTTCAGTCCAAGCGCCGTTGCCTCACGGACAGCCTTGATGACCTTAACCTTGTTTGCACCGATTTCAGTCAGCTCAACATCAAACTCCGTCTTCTCTTCCTCTGCAGAAGCAGCGCCGCCTGCTGCCGGACCTGCCATCACTACGCCTGCTGCTGCAGAAACGCCAAACTCCTCCTCGCAAGCCTTTACAAGCTCATTCAGCTCAAGTACGGTGAGCTCCTTCAGTGCGTCAATAAATTCCTGGGTGCTTAACTTTGCCATGGTATTTTCCTCCTGTTTTAGGTTAAATTCTGTTTTGAGTCAAGAAATTACGCTTCCGGTGCTGCTGCCGCTGCTTCTTCTGCTGTCGCTTCTGCGGCTGCCGCTTCCGGGTTCTTTTCCGCAATCTGCTTCAGCACTCTTGCCATATTTGTGATCGGGCTCTGCATGCTGCCAAAGAGTCTTCCCAGCAGCTCTTCTCTGGACGGAACCGCTGCGATGTCATCCATTCCCTTCGCATCGTAAGCGACTCCCTCGACAACGCCGCCCTTCATCTCAAGCATCGGAGCTGTCTTCGCAAACTTTTTGAGCAGTCTCGCCGCTGCTGTGGCGTCCTCCTTGCAGACAGCCAGCGCAGTGGGCCCTTCCAGATACGCGTCAAACTGCTCAAATTCCGTGCCCTTCGCAGCAATGCGCACCATGGTATTTTTGTATACCTTGTAGACAATGCCGGCTTCTCTGAGCTGCTTTCTGAGCTGGGTATCCTGCTCAACAGTCAGACCGCGGTAATCAACCACAACTGCAGAGCTGGCGCCGTCCAGCAGATCCGCGATCTCTTTCACGAGCGGCTGCTTCTCAGCAATTTTTGAATCTCTCATCTCTTTCCTCCTTCTTCTGAAATTTAGATATTTTCCCGAACCGGTCAGGAATCAGGAGTACTGCCTTGCGCAAAACTCCCGTCTGCCAACGACAGACGGGAGGATAAGATTCACAATTGTGAACGTGTTCCCTCGGCAGGCGATTTTCTTATGCCATACGGCACCTGCTGTCTTCGGCAAAACAATACTGACCTGTTCAATTTATCACCGGATTCTCTGCCTGTCAACCGATCAGCCGGAAATCTTTGCGGTGTTCAGTTTGATTCCGGGGCCCATGGTACTGGTGAGAATCACGCTCTTCATGTAAGCGCCCTTCAATGAGCTGGGCTTCGCCTTGTTGAGCGCATCCAGAAGTGTCTGAAGGTTCTCTGTCAGCGCCTCCTGGGAGAAGGAAGCCTTCCCCACCGGGCAGTGTATGATGTTGCTCTTGTCCAGGCGATATTCCACCTTACCGGCTTTGATCTCCTGGATTGCTTTCGTAATATCCATGGTGACGGTTCCGGACTTGGGGTTCGGCATGAGTCCCTTCGGACCGAGCACCTTACCAAGACGTCCCACAACGCCCATCATGTCCGGCGTTGCCACCACCACGTCGAAATCCAGCCAGCCCTCATTCTGAATCTTCGGAATCAGCTCCTGCCCGCCGACAAAATCCGCTCCGGCTGCTTTTGCCTCTTCCTCCTTCGGTCCCTTCGCAAACACAAGAATACGAACGCTCTTTCCGGTTCCGTGGGGAAGCACAACTGCACCTCTGATCTGCTGCTCCGCATGGCGGCTGTCACAGCCGGTGCGGACATGCATCTCAACGGTCTCATCAAATTTTGCATTCGCCGTCTTCTTAATCAGAGCAACCGCGTCCGAAAGGTCATAAAACTGCGTGCGATCTACAAGCTTAGCCGCCTCGGTATATCTCTTTCCGTGTTTCATCGTCTCATCTCCTCCCGATTAGTCCTCGACCACAATACCCATAGAGCGGGCTGTGCCGGCGATCATGCTCATAGCTGCTTCCATGCTTGCGGCATTCAAATCAGGCATCTTTGTCTCCGCAATTTTCTGGATTTCAGCCTTGGAGATTGTGGCGACCTTCTCCTTGTTGGGAACGCCCGAAGCCTTCTGCAGCTTGCAGGCCTTCTTGAGAAGAACCGCTGCCGGAGGAGTCTTTGTGATGAAGCTGAAGCTCCTGTCCGCATAAACCGTGATGATGACCGGGATTAAAAGATCTCCCTTGTCTGCGGTTCTGGCGTTGAACTGCTTCGTGAACTCGACGATGTTCACACCGTGCTGACCAAGTGCCGGTCCGACGGGCGGAGCCGGTGTCGCTTTGCCTGCAGGAATCTGTAGCTTGATAAAACCTGTTACCTTTTTTGCCATAATGGCACCTCCTATGTGGTGATTGCGGGCGCTCTCGCCCTTCCACGTAATCACTCCCCCATGGGGGAATGCTTACATCTTTTTCACTTCGGTGAAATCCAATTCCACCTTGGTCTCACGGCCAAACATCTCGACCATCATGGAGACCGTCTTTTTCTTCTCGTTGATCTCAACCAGTGTTCCCACCGTATCCTTCCAGGGACCTGCCACCACTGTGACGGTGTCGCCTTCCTCGAAGTCCACCAGCACCTTCTTCTCTCGAAGAACCGTTCCCTCCGGAACCCCGAAGCCCAGCTTCGCCATCTCCTCGGGGGCAAGCGGAACCGGCTTGCTTCCCGGCCCCACAAAGCCCGTCACGCCGCGGGTGTTTCTGACCACATACCAGGTCTCGTCATTCATGATCATGCGGATCAGCACATAGCCCGGAAACATTTTGCGCTCCGTTACCTTCTCTGCATTGTTTCTGATTTCGATCACGGACTGTGTGGGAACAGAAACCTCTAAAATCTGCTCCTGCAGTCCTCTGTTCTCAATGGTCTTTTCCAGATCGACCTTTACCTTGTTTTCATAACCCGAGTAGGTATGAACGACATACCAATTTGCTTCCGCCATGTACGCTCCCCATTCTCATTGAAATAAACGAGTCAGCCCCCACTGGAATCCCCAGTCGAGCAGTGAGATGACCACTCCCAGAAAAACGGAAACCGCCAGCACAGAAACCGTTTGCTTGATCAGCAGCTCTCTGGTCGGCCACACGATTTTATGGAATTCGCTTTTTAATCCCCTTTGAAATTCCTGAAGCCTTGAGTTGGTCTTATCCGATTCCGCCATAATTGTTCCTTTCCGACTCAGCCAGTCCGGTTCCCTCTTTTCAGAAGCATGTTTAAGGTCAAAAAAAAAGGTCCCCGACCTCATAATGCAGGGTTACTATAGCACAGGTGTCTCTCCGTGTCAATCAGAATCCTGCGGCAAGCCCCGGAAAAAGCCAAAAGCACAAAAAGAGCGGGTATGCACGGCGCAACCCGCTCCTCCTTTCCTGCAGAATCCTTGTCTCTCTGATCTGCCGGGATCTTCGATTGTTGCAGCGTTATGCTTCCTGCTGCATCGCCCGGGAATCCGCAAGTCTCTTCTGAAGCAGCATGACGAGGACAAACACTGCGAGACCGGCGGCATCTGTCAGCGTTCCCGGGATCATCATGCAGAGTCCGCCCACGATCATTACAATCCGAATCAGCGGGTGAATCATTGCAAACAGATACCCGTTCAGAGCCGAAGCAATCAGGAACAGCCCCAGCAGAGAGGTCACAATAATCTGAATCACGCCCACCACAATCATGACGCCGGAAAGACCTTCTGAAAACTCGAACAGCATCTGGGGGCTGAACGCAAAAATATACGGAACAATGAAGGCTGCAATTGCCAGCCGAGTCGCATTGAAGGCTGTCTTCATCGGCGGTGCTTTGGCAATGGCCGATCCCGCATAAGCAGCCAGCGCCACCGGCGGCGTAATATCTGCCACAATACCGAAGTAGAACACGAAGAAATGTGCACAGACTCTGGGAATGCCGATTTCCGGGCTCATCAGGATCGGCGCACAGGTCGCCGCCATGATGCAGTAGTTCGCAGTGGTCGGAACGCCCATTCCGAGAACAATGCAGCAAAGCATGGTGAGGAAAAGTGCGATAATCGCATGTCCGCCGGAAACATTGACGATGATCGTAATCAGCTTGGAGGCCAGACCCGTGGAGGTGATGCAGCCTGCCACCAGTCCTGCCATGGCGCATGCAACCGCTACCGTGATGGTACCCTTGCCGCCCGCCTCCAGCGCATCCAGAATCTTGTCCGGTGTAATTCTGTCATCCTTATTGATAAGACCGACGCCGATGGTAATGAAAATCGCCACAGTCGCCGCAAACTGCATGGTATACATGTTGGTGGAAACCAGAATAACCAGCACAATCAGCGGAAGCAGCAGATAGATTTTCGGAAGCAGCAGCCGCATCTTGGGAAGCTCTTCCTTCGGAATCCCCTTCAAGCCAAGCTTTCTCGCTTCCAGATGAACCGCAATATAGATCCCGGTGAAATACAGCACTGCAGGGAGAATTGCCTTCAATGCAACCTGCGCATACGGAATGCCCATGTACTCCGCCATCAAAAAGGCAGCGGCGCCCATGATCGGCGGCATAATCTGACCTCCGGTGGAGGAGGCTGCTTCAACTGCACCTGCAAACTCTGCCTTGTAGCCCGTGCGCTTCATCATCGGAATGGTCACGGAGCCTGTTGTCACGGTATTTCCCACAGAAGAACCGGAAACCATGCCGCAAAGCGCAGAAGAAATAACAGCAACCTTGGCAGGACCTCCGGAGGAAGCGCCGGCTGCACAATTGGCCAGGTCAATAAAGAAGGAGGAAATCCCCGTTCGCTCCAGAAATGCGCCGAATATGATAAAGACTACAATGTACTTGGCGCACACATTGATCGGTGTATTCATGAGCCCTGTCGTCGTGTAAAACAGGTCATAAACAACCTTTCCGAAGCGGACATTGGCGAAGGTATATACCAGAAGCGAGCCCACCACACAAAGAATCGGAATACCGACACAGCGGCGGCAGAGCTCCATAAATGCAAGCACGCCGGCAATCGCCATGACCACCATCACCGGATCCTTGGTGACCCGTGTGGCCAGTCTGATGATGCTGTCGGCCTTCACGGCAAAGTAGAAGAAAGGCATCGCGCCTACGATCATAATGATGATATCGTACCAGGGGACGTAATTCACTCTTGCGCTCCCCTTTTTCATCGGATAGTTCAGATAGCCGATCACCAAAATCAGTCCGAGAAACATATTCAGTCGAACCTCCGGCATCGCCGTGCTGAATAATGTCACCCAGATGCAGTAAACCGAGAATGCAATGGAAAGCAGCCGAACCACTGCCTTAGGCTTTCCCTCCCAGTTACGCACGTTGGATTCGCGATCGAATTTCTTCATCATCGCTTCCACGTCTTCTACGGTACCGACAGCAATATCCGGCTCTGTCTTCCCCATCTCTTCCTTGCTCATACTGTCCCCTCCAAATTTCGAACACACACACTGTTTTCGTATCCGCAGTGCATGCGCACTGCTGCCTGAGTTAAAAAAGCACCGCGCCGGAGTTTTCCGCTCCGTCGCGGCGCTCCATTCAGACCGATTCGCCGACGGCTGATCTGATCAGACCTGATTGCCCGGCTTTAGATAGCCGCTTCTGTTACTTCGCAGGAACGGTAATCCCTTTTTCAGCAAAGTATTTCACTGCACCCGGATGATACGGAACTGCGGTTACGCTGGCTGCAAAGTCGAGATTCAGCTCTGCTCCCTTTGCGTGCGCCGCCGTGATGGAATCAACGTTCTCATAAATACCGTACAGGAAGTTGTAGACATCCGCTTCCGAAACATCGTCATTCGCAATCACAACTGCACCCACTGCCACGGTATTGATATCCTCAGCTGTGTTGTACGCATCCTTCGGAATCACAGTCTCCGTGTAGTACGGGGAGGTCTCAAGAAGCTTCGCCACATGCTCAGGATCAATGCTTACCAGGTAGACCGGCTTGGTCGCTGCGAGAGAGGTAACTGCTGTGGTGGGAGCGCCTGCCGTCAAAAATGCTGCGTCGATCTTTCCGTCCTGAAGCGCCTCTGTGGAATCACCGAAGGACTGGAAGGTCGGCTTAATGTCCTCTTCCCCGAGCCCGTAGGCGCTGAGGACATCCATCGCATTAAAGTATACGCCGGATCCCGGAGCGCCGATGGAGACGTTCTTTCCCTTCAGATCCGCAACCGTCTTAATGTTCTCATCCAGTGTGACAATCTGCACCTGCTCCATATAAAGGTCGCAGACGGTGGAGAAGGTATCAACTTTTCCGCTCTCCTCAAAAAGACGGGTCCCGTTATAAGCGTATGCCTCCACATCGGACTGAACAAAGCCGATCTGCGCATCGCCCGCATCCATGGCCTCTACGTTCGCCTGGGAACCGCCGGAGGTGATCGCCGTGACAGTGGTACTGGTGGACTCGCTGACCTTGCCTGCAATCACGCCGCCAAAGCCGTAATAGGTGCCCTGATCTCCGCCGGTGGTGAAGTTCAGGCTCGTTCCGCCTTCCATGCCGCCCTTAACCGCCTCTGCTGCCTGCGCCTGGGTTGTCGCATCCTGCGATGCCGCTGCTGTCGTCGCAGTCGGCGCACCGCTCCCGCCGCATCCGCTGAGAATCATGGCGGATACCAGCCCGATTGCCGTCAATGCCTTTACACTTTTTTTCATAACAAATCCTCCCTTTGTTTGATCGGAGCCCCTTGGGGCCCGATTGTGATTTGCTTATGGCTGCCCATAATTTCCCCGGAACCTCGCCATAAATACCATAAAAGAAACAATTAATATTCATATAACCCAGGGGTATTATACACAATATAACCAAGCTTTTCAAGTAACTTGCATTACTTTTGTCACTTTTGCTAAAATCCCGGGACAATGCACAGGGACAGGAAAAAAATTCTGGAAATCCCTGCCCCCTTCAACACTCTGGCGCAGGCCTCCATGGTGCTTCCGGTGGTATAGATATCGTCCACTATAATGGCGGTACGCGGCATTTCTTCCCGCTCCTTTACGGCAAACGCCGCCTCCAGATTTCGAATCCGCTCCTCCGCTCCCAGCGCCTTCTGCGCTTCCGTTTTCCGCACCCGAAGCAAAAGATCCGTGCAAACCGGAATGGCCGTGTGCCTTCCAATTTCCCGTGCAAGCAGCTCCGCCTGATTAAAACCGCGGCTTCGAAACTTCCTGGGGTGCAGGGGAACCGGAATCAGACAGTCCGCCTCCATGGCTCGAATCTGCTCCCCGTAGCGCAGGCACAGCAGCGCCCCCATCGGTTCCAGGTAGCTTCTCTTATTCTTGTACTTGATGTCGGCGACCATCTTCCGCATCACATCATCATAGCAAAGCAATGCGCACCCCCTCTCAAAGCTGTGGGGGCGCGCTTCACATTCGGCACACAGCCGCACCGTCTCATTAAAAACCGTGCGGCCGCAAATCATGCAGCAGGGCTCCTTAACAAAATCCAGCCTGCAGAAGCAATGTTTGCATATTCTTCTCCCCTCCTCCGGCAGCTCCCCGCAGACCGGACAGCGCCGCGGAAACAGTGCATCCGCCAAGGCTATGGCAACCGGTTTTATGTTCATCCGCAAAGCTCCCTTAGCATATCGGCCAGACCGCTGTATCTGCGCAGCTCGCTGGTATTTCCCACCATTTCAAAGAAACAGACCGGATCTCCCACCATGGCGACACAGGCTCTGGCCCGTGTGACGGCGGTGTAAATCAGATTCCTTGTGAGCAGCATGCGGGGTCCCTTCCAGATGGGAAGAATCACTGCCGGATACTCGCTGCCCTGGGACTTATGTATGGTGATGGCGTAGGCCAGCTCCAGCTCCTCCCCGTCCGAAAAGGCATACTCCACGATCCGCTCCTCATCAAACTGAACCGTCAGCGTCTCTGCAAAGCGATTGATGGTAAGCAGCACTCCGATGTCGCCGTTGTAAACCATCTTATTGTAGTCGTTTCTCACCTGCATCACTTTGTCCCCCTCCCGAAACAGGGTCCCGTTCAGCTCCTTCTCCTCCTTTTTAGGGTGCGCGGGGTTGAACACGCGCTGCAGTTCTCTGTTCAGAGCTTCCACGCCCAGCGTCCCTTTCCGCATCGGCGTCATAATCTGAAGCTCCCGCATGTCCGCATCCACATAACCGGGCAGCTTGTCCTTTGCAAGCGAACGAATCGTCTGTAAAATTCCCTCCGGTGTATTCTGGCGAATAAACAGAAAATCCCGGCTGCGCCTGGTGAGATCAATCTGCTCTCCCCCGATCATGCGGTGCGCGTTCAGCACAATGTCACTCTCGGCAGCCTGGCGGTAAATATGATTCAGGCGAACCACATTAAAGCAGTCCGAATCCAGCAAATCCCGGAGCACATTCCCTGCGCCTACGCTGGGAAGCTGATTGCTGTCCCCCACCAGGATCAGGTGGGTCCCGACACTCACGGCTTTCAAAAGTGCGTACATCAGGCGGAGATCCACCATGCTCATCTCGTCGATAATCACACAGTCCGCCTCCAGCGGCGCGTCCTCATTGCGTTCAAAGCGCATTCCGCCCCAGTCGTTCCCGTTTTTTTCTGCATCTTCCTGCGGCACACCATTCATTTCCAGAAGGCGATGAATGGTCTTTGCCTCATGCCCGGTTGCCTCTGCCATACGCTTCGCGGCTCTCCCGGTGGGAGCCGCCAGCAGAATCTCCGCCTCCTGCTGTTCGAAATAGCGAATAATGGCATTGATGGTTGTGGTCTTCCCGGTTCCCGGTCCCCCGGTGATCAGCAGAACCCCGGACCCGGCGGCTTCGGTCACTGCCTTTCGCTGCAGCCCATCGAGAACAAGGCCTTCCTCCTGCTCCATCTCATCCAGAAGGCACGTCACCCGGTCGGACCTTTCCTCTGCCCGAAGATCCAGGTCATGCAGCATGGCCGCTATGCCTCTCTCCATCTGATAGAACGCGGACAGATAGACGGCCGGCTGCTCCTCCTGTGTCACTCTGACCACTACCCGCCTGTCCATCTGGAGATCCGACAGGATCAGCTCCATCCCCTCTGTCGGAATTCCCAGCAGCTTCTCGGTCCGGCCGATCAGCTCCTGCTTCGGGAGGTAGCTGTGCCCTTGCCCCACCGCCTGTCTGAGCTCATAGAGCATACCGCAGCGGATCCGAAACTCCGAATCTGCCCGGAATCCCGCTTTCCCGGCGATCTCATCTGCAATCCGAAATCCGATTCCCGTCACCTCATCGGCCAGCTGATACGGGTTGGTTTTTATAATAGTATAAATGCTGTCCCCCAGCTTTTGATACAGCTTGACCGCCAGATTCATGCGGATGCCGAACCCTGCCAGAAACAGCATCGCATCCCGAAGCTCTCTTTTTTTCTCAATCTGGCTGCTGATGTCCATCGCCATTCGCTCACTGATTCCCTTGATCTCAGAAAGCCGCTCCGGCTCCTCCTCCAAAATGCGAAGCGTGTCCTTTTTGAAGGTTTTGACGATGCGTTTGGCCAATGTCTCACCGACGCCCTTGATAACACCGGAGGACAGGTAGCGTTCCACGCTCGCACTGTCCTCCGGCACCTTTACTTCATATGTATCTGCGACGAGCTGCTCGCCGTATACCGGATGGTTCTTCATCATGCCTTCCGCGCGGATGTACTCCCCCTCCTCAATCAAAGGAAAGGTCCCCACCAGAACGGTTTCCCCGTCCTCTCCTGAGACACTGAGAACGGTATAGCCGTTCTCCTCATTCCGGTATTTGATTTTTTCCACAAAGCCAGCAATCACTGTCATGCCGCTTAATATTCCCTCTTTGGTTCCTGTGGCTCTCCGTTCTGATACTCGATATACTTTCCTGTTCCGATGGCAACGGCAGTCAACGGCGCCTCTGCGATAATCGTATTGATACCGGTCTTCTCCTGGCAGAGCTGATCCAGACCATAAATCAATGCGCCGCCTCCGGTGAGAACAATCCCCCGGTCATAGATATCTGCTGCCAGCTCCGGCGGTGTCCGTTCCAGCACATTGTGGACCGCGTCCACAATCTGCATCGCAGGCTCCTGCAGTGCTTCCAGCGTCTCGTCTGAGGTGACGACGATTGTCTTCGGAAGTCCTGTCACCAGGTTTCGTCCCCGCACCTCCATGGTAAGCACCTCCGGTCTCCGGTACGCTGCGCCGATCTGAATCTTGATGTCCTCTCCGGTTCTCTCCCCGATCAGAAGATTGTGCTTTTTCCGCATGTAGCGAACCAGCGCCTCGTCAAAATCATCCCCTGCAACCTTGATCGAAGTGGAAACCACCGGGCCTCCCAGAGAAATCACCGCAATGTCCGTCGTCCCGCCGCCGATATCCACAATCATGTTTCCGCATGCCTTTGCAATGTCGATGCCCGCTCCGATGGCAGCCGCCACCGGCTCCTCAATGATCGAGACCTCCTTTGCACCCGCCTGATAGGTGGCATCCTCTACTGCCTTTCGTTCCACCTCCGTCGCGCCGGAAGGAATGCAGACAGCAATCCGCGGGCGAAGCAGCGTCTTTTTCCCCACCGCTTTGTTAATGAAATAACGAAGCATCTTCTCCGTCACCGTATAATCGGAAATAACGCCGTGCCGCAGCGGACGGATTGCGATGATATTTCCGGGCGTTCTTCCAATCATCAGGCGCGCTTCCTCCCCGATGGCAAGAATGCGGTTGGAATCCCGGTCGATGGCCACGACGCTGGGCTCCTTCAACACCACGCCCTTCCCCTTAATATAGACAAGGATACTCGCGGTACCCAGATCAATCCCGATGTCATTTGAACTCATACCAAACATGTTAAACATGCGTTTCCTCCAGCAAAAAATCCCGTTCCTGATCCTTTTTTTCAAGAACATAGTGCAGAATTATTATAGCCAAAACCCTGCATGAATGAAAGTGTTTTTTAATAATTAATCAGTTCTCACTGTTTTTGTTCATGCTTTTTATCTTTTTTTTAGAAGCGCGCCATACTTTCGACACAAATGTGCTCTATCATATAATTGTCATCAGGAAGATGACGGAAACGCCAGAGTTTCAGAACAACTGAAACTGCAAAGCTTTTTCATACTCATACCGGACAGCCTCCGGGCTGTCCGGCCCCCCTTTACAGGCTTCTGATCATAAGACCCCCTCTTTTGATCATTTACACTGCTCCGAAATTTCGGAGGGAGAGCATCCGGCTCGCAGCGGATGCTCTTTTTATGTTTACTCTCTGTCTCCTTCTCCAAGCCCGTGCTTTGTCCCGACCGCATCCTCTGCGATCTGCTTCACATCACCGCTTCCCATCCAATAGAGCAGAGTGCCCTTTCCCATCTCCTCGTCGTACTCCGTGAGAATGGTCGCAGCAGAGTCGGGAAACACATGGTATTCTTTCACATTGTAGGCCAGAGGCACCACTGCTTCCCCTTCTTCCCCGCTCCAAAAATCCAACTCGCCGGAGGTGTAATACCCGCTCTGAAACACATTGCGGTAAAAGTACATTTCTTTTTTTGCCCCGCTTTCATCCCAGTAATATCCCGAGACCTGTTTGGCAATTTCCCTTCCGTTTACAGAAAAATCAATGACCGAGGGATCTTTTGAAAAGCGTCCGGTAAACAAGCGTTCCGCTCCGGCGGCAATTACAAGATCCGCGCGGATCCCCTGGGAATGCTCCTCTCCAAGCCCGGATTCCGTGTATTGCCTGGAAAAGACCTGCCCCTCCCCCTTCTTCTCTTCTCTGACAAAATAAAAGAGATCGTCGGTTCCGTTCAGGCAGACATCCTTGACGGTTTCATCCGTGAGGCTAAGACCGGTATCCAGAGCCGTTCCTTCCCGCACCAGATACACCCGGTACTGTCCGGACATTCCGAGGCACGCCAGAATACGATCCCGTTTCAGCACCTCTGCAAAGCGTGTTTCCAGATAGCTGACTCCGGGCAGGACTTCCAGACTGCAGGCGCCGTCAAAATAAGAGAGGGTCATGGTATGCTCCGAAGTTCCCCCGGAAGCTGCGTCCCCCGTTCCCTGCAGCGGCTGCCCCTTCGGAGAAGTCGAAGGCGCTGCCCCGGGATCCGGAGCCGGGATCAGCTCGCCCCCGGCTTTTTTCAGATAGTAGGCGTGTCCCGTCCCGGCGACGACGGAGAGTGTCTGCACATCCACATCCACAATTCTTGCGCGTTCCAGCCCATCAATGAAGAACAGATCCTGAGACTCCGTAAAATAGTAAATGCCGGAGAGGTCCGCAGCGGTAAACGCCACCTCCCCTACACCGTCCGCAATCTGATCTCTCCTCCGGTTTGCCGTCTCATACCGATATCCCTTGCCCGACTGGCTCACAAAAAACAGCCGCTCCTTGTCTTCGCTGATCCAATACGCCCGAATCCCGGGAAGAATGATTTCCCGTTCTCCCTTCCATCCGATGCGGCACAGATCCCCATTCGAGGAAAGACAAATCAGCTGCCCGTCCGAAAGGATGTCGTAGCGGCTGACCTTCTCTGAAAAAAGCCGTTCCTTCCGCGCTTTCCCGCCGGACGACAGATCCCGGCCGTAAAGATCCCCGCAGATCTTCCGCTCTGCAGATCCGGATCCGCAGGTGGTCAACTCCTTCAGGTAGTACACTCGGCTGCCGTCTCTCGTAAATTTGCAGAAATCCGCGGGGTTTTGATTCGTATCGGTCTCCGTCAGCCGATCCGTTCCCCCTCCGGAACCCTCTGTGAGGATGAGCTTCCTTTGGCTTCTCGGTTCATAAGCCCAGAGCCCGCTGCCGCTGTACCAGATCAGCGGCAGCTGAGACGTATTCCCCAAGCGTCCCCAGACGGAGCGGTTTTTGCTCTGCCCGGCGTGTCCGGTCCTACCGCTCAGGTGCAGGACAAGCGAAAGCCCCAGAACAACTGCCGCCAGCAGTCCGAAGCCT
The DNA here is from genome assembly GCA_002892395.1 of Lachnospiraceae bacterium. Lineage (GTDB taxonomy): Bacteria > Bacillota > Clostridia > Lachnospirales > Lachnospiraceae > Moryella. The sequence continues at coordinate 102,772 of NBBL01000004.1, forward strand.
ACTGCTCTTCCCATTTCCCGGTCTCCTGTTTTCATTCCTTTTCTCTCCGCCTTTTTTCCTCCAGCCTTTGAAGCAGCACATTTTTTTCGTTCAGCTCCGGCTCATTCAGCACCAACTGAAACAGGTAATCCAGCGCTTCGCCGATGGGCGGTCCCGGTCGGACCCCTGCCTTAAGCAAGTCCTTCCCGCTGACTGTCAGGGTTCTTCGGCTGATGCAGTCTCCTGCCTCCAGCACTGCCGCCTTCCTTTGCCGCGCACAGAAAACCTCTTGCTCTGAGCTTTGGCTTCCAAATCCGAATTGCTTCAGTATAATGAGATCTTCCATCCGGTCGGGGCCGATTGCTGCCAGCTTTCGCCGCATTTGCGGCAGATTCTCCGGCAGCTTCTCCTTCATTTCCCGCACCAGCAGTAAGACGCGGCGCTCTGTCTCCAGCTCACTTTTTAAGCTGTGAAGCACTGCTCCCGCCCCTTCGCCGGACAGGTTCGAACAAAGAGCTGCCCATCGAAGATGCTTTTGCTTCGGAAGTGCGGCAATCTCTTCGCTGCACAGCAGCTCCTCTGCGGAGATATCCAGGTATTTTCCCATGCCGGAGGAAATAAGCAGCGCCAGCTTCTCCGGGTGCTCAGACAGTAAAATTTTATTCAGCTCCGAAAAGATGCGCTCTCTGCTCACCTTTCTCATGTTCTCTGTCTGCCCGCACAACGCCCGCCATGTCTCCGGTTCAATATCAAAGTTCAATTGGGCGGAAAAGCGGATCGCCCGGAGCATTCGCAGCGCATCTTCATGGAAGCGTTCTTCCGGAGTGCCCACGCAGCGAATTACCCGCCTCAAAAGATCCTCCCGGCCTCCAAACAGGTCAATCACCTGTTCATCCAATCCGCAGGCCATGGCATTGATGGTGAAGTCGCGCCGCTTGAGGTCTTCTTTAAGGCTCGGCGTGAAGGTGACGTAATCCGGGTGCCGCCCGTCGCTGTATTCCCCGTCTGTCCGGTAGGTTGTAACCTCGTAGCCCTCTTTTCCAAGCATGACTGTCACCGTGCCATGTGCGATTCCGGTGTCCAGCGTGCGCCCAAATATGCGCTTTACCTCCTCCGGTGTCGCATCGGTTGTGATGTCCCAGTCCTCCGGGACGCGATTCAATACGGCGTCCCGGACACAGCCGCCCACTGCGTAGCCTTCAAATCCCTCCCGATTCAAGGTTCCCAGTATTTTCTTTACATGCTCGGGTATTGTCATTTTCCTGCTCCTGTACAAAGGGACATACCCCGCGGTATGTCCCGAACATTTAATGCCTCTCGGAAGCGCTCTAATAGGCAATGCCCCAGTAAACCATCTTGGTCGCAGGTCTGCCGCAGCAAACGCAGGTTCCGGAACTATGGTCCTGTTCAAACGGAATGCAGCGGCTCGTGGCGCCGGTCTCCTCTTTGATTCGATCCTCACATTCACGGCACCCGCACCACATGGCGCGAACAAAGCCGGGACGGTTCTTCACGGTATCCGAGAACTCCTCCATTGTCCGTACATCGTAGGTGTGAGCGTCTCTGTGGGCCTTTGCGCGCTGATACATGTCCCTCTGTATCGCTTCCAGCAAGGCTCCGGTCTCCTCCTCCATCTGCGCAAGCTCCACCGTGATTTTTTCTCCTGTATCCCGTCTCACCAGTACGCACTGCCCGGATGCCATGTCCTTCGGGCCGATCTCAAGACGAAGCGGAATTCCCCGCATTTCACAATCTGCAAACTTAAATCCCGGACGGCGGTCGGAATCGTCCAGCTTGACCCGGATGCCCGCCTTAAGCAGCCGGGCGGTCAGCTCCCTCGCCTTGTCAAGGACACCCTCCTTGTGCATCTGAACCGGGATAACCATCACCTGGGTAGGCGCGATATGCGGCGGCAGCTTTAAGCCGGAATCATCTCCGTGCACCATGATAATCGCCCCGATCATTCGCGTGGTCATGCCCCATGAGGTCTGATGCATATATTTCAGGCTGTTGTCCTTATCCTGAAACTGCATTCCGAAGGCCCGGGCAAAACCGTCCCCGAAATTGTGGCTGGTTCCGCTTTGCAGCGCCTTTCCGTCGTGCATCAGAGACTCAATCGTATACGTTGCGATGGCGCCGGCAAATTTCTCCTTCTCCGTCTTCTGACCGCGCACCACCGGAATTGCCAGATCCTCCTCGCAAAAATCCGCATAGACCTTCAGCATCATCTCCGTGCGCTCCTCGGCTTCTTTTGCAGATGCATGCACAGTATGCCCCTCCTGCCAGAGAAATTCTCTGGAGCGGAGGAACGGACGCGTCGTCTTTTCCCAGCGGACAACCGAGCACCACTGATTCAGGAGCTGAGGCAAATCCCGATAGGACTGCACCGTCCTGGCATAATAATCGCAGAACAGCGTCTCCGAGGTGGGGCGCACACAAAGCTTCTCCTGAAGCGGCTCCAGTCCCCCCTGGGTGACCCACGCCACCTCCGGTGCAAAGCCCTCCACATGATCCTTTTCCTTTTGCAGCAGGCTCTCCGGAATAAAGACCGGCATATAGCAGTTCTGCACCCCTGTCGCCTTGAATCGCGCGTCCAGATTTTTCTGAATTGCCTCCCAGATCGCATAACCTGCCGGCTTGATTACCATACAGCCCTTGACGCTCGTGTAGTCACAAAGCTCCGCTTTTTTTACAATATCCGTGTACCACTGGGCGAAATCCTCTTCCATGGAGGTGATTTCTTTTACCAGCTTCTTATCTTCTGCCATTCTGTACTCCTCGGAATCTTATTTCAGGCTCACTTCCTTGCTTCTCTCCGCCAGTGCTGCCTTATGCTTTTCCAATACCCGGTGAATCCGCTCGCTCGGCTGCAGCAGCTCGCTGATGGAGGTGTCGTGGTTCAGGCTGTCAATCAGAAGCGCCACATATTTACTCATTTCGACACTGACATAGTACGGGCGCCCAAGCAGCTCCGGACTCTGATACACCAGATTCGTCGTGAAGATTCTGTCGATGATTCCGTTTTCATAGTAACGGTCAAAGCGGGACAGACCGTTGGTAAAGAGACCGAAGGTTCCGCAGATAAACACCTTTCCCGCCTTCCGGCGCTTCAACTCCTTTGCCACCTCCTGCACGGTTTCCCCGGAAGAAATCATGTCATCCACAACCACCACATCCTTTCCGGCCACATCGGCGCCGAGAAATTCATGTGCCACAATCGGATTTCTCCCTTCCACAATTCGCGTGTAGTCCCGCCGCTTATAAAACATTCCCACATCCAGTCCCAGCATATTGGCAAAATAAATTGCGCGCCCCATGCCGCTCTCGTCCGGACTTATAATCATCATGTGATCCGAATCCACCCGGAGCGACGGCTCAGACGCGAGCAGCGCCTTGATAAACTGGTAGATCGGCTGCACCGTCTCAAAGCCCTTCAGCGGAATGGAGTTCTGAACTCTGGGGTCGTGAGCATCAAATGTGATGATATTCTCCACTCCCATATTCACCAGCTCATGCAGCGCAAGGGCACAGTCCAGGGATTCCCGTCCGTTTCTCTTGTTCTGTCGGCTCTCGTACAGGAACGGCATGATAACATTGATGCGCCTGGCCTTTCCCGCGGCCGCCATGATGATCCGCTTTAAATCGGAGAAATGGTCGTCCGGCGACATATGGTTTGTCATCCCGCAAAGAGAGTAAGTCAGACTGTGGTTGCAGACATCCACCATAAGGAAAAGATCGTCTCCCCGCACAGACTCCAGAATGGTCCCCTTCCCTTCTCCGGTGCCAAAGCGGCTGACCTGCGTCTTGACAAGATAGGACTCTCTCTGATACCTGGAGAAGGCAATGGTGTTTTTGTGCTCACTCTGCCTTGCGCTTCTCCACCGAACCAGATAGTCATTGACCTTTTTCCCGAATTCCTCACAGCTTTTTAACGGCACCAGGCCCAGTGGACCTACTGGTATTGTCTCAATTTCTTTGTCTTCATTCGCCATGTTAAGTCTTCTCCCCTTATCCCTTTACATTCCCATTTCCTTCATCCGCTTCTTCGCGCGGATATCACCTCCGTAGAGCATGAGTATATCATATTCGCTGGCAATCCGCGAGGTGGTTCTGTCTGAGTACAGCTCCCTTAACTTCTGCAGCGACAGATTCGTGGAAATCACGGTTCCCCGTTCCGCATGCAGTCTTGCATTGATGAGATAAAACAGCTGAGAAGCGGAAAAAGCATTGGGAACCTCTGTCCCCAAATCGTCCAGAATCAGCAGATCACAGCTGAAAATATACTCGTACAGCTCCTGAACGGCAAGCTCCTCCGTCTTTTCCATTCTGACCTTTGCAAGGCAGTCAAACAGCTCCAGTGCCGTGAGATAGACGACTGCATAGCCCTGCTCAATCAATTCCTTTGCAATGCTGTTGGAGAGAAAGGTCTTTCCGACTCCGGTATTTCCCTGAAACAAAATGCTTTCACGGTGCTCTTTGAAGCGCTTCACATAGGTTTGGCAACGGGCTTCCACCTGCCTCATCCAGGCGCGCTCCGTCATCCCGATTGCATTCAGAATCTGTCTGTCGTCGTACCAGTCGAGAGAAAAGCTTTGAAAGTTTTCCCTCTCCAGGAGCTTCTCCAGATTTGACCTTGCGTACAGCAGGTTCACCGCCCGACTGTGAAAGCAGTGGCATTTTTTCCCATCCGCCAGCAAACCGGTATCCCTGCAGTCCTTGCAGTGATACCGAGGCTCCAGTTCATCCTCCGGGTAGCCTGCGCTCCGAAGAAGCCGTTTCTTTTCCGCCTCAATCTCGGAGACCTCCCGGGAAAATCCCGCCGCTGCTGACGGGTCTCCCTCCCGAACTCCTTTCCGGAACCGTTCCAAGGCAGAAACTGCCACCCTCTTTTCCAGATCTCTTAGCTCCGGAAGCCTCTCATAAACCCGCTCTCTCCGTTCCCTGAGCTCCCTGCGGTTTTCCGCCTGCAGCCTCTCGTATTCGCGTAAGATCGCGTTAAATTGCGAATTACTCAGCGCCATGTTCCGACTCCTTCACACGAAAACCGGGGATCAGCCCTGCCCCAGCTTTTTTTTCATCATACGAAGCGCCAATGCATCCAGATCGTCATTTCTCTGCTCGAAGTTATTAAAGCGGGTTCCTCCGCTCTTCCCGCTTTTTACCGCCGGTCCACGGTTCTTTTTTCCATCCTTTGCCCGCGCCGTCTCAAGCCGCTCCATGTCCTCTTTGGTTCGGATACCTTCGTTTTTCCACTCCTTGATGATCCGGTCCGCGTAGGGAAAGCTCGGCTTTCCGATTTTGATCAGTGTCCGGCTGCATGCCTCCAGAATCAATTCGTCGGAGAGTCCGGATCCATCGTACCAGGATCGAATGAAGCGCAGCTCTTCTGTGCCCGGATCACGACCGTTTAATCCGAAGGCCCGCATGACCCCATAGACCTCCGCCGTATACTGTCCGCCGCTTTTCTTCGCCTGCTCTGTGGTCCGTATTCCCCTTCGGTACCAGTCCAGTGCAACACTCTCAAAATACCGCAGCGACGTCTTTCGGTTCTGGGCACAGCGCTCTGCAAGATAAACCAGCAGATCTGCCGGGAGCTCCAGCACATCGTAGAGATATGCGATGGTTTCATTGTCCGTCTGAGAAAAGATTTTGGAAAGGTAGCGCTGAATCACATAGAGCAGCTGGGTGAATTCTTCATTTTCGCGTAATTTCACAAAATCGATCCCGCCCTTGTCCGGAATCGGGTTCAGCGTGACAGAATCTGTCGCTCCGATTCCCTGTTCCTCCTGCTCCTGTGCTTCCTGCTCCTGTGCTTCCTGCTCCTGCTCTTCCTGCTCCTGTTCCTCCTGCTCCTGTTCCGCGCTCTCTTCGGTTCCTCTCCGGGACTCCGTCTCCTGTCCGATGTCCCCTTCCCGCCTCGGCTCCGGCGCTTCCTCCTCGGAGTCGATCCGCGCCGATTCCCACTGTGTTCCGGCAGCCGGCTCCATCCGGATAAGCCCCTGGCGCTCCCATCTGGACAGCGCACGCCTGACATCTCCCTCTGTCAGCTCCAGTGCCTCCGCGATTCCTCCCGCCGTAATCTCCTCTCCCGTGTGGCGAAGGAGATATAAAAACACCTTCACGTACTCTCCGTTCGCCGACGGCATCCAGCAATCTATAAATTCATTGGAAACCAGTGTTACTGCCGGCAGGCAGCCGTTTCCAAAATTCACCTTCATATCTGTTCCCCCTGCACGATCCAAAACTCCTTTCCCATGACGGAAAATCCCCTTCAGATCTCCCGCTTTTGCCTAGTTTAGCACAGAGACCCGTAAATTTGAAGTCACAGGAGGACCCCCGCATCCACAAGTTTATCCACAGTGTGGACATCCTTTGATTGTGGATTTTGTGCATAAGTTGATGCTTTGATTTCACTCGCAAAAAAAGATCCGGGCGAAACAGCGCCGCCCGGTTGATTTCCTTCCATATTTCACAGAGCAAGAAGATGCTCCCCGATCTTATAGACATCTCCGGCGCCCATTGTTATGCACAAATCGCCTGAGGATAAGTGTTCCTGCAAATAACGCTCAATCTGGTCAAAGCGGGGAAAAAAAACAGCTTTTCCCTTTTGCTTTTGGTTGATGCGCTCCGCGAGCATGGCGGAGCTTACGCCCAGGGTGTCCGTCTCCCGCGCCGCGTAAATCTCTGCCAGCACAACGTGATCCGCGTGATTCAGGACCTCAGCAAAGTCCTCCATCAACGCTTTGGTTCTCGTATAGGTATGGGGCTGAAACACGCACCAGAGTTTCTTGTGCGGATAGTTCTTCGCCGCCAGCAGCGTCGCCTCGATTTCCTGGGGGTGATGCGCATAATCATCCACGATGATCGCGCCGTTCCGCTCCCCCTTTTTTTCAAAGCGGCGGGCAGCCCCGCTATAGGCCTCCAGCCCCGCCTTGACTGCCTCCGGAGAAATTCCCAGCCGTTCCGCTGCCGCCAGCGCTGCCAACGCATTGTACACGTTGTGCTCCCCCGGCACCTTAAGCTGGATCCGCTCTCCTGCCCGGCCGTAAATCACCGGAATAAAGGAGGCGCAGCCCTCCCCGTCAAAGCGGATTTCGGTGGCACATACATCTGCATGCTCCCGTCCCACGGTGATGATGCATCCCGTAAATCCCTCCACAATCTCCCTGTAATTTCGAATCCGATTGTCGATGACTACGGTTCCGCCCTCCGGGAGACGTTCCACAAACAGGTGAAAGGAATGCCGAATGTCCTTCAGATCCTTGAAAAAATCCAAATGATCCGCCTCGATGTTTAAAATGACTTCGATGGTCGGATGGAACGAAAGAAAGCTGTTAGTATACTCGCAGGCCTCCAGAAGCATGGTCTCATTCCCGCCGATTCGGATATTCCCGCCGATCAGAGGAAGAATTCCGCCGACGGAAACTGTCGGATCCGCCCCCGCTCCCACCAGAATATGAGCCAACATAGAGGTGGTGCTGGTCTTCCCGTGGGTTCCGCTGACTGCAATGCTGTTTCGGTATCTTTGCATCATCTGCCCCAGAAGCTCCGCCCGCGGCAGCAGCGGGATCTTCTTCTCCCGGCAGCAGATCCACTCCGGGTTGTCCGGGTGAATGGCCGCCGTATAGACTGCGCAGTCAATGTCATCCGGAATATTTTCTTGCTTCTGCCCATAGTATATGGTGGCGCCGCAGCGATAGAGATGATCGGTAAAGCTGCTCTCTTTGGCATCGCTCCCGCTGACCCGAAAGCCCTCCCGCAGAAGAATCTCTGCGAGACCGCTCATACTGACGCCTCCGATTCCAATGAAATAGATATGAGCCGGATGCTCAAAATCCACCTGGTACCTCTCCATCCCTCTTCCTCCGATTTCCGAACACGCGAGGCACGCTCTGTCATTTTACCGGGATAAAAAATCTGCTCCCGTACTTTTGCAGTGCGACGCGGAGCAGATTTCCAAGAACTCCCACCGCCAGCACCTCTCCGATTCCCACTGTCAGCATCATAAACGGAATCAGTTCCTCCGCTCCGTAGGCAAAGCGAAGCACAAACGGAATGATTGCCGCATTGGCAACAATCGGAGGCAGTGCGGAAAGCACGCCGGCCCTTCGCATGCGATAGGTTCCGATTGCTCCGATCAGTGTGGCAAGGCTTCCGAACACCACATCCATAGGCGCTGCTCCCGCCATAAAATTGGCCAGAAGGCAACCCACAAACAGGCCCGGAATCGCCGCCGGAGAAAAGACCGGAAGGATGCAAAGCGCCTCGGAGATCCGAAATTGAATCGGTCCGAAGCTGACCGGTATGGTGGCATACGTAATGGCCGTGTAAATGGCTGCCAGCAGCCCTCCGTAAGCGAGATTCATCGTCTTTTCGTTCTTGTTGTTCATCAAAAAAACCTCCGTAGTTTTGTTTTCGGTGAGGATGGTCACGAACTCACCTTTGATTCTGAAAGCGGATGTATTATATCACTCTTGTTCCCCGGAATCAAATCCTCCGTTTATCCTCGTTTTTTCTTGACGGAATACCCGTAACGCCCCAGCAGCGCTCCCAGCCCATAGTATTCTCCGTGCGAGTAGGCAACCAGTCCCGCCCGCTCCAGCGCCAGCCTGCCGTTTTTCTCCAGCAGTCCCGGATCCACATCCACTGCCACCACCTCTGCAAGAAACATGGTGTGTGATCCCAGCGGAATCACCTGCTTCACCCGGCATTCCAGATTAACCGGGCTTTCCGCGATCAGCGGCGTGGAAATCCTGCTGGCTTTTTGCGGAGTCAGCCGCAAATGCTTCCATTTGTCCACTTCCCGCCCGGATCTCACGCCGGCCTCATCCGCCTGTCTCACCAGCGCTTCGGTTGTCAGATTCACCACAAATTCCCGGCTTTCCTCCAGCATATGAAAGGAATAGCGCTCCGGGCGCACGGAGATGGAAACCATGGCAGGATCAGAGCACACGGTTCCTGCCCATGCCACGGTGATGATGTTCTGATTTCCTTCGTTGTCCCTGCAGCTTACCATGACTGCCGGAACCGGATAAAGCATGTTTCCGGGCTTCCAAGCGATCTTGTCCATTTCTGCCGCCTCCCTCTCCCAGCGCTTCTACAATCGCCTCCACCACCTTTCTCGTTCCCAATCCGGTCTCATCGATGGTGATGTCTGCGTATTTCTCATATAATTTCACCCGCTCATCGTAGAGCTGCTTCAGACTCTGACCTTTTTTGATGCTCACGCCCCGCGCTTCCAGGTTTCCCAGTCGTCTTCGGATGGCCGGATAGGGAAGCTTTAAGTAGATGACGGTCCCCAGCGCCCGGAGATGTGCCATCGCGTCCTCTCCGTAGACCACACTGCCTCCCGGTGCGATCACTGCATACTCCGCCTGAAGTCCTGCATGGATCTCGTTTTCCAGAGCGCGGAACCCATCGTCCCCGTGCTCCGCAATCAGCTCCTTTAAAAGCTTTCCGGTCTGCTCCTGAATGATGAGATCCCCGTCCAGGAAGCGCCGCCCGGTTTTTTTTGCCAGCACCACTCCAACCGTGCTTTTCCCGGAGGCCGGCATTCCGATCAGCGTAATACAGCCCTTACTCATACAGCTTCTCCGGGTAGACGCCGTCCGCGATCAGCTTCCGAATGGCTGCCACCACCGTCGGCTTGTCCTCCCGATAGGTCACGCCAAACCATTTGTCATGGGTCGGAAGGACGCGAACCTGTCCTCTTCCCTCCCGGATACAGCGGTCAATGATGGAGGGCAGGAGGTACTCGCTCTTTGGCTTTTCCATGTTCTGATCCAGAAATTTCGGAAATCCCTCCTCCACCTCCCGAAGAAACGCGGGCGGCAAGCCCCACATGTTCATCGACACATACTGATCCTCCTGCACCTTCACCGGATTTCCGTCTTCATCCTGTGCCTTCAGCGCGCCATCCACCCGCTGAATTCCATAGGTCTCCCGCACGCCTTTCAGATTTCCCTCCGGTGAAACCGCACTCACACCCCGGGTTACCGCCCCGTTATCGGAGAGGGTGTTTTTCAGGATAAACCCGGCCATACACATATCGTAAGCATCGGCATTCAGATCCATCTGATTCACCATATATTCATGAATGATGCGAAAGCCCTCCGGTCCGTAGTAATCGTCCGCATTGATCACCAGAAAGGGCTCCTGAACCCTTCCCTTGACGGAAAGGACCGCCTGCCCGGTTCCCCAGGGCTTGGTGCGTCCCTCAGGAAGCGCATAGCCCTCCGGCAGGTCCTTCAGCTCCTGAAACACGTAGTCCACCTCCATCACCTTCTCGATCCGTTCCCCGATCATTTTTTTGAAATCCTGCTCCAAATCCCTTCGGATGATGAACACGACCTTTTCAAAACCCGCCTTTTTCGCATCGTAAATCGCATAATCCATAATGATTTCGCCATTCGGACCCACCGGCTCCAGCTGCTTGATTCCTCCGCCAAACCGAGATCCGATTCCGGCTGCCATCACCACCAAACTTGTTTTCATCCCCTTCATCCCTCCTTGCACCCTCAGGTTCCGTTGCTTCCCCTCGCTTTTCTGTCTGCTCCGACTCCGGATTTCCTTTCCAGTTTATCATAAATACCCTTTAGAAAGAGCGGATTTCGTCGTCTCCGTGGTCCTCCCGGATGGAAAGAATCCGAAGCTGATACGAATCCGACTCTGTCCGCACAGTGACCACATCACCTGTCCGGTGGTGCAGCAGCGCCCTGCCCAGCGGGGAATCAATGGAAATGCGGTTTTCCATCGTATCGCCGCGAATCGGCGTCACGATCTTATACGCTTCTGTCTCATTTTCCCCCACGAACAGCACCTCTACCACCTTGTTCAGTCCCACCTGATCCGCCGCGCTGTGGTCCTCTACAATGGTCGCTGTCTTCAGCATGCGCTCCAGATATCCGATGCGGCTTTCGTTCCGGTTTTTTTCCCGCTTTGCCGCATAATATTCAAAATTTTCACTCAGATCTCCCTGGGCTCTGGCCTCCTTTACAGCCGCAATCAGCTCCGGGCGCAGCGTCAGCTTCCTGTGCTCAATTTCTTCCTTGATTTTTTCCACGTCCTCTTTGGTTAATTTTTCTCCCATCCCGTTTTCTCTCCGTTTTGACATGACTGTGTCAGGAGCCGCAGTGAACACTTCCATTCACTGCGGCTCCAAACTCCGTATCCTGCCTCACATCGCCCCTGATGGATGCGCCTCCCCCCGGTCACGCTGTCTCAGGCTGCATTTCCCTCCGCATATTTGCTTTGTAATGATACTTCTGTTCCAGCATCATATCCTTTACCTTCATGAGCCGTGTCTGTGCACTTCTCTCATTCTCATCCAGCTTCATGGTGATAAACCGAATGGTTGCTTCCATCTGGGGCATGAGAACATGCTCCAGGGCATTGACCCTCCGGCGTGTCTTCTCAATCTCCGCCGACATCAGCTGACAGCTTTTCTCGCTCTCCGCCAGACGAAGCAGATCGGGAAGAAGCTCAGAAAGCTCCTTGACCGCATCGTCCAGATCCGCCGAGGTAAATGCGAAGCCGTAGGAATACATATCATTTTCATCGCTGGTTCTCGTCTCTGCCCGGTAGCGCGGAACCTCGACGCTCATAATATTCTTACGCTCAACTTCCAGCCTGAGCTCCTGCTTCGGCTTCATAAAGGCAACCCGCACCGCTTCGTCCGACATCACCGCACTTGCCAGTGCAAAATTCGCGTTGGCCTCCCGAATTCCCTGCTCCACCTTGTTTCGAAGCTCCATATTCTGTTTTGCCTGCTCAAGAAACCGGCGCATCAGCTCATCCCGCTTGTCCTTCAGAAGCTTATGCCCGCGGCGGGCCGTCATCAGCTTCTTCTTTGTGCGTGTCAGCTCCATCCTTGTGGGGTTGATCGTTTTCCCCGCCATGATCACATCCTCCTTCCGGTTTAATCTTGATTGTAGTACTGATCCAGATACACATCCTTAATTCGCTTCAGCTCGGTTCTTGGAAGAATGTGAAGCAGACGCCAGCCGGTTTCCAACGTCTCCTCAATGCTGCGGTTGGTGCGGTACCCCTGATTCACATATTCCTGCTCAAAGGCCTCCGCAAACCTGGCATACTGCTTTTCGATCTCGGTCAGCGCCGCATCCCCTAAAATGACTGCCAGCTCCTTTGCATCCTTCCCCCTGGAGTAGGCCGCAAACAGCTGATTCATGGTGTCCGCGTGGTCCTCCCTGGTTTTCCCCTTTCCGATTCCCTTGTCCTTTAAGCGGGAAAGGCTCGGCAGCACATCAATGGGAGGCTCAATCCCCTTTCGATACAGCTCGCGGCTCAGGATGATCTGTCCCTCGGTGATATATCCGGTCAGGTCGGGAATCGGGTGTGTTTTATCGTCCTCCGGCATGGACAGAATCGGGATCATGGTGATGGAGCCCTTCTTCCCCTTTTGCCGTCCTGCACGCTCATAAAGGGACGCCAGATCGGTATACATGTAGCCCGGATAACCCCGGCGGCCGGGAACCTCCTTACGCGCCGCAGAAATCTCCCGCAGCGCATCTGCATAGTTGGTGATGTCCGTCATCAGAACCAGGACATGCATTCCCTTCTCAAACGCCAGGTACTCCGCCGCAGTCAACGCCATACGGGGGGTGGAAATGCGCTCGACAGCCGGGTCATTCGCCAGATTAATAAACAGAACCGCCCGGTCAATGGCTCCTGTCTCGCGGAAGCTCTGAATGAAATAATTGGACTCATCGAAGGTGATTCCCATGGCGGCAAACACGACGGCAAAGGGCTCCTCGGTTCCCACCACCTTCGCCTGCCTTGCGATCTGAGCCGCCAGCTGAGCGTGGGGCAGACCGGAAGCCGAAAAAATCGGAAGCTTCTGACCGCGAACCAGCGTATTCAGCCCATCAATGGCGGAAACACCTGTCTGAATAAACTCCGCGGGATATTCTCTCGCCGCAGGATTCATCGCAAGTCCATTGATATCTTTTCTCTCATCGGGAAGAATTTCCGGTCCTCCGTCAATGGGGCGCCCGATTCCATCGAACACGCGCCCCAGCATATCCTCTGAGACGCCCAGCTCCATGCTCCTCCCGAGAAAGCGCACCTTACTGGATTCGAGATTCAGTCCTGTTGCGCTTTCAAACAGCTGCACCAGTGCATTCCCTCCGTCAATCTCCAGTACTTTACAGCGCCTGACCTCTCCGTTTTTCAGTTCAATCTCGCCCAGCTCATCATACGCAACGCCGCTGACTCCCTGTACCATCATCAGCGGACCGGCCACCTCCTGTATGGTCCTGTACTCCTTTGGCATACAAGCTCCCTTCTTAATCCGTTTCGTTCATTTCTTTTTTAATTTCCGCCAAAACTGCCTGATACTCCGATTCGATCCCGGCCTCTTCCGTGTACTTGTATCGTCCGATTTTCTCCCGAACCGGAAGCTCTGCGATTCGGTTGATGTCCATACCCCGCTCCAACGCTGCCTTTCCTTCGTCGTAGTAAGCCAAAATCAGCTGCATCAGGAAATGTTGTTTTTTCAAGGAAGAGTAGGTGTCAATGTCATGGAACGCATTCTGGTGAAGGTAATCCTCCCGGATGGATCGCGCCGCTTCCATCTTCAGGCGGTCCGGAGCAGACAGCGCATCCATTCCCACCAGCTGCACCATTTCATTCAGTGCATCCTCCTCGGTGAGAAGCAGCATCAGCCGACTGCGCAGCTGCATCCAGTCGCCCCCCTCAACATGTTTCTCAAACCATGGCTTCAGGTTTTCAAGGTACAGGGAATAGGAGGTCAGCCAGTTGATGGCAGGAAAGTGCCGCTTATAGGCAAGATTTGCATCCAATCCCCAGAACACCTTAACCACACGCAGCGTCGCCTGCGTAACCGGCTCGGAAATATCCCCGCCTGCCGGCGATACGGCTCCGATGACAGAGAGTGCGCCTTCCCGCTCATCGCTTCCCAGCGTGCGAATGTGTCCCGCGCGCTCATAAAACTGCGCAAGTCTGGACGCCAGATACGCAGGATATCCCTCCTCGCCCGGCATCTCCTCCAGTCTTCCCGACATCTCCCGGAGTGCCTCTGCCCACCGGGAGGTGGAATCCGCCATCAGCGCCACGGAATACCCCATGTCACGAAAATATTCCGCAATCGTAATTCCCGTGTAGATGCTGGCCTCACGCGCCGCCACCGGCATATCGGAGGTGTTGGCAATCAGAACCGTTCGCTGCATCAGCGATTCTCCGGTTCTCGGATCCTTAAGCTCCGGAAATTCGTTCAAAACGTCTGTCATCTCATTTCCGCGCTCGCCGCAGCCGATGTAGACCACAATATCCGCATCTGCCCACTTGGCCAGCTGGTGCTGCACTACCGTCTTTCCGGAGCCGAAGGGGCCCGGAACGGATGCCACGCCTCCCTTGGCAATGGGAAACAGGGTGTCAATCACCCGCTGACCGGTGATGAGCGGTGTGGACAGAGAAAGCTTCTCCTTATACGGTCTCCCTTTCCGTACCGGCCATCGCTGCATCAGGGTAATCGAATGCTCGTTTCCCTTTTCATCCTTCACCACCGCCACCTCTTCGTCCACGCGATAGCTTCCGGACGCAATACGCTTCACTTCCAGTACGCCCGAAATACTGGGGGGAATCATGATTTTCTGCAAAACGGTAGGCGTCTCCTGCACAGTGCCGATGACATCCCCTGCAACCACCTGCTTTCCGGCCTCAACGACGGCCTGAAACTGCCAGACCCGATCCCGCTTCAAAGACGGAACCTCCACGCCGCGCTTCAGGAGATTTCCACCCGTCACGCGCATAATGTCGTCCAGCGGCCGTTGAATTCCGTCATAAATGCTCCCGATCAGCCCCGGGCCAAGTTCTACGCTCATCGGCGTCCCGGTGCTCTCCACCGGAGCCCCCGGGCCAAGTCCCGAGGTCTCTTCGTAAACCTGTATGGACGCCTCATCTCCGTGTATCTCAATAATTTCTCCGATGAGACGCTGATCACTGACCCGGCACACGTCAAACATGTTGGCGTCGCGCATTCCCTTTGCGATGACAAGCGGTCCTGCGACCTTCTTTATGATTCCTTTGCTCACGTCCGTTCTCCTTCTCCCCGTGTTTTCAGCTGTTTCCAAATAAAATATCCGAGCCGACCGCCTGCTCGACGGACCGCTTGACCGCTCTGATGCCTTCTCCCGTGTTTCCGGAGATTCCCGGAATCAGGATCACAGCGGGCGTCAGCCGACCCTTCAGCTTCTCCACCGCTTCGGGAATCTGTGCCGCCAAGGCTTCCGTGATATAAATCAGTGCAACCTCTCTCTCTGCAAGCGCCAGAAGTGCTCCGGCAGCGGCCTCCGGATCCCTTCCGTCCTCAACAACCGTCTCAAAGCCCAGCGCTCCGAATCCGTAGATGGAATCCCAATCTCCCATCACCGCCGCCTTATACATAAGTTTCCCTCACTCTCTCACGGATCACCTGTTCCGGCAGCCCATTCCTCTGCCCGGAGAGGATGATTCGTACGGTTTTCAATTCGTTTTCCCGGGCGAGAACAAACGCCGCCAGGGGACCCGGCCCAAAGGAATTGCGAAGCTGGGGACGAATGCTCTGAATCACCGCATTGTCACACCAGCGTTCAAACGCAGATGCGCTCTTTTTCAGCTCCTCCACTGCCTCCCTGTAGGCTGTGTGCTCCAGATAGGAACAGATGGCCTCCAAGCCGATCTCCGCCGCATCAAGAAGCCGCGCCTTGCTCACCGATCGGCACTCCAACAGCGCGCGTTCCATAAACGCCCGATCCTTTCCTGCGCGGCAGCTCCTCACCGCAATCTTAATATTGCCGGAGGCGCAGCGAAGCTCCGCATAGGAACGGATCATCTCTTCCCCGCTTGCTTCTCCGGCCTCCCGAATTTGCTCCAGCGCCGCACGATCCAGCACACAATCGCACAGCTGACCGTCGCCTGTCTTTAACAGCAGCTCACTGGCCGCCTTTCCCACGTCGCTCATCCAGTGGGGGAGCAGGGAAAAATCCTGATTTTCCGCCGCCGCACGAATCAAGGTCTCCGGCACCGTTCCGCCGTCCACAAAAATCCCTTCTATCTTCTGCTCCGAACAGGCGTCCTTGATCGCCGCCTTCAGGTTATGAAAGTCGTTTTCACAGCGAAAAACATTCAGGATATGGATCCGCTCTCCCATGAGCTCTGCCATCAAATCCCAGGTCTTCGCCTGCTCGCTCCTCAGGATTTCTGCTGCTCGCTGACCATCCATTCCCCATCCCCGCTCATTTAACAGCCGGAGGCTCTCTCCTTCATCCTTTGCCGTAAGAAGCTGTTCCATAAAGGAAGCGGAAAGGAGGTCCGGCTCTTTGGAGCGGATACGCGCCACCGCGTACACAAAATCATTGTCTTCCATGGATTGCCTCCTCTGTCACGTCTCGTCAGAACAGAATTGCGTGAACCTTGTCCTGCAGCTGCTCCTTCCGCGCGGAAAAAACGGCGTCAAAGGAACCGTTTTCCTCCACCCCGTCGTAATCCAGGATAAACCCGCCGGAAATATCTGCCGCCCGAGGGGAGAGCACCAGACGGCTGCCCTCAGGAAGCATCGCCCCCAGCTTTTCCATAAAATCCTCCGGCAGGCGTGCGCGATCCTTCTCCGAAAGACAGAGCTTACCGCTCTCATTTCGATGTGCCGCCGAGACAATCATGGTTCCAATCGTGTCAAAATATTCCCCGGCGGGGAGCCCGCACATGGTTTCTTTGGCTTGAAGCAGCACATCTGAAATCAGCTGCTGCTTTGCCTTCAGCAGCGCTCGTCTTCTCTCCAGCTCCGCAGCAGACGCGCTTCTTTCTTCCAGCTCCTTCTGCTTTTGCCGACTGCTTCTCTGAATTTCCTTCACCCTTTGATCCGCTTCCCGCTCCGCTTCCGCAGTCAGCCTTTCTGCCTCTGCCTTCGCCTGTTCTATGACGGCCTGTGCCGCCGCCTTTGCTTCTTCACGGATTTCGTTGATTATTTTCTCAATCCCTGCCATATCGTCCCTTTCAAAGCAACCCGATCCTATGATTTCCGGGTTCAGATTTCCAATGCTCCCACGCCGAAAATTGCCAGAATCGAGATCAGCAGCGCCAAAATCGCATACGTCTCCACCATGGCGGGGAAAATCATCGCCTTTCCGAACTGATCCGGGCGCTTGGCCACCAGACCGATGGACGCAACTGCGGCTTTGCCCTGGGAAACTGCAGAAAAAAGTCCCACGATCCCCATCGGCAGGCATGCTGCCAAATACAGCAGTCCCTTTGCAAGAGACAAATCGGCGCTCCCGCCCATCACTCCGATCTGAGTCATGGTGATGAATGCGATCAGGAGTCCGTAAATTCCCTGTGTGCCGGGAAGCAGCTGGAGAATCAAAACCTGACTGAATTTATTCGGATCCTCCGTTGTGACACCTGCAGCGGCCTGCCCGGCAATTCCGACGCCCTTGGCGCTGCCGACGCCGGCCAACAATGCGGATAATGCTGCTCCGAGTAATGCGAAAGCGACTCCCAAGTTACTCATAATCAGATTTCCTCCTTAAACTTAAAGTATTTCGTGTTGACGGCAAACGGCTTGAATCCTTGACCGCCGCCCTCATAAAACTTTCCGAAGAATTCCACATAGGTCAGCCGGTTGGTATGAACATAGGCTCCCAGCGCGTTGATCAGAAGATTCATCGTATGACCGATGAGAAACACCAGGACGAACACCACAGCGCCCACCAGATTTCCCCCCAGCATGGTTCCCATCTTATTGAATACCTGTGCGATTACTCCCGTGGCCAGTCCCAGCGCCATCAGTCGGGAATAAGAAAGGATGTCACTCAGGTAGTTGCTGACGCCGTAAAGAGAGTACAGACCGGAGCCGATGCGCCCTCCGACGCTTTTACTTTCTCTCCCGCCGGTCAGAACAATTCCCAGCGCGCCCAAAGCCGCGCAGAGCTTTGCCGGAAAAGCCAGCGCCTCGGGCCAGGGTGCAATGCCAAACATGGCCGATACCATCTGCTTCGTCATTAAAAGCGAAATCAATCCGCCTACCAGCAGATACCAGAACCCCACATCAAAGACAGCCGCCCCATAGTCTCTGTTTTTGACACAGAGATACATCTTGCATCCAAGTCCAAAAAACAGGTGGATGATTGCGATGGCAAAGCACAGAACCAGCATCCTCATGGGCGCATTGATCGGCTCCATCCAAAGTGCGCCGAACCGGACATCCGGCCGGTGGAAAAAGGTGGCTGCAATGACATGAATCGCATCCCCAAAGAAGGAGCCGAACAAAAAACCGGCCGCCGTTGTGGCGATCCCGCAGTAAAAGAAGAGGCGGATGCTTCTCTTCAACTTCTTTTCCATGCCGGGATATTTCCAAAGAAGAAACCCGGCGGCAAACGCCATCAGAAGGCCATAGGCCGCATCACTCAGCATAATTCCATACAAAATATAATAGAACATTGCCACCGCAAAGCTCGGATCAAAGGAATCTGCTGTGGGCAGGGAATAGCCCTCCACAATCCCCTCGCAGGGCTCTGCAAACCGGGGATTCTTCAGTGCGATGGGAATTTCCTCTCCTTCCTTCGGATCGTCCAATTCCATCACTGCGCCGCAGCGCTCCACTGCGCGGCAGAGCTCCGGCGCTCTCTCGGCCGGGACGAATCCGCTGATCAGAACCGCCCGTCTGCTCTGTGCCAGCGCCCCAAGCACCTCATACCGCTCGGCCCGAAGCACGCTGCTGTCCGCCGCAAAGCGAATTGCCTCCCGATGCAGCGCATACGCGCGGATCTCCTCCTCCAATTCTCGCTGTCTCTTTTTCAGGCGATCCCGCTCCTCCGTGATCTCCGCACATTGCAGCGCCGGGTTGATCTCCGAAGCCGGTGGTCTTGCAAAGCCAATTTGGCGAAGCGCTGCAGAAACCTGCCCCATATCTGCTCTTCGGCAAACCACATAGACACAGGTCTGCTCCTTTGAGCTGCTCACGATATTGATCTCAAACGGCAATTCCGGAATTTGTTCCTCCAGCTGCTCGTTCAGCTCATCCCGACTCCTCTCATTGGCCAGCACCCCCGGAAACAGGGCCGTTTTTTCCGTTCCTCCGTGATTTAACGGCAGATCATAGAGCATCCACGGCTTCAGTGCTATGAGCTGCTGCTCCTTTTTCGGGATTTCCGCCATGACCTCTGCCAGCTGCTTTTCCCGCTCAATCAGCTCCTCACAAAGGGTAAACGTCTCCTCATTCTTTTGTTCCCGCTGCGCATACTGCTCCGTCGTCAGCGGCGTCCTTCCGGAAAAGCCGTCCAGAATGTCTTTTTGCTCCGGCGCCCAAAGCTCCAAAATCTCCAGCGCCTTTCCGGCAAGCTGTGCCCGCTTTCTCTGGGCGCCGGCCTTTTCCGATCCGTCCTCCCGTCGAAATACATCCTTCGGTGCGCTGATCGCTCGGATCTCAAGCAGCTCCAACTGCTGCAAAAGGGTCAATATGCGGTCGCGGTCCTGCCTTCTCGCCAGTATCGTGGCCTTTTTCATTTTTAAGATTGCCATGAACAACCGCTCCTTCCCTCTTACGACTCTTTGCCCTTCACCATCTCCACCACGCTGCGGATTGCTTCCGGTATCTTCTTCTCCGCCATATTCTTAAGCAGCTGAATCTCTGCCTCGCTCGCCTTTTTTCCGGCCTCCAGCCGCTCCTTTCCCCGTAGAACAGCGGCGTGCAATGCCTCCTCCGCATCGGCATTCGCCCCGGAGACTCTCTCCTTGATCAGCTCATTTGCACGCTTCCCGGCTTCCTCCAGCAGGGTGTTCGCTTCCCTTTCTGCTTTGGCTTCTATGTCGGAGGCCTCCGCTTCCACCCTGCGAATTGCATCCATCATCTCTTTTGCCATGGTGCCACCTCCATTCCACGATTTAACTGTCATTTTATCACAATCAAAAGCCTCCGTAAAGTTTACGGAGGCTTTGATCCCGATGATAGAGGCTGATTTTCCGGCTCTTTTTCGTCAATATGGACAAGTGTTTCATTTTTGTTGATGTAGTTTTTTAAAAAAATCCCGAAGAATCCGGGTCCGGCTCTTATGGCAAAACGTACCGTTCAATCCCGTCCGCCAGCCCTTTTGCCAGAAGTCTCAGGGTGGCACTGTCATAGTTCGAGGCCTTGTCCCCCAGTTCAATGTCCACACTCGGCACGGTGGAGTAGGAGGTCTGCGTCAGATCCATAGCCATTCTCCCGTCCCCGAATATCTTGACTCCCCGCTCCCGCAGCCCCTTGATGAGCGAATCTCCCAGGGCTTCACTCCGTTTCCAGACCGAGGCCACCGGCTCCATCGTTTTTAAAGCATCCGGTACGCTCATAAAAAAGGCGCCCTTATCGGATCCTGTGGCGTCCCAGTGGATTGCCACGTGACAGGCTGCAAAGGTGTTGGCGAGGATCGTGCGGGCAATGTTGTCCAGCTGGACATCGCTCTCCTCCCGAAGCATCAGCACGCTGTAGCCTCTGGACAGCAATTCGTCCCGGAGAAGCTTCGCCTCACGGAGGGTCACGGTATGCTCGGCTGTTCCGTCAAGAAAGGACATCCCGTAGGAAATCGCTGTGGAGTATACCGCTCCATTTGCGTTGGTTCCGCCGGTCACCTTCGGGCTTCCGTCCGGGTGCGACAGGGTCTTTACGGAGGATCCCCCTTTGGTGCCGTGCCCTGCATTGACGGCAACCACGATGCTGCCATGTGCGCCTTTTTTGTTTTCATAAAGTACAGTGCTTCCGCTTCGGATCCTGGAGCATGATGCAAACTGCATGGAATCCGTCACCGAAACCCGACGGGTCTTGACACCCTCCGGGAGCGTTTGCTTTACTCCTTTGCTGCCTGCATCCTCCGTTTCCCTCAAATTGGATTGTGTGACCGCTGTTTCACTGAGGTAGCGCTTTGCCACATAGTACTCGCCTCCATCCAGTCGGATTCTGTTCCACTCTGTCCCGCTGCCGGTGACCCTCACCGCATCGCCGCGATGGAGTATGTTCCGAACCTGTGCCTGCACAGAGGGGCCTGTTCTCACATTGAGGCTGCCTGCCGTCACATACATTTGCAGATCGGCGGGCGTGAATGTGTCCGCCCGCACCTCTGCCGCAGCGAATAAAACACCCAGGACAACAAATGCTGCCCAAACTGCAAGATGCATCCTGCTTCTCATCCTGTTTTTCATCCCGTTCACCTCCCGCATATCGATCGAACGTTTTTTCGCGTCACGGCACGAGGATTGTCGCTGTATCCGGCATTTGTCTTTGGGACGGGGAGAATGTTCCCGGAGCCGAATCCCCGTTTTCACTGAACGCTCCATACACGGCTTCAAACTGACCTTCCGGCGCCTGCGCCACATAAAGCGCTCCCTTTGCATACCACTTTAAAAGTTCTCTCATGGCGGACGGATCCATGGCGACGCAGCCCGCCGTAGACGGCTTCCCCGGCTTGGTGCAGTGCAGGAACAGGGCGCTTCCTGCTCCTTGGTGCGTGTGGTTTCGATTAAATCCCGTGTTCAGACTGTACGCGTAAAGTTCTTTCGCCCAGTCCTCCCATAGCCGCTCCCCGCTCTGGGCCGTGAGCACATGGCTATGCTCCAGACGGTTGGTGGCATCCGACCAGTACTGCGTTCGAAGCGACGGAATGATCTGCTCATACTCAGAAGGAAACCCCGCATCAGGCGCTGCCCAGCCAAAGGGCGTATCCGCTCTCCAGAGACCGATCGGCGTGGTGCCGTCTCCGGAATGCCGTTTGTTCGACATCCCGCCCCAGCCGAGAACGGCAGGCGACTGAAGTCTGGGCACCCAGTTCCCATTTGCTCCTTTTACAAAGGCTGTGACCCGCGCCCGATTCCAGAGAGCAGTATCCTCCACGGTTTCCCGCTGATACACCTCCCGTCCGCCGTTAACCGCAAAGCCTTCCACCACCACCAGGGTCTTTGCATCGGAGGGCAGCACAAAGCGGGAAACATCAAAGCTCAGTTGATCCGTCGGGATCCCGCTCTGCTCTTGTTCTGTGCCTGTCCCCGGCGCACATCCCACCTGGCCCCAGACGCTGTGCTTCAGGGCTTCTGCTCCCTGCTGTCCCACCGCTGCGCCTGCACTTTTTTGAAGGACCGCCGCCTCAACGGCCATCGGATCGGATCCCCCCCAAAAAAGCGCCGCCGCAAGACAAAGTTTCAGCGCACATACCATGACATTCCAGCTGTTTTTGTTCATCACCCTCACCTTCCCGGTGGATTTCCGGCTGTCTCTTTCGTTCACAGTAGCACAGAACCGCCCAAAATTCCATTAACTCTCCCTTACTGTTTCCTTATGTTATACTACAAAACAAACAGCTGCTGTTCGCTGCCCGAAAAGGAGATTCCCCACCATGCAAAACTACGTCCTTACAATCAGCTATGACGGAACCCGCTATCTGGGATGGGAAAGCCATAAGCCAAACGACAACACCATACAGGGAAAACTGGAGGCTGTCCTCACACGCATGACGGATCAAACCCCGGAAGCGCAAACACTGCGATTGCAGGGGGCAAGCCGAACCGATGCCGGCGTTCACGCCCGGGGCATGACTGCCAGTGTCCACATGGAATGCTCCATGTCTGAACCGGAAATCCTTGCATACCTCAACCGCTACCTCCCGGAGGACATTGCTGTCAACCGGATCGCCCGCTGTTCCCACCGCTTCCACGCCAGGCTTCTCGCCACCGGAAAACAGTATTGCTACAGCTGCTACACCGGACATGCCAAGCCCGTGTTCGACCGTCGCTTTGTGACCATTCTCCCGAGTCCTCCGGCGCTTTCTCCCATGCAGCGCGCTGCAGAACAGCTGGTCGGAACCCATGATTTCAGGAGCTTCTGCGGCAACCCCCGCATGAAACGATCCTGCGTGCGCACCGTGGATACCATCCGCCTTCAGTGGGACGGAGACTTCCTCCGCTTTTTCTTCCATGGGGACGGCTTTCTGCCGCACATGATTCGAATCATGGTGGGAACACTGCTGGAAATCGGATGGGGAAAGAGGAGACCGGAAGACATCCCATCCATTTTGAATGCCAAAAACAGGCAGGCCGCCGGCTTCACCGCGCCTGCCAAGGGGCTTTGTCTCCTCCGGGTCGATTATCACTAAGGAGGTTGATTCTCATGGATTTGTCACACGTGTGACAAATCCACCATTTTTTGCACCGGAATCCTGTTCTTCCCTGGGGGAACGCCAAACAAAAAACCTCGTAAATCCGCCATTCTTCCAACAAAACGGCTTATTTACGAGGTTTTCTCCGAGAGCGATAGACGGGACTCGAACCCGCGGTCTCGACCTTGGCAAGGTCGCGCGTTACCAACTACGCCACTATCGCAATTACTCAGATCCATGGCGTATCGTACCATATTTTCCTCATCCCGTAAAGAGATTTTTACAAATCCAGAACAAAGATTGCTGCGGAATGGGGCGGCAGCGTAAGCTCCAGCATGCCGTTCTTCAGCTCCACCGATGTTTCCCCCACATTATAACCGCTTTCATCGGTGAAAAGAATGCGCCGGGCTGCCGCCGCTTCCGCTCCGCCCAGCAGCCAGACCGGAATCTCCGTCTCTCTCTCCTCTTCTCCGGTGTGAATCAGAACGACGACACGCTCCGTTTCGTACACCCTTCCGTAGCTTACCAGCGCCTCCTCCATCCGCAGCGGAATCAGAGAACCCAGTCTCATCGCCTTTGACTTCCGGTGATACCACCCGAGATAGCAGTGAAATTCCAGCAGCTCAAAATTTTCATGTCCCCAGGGGTAGCTCCGCCTGCTGTCCGGATCGGTCCACCCGCAGACGCCCACCTCGTCTCCGTAATAGATGGTCGGCGCCCCGATCCACGTCATCAGCATCACAGCTGCCTGACGCAGCACCTCAATTCGAATGCCCTCGGAGGCCGCATCACTTCCCTTTTCCTGAAGGCGCCCCGGCGTCCCGTTTGTTCGGGTCAAAAAGCGGGAGTGGTCATGATTCGACAGCTGATTCATGGCAGTCAGCAGCGAAACCCGCGGCAATTTTGCCATTGCCGCCGACATGCTCTCCCAAAAGAAGGCGCCGTTTCCCAACAGCGAAGGCTCAAAGCGATCCGAGTGCTTTTCCATCCCTGTCAAAAACCAGCTCACCGGCTCCATAAAGGCGTCGTAGTTCATCACGCTGTCCCACTCCCGCCCGTTCAGCCAGGCGGAAGGATCCCCGTAGTGCTCCGCTAAAATCAACGCCTCCGGATTTTCCTTCTTGACTGCTGCCCGGAAACGGCTCCAGAAGTGATGATTGTAAAATTGGGAATGGCCGAGATCCGCAGCCACATCCAGCCGCCAGCCATCCACGAAATACGGCCGGCAGATCCATTTTTCGGCGACGCCGAGAATCCGTTCCTCCAGCTCCCGGCTGGCTTCATAATTCAGCTTGGGAAGGGTGTCATTGTTCCACCACCCGTCATAGCTTTTGTTATTCGGCCACGCCTCCGCCCGATTGTCGGAAAATTCAAAATAGCAGTGATACGGGCTTTCTTTGGATAGATATGCCCCCGGCGGGTAGTTCCCCTGGCGGCAGTAAATTTTTTCGCGATCCATCCACTTATGGAAGGAGCCGCAGTGATTGAACACGCCGTCCAGAATCACCCGGATCCCCATGGCGTGTGCTTCTTTCACAAACTCCTCAAAAAAGCGGTCGCTGGCATTGAGATTTTCCGGATCCGCTGTCCGACATCGGTACCTGCTCGCCCCTTCGTTGCTGTCTGCATCCGGCGAAAGCACCTCTCCCTCATCCTTTGAAATGACGGTCAGGTGCGGGTCGATGTGATCGTAATCCTGGGTGTCGTACTTATGATTGGAGGGCGATACGAACAGCGGATTGAAGTAAATGGCAGACACCCCCAGATTCCTGATATACCGAAGCTTCTCCCTGACTCCGGGAAGATCCCCTCCGTAAAAATATCCCACATCAAAGGTGGACGGCGGTTCATTCCAATCCTCGATCCGCCGGACAGGAAGTCCGATATAAAGGTACTCGTCATCCAGTACATCATTGGAGGTGTCTCCGCGGCGAAAGCGATCCACAAAAATCTGATACATGATCGCCCCTTTCGCCCAGTCCGGCGTGTGAAAGCCGGGAATGAGGCAAAAAAGCCCCTGCGGGCGCACCCCTTCGGTCAGCCCAATCTGATCATAATAAACCCGCCCGTCGCCGCTCTGAACGTAAAAGCACCAGCACAGGGCCTCTTCCGGCATCGTAAGCTCACAGGAGTAGTAGCGAAAACGGGGCTCCTGTCCTTCCTCCGTCATCGGAATCTCATCTCCCGTATCCGGACGAACCAAAAAGACCTCCGGCTGGTCTTCTACGGAAATCCGAAATCGGATTTTAAGCTTCTGCCCCGCCTCCGGTTCACTGGGGATACAATATGCTTCGCTGGTATCGCTGAAAAACGCTTCTGTTCTCATGCCTTATCCTGTACTGCCTGAAACAGGGCTTCAAATTCTGCCTGACCGATCTTCTCTTTTTCCAGAAGCAGCTCCATCCCGCGATCCAAAACCTGTCGGTTTTCGGAAAGAATACGTTTTGCCTCCCGGTAGCAGCTGCCAATCATATCCTTTACTTCTTCATCAATCACGGTGGCCATGTGCTCGCCGTAGGATTTCTGCTGTCCGAAATCGCGGCCGATGAAGATCTCATCTCCCTCGCTCCCGTAGTTCACAAGACCGACCCGCTCGCTCATACCGTACTCCATCACCATGGCCTTGGCAAGCGCCGTCGCCTGCTTAATATCCTGGCTCGCTCCTGTTGTGACATCGCCAAACACAATTTCCTCCGCGATGCGGCCGCCCAGCGACACTTGGATTTCTTGCAGCATGCGCCCCTTGGTCTTAAACATTTCATCCTTCTCCGGAAGGGGCATGGTGTAGCCCGCCGCCCCGCTTCCTGTGGGAATAATCGAGACCGTGTGCACCGGCCCCATATCGGGCAGAAGGTGGAACAGAATCGCGTGTCCCATTTCATGATACGCAGTGATGCGCTTTTCCTTCTCGGAGATTACCTTGCTGTGCTTCTCCTCTCCGATCCCCACCTTGATAAAGGCCCGGTCGATATCCGGCTGCGTAATGTATTTTCTTCCCTCCCGCGCCGTCAGAATGGCTGCCTCATTCAGGAGATTTTCCAGATCCGCTCCGGTAAATCCGGCCGTTGTCTGCGCAATACGCTTCAGATCCACATCGTCTCCCACCGGTTTGTTTTTCACATGAACCGCGAGGATCTCCTCGCGTCCCTTCACATCCGGTCTTCCCACCGTGATTTTTCTGTCAAATCGTCCCGGACGAAGAATCGCGGGATCCAGAATATCCGGGCGGTTGGTTGCCGCAAGAACAATGATTCCCTCATTGACGCCGAACCCATCCATCTCAACCAGCATCTGGTTTAAGGTCTGCTCTCTCTCATCGTGCCCGCCGCCCAGTCCGGAGCCTCTGTGCCTGGCCACCGCATCAATCTCATCAATGAACACAATGCAGGGGGCAAATTTTTTTGCCTCCCCGAACAGATCTCTCACCCGGGATGCGCCGACGCCTACAAACATTTCCACAAAATCGGATCCGGAGATGGAGAAGAACGGAACGCCTGCCTCTCCCGCCACGGCCTTCGCCAGCAATGTTTTACCCGTTCCGGGCGGTCCCACCAGAATAATTCCCTTGGGTATTCTGGCGCCCACCGCCGTATACTTGTTGGGATCCTTCAGAAAATCCACGACCTGCTGCATATTTTCTTTTTCTTCCTTCAATCCTGCAACAGAGTCGAAATTTTCCTTGTTCTCCTTTGCCATCCGGGCACGGCTTTTCCCGAAGTTCATCATCTTCGCGTCAGGTCCGCCCGCCCGGCCCTGAATCAGATACATAACCATTACGGCGGCGCCCACCGCAATCAGCGTGGGAAGCAGATAATTCATCCACTCCCGTTTCTCCTGAACATTGTCCAGAAGAAAATCGATTCCCTTCTCCTTCAAATCCTCCTGCAGCCGGTTGACATCCGATACATAGTAATGCTCCCGCCCCTGAGCCGCAGCATTTTCCTGATAGACCAGCTGCGCTTCGCCGGTGGGAGTCTCGCGATTCTGATGAATCACCACCTGTTTCACCGCTCCGCTGTTTAAGAGCGACTCAAACTCCGTCCGGGAAAGCTTTTTTTCAAACACCTCACTGCCAAGACTCAGCAGGGTCCACACGACGATCATCAGAACAAAGAAAAACGTCATGTTTCGAAAGGAATATTCTCTCTTCACTGCAAACCCCCTTTCTGCCTCCTTCTTGTTCCGTTTTACCGGGCAGATTCCTTCTCTTCCGATTCCGCCACGCCGTCCACCACGCCGATGAAGGGATAATTACGGTATTTCTGGTCGTAGTCCAGCCCGTATCCCACCACAAACGCATCGGGAATCGTAAAGCAGGTGTAATCGACAGAAACCTGTTTTTTGACGCGGCGTTCCGGTTTGTCCAGCAGCGTGCAAAGGCGGACATCCTCCGGCCCCCGCTGCTTCAGCACATCAATCAGATACGCAAGTGTCCTGCCCGTATCAATGATATCCTCCACAATCAGAACATGCTTCCCTGTAAGCGGCTCGTCCAGATCCTTGATGATGCGCACGACCCCGCTGGATTTTGTCTCGCTCCCGTAGCTGGAAACACTCATAAAATCAAAGGAGACCGGCATGGTAAGCCGCTTTGCCAGCTCACACATGAACATGACTCCCCCCTTCAGCACACAAATCAAATGTAACGGTGTGTTCCCGTAATCCCGGTTGATCTCCTCTGCCACCTGGGTAATCCGCCGCTGTACCTCTTCCTCCGTCAGCAGCACTCTGATCTGTTCCGCCATTTTACTCCCCCCTGTAACTTACTTCCAGAACCCGCTTGGTCTCCGCGTCAATCCGATAGCTGTCTCCGATCCGGCATCCCACAACCCAAAGCACATCCGATCCGATGGCCAGAAGCGGAATCCGGTCTCTTTTCGCGGCCGGTATTTTCTCGTCAATCATCAGTGACTTCACGGTTTTGCGTCCGCCGCCCTTCAGCGTAATATAATCTCCGATGCGGCGCGTCCTAAGCTCCATCACATCCGTAATTTTATCGTAGTCAAACCACTTGACCCACTCTCCGCCGGGAATCGGCATGCCCGGTTCATAGTCAAATACATCAAACCTGAAATTTTTTCTGTAATACGCATTCATCTCGGCGCTGGTCTCTGCTGTTTCCGATTCCTTCTGCCCCTGCTCGCTCAGGCAGCCCTTTGCCCCGATCCAAAGCATATCGTATGTCTTGTACGCCTCCAGACCGTAGGGAAGATCCAGCCGCTTTCCGGTTTCCGCATCTGCCAGACGATTCAGATCCTCAATGTGCTTTGCCGTGATGTTCTTCATGGTCCGGTTCACCATTCCGATCATCAGCCGCAGCATGTAGGTCCGGATGATGGGCTCCTGACGATCCAGATCCCACCGGGCAATGCCGGCGCTCCCCTCATCCCGCATGACCACCTTTGTGAGCACCGCCTCTGCCTGCTTTGCAAGATAGCGATCCGCCTCCCCGATGAGGCGCCCGGCGCGGGTAATGTTATCGACTGCGCCTTGATTGACCCCGTCAATCAGCTTCGGAAGGATCTCCCTCCGAATCCGGTTTCTCGTATAATCATCGTGGAGATTGGTGGAATCTGTGCACCACGCCAGTTCCTCCTTCTCGAGATACATCTCGATCTCCCTCCGGCTGATTGTCAGCATCGGGCGGATAATTCTTCCGCGCACGTCCTTCATCCCGGCGACGCCCTTCAATCCGCTGCCCCGGGAGAGCTGCATGAGGATGGTTTCCGCATTGTCCTCCTTGTTGTGGGCAACGGCAACCTTGACCGGCTTTTGCGTATCATCCTCCCGCTCCCAGATCTGGGCCTCCTTCTCAAAAATTGCATAGCGAAGCACGCGTCCGGCCTCCTCCAGCGACAGCTTGTGCTGACTGGCAAACTGCTTCGCCTGCACCTCCACAATTTTGCAGGGAAGCCTGTATCCGCGGCACAGCTCCTCAACCCACTTTGCGTCCCGATCTGCTTCTTCGCCGCGAATCCCGTGATGCACATGCACAACCCGATACTGCGCCTTCAGGATCCCGGAAAGCTTCACCAGAACGTGCAGCATTGCCGTGGAATCGGCGCCGCCGCTCACCCCCACAATCACCCGGTCTCCCCGCTGAATCATATGGCAGCGGGAAATTGCACGTTTCACCTCATTCTGTACCTGTAACATGATGTACGCTCCGACCTTCCGTCCCGAATCAAGGAAAAACCTCCGTCCCCGTCTTCCAGGTCGGAGGTCTTCGTTCCGTTCTTATTGCTGCTCGGGCTTCAGGAGAATCTCATCCGGATTGACAAGTCCCAGCTTCTCCTTCGCCGTTTTCTCGATATACTCCTTGGTCTGTACATAAATCCGGTACTGCTCCAGCGCCTCTGCACGCTGCTTCTCTTCCTCCACCAGCCGCACCAGCGCCTGCTCCTTTTCCCTGTAAAAGGCTCTCTTGCGGCGAAGGGCTCCCACCTTGATGTTCACAACCAGTGCCATACATACCACAACGACAGAGACCGTGATCATTGCGAGACGGTTTCCGCTCTGATCCGTGTACCTTCTCGCTGTTCCTCCCATTCTGAAAGCCTTCTCCTCCTCTTGGACTGCTGATTCCCAAAAATCCGATATTCCCATGATAAGCCATCGAACGCGTTTTTTCAAGGAAAAGAACTGTGCGGGAGTTATCACCACCCCCGCACAGCAATTCTCATCCCTGATTCATCATTCATTTACAGATACCGGAACAGTTCCCCGGCCTCGTTCTTTTTGGTGGTCTCTGCAATGGCCGTCACCTCCGCTTTCACGGATTTCTGACCGAAGAGAAGTTCAATCACATCCCCCGCCTTCACCTGGTAGGAGGCCTTTACTGCCTTCCCGTTCACCAGAATCCGACCGGCGTCGCAGGCTTCGTTGGCCACCGTTCTCCGTTTGATCAGACGTGAGATCTTCAAAAATTTATCAATTCTCATTCCGCTTACGCGTTGACAGCATCCTTCAGTGCCTTGCCGGCCTTAAACTTCGGAGCTCTCGCCGCCTCAATCTTCATGGTCTCGCCGGTTCTCGGATTTCTTCCCTCTCTGGCCGGTCTCTCGGACACTTCAAAGGTGCCGAAGCCCACAAGCTGAACCTTGCCGCCTGCTACCAGCTCGCTTTCTACGGTCTCGGCAAATGCCTTGACGGCCGCCTCTGCGTCCTTCTTGGAAAGGCCTGCCTTCTCTGCGATCGCAGCAATCAATTCTGTTTTGTTCATGTTAAAAATCCTCCTGTTTGCGTTCATTTCAGATATCGCGGGCCTACGCGCCACGAACTACACTGTATGTCACTATTTATAACTTTCGCCTGTTGTATTGTCAAGTAAAACTGCCCTTTTCCGCAGGTTTCAGCACAAGTCCTCCCATTTTTTCCACCAAGCAGAGACTGTCCTCCAGCCGTCCCGTCGGATTTTCCTCCCGGTCTCTGTGCTCCAACACAAAGCGAACCTGCTCCCCCGGTCTCACATACAGCCGTCCTCTATAGGCCCCGACCAAATCCGGCAGCTGGGCTGTGTCAAGCGGCGCCTCTGCCAGCATGGTGATCTGCGTCTCCTTCTTCCCCACTTCCACGTCGGTCGCGCCGATCCCATGGGCTGCGCTCCGTATTCTTGCAATCAGAAGAAGGTTTCTCACCGGCTTCGGAATCTCGCCGAATCGATCCATCAGCTCATCCTGCATGTTCAGGTCGTCCTCTTCGTTTTCCACCGCGGCAATCCGCTTATAGATGTCCAGCTTTTGCTCCTCGCTCCGAATGTAGGAATCCGGGATATAGGCATCCGCCTCGGCAGAAACCGTGGTGGAATACGCTTGCCTCTTCTCCTCCCGCTCCTTTCCCGACAGCTCCCTGACCGCCCGGTTTAACAGCTTGCAGTA
Organism: Lachnospiraceae bacterium; assembly: GCA_002892395.1. Lineage (GTDB taxonomy): Bacteria > Bacillota > Clostridia > Lachnospirales > Lachnospiraceae > Moryella. Next base: position 133,760 of record NBBL01000004.1, read on the forward strand.
CAGATCGTAACCCACTGCCTGCATATGACCGTGCTGCTCTGCTCCCAGCACATTTCCGGCGCCCCGTATTTCCAGATCCCGCATGGCAATTCGAATTCCGCTTCCCAGCTCCGTAAATTCACGAATGGCCTTCAAGCGCTTTTCCGCCTCTTCCGAGAGCATGCGCCCCCGGCGATACAAGAGAAACGCGCAGGCGGAACGGCTGGAGCGCCCGACGCGCCCCCGGAGCTGATAGAGCTGAGACAGGCCGAAGCGATCTGCATCCTGTATGATGATCGTGTTGACATTCGGGATGTCCAGTCCGGTCTCGATGATGGTCGTCGTCACCAGCACATCAATTTCTCCGTTCATGAAGTCCAGCATGATCTGCTCCAGCTCTCGTTCCTTCATCTGGCCGTGGGCATACGCAATCTCCGCCTCCGGCAAAAGCACCTTCAGGCGATCTGTGATATCCGCAATGTTATTGACCCGATTGTACACGTAATAGACCTGCCCGCCCCGGGACAGTTCTCTTCGGATGGCTTCCCTCACCATTTCATCGCTGTACTCAAGCACATAGGTCTGAATGGGCTGCCTGTCCTGGGGCGGCTCTTCCAGAATGCTCAGCTCACGGATCCCCGCCAGACTCATGTGGAGCGTGCGCGGAATGGGCGTCGCCGTCAGCGTCAGAACATTGACGTCCCGTTTCATTTGCTTCAGCTTTTCCTTGTGCGTAACTCCGAAGCGCTGCTCCTCATCCACAATCAGCATGCCCAGGCGCTTCGGTCTGATGTCCTTTGAGAGCACCCGATGGGTCCCGATCAAAATATCCACCAATCCCAGAGAAAAATCCTGCAGCGTCTTCTTCTGTTCCCCCGGTGTCCGAAACCGGCAGAGAAGATCCACCCGCACCGGAAAGCTCTGCATTCGCTGCACAAAATTGTTGTAATGCTGCTGCGCGAGGATCGTGGTCGGGACAAGAAAAATAACCTGAAAGCCCTCCTGCACCGCTTTAAATGCCGCCCGCAGCGCAATCTCCGTCTTTCCGTAGCCCACATCTCCGCAGACCAGCCGATCCATAATACGGCCGTTTTCCATGTCCTCCTTGATGTCGGCAATCGCCTTCAGCTGATCCTCCGTCTCTTCAAAGGGAAACAGCTCCTCAAATTCCTTCTGCCACACGGTATCCGGTCCGTACAGGTGTCCCCTTTCCCCCATGCGGGTCGCATAGAGCGACACCAGCTCCCGGGCAATTTCCCGGACTGCTCCTTTGACCTTCGCCTTGGTTTTTCCCCATTCCGGTCCCCCCAGGCGATTTAGCTTGGGCGGCGGTGCATCAGCCGCCGCGTACTTTTGAATCACATCCAGCTTGGTCGCCGGCACATAGCAGTTGTCTCCCCCCTGGTACTGGATCTTGATATAATCCCGCAGCACATCGTCCGCCTTGATTTGCTCAATGCCCTTGTAAATTCCGAGGCCGTACTCCTCATGTACCACGTAATCGCCGATCATGAGCTCTGAGAGACTGGAAATGCGGCTGCCCTCTCCATGCTTCTTCCGCTTTTTTTTCTTCTGTGCTTCCCTTCCGAATAAGTCCCGTTCCGAAAGCAGCGCAAAGCGAAGCAATGGATATTCAAAGCCGCGATGCAAGCTCCCGTGCAGAATCATGATGGAGCCCTCTACCGGCTCCGGCGCCTGTTCCTCCTTCTCCTGCTCCCTGGGCGAAAAGGCGGAAAATCCGTAGTCCCGAAAGCTCTGCGCCAGCCGTTCTGCCCTCGTCCGGGAGGGCGTCAAAAGAACCACACTCCATTTCTCCCGTTCGTAGCGCCTCATGTCCTCGATCAAAAGCTCAAAATTCCCGGGAAACGAGGCCACTGAGCGGGACACAATCGGAAGCTGCTTTCGAATGTGAAAATCGGAAAGCCGCGCATCAAGGCCGGACAGGCAGACCGTAATCCCGCTCTTCAGGGTCTCCATGATCTCCTCCGCCCCAAACAGCGCCGGCACTTCCTCCTTTTTGATATGTCCGGATGCGACTCTTCCTGCCATTCCCTCTTGAAATTCCGCCTGGATTCTCCTTGCCCGCTCTTCGCAGCGCGGCACCTCATCCATAAAGATCAGAGAGCGCTCCGGATCCCAGTACCGGAGAAAGGATGCCCTGCCTCCCACATTCAATTCTCTCGCCGGATAAATGGAAATCCGGGACAAGCGTTCCACCGAGCGCTGATTTTCCGGATCAAAGCTTCGGATGGAATCGATATCGGTGTCCCAAAGCTCAACGCGAACCGGAAGCTCCTCTGTCACCGGAAAGAAATCAATGATACCGCCCCGCACGGAAAACTGACCGATCCCATTTACCTCCGCCGTGCGCTCATACCCCAGCTTGGTGAGCAGCCCGGCAAATTTCCGGGGATCAACGGAGTCATGTTCATCCAGCTCAAATACCTGCGATCGAAACTGCTCCGGTTCTTCCAGCTGATCCATCAACCCGTCCACGGTGGTGACAACAATCCCTTCCGCTTCTTCCTGCATGCGCCTCCACACTTCAATTCGTGCAGCCGAGGCTTCAAATCCCCGGATATCCGCAGAATAGAACAAAAGATCCTTCGCCGGATACAGGGAAACCTGCCCGGAAAAGCAACGCAGGTCATCGTACAGCTCCTTTGCCCGCTGCTCATCGTAGGTGATCACCAGCTTCCAGGGACGTGTCTCCCGGCACAGGCTGTGAATGAGATGCGCCTTGGCTGTATCTGTGACGGAGGTCACCAGGATCGGTCCCATTCCGGCGGCGGCATCCCGTTCCAGCTCCTGAAAGTGCTCCAGCTTCGTCAGAGGGTTTTTGAACGTCGTCATCTCCTACGCCTTCTCCATCCTTCGGTTATAGCGGTTCATCGCCTTTTCTTCCCCGTCTGTGATCATGAGACAGGCTGCTTCTGCTGCGTTTCGGTACGCTTCCTCCATGCGCTCCCGGTCATCCCCCTTGAATGCTCCCAGCACATAATCCGCAAGATCCCAGTTCTCCGGCTTCGCTCCGACCCCGACCCGTATTCTCCGAAACTCCTGGGAGCCCAGCTGTGAAATAACAGACTTCAGCCCATTGTGACCGCCTGCGCTTCCCTTCAGCCGAATGCGCAGTTGTCCCTCCTCCAGATTGATGTCGTCCGAAATCACAATGATGTGATCCGCCTCCACCCGAAAAAAGTCCGCTGCTGCCCGCAGACTTTCGCCGGAGCGGTTCATGTACGTCTGCGGCTTCATCAAAAGAACCCTCTCCCCGCAAAATACTGTTTTCCCGCACAGGGCGAAGAACTTCTTTTCTCTCAGCTCTGTATTCATCCGTTCCGCCAAACAATCCACCGCCTGAAAGCCGGCATTGTGCCTCGTGTGTTCATACTCTGTTCCCGGGTTCCCCAGTCCTGCAATGATATACATTCCGTTCGCTCCTTACCTTGTTCCCCTGGGAAACGGAACAAAGAGGCTCCGCATCTGCGGGGCCCCCTTCCGTTTCTTGCCGAAAATACCTGTTCTTATTCCGAGTCCTTACTCCTGTACCTCGAAGTCTTCCTTTCCGGCTCCGCAGAGAGGACATACAAAATCTGCCGGGAGCTCATCCCACTTGGTTCCCGCTGCAATTCCGTTGTCCGCATCGCCGGTGGTCTCGTCATAAATGTATCCGCAAATGGTGCATACGTACTTCATAAAAGTGCTCCTTTACTCCCACCGTTCCGGTGAGTCTCCGATTGATAAAATTCTGCTGCCATTCCTTGATGCCCAAGGAACAAGTCCAGTGTAGCAGAAACAGCGGGGAGACACAAGGTTCTGCGGATGGATTCTTTTCTTTTCCTCCCTTCAGAGTTATGATATTTAAGCTCCTTTTTCCCGCCGTTTGGTATATGATATACAGGTATTCCGCTGCAATTCAACTACCGATTCAGGAGGACAGAAATGATCAGAAAATCTTTTTTGACTGCGGCGCTCAGCGCCGTCTTGGTCTTCGCCCTGTCGATCCCTGCCTTTGCAGGCGTCTGGACAAGGGGCAACGACGGAATCTGGCACTATGATACCCTTGGAAGAGGGACCCGGGACGGGTTCCTGAAAAATCAGTGGGCGTGGCTCGACGGAAACCAGGACGGTATCTCCGAATGCTATTACTTTGACGCAGACGGCAACATGCTGGCATCCACCATGATTCAGGGCTTCTCCGTCAATGCGGACGGTCAGTGGACCGTAAACGGAGTCGTTCAAAGACGCCAGGCGGATGTTCCCGCCGTAGAGACCCGCGGCGTTTCTCTGTTAAGGTGCGAGCCCTTTCAATCCAACTATTTCAGCCGCTTCGAGACAGCGTCTTCCGCCTCCGGCCTCAGCTGGAAAAACGGAATCCGCCTCTCCGGCGATTTGGATCGTGCGGCCTTCGTCAGCTACCGGTTCGATAAAACCTATGACACCCTGACCATCACCTTTTCTCCGGAAGCCGGCCAGTCCGACGGGCAGAACGGGCGTGTGTCCGTAACCGGTCTCACCAGCGGAAAATCTCTGTACCGCTCCGACAAGCTCCTGCCCACCTCGGATCCGGTCAATATCACCATCCGCATTCCGAATGAGGAAGGAATCCGAATCAATGCCATTCGCGGCTGTGATTACATCTTCCGCACCATAACGGTACGATAAGCGAAACGGCATTCCAACAGAAGGAGGGCGCCATGTCTCTGGATCTGCACTGCTCGGAACTGCTCTGGTACTTCTGCATTTACTCTTTTCTCGGCTGGATCCTTGAGGTGATCTATCATGCGGTAACCACCGGGCGGGTTGTGAACCGCGGCTTTCTCGACGGTCCTGTCTGCCCCATCTATGGGTTCGGCGCGCTGACAGTGGTCTCGCTCTCCGATCTGGCCGCTTCCGTTCGCCCCGACTTTGTGAATCCGCCGCTTGTGTTCCTGGTGGGAATGGTGCTTGCAACTGCCATTGAGCTCTTTGCCGGATGGCTTCTGGATCGGCTGTTTCATACCCAGTGGTGGGATTACAGTGACAAGCCGCTGCATTTTCACGGATACATTTGTCTGGAATTCAGCCTGCTCTGGGGTGTCATGTCTGTGTTCGCAATTTTTATTCTGCATCCGTTTGTGAGGATGATGACCCCCTCCTTCCTTCCGCTTCCGGCAACTCGACTTTTCTTAGGGGCTTTGTACCTGATTTTCGCCGCGGACGTCTTTACCACTGTGGTGGATATTCGGCGCTTTTCCAGCGAACTTAAGGAGCTGGAAGACTTTCAGGATTCTCTGCACGGGATCAGTGATCACCTCAGCGAGGTCATCGGAACCGGGGCATTAAAAACCCAGCAGAAAATAGACGAACAGCACGTTCAGGCTGCCCTCGCCTCTGCGGAGCTGGAGAACAGGATGAACGAAAAAATCGAAGCCCTTAAAAAGCGGCTGTCCCGCTCTAAAATTTGCGGTACCGGCCGGCGGCTCCGGGCATTTCCGCATCTCCACTCCCGGCTGTATCCCAAAACACTGACACTCCTTCGGGATCTGTTTGAGTAACAGCTCCCGGTTTCCTCAAAGAGAAGAGGCTCCCGTGACACGTTAAGCCACGGGAGCCTCTTCTCTTTGCACCGGATTCCTTGAATGCTTTCTTAAAATCGCGAGAGTCGCGCCGTTTAAGCCTTTGCTTCCTCTCCGCCTTCCGCCTGAAACGCCAGATATTCGTTTACATAATCCACAACCTCATCCACATTCATGCCGTGAACCATGCTGGCCTCGGCCAGGGATTCCGCCTGAGACGCCGGGCAGCTCACGCAGCCCATGCCGCACTGCATCAGTGCAAACGCTGCGTCGGGATACCGGCTGATCACCTCTCCAACCAGCATCTCCTTCGTGACAAAAACCTTCTTTTCTTCCGCCATATCGAAACTCCTTCCGTCGGATTTTTCAGATCCCATTGATTTGAATTTGCGCTCATCTGTCCGCTGAACAGAGGAAGATCTGTCGGCTGCGCTCTCATTCTATCACAGCAACGGAAGCCGGAGCAAGCATTTGCTCCGGCTTCCCAATCGATTCACGTTTCATGCAGCGTTGCATTTGCTTTTACAATTCAGCCTTCCCAATCGATTCCGCCGTTTCATGAAGTGCCAACCCCATGTCCCCTGACGGTTTACCGCTTCAGCGAAACGCCTCGCATCGCATCTCCTCTCGGATTGACGCCGAATTCATAGTCATTTCCCGGGAGAACTGCATTCAAGAAAATACCTGCAATGGATGCGATCGCAAGGCTCGTCAGTGTGACGGTGGCTCCGGCCACCTCAAAGCTGATCCCGCCGGTAAAGCCAAGACCGCAGACCAGAATCACCGCAGCGATGATCAGATTTCGACTGTTCGCAAAGTCAACCCGGTTTTCCACTACGTTTCGCACCCCGATTGCGGAAATCATCCCATAGAGGATACAGCTGACACCGCCGATAATGGCGGAGGGCAGAGAGGATATGACGCTGGCAAATTTCGGTACGAAGGAAAGCAGGATGGCATAAACCGCGGCGAGGCGGATGACTCTCGGATCATAGACATGAGAAATTTCCAGCACGCCTGTGTTCTCGCCGTAGGTGGTATTCGCCGGCCCGCCGAATAATGCGGAGAGCGATGTCGCAAGGCCGTCTCCGATCAATGTGCGGTGCAGCCCCGGATCCTCTATAAAGTGCTGTCCTACGGTAGCAGAAATTGCCGAGATATCTCCGATGTGCTCCATCATGGTGGCAATGGCAATGGGAGCCATGACAAGAATGGCAGTCAGGTCAAACTTGCAGAACTGAAACGGCGGGATCCCGACCCAGCTTGCCTGTGCCATGCCGGTGAAGTCAAGAACCGCGGAGCCGTCCGGATTCGTCACGCCCGCAGCCTGCATCAGAAGAGCCACCCCATACGAAATAACGACGCCCATCAAAATGGGAATGATTTGAAACAGTCCCTTCCCCCACACATTAAATATGATGATGGTCGCCAGCGCAATCAATGCAAGAAACCAGTTGACGCTTGCATTTCCCACTGCGGAGCCCGCAAGAGAGAGTCCGATGCAGATAATAATCGGTCCCGTGACCACCGGGGGCAAATACCGCATGACCCGCTTCACTCCCACCAGCTTGATCACAAGTGCCAAAATAAGATATAAGAGGCCTGCCACCACGATTCCGCCGCAGGCATACGGCAGCTTCTCTCCGTAGCTCATCGTCTCATAAATCCCGGTGTGGAGCTCCGCAACGGTGGCAAAGCCGCCAAGAAAGGCGAAGGAAGAACCCAGAAAAGCCGGAACCTTGAATTTCGAGCAAAGGTGAAAAAACAAGGTTCCCAAACCTGCCATAAACAGGGTCACCTGAACCGAAAGACCCTCCCCGTGGAAATAGCTGTTCACCAGAATCGGCACAAGCACAGTCGCGCCGAACATGGCGAACATATGCTGAAGTCCCAGCAGCAGCATCTTCGGTTTTCCAAGCACCCGGGCGTCATAAATCACTCCAGGCTTCTGTTCCTGATTGTCCATAAGATCCCCTCCAAAATTGAGACATTCGGTTACCATCGAAAAGAATACCGCGGTTTATCGGTTAAGTCCAGCTGTTTTGCGTTCCCAGCGGAGCCCCTTCTAGTTCTCAAAGATCCGCCTCAGCTCCTTCATCTGCGTCCGCCCCACCGGAAGCGGCGCCTCGTCGCATCCCTTCATTCGCAGCCCGTAGCCCCCGTTATGAAACGGCACAATATCCTTCACCTTTTCCAGATTCACCAGGTAGCTCTTCTGCGCCCGGAAAAAGCGTCCGTCCCTCAGGCGGTTTTCATAATAGCTCAGCGTCGCATTCTGCAAATAGCTTTTTTCCGCCGTGTGAATCCGGCATGCCCGGTTTTCCGCTTCAATATATATGATATCCTCCACGTCCAAAACCCGAAATCCCGTTCCCATGCTCACCATAAGCTTCTTCAGATCAATAAACTCCGTATTTCCCGAATCCGCGCTCATCCGCTCAATCCGTTCCATCGTCTTTCGCACCCGTTCCAGATCAAAGGGCTTCAGCAGATAGTCCGCTGCCCCCAGCTCAAACGCCTTGACCGCGTACTCCCGGTAGGCGGTTGCAAACACAATCTGTGCTTCGGGCTGTATGCTCTGTATCATCGAGGCCAGCGTCGTGCCGTTTGCCCCGCCTAAATTAATATCCACAAAACAAGCCTGCACCTTTTGTTCCCGCAAGAGATCCAGAAACGCATCGGTTTGGCTCGCCTCCAGGATTTCCGCATCCGGCGCACATTGCCGGATCAGATATATCAGCTCTCTTCTCGCCGGTTTTTCATCGTCAATAATCGCAAGCCGCATTTCAACTACACTCCTTCTTTTCGTTGGGGAAAATCATTCGAACCGTTGTTCCGCTCTCTCCTGAAATAATCTGCAGCCCGGCCTTCTCTCCAAAAATTTCATTCATGCGGAGATAGACATTTTTCAAACCGATGCCGCTTCGTTCCGCCTCCCGAACCGGCTCCTTGCTGTACAGCCGGTCGATCACCGTCTGAGACAGACCGGGCCCATTGTCCGAGACATCAATCACCGTCTGCTTTTCTTCTTTCTGCACATGAATGCGCACGATTCCCTGCTCCCGCTTGGTCGCTCCGTGCCGAATTGCATTTTCCACAATCGGCTGCAAAATCAAATTCGGCACCCGGCAGCTGCACGCATGTTCCCCCGCTTCTATCACCACCTTGAGCCTGTCCTCAAAGCGAGCCTCCTCCAGCATTACATACGCTCTCACATGCTCCAGCTCGGTCTCCAGCGGCACCATATACTCGATGTCATGCAGCATGTTCTGAAAGTAGGAGCTCAATGCCAGAAGCAGCTCTCTCGCCCGCTCCGGCTTCTCCCTGCAAAAGCAGGATATTGTGTTCAACGCATTAAACAAAAAATGCGGGTTGATTTGTGTCTGCAATGCCTTGATTTCAGCTCTTCTCAGCTCCTCCCGCTGCCGCTCCATGGCAGCCAGCCTGAGCTGCGTCGCAAAAAAGCGGGCCAGACCCTCCGCAAACTCCGCATCTGCCCGGTAGGAAAAGGAGCCTCTGCGGAACAAAAGCACCAGCGCCAGCACCCGGTCGCCTCCGGGATCCGGTATGATGGGCGCGGATAAGATCAGGTAGCGCTCATACAGCGGATAGAATGCATCCTCCGGCTTCGGAATCCGGCTGACCCGCAGGGTCTTGTAGGTTTTGGTCGCCTGCAGAAGACGCGGATAGTTGTCTCGATTCAGCACAATCCGATCAAACTCCGGGCTTCTGGCCCAGAACTCATAATCCTGTATGATCGCCGCTCCAAGGCAATGATATTCGGAAAGGATGATCTCAATCACCTTCTGCATTTGCTGACGATCCGTAAAGGACTGACCCAGATAAGGCGTACAGCGCTCGGCAGTTCTCAGCGCCAGCGACACCATGGAGGCCGCTTTCCAATCCGCCTCCTCGTAGATGGAATGAAACAGGCGGAAAAAGAGCAGCATGCCGATGGAGTTCATCAACGTCATCGGAACAATCACATTCAATACGATTTCCAGTGCATCCCGCAGCGGGCGCGTCAGCAAAAGGATCATCCCGATATGCAAAAGTCCTGCCACAAAGGTGATTGCAAACAAGAAGGCCGAGGAATAGCTTTTGGAATCCCGCTTGACCCACCCGATGACAGAGGCCAGAATTCCCTGCAGAAGCGCCGCACTCACGCAGGCCGCCGTGCTGATCCGCGTGGGAAAAATCAGATATCGGTGAATTGCCGCCACCAATGCCGTCAGCATCCCTGCAACCGGTCCCCCCAGAAACCCGGCGGACAGAATCCCGATCACTCTTGCATTCGGCAGCGCCCCCTGTACCTGAATGCCGATCCAGTCCGACACAATACAAAACGCAGAAAACATGGCGCCTACAATCAGCTGGCTTCTGAGGCGGTGCTCCCGGCTGTCCTCCGGTTTGTTCTCGGAAAAATCATTCAGCAAAACCCTTCGAAAGAAGTCTGTGCGGCTTAAAATCTGCGCCAGAAATAAAAGAAGTGCAATATTGGTTCCAATGTTAGTAATAACGAGATAGAGCACTGTCTGTTCTTCCTTTCCGAATCCGGTTCCGATTTGACTCCGGTTCCCGCCACTCTCATTTCGAAAAAATACAGTGACTGCAATGCAGTCACTGTATCATATCACATCAGCTCTTGTTTCGGTACTCCGCCCAGGACCCCGACCACCTGCAGCTTATGCAGAGGCAGTGGGAAGCTCCTTTCTTGCGGCGATCAATTTCTGGTAAGCAAAGATTCCCACCAAAACAGCCAATCCGGCCAGATCGGTAACCCATCCGCTGTCAATCAGCAGATAGGCGCCTGCCAGGGCTACAACACGCAGAACCGGGTTGACCTTTCGGAACAAGAATCCTTCTACTGCGATGCTGATCAGGTAAGCTCCCACCGCTGCCGTTACGCCGCACTGAATCCCCTTGGCAATGCCGGTATTCAGCATAAGCAGCTCCTGGTTATAGACAAACATGTAGGGAAGCAGGAATCCGGCCAGCGCCAGCTTCACGGATGCCCATCCTGTCTTCATGGGATCGCCGCCTGAAATGCCTGCCGCCGCAAATGCCGCCAGTGCCACCGGAGGTGTCAGGTTCGCAAACATTGCAAAGTAGAAGCAGAACATGTGAGCTGCAATCGCCGGAATCCCCAGTGTAACCAGCGCAGGCGCCGCAATCGTAGAAGTAATGATATAAGACGGAATGCTGGGCAGACCCATTCCCAGGATCATGCAGGTCACCATGGTGAACATCAGTGTGAACAGAAGGCTCTGACCCCCGATCTGAATAATGGTGCTGGCCATGTTCAGCGCAAACCCGGTGATGGAGCAGACGCCGACAATGCATCCCACGCAGGCGCAGGCAATGGCAACGGACACGGTGGATTTGGCTGCCGCCACCATAGCATCCAGAATATCCTTAAGACTCATGCGGGTATTTTTCTTAAGCTGTGCCACCACAATGGTAAATACAATGGTGTAAAACGCTGCCATGATCACAGTTTTTCCGCTGAAGAACAGCATGTAGATCAGAAAAACCAGCGGCAGTGCCAGATGCCCGTAGTTCTTCATGACATCTCCCACCTTGGGGAGCTGATCCTTCGGCATGCCCTGCATGCCCAGCTTTTCCGCACGCATCTGAATCTGGAACAGAATTCCAAGATAATAGATGATCGCCGGAATGATGGCAGATACCAAAAGTACGGAATACTTAATGCCCAGTGTCTCCGCCATGATGAAGGCCGCTGCGCCCATGACCGGCGGCATGAGCTGACCGCCCACCGATCCTGTTGCCACAATGGCACCCGAGAACTCTTTGTCATACCCTGATTTTCTCATCAGCGGAATCGTAAAGGAACCGGTGGTGACAACCACGGCGACCGCCGCGCCGTTGATCATCCCGAGAAGACCGGATGCAATAACTGCGACCTTCGCAGGGCCTCCCTTGGAGCCGCCGGCAAGCGCATTTGCAATGTCATTGAAGAACTGCCCCATTCCGCACTTGTTCATAACCTCTCCAAAGGCAATGAAGAGGAAAATGTAGGTGGAGGCTACATTGACGGAGGATCCGTAAATGCCTTCCGTATTCGCAAAGAAATGGCTCATCAGCTTTGCCCAGGTGTATCCCCGGTGCAGGAAAATTCCCGGGACATTAATGGGAATCGCGCCCTGCTTTCTTCCCATTAAACCATAGATAATAAAAATAACGGAGAGGATGGGAAGCGCCTTTCCGCAGACCCGCCTGGTTGCTTCCAGGACAAGAATCGTCAGCAGCGTTCCCGCCACCACATCGTACTGATTCGGGCTCCCGGCCCGGTTGATGATGTTGAAATAATCAAGCCACATGTAAACCGGTACCGCTGCGGCCAATCCCATCAGGATCCAGTCGTACCACGCAATGAATTTTCGGCTTGCCTTCTTGGTCGCCGGATACAGGGCAAATGCAAGAATCAGAATCATGCTGACGTGGATCGAGCGATGCCGCAGAGTCTCCGGCATATAAAAGCCCGAGGCAAACACAAGATGATACAAGGTCACCGCAATGGCAAAAATCTTATAAACCTGCACCATCATCGGCGACGCAAAATGTCTCGTTTTTGATTCTTTATCAAATTTTTCCAGCACTTCCTGCTTTTGCTCTTCCGTCATTGGAGCCGTCGAACGTTCTTCAGCGGAAGCACTGTCCTTTTTTTCCTTTTCCGTCAATGTAAGCCCCCTTCTCGTCCTTTTACTCGACGAACAGTTCCATCTTTTTGTGATGCGGCATATCCTCCCCCTTAAGGAGACAATTCCCGTTTAAATCAATCTCTCGCAGTGCAGTATTTGAATGAATCCAATGAAACCGGGGGAAAACACTGTCGATCCCATCCATGTAGATCAGACCGTCCTCGTAGCGGTAATGAACATCCATTTCTGCCGGAATCCCCGCTCCGAATCCGGCAACCGATATCGTCTTCAATAAAAAACTGCCGTCTTTTTGAATCAGATAATACTCATCCCACGGGATATGTTCAAATGAATGCGTCCAGCGGAACACCAGCTGATCCCCGGTCTGAACCGGAACCGAGCAGTAGATTTCCCCGCTCTCCACATTGCGAACCGACAGCCTTTTTTGCAGCAGCCGCTCACTCAAAGCGGCTGCTGCAATGCCAAGGGCTGTCAAAATCAGCGCAGCAAGAATGCGCTTAGTTCTGCGGTGTCTCGTAGCCGTGCTCCTTCCACCACTTGGCTGCTCCGTCATGAAGCGGGATCTTGACGTCGTCTACGCCAAAGCTTACATCAATATTCTTGTCTGCCGTATTGTGAGACGCCTTGATGGTGGCAATTCCTTCGTCGCTGAACACGCAGTCCAGGATATCGTAAACCATGTCGTCGGAGACATCCTTATTCACCAGCATGATGTTGTAAACAAAGACAGACTCCACATCCTCTTTGTTGTTGTAGGTATCTGCCGGAATCACGCTCTTCGAGAAGAACGGATACTTTTCAACCAGCGCGTCGCGCCCTGCTCCGTCAATCGGCACCACCACCATATCATAGCTGTATGCCAGCTCAGAAACGGTGGAGTTTGGAAGACCCGATGTCACGAAGGCCGCGTCGCACTGTCCGTTTTTCATCTGATCAATGGCCTCCCCATAGGACAGATAATCCACCTGGCTGTCCTCATAGGTCATCCCATATGCTTCATAGATCATTCTTGCATTCAGCTCTACGCCGGAGTTCGGAGCGCCGACGCCGACTCTCTTGCCCTTCAGATCTTCAACAGAATTGATTCCTGTGGACTTCAGGGTTACAAGCTGCACGTAGTTCGGCCACAGTCTCATCAGTGCGCGGAGATCCGGATTCGGCGTATCAAATGCGCCAAAGCCCTGATATGCCTGCATGACAGAATCCTGCATTGCAATTGCCAGCTCTGCCTCTCCCTTTCCGATCAGGTTGATGTTCTCAACCGAAGCGCCTGTTGCCTGCGCTGAGGTCTTGTAGCCCGCATTGCCCAGTGCTGTCGCAAACGCACCGCCGATCGGATAATAAATTCCCGAGGTGGGACCCGTCGCAATGGTGACAAACTCACTGGCGCGATCCACATCTACCTTCGGAGCATCCTGAGACGCCCCTCCTTCGGCGCCGGCGGTGGCAACTGTCGGAACTGCCGTAGTTGCCGCTGCAGACGTATTGTCAGCGGCACCGCCGCCGCATGCAGTAAGCATCAGAAGCGTCATTCCCACCATACAGGAAAGCAATGTTTTTACATTTTTTCTCATATGAAACCTCCCTTTCGATAATTTATACGTAAATATTAACTAACTTTGCCGCATAGAATCAACACCTTATGTATAAGATGCGTAAATTGATGCGCCAACTGCGGGAAACCGCGTACAAAGCGCATTCCTATCCCCCTGACATGCCGGCAGTTTTCTTCTTTCCTTGCCCGGGGCGCCTTGTTCCACCCCTTTGAGTGATTCAGGCAACCCCTCCCTTCGGCGCCAAGGTCTCCCCTGTATGGGCACACAGGCTTCCGGAAAGGAGGCTTTCTCATCCCCTTTGTTTCAAAGAAAGCCATGCACGCTTCCCCTTAAAATAGGCGCTCCGAATCCACCGATAAAGCCGGGGGAAATGCCGTTCCAGCCGGATCAGAGCCCGTTCTCTTCCCGGCAGCTCCCTGTAATATCTCCGGTCATTCAGTGCGTAGATCCCGGAAAAATCCCTTAGATTGACCCGTGTCAAAAAGTACACGCGCCGCGCTGCGGAAGCAGCCTCCCTCCGGTAACGTCCCCCGGTGGACCGGTCAAACCCGTCATACATTTCCTTCATCTGCTGGGCATATCGATCCTGCTTTTGTTTATAATCGCCGGTTTTCATGCTGTTGGTCCAGGACCCGGCGCCGTTAAACCGGTAGACGCTCATCGCCCGATCTATGTAATGGCAATATCCCTTTGCCGCTGCCATCAGCTCCAGGGGCCGATCTCCCACCGGACAGTTTACATACCAGTCCGGCAGCTCCCGAACCAGCTCTGAGCGCAGCATCATGGAACCAAACGGAAAGCTTCCTGCCTTATCAATCAGCTCCTCTGCGCTCAAATCCCGATCACCCCGGTAGGGCCGCATCAAATTTCGATTGATCAGCTCTCCCTTTTCGTTTCGCACCTCCGCCCCATGCACACAGAGCTGACAGTCCGCATGCGTCTCCATGTAAGCCAGCTGTGTGGCAAGCTTATCCTCTGCGCACCAGTAGTCGTCGCAGTCCATCAGCGCAACATATGTTCCCGCCACCCGCGGAAAATTAAACGCGCCGGAGAGATTCCAAATCCCCTTCGAATATTGATTACTCTTCTGCAGGATTGGCTTCACAATACCCGGGTACTGCGTTTCATACATGCGGATGATCTCTGCCGTTCCATCCGTCGACGCATCGTCATGGATCAGGATTTCGATGCGAAACGGCCCTTTTTGCGCCAGAAAATGATCCAATGCCTGACGAATATAGGCCGCATGGTTAAATGCAACCGCACAAATGCTGATCAGCGGAAGCGAAGCCTTTCCCTTTTCATCGGCACCGGGCGCCCCTGTTTCCGAGTTCGGAATCACCGGAGCCTCTGCCTTGATTTCGTTCTGTTCGTTCTGTTCGTTCATGCCCTTCCGCAGCCTCCTTTCCCGCTTCCCTTCCTTTCCCGCTTCTTAAACTCCCGGAGAAAACAAATGCTGCTCCGGTTGATGAAAAGCGAAATCAAAAGATAGCTTGCGCTTCCTGCAAGGATCTGAAGAACCAGGGTGAGCCCGGCCGTTGTCGGCAAAATCCCCTCCAACTGCCACACAATCGCTCCCATCAAAAGGGCGGAAACGGTGGCCGGCAGCATGTCCTTATACTGCTCCAAAATGCCGTACCGGATCAATCGGCCCACCGGAGCTGCGTTGATTAAGGTGCACAAAAATTCATCCGCTGCCTTTAACAGCAGCATCGCCACCACTCCGTAGCGCAAGCTCAGAATCAAAATCACGATTCCCAGTGCCTTCTTCAGGATCTCAAGCTTTAAAAACAAATCGCTGCGCCCCATCGCATTGATCATCTGCAGATTGGTGACGTGAATCGGCCAGAAGGCATAGCAAAGACACATCACCCGAAGGTACGGCACACAGAACAGCCACCGCTCGGTCAGAAGCACCCGCACCAGAGAATCCGCGCAGCCTGCAAGTCCTGCCATCATGGGGAAAATCACAAATGCCGCCAGCTGCACGCTTCGCTTCATCATAAGACGCAGGGTTTCCCGTTCACTCTGGGCCCGGGCATACACCGGAAACAACACGGACTGAATGGCGGACGAGAGATTCGACGTGATGATTTTCGGGAACTGTTCGCCCCGGTTGTAAGCTCCAAGCTCTGCCTGGGAATAGCGCTTGCCGATGACCAGCCCGTACACGTTCATCCAAATGGTGTCAATCAAGCCGGAGGCCAGAATTTTCCATCCGAAGTGAAAGAGCTTTTTTACGCTTCCCACATTCAGGCATACGCCGGGTCTCCACGCGATTCGAACCAGCAGTGCGAACATCAGAAAGAAATAGTAGAGGATCTGCTGCGCTGCCATCGCCCAGACCCCAAAGCCTCTCAATGCAAGAAACACCGCAGCTGCGCCGGAGACAAGCACGGCGAACATGGTGGCTTCAAACAATCTCCGGAATGCCATGGCTCGCGAAACATAGGCGGTCTGCACCGCGATCACAGCCCCCGGAAACAAAACAATTCCCATGGCCCGAAGCAACGGACAAAGAACCGGCGTCTCGTAATATGCCGAAACCCGGGGCGCTCCCAGGAAAAGCATTGCGTACACCGGAAGTGCAATCAGAAGGCAAATAGAGAGCACGGAGGAGTAGTCCTCTGCTTCCACCTCCGGCGCCTGCACCAGTGCGGTGGCAAAGCCTGATTGCACAAACACATTGGCAATGGTGATAAAAATCCCGATCAGCCCGATCGTTCCATATTCCGCAGGCGTCATCAGCCTTGCCAGCAACAAGGCCACAGCAAACTGAACGCCCTGGGCGCCTGTCAGCTCCAGGAGCTTCCAGGCCAGACCGTGTGCAATGGTTTGCTTTAGTTCTCCCCGTTCAGACTGCGGCATACGTTTTCTTTTCCTCGCTCACATGAATAGACATTCTCCCACGGTCCGGTGGATTTGATTAAAGGTAAACCCATAGCGCAGGATCAGGCGGATCTTGCCGAGCCTGCTTTTTCCCGGGAGAGAGAGAAACGCCCTCAACAGCTCCTCTTGCTCCGGGCTCAGCTTCTCTCCATACTGCTTCAGAAGTTCCTCCGCCTGCAAAAACAGCCCTCGATAGACTCGTTGGGAATGCGCATCCATTTCTTGTTTGCTGCGCCCGTCCCTTCGGAATATGCCCAGGCGATCCAGAACCTCCCTCACACAGCTTCCCTTAGAAGCGCCCAGTACATTTGCGCCGTGCTGCCGGTAATCGTATAAGGCTTCCGGGAGAAACACCACCCGACCGAAGGCCGCTGCCACCAGTGCCATCCAGTGATCGTGCATAACCGGGTGCGCCGGAACGGGACAGGACCGCAGCAGCCTGATCAGCGCGCCGTTCAGCATCACTGCACCGCCCGTCACATTGTTCTGTACCAGCAATTGATGCAAGGCAACGCGCTTAGGACTCATGTGCTGATACTTCACATACGAATCCGCCAGCCTTCTTCCCGCCGCATCCACAATTCTCATGTCGCAGTGGACCAGCAGCGGAGTCTGCACCCCGAAGTGCTGTTCTGCTTTCCGCATGGCGGAAAGCGTCCGTTCCGCCTTGTCCGGATGCCAGACATCGTCCTGATCCGCAAGCATCACATACTCTGCTTCCGGTGCCAGCTCTGCCGCCTGCTTTAACAAAACCTCCATAAAGTGCTTTGCTGCGGAGCCGGAGGACTTGGCTCTCCGGATCAGGCAGACGCGCTCCGGGTATCGCGCTGCATACGCCTCTGCGATTTCCCCGCTTCGATCCGAAGAAGCGTCATCTGAAATCAGCAGACGCACCCCCGGCTCCGTCTGCTTTAAAATGGACTCCACCTGCTCCCGCAGATAGGATTCTCCGTTGTAGCTGCACAGCAGCACAAGAATCTGCATCCGGTCATCCTCTGTCAGAATATTTTTTTGCCTGGGAGCGAATCAATTCCCTGTCATCAAAGTAATTGATCCGCATGGCGTCCTTCACCTCATGGAGGGTTTCCGCTGCAATTTCCCTGGCTTTTTCACTTCCGCGCTTTAAAATGTCGTACACCGCCGGAATGTCCTTCTCGTATTCCGCCCGGCGTTTTCGAATCGGCTCCAGCTCCTCCTGCATCACCGCAGTCAGGAATTTCTTCACCTTCATGTCTCCCAGCCCGCCCCGGGTGTAATGATCCTTCAGCGCCTGCAAATTCTCATACTCCGGCAGATAACGGGAAAAATGCTCCGGTCTGCAGAATGCGTCCAGATAGGTAAATACCGTGTTCCCCTCCAGGTGTCCCGGGTCCGAGACCTTCAAATGCTCCGGATCCGTATACATGGTCTGAATCCGCGCTGCGACCTCATCCGCTGTGTCGGAGAGATAAATGCAGTTTCCCAGGGATTTGGACATTTTTGCCTTTCCGTCTGTCCCCGGAAGCCGTTTGCAGGCCTCCTCCTTCGGGATCAATGCCTCCGGTTCCACCAGAACCGGTGCATAAACGGAGTTGAAGCGGCGCACAATCTCCCGGGTCTGTTCAATCATCGGGAGCTGATCCTCTCCCACCGGAACGGTCGTCGCCTTAAACGCCGTGATATCGGCAGCCTGGCTGATGGGATAGGTGAAAAATCCAACCGGAATATCCGCCTCAAAGTTTCGGAGCTTAATTTCATTTTTTACCGTCGGATTTCTCTGAAGCCGTGCTACCGTCACCAGATTGGAATAGAAAAATGTGAGCTCGGTCAATTCCGGAATCTGGGACTGCACAAACAAAATGGAGCGCTCCGGATCCAGCCCCACGCTAAGGTAATCCAGCGCCACCTCAATCACATTCTGACGCACCTTTTCCGGATTGTCAAAGTTGTCCGTCAGCGCCTGTGCATCTGCAATCATAATCATCGTCCGCCGATATTCCCCGTAATTTTGCAGTGCCACCCGCTGCCTCAAGGAGCCCACGTAATGTCCCACATGCAGCCGGCCGGTCGGCCGATCTCCTGTTAAAATGATCTTATCCATGCTTTCACCCTTCTTTCTCTTTTTCTTCCCTTTTCTGCCTGTCATCTCTGTCCGGAATGTTCCTTCTCCGGACTCCCGACTCTCTGCCCGCAAAATTTGGCTTTCTTCCTTCCAGATTCGGCTCCCCGCCTTTCAGATTCGGCTCCCTGCCTTCCAGATTCGGCTCCCTTCAGGATTCCGGCCTCTTTCCTCGCCGCTTCGTTTCCTCTTTCTTGGGGGCTCTCCTTGCTTTCCCTTCATTCGGAGCCCTCCGGGAAATCAGCACGGCAATGCTGCGGGGCGGCATCCAAAACAGCTGCTGGTTTAAAAGCCGGGGCTCTTCTCCTTCCGGCTGAAAAAACGCGCCTTCCTCCTGTTCCGTGGAAACGGCAAGATGCCACAGGTCTCCCTTTGGGGGATGGGGGAGCGCAAAGTCCTGTCCCTCCCAATGCATATTGTACATGACGTACAAACAGGCGTCTGCCTTCCCTGCCGCATCCCGGGCATATTCTCCGTTGTAAAGAATCCCAATCCGGCGCTGCCGGGGTTCAAAATCCGGCCGCCACGCCCGTACACCGTGGTAGGAGACATCCGGCATCCCATATCCCTCCGGATCCATAAAGAGAGGCGCCGCCGCCCTTCGCAGTACGCCATGTTTTTTCCGAAATGCGATGCAGTCCTTCACAAAACCGAAAAGCGCCTTCTCCCTGCGAAGCTTATTCCAGTCCAGCCAGGAAACAGGGTTGTCCTGACAATAGGCGTTGTTGTTGCCCCCTTGCGAATTTCCGAACTCGTCCCCTGCGAGAATCAGCGGTGTCCCCCTGCAAAGAAACAGGAGGAGAAACCCATTGCGAAGCTGCTTTTCCCGCAGTGCTCTGACACTTTTTCTGCCGGTGGCTCCCTCCGCGCCGCAATTCCAGCTGTAATTATAATCGGTGCCGTCCCGATTTTCCTCCCCGTTCTCCAGATTGTGCTTTTCGTTATAGCTCACCATATCCATCATGGTGAAGCCGTTGGTGTTTGCGAGGAAATGGATCGGCACTGCGGCGTCGTAGGAAGCGCCGATGTGAAAACAGAGCGCCTTCAGCATGCCCTCATCTCCCTTCAGGAACCGCCGCATATCCCGCTGAAAATCTTCGTTGCTCGCAGCAAGAATCGCTGTTTTTCCGGTTCCTTCCGACCATCGCTCCGCCAAAAGCTTGGTCCGAGACAAATAGGGGTCCCGGGAAAACACATGCACATCCTTCACCCCGGTTACATGAATGCCGTCCACATGAAAAAAGGTCACATAGTAACGAAGCACCGAGAGAATATAGGCGTAATCCTCATCCCCCTGAAAATAGAGCTCTGTTATCACCTCAAGCCCAGCGCGGTGGCACTCCCGCACCAGTGTTCGAAACTCTCCCGCAGGGTCCTGCCTTCGTTTTCTGCAGTAACCGGCCTTGGGTGCAAAATGGTATGCCTTGGTATAGCCCCAGTAATTGAGCCTGCTCCCCTCCCCTGTCGGCATCACCTCTTCAAATTCCTGCATTGGAAGGAGCTCAATCGCGGTGACCCCCAGCTCCTTCAGGTAGGGAATTTTTTCGACCACGCCCCCAAAGGTTCCGCGCTGTTTCACCTTGCTCCCGCGATTCATCGTAAAGCCCCGCACATGCAGTCGGTAAATCACACTGTCACAAAGCGGCGTCTCCGGTCTCCGATCCTCTCCCCACGCAAACGGTGGAAGGAAAAGAGGCGAGCGGAGAGGGGCTCCCGGCTGCTCTGCCTTTCCCCAGTCTTCCCGCCCGCTGAAGGATTTTCCGTACGGATCTGCAAAGCCGCCTGCATCGCCCTCAAACCGGTACTCCGCCTGCAGCAGCTCCGCTTTTGTGAGCCCCGCTTTCCGAATCTCATCATAAGAAAGCTCCATGCGCCAGACCGTTCCCACCTTTTTCCGAGGTGAAAACGAAACCCGCAGACACGCTTCCGTCTCATTCTTTCGATACAGAAGCAGGTTCAAACAGGAACCCTCGAAAGCCACGTGAAGGCGGATCCCGTTCCTTTCGGCTGTGATTCCCATTGAACTGTCGCTGTCGCTCTGCTCCATTTGATCCGCTCCCCTTCCGCTCAAAGTTCGATTTGCAGTTCTACCGGGCAATGATCGCTTCCCGGAATCTCGGCGTGGATCTTTGCCTCCCGAATGTTCTTCCGCAGCACATCCGAGACGATGAAGTAGTCGATACGCCAGCCGATGTTACGCTCTCTCGCCTTCATTCGGTAGGACCACCAGGAATACGCATCCCTCTGTTCCGGGTACAGGTAACGGAAGCTGTCGGTAAACCCCGAAGCCAGCACCTGGGTCATTTTTTCTCTCTCCTCATCCGTAAAGCCCGCATTTTTTCGGTTGGATGCCGGATTTTTCAGATCAATTTCCTCGTGCGCCACATTCAGATCTCCGCAGTAAATCAGCGGTTTTTTCCCTGAGAGCTCTTTAATGTACCTGAGGAACGCTTCCTCCCAGCGCATCCGATAGGGAAGCCGCTTCAACTCATTCTGAGAATTCGGGGTGTAGCAGGTCATAACATAGCAGGTTTCAAACTCCGCCGTGAGAATACGCCCTTCCCGGTCGTGCTCCTCCACCCCCATTCCATAGGTCACCTGAAGCGGCTTTTCCTTTGTCCACATCGCGACTCCGGAGTATCCCTTTTTCTCTGCGTAATTCCAGTAGTCATAATAGCCCGGCAGATCCAGCTCAATCTGTCCTTCCTGAAGCTTGGACTCCTGAATACAGAAAATATCTGCATCCAAAGCATGAAATGTCTCCAGAAAGTTCTTGCCCACACAGGCGCGCAGGCCGTTTACATTCCATGAAATCAGTTTTTTAATCATCCTCTCTCCCTCAGCATTCAGTCGTCCGCACCATCGGAATCGCTGACCGTATACGTGAATCTCTTTCGAGCCATCTCGTCGCTGGCGAGATAGTCATCGTAGGTGGTGATCTTGTCAACCAATTTTCCGTTTATGATCTCCAGGATTCGATTGGCCGTCGTCTCCACGATCTGATGATCCCGGGAAGAGAAAATCAACACCCCGGGAAATTTGATCAGCCCGGTGTTGAGGGCTGTAATGGACTCCATGTCCAGATGATCCGTGGGCTCGTCCAGCATGAGAACATTGGCTCCGCTGATCATAAGCTTTGACAGCATCACCCGCACCTTCTCTCCGCCTGACAGCACCTTGACCTTCTTTACGCCGTCCTCTCCTGCAAACAGCATGCGCCCCAAAAAGCCGCGCACATAGGTCACATCCTTAATTTCTGAAAACTGCGTCAACCACTCGACGATGGTCTCATCCCCCGAAAAAATCTTCGTATTATCCTTCGGGAAATAGGCCTGGGATGTGGTAATTCCCCACTTATAATCCCCTTCGTCCGGCTCCATTTCTCCTGCCAGAATTTTGAAGAGCACCGTTTTGGCGCGTTCATTCGGTCCCACCAGCGCCACCTTGTCGCTGCGATTCAACGTAAAGCTGATGCCGTCCAGCACCTTGACCCCCTCTATGGTCTTACTCAGGTTCTGCACCGAGAGCACCTCATTTCCGATCTCCCTCGCCGGTCGAAAATCAATAAACGGGTATTTTCGGCTGGACGGTTTCATCTCATCCAGCTCAATTTTTTCCAGCGCGCGCTTTCGGCTGGTGGCCTGCTTTGATTTGGACGCATTGGCTGCAAAGCGCTGAATAAATTCCTTCAGCTCTTTGATCTTTTCTTCCTTTTTCCGATTGGCTTCCTTCATCTGCCGCACAATCAGCTGACTGGATTCATACCAGAAATCGTAATTTCCCGTATAAAGCTGAATCTTTCCATAGTCAATATCCGCAATCATCGTACACACCTTGTTCAGGAAGTATCGGTCATGAGAGACCACGATGACGGTATTCTCGAAATTAATCAGGAATTCCTCCAGCCATCCGATGGCATCCAGATCCAAATGGTTCGTCGGCTCATCCAGAAGAAGAACATCCGGATTCCCGAAGAGCGCACGCGCCAACAGCACCTTGACCTTCAAGGCGCCGTTCAAATCCTTCATCAGTGAGTAATGGTGATCCGTCTCGACGCCGAGACCGTTCAGAAGGCTGGCCGCATCGCTCTCTGCGTCCCATCCGTTCATACTCCCGAATTCTGTCTCCAGCTCCGCAGCCTTGATTCCGTCCTCATCCGTGAAGTCTTCCTTGGCATACAGACGCTCTTTTTCCTTCATAATGTCGTACAGACGCTGATTTCCCATGATCACCGTATCCAGCACAGTGAACTCATCATATTTAAAGTGATCCTGCTCCAGAAACGAAAGCCGCTGCCCCGGTGTGATCACAATGCTTCCGCCGGTCGCCTCCAGCTGACCTGAAAGAATTTTCAGAAATGTGGACTTTCCGGTTCCGTTCGCTCCAATCAGCCCGTAGCAGTTTCCCTCGGTAAATTGAATGTTGACATCCTCAAAAAGTGCCTTTTTCCCCACGCGAAACGTGATGCCGTTTGCACTGATCATAGTTCAAGCTCTCCTTAGTCATTCGTAAGCAATTCGTCCGGCTTCATCCTGGTTCCCGCGGGAAGCCAGCGCGGAGCCAGTGTCTGCGTGTCCTCATGGGCCACCCGTCCGCCGCAAAGTGTCAGCAAAATTTTCCCCTTCAGCGATTTCCCCAGCCAAGGCGAATTGGTGGACTTACTCTTCGGTGCAAGATAAGCCCACCGTCTCTCCGTGTCAAAGAGAATGAGATCTGCCGGCGCATCCTCCCTGATCACGCCTGCATCCAGCCCGTACAGCTTGGCCGGTTCCGTGCTCATGCGGGAAATCAGCTGCAACAGTGTGAGATGACCAGGCTCCACCAAATTCATAAGTCCCAGTGAAAATGCTGTTTCCAGACCGATGATTCCGCTGGGCGCCTCCCGAAACGGCCTGTCCTTTTCATTTTTTGCGTGGGGCGCGTGGTCTGTGGCGATCATCTCTATGGTTCCATCCTTCAGGCCTTCAATGATAGCCCCTCGATCTGACTCCGTTCGAAGCGGCGGATTCATTTTCGCGTTGCTGCCGTACAGCGACACTGCCTCCTCCGTCAGCGAAAAGTGATGCGGCGTCGCCTCCGCGAACACACGGACTCCCGCCCTTTTGGCCTTTCTGACAATCTCCACGCTCTCCGCCGCGCTGATGTGCTGGATCACCACGGTGGCTCCGGTCTCTCCGGCCAGCCGGCAATCCCGCTCCACCATTTCGATTTCCGCCCTTCGATCCGCACCGGTCAGACCCAGCCGCTCCGCTGCAGGGCCGCTGTTGACGCCGGGATCCTTCACAAACCTGGGATCCTCCTCATGAAAAGACAGCGGAAGCTTCAGGCGTCTTGCCCTGCTCATGGCCTCTTTCACCAGCTCCTCCCCCAAAAGAGGACGGCCGTCGTCCGTGAAGCCGACAGCGCCGCACTCCTTCATCAGCTTCATGTCCACCAGCTCCTTGCCCTGCAATCCCTTGGTCACGGCTGCACAGCAATATACGTGGATCGGCGTCATTCTCCCTTTGCGTATGACGCTGACGATGGTCTCCTCGTTGTCAATCGTGGGAATGGTATTTGCCATGCAGACGACAGAAGTAAAGCCGCCGGCCGCCGCCGCACCCGCCCCGGTTGCAATTTCCTCCTTGTGGGTTTGACCCGGATCCCGGAAATGGACGTGACCGTCCACCAGTCCCGGAGCTGCGCAGAGCCCGCTGCAATCCAGCACCCTTAGCACCTCTCCCTTGGCACGGGCGATGAGACGCGCGTCCAGCGACAGGGCCTCTCCGATTTTAATCACCTTCTGTTCCGCGATCAGAATATCGCAGATCTCATCGGTTCTCGTGGCGGGGTTGATGAGCCGCACCGATTTCAACATAATCATAATTCAAATTCCTTCCCTTCCGCACCGGTTCCCAAAATACGATCCGCATAAGGCGCCGCGCAGGGCATGTGCCGCATACGCCGGATTACGCCGGGGTCTCCGAACAGATGCATGGGAAACACGTGTGCGGCCCCCACAGTTCTCATGTACGCATCCATCCCCATCCAAAAGGACGCCCCCAGCCGGGAATCCAGAGGAACAAAGGCAACATCCACCTGCTTTCCGTCCGCTGCCACACAGGCCGCCAGCTGCTTCAGTGCTTTGTTGTAACGCCTTTCCTGATCTGCATTCCACGCAGGTCCCTCTTCCTCCCAATGCCAGTTGTTCAGATCCCCTGCATGGTACAGTCTCCATGCTCCCAGATCCACCAGAAAGGCGACCCCTTCATCAGTAGAAGCAAAGCTTCGAACAGTCAGTTTCACCTGCCGATCCGTCCGCGTGGATTTGCCCGTCTTTTCCGGACCGATCTCCCGGGTTTCTCCTGCCCCGATCCGCAGCGTTTTTCCCCGAAGCTTCTCCGGAATTTTCTGAAGCGGAACGTCATCGGATATGATGTAAGCAATCTGCTCGGTCTGTTCCGCCAGGTCAAATATCTTCTCGGAAAAATGGTCGGCATGTCGATGACTGACGAAGACAAACAGCGGCTTCCCAGGATCCGGAACCGGCAACTCTCCATAATAGTAATCAAACAGCAGATCCGCCTCCGGCAGCTCTGCATAAAATCCGCTGTGTGCAATCAATCTGATTTTCATTTCATCAGTATACCATAGCTGCGTCCTTCCTCCAATCACCCGATTTGAATGCGAACGCTGCTCCCTCCGCTTTTTTTCTTAATAACCACCATCTGCTTCTCAATTCTCTCCTTCAGCTCACTGACATGTGAGATGATGCCGACCAAACGGCTTCCTTCTGCCAGATCTGCCAACGCACGGATTGCCAGCCGGAGTGCCTCTTCGTCCAATGAGCCAAAGCCTTCGTCGATGAACATCGACTCCAGACGAATCCCTCCTGCTTCCGATTGTATCTCTTCGGCAAGCCCCAGCGCCAGAGAAAGCGAAGCCTGAAAGGATTCGCCGCCGGACAGCGTTCTGACGCTTCGCTCACTGCCATTGTAATGGTCGATTACATTCAGCTCCAATCCGCTCTGGGAGCGATTGTTTTCTGCCTCTGACCGCCGCTTTAATTCGTACTGTCCCTCCGACATCTTCATGAAGCGAATGTTGGCTCTCTGGATCATTCGGTCAAAATATGACATCTGCACATAGGTTTCCAGCATGATTTTCTCTTTCCCGCTCAGCGTTCCGTTCGCCGTATCCGAAAGGCTCTTCAGCATCCGGTATGCTTCCTCCGCCTCTTTTCTCTCCTTCTCGGTCTTTCGGATTTCCGTCAGCGCGTGCCGATTGGATGCAGTTCGGGTCTCCAGCGACAGCAGGGCTGTCCGCCGCTCAGAAAGCGCCTGTTTTGCTTCTTCCAGCTTCTGCTCCACTGCTTCCGGCGCTTCTGTTTCCCGGGAAAGCGCTGCTTCCAAAGCCTTCATTTGCCCCTGCAGCTGTGCCGCGGCCTCCTTTTGCTCCCGATACCGCCGCTCCGCTTCCTCCCGATTCTTTTCGAGCCGCCCAACTTGCTCTCTGAGCCCCCGAACCCTTTCCTCCGCTTCCGGAAGCGCCATCTCCGGAAGCTCAGACCGGCGTTCCGAAAGCGCCTGTCTGCCGATTGCCACCTCAGCCTTCAGCGCTGCGCAGCGCACGGAAAGCGCGCTCAGTGCTTCCTCCACGGCTACACTCTTTCGTTCCGTCTCGGGAATCAGAAGAGACAGCTCCTTTCTCCGTCTGTCCTGTGCTTCCAGTGCCTCCAGGTGCCGCTTTTTCTCCTTCATCTCTGCGGCCAGGCGGACACACGCATCCTGATTCAACTGCTTCAAGTCCCGAAACAAAAAATTTCCGAACCGGGCCTCCGCCGCCTTTTGCAAATGCTCCTGCTCCAGCGCGAGCTTTCCGTTCAGCTCACCGGCGCGCTGCGCCAAAAACTGTTCTCTTTTCGCCGTCTGATCCCTCTCCCGTTCCTTTTCCTTCAGCATCTCCTGCCCCGGCGCGCCTGCCTTCAGCCTTGCGGGATGCGGGTGATGCAGCGCACCGCAGACCGGGCAGGGGCTGTTTTCCTTCAGCTCTGCGGCAAGAACGCCTGCCTGTTGACTCAAAAACAGAGCATTCATTTCCTGATATTCCGCCTGCCGGGCGACAGCCTCTTCATGGGCCTTCTGAAACGCCCGCTTCGCCTCCCGGGTTTTTCGGTAATTTTCCTCAAATAAGGCCACTGCTTCCGAAAGCACCTTAAGCTCCGACTGTGCCCGTTCCGCTTCTGCATACTCGTGTTTCAACTGCTCCAGGCGTATTCCCGTATCCTGCAGCTGCTCCGCTTCTGTTCGGATTTTCCGCAGTGCATCCTGCAGCTGCTCCGCTTCTCCTTGTTTTTTGCTCCGCTCGCTTACTGCCTTGGCTTCCTCTGCCTCTTTTTGGTTTAGCCGTGTCCTCTGCTCCTCCCATTCCCGGTAACGGGGCAGGAGCAGGGAAAGGCGCCCTGCTTCTTCCCGGAGGGCGTCACAGATTCCTGCCTGTGCCTTGGCTTCCTCGAATGCCTGAAGGAGACGCCGGCTCTCTTCCTCCGATTGGGTTGCCGCTTCGACCATCTGCTGATAATTCTTCTTCTGTTTCGTTTGCTCCAGCGCCTGCGCGAATTGAAGCTGCAGCGCATCCCGCGTGCGTTCCACTGCTTCCATCTCCCGCCTGAGCGCTGCCGCCTCCTGCTCTGCTTCCTTGATCAGAGTCTCCGCCAGCTCTTCTGTCTCCCCGTAAGGAAGCCGTCCCGCCTTTGCCTCGGAAAGGCGTTCCGAGAAGGGCTCCTCTGCCGACAGCCCCTCAATAAACTGCCGGACTCTCTGCTCCAGCCTTTTTTCCTCCTTTGCCCGCTCCAGCGACACTTCCTTCAGCCTTTGCTGCAACAGCTCATAGCGCTCCGTTCTGAAAATCCGCTGGAAAATCCGCTTTCGCTCCTCGGTGGTCGCCAACAGCAGCCTTAAAAAATCGCCCTGTGCAATCATTGCAATCTGCAAAAACTGTTCCCGGTTGATCCCCAGGATTTCCTTGACCGCTTCTGTCACATCACGCGTCTTCGTCACCAGAAGCTCCCCCGGACCGGTCAGCTCGGCCTCCGCACGCTGCAGGGTCTCTCCCCCTCCCCGTTTTGCGGGACGCATATATTCCGGATTTCGCCGGATCTCGTAGACCCGCCCGCCGGATGAAAAGCGAAGAAAAACCTCTGTCGGCGTCTCCGGCGCCGCGTACTTGGAACGAAACATCTGCGGTTCCCGGGCTCCTCCGCTGCTCTCTCCGTACAGCGCAAACACAATTCCATCAAAGATTGTGGTTTTTCCGGCTCCGGTATCTCCCGTAATCAGGTAGAGTCCCCCCTCGCCCAGCTGGGTAAAATCGATTTCCGTGATGCCTGCATAGGGGCCAAATGCCGATAGCTTCAGCTGCAGCGGCTTCATCTGTTTTCCTCCCACACCTCTTCAATCAATCTCTGCACGGTCTCCCGTTTTCCGCCCTCCAAGGGGCCGTTATTCTGCCTTTGATAAAACTCCGAAAAATAGGCAAGCGGCGTCTTTCGTTCTGTTTCCTCCGCTCCGCTCACGCTTTGATTTTCTCTTGTTCTCCTGTTGTCATACTCCAGCCTCATCAGATTATGATAAATCGTTCGCAGCTTATCCATTCCGCCCGGAATATCCTCCTCGTCCGTCAAAATCACCCGGACATAATCTTCCCGGTTCATTCTGCTGTAAAAATCCCGCGCTGTCACCTCCAGGTAGCTCCCCCGGATCTCTCGCATATCCCGAAGCGGCTTCAGTAAAACAGTGCGGATCGAACAAGCGGCAGATCCCGGCAGGGCAGCAGGCGCTCCGATTTCAACCACGGTGACGCTCTTTTTCTGCCCGGTCTCCGAAAAGGAGTATTTCAGCGGCGTGCCGCAGTAGCGAAGCCGCTGGCTTCCCACGTTTTGCGGTCCGTGGAGATGTCCCAGCGCCACATAGTCAAATCCGTCAAAAACAGAAGCATCCACATTGTCCGTTCCCCCGACGGAAATCTCCTCCGATTCGGAACGCGCTGCTCCCGTGACAAATTGATGTGCCAGCAGCACCCGGCGCCGGGGCACTGCAGCGGTTCCCTGCGCTTTCGAACCGGCATTCCATGCTTCGAACCGTTCCTGTTGCCGGACAGTCGCCCGCCGCAGCACTGCCCGCACCGCGTCCGTGTAACTCTCAATTTCCTCCTCTTCCATCCAATGTTTCACCACAGACGGCTTCAAAAACGGCATCAGGTAGAAATCAATCTCACCCCATTGATCCTCCAGTGTCACAATGGGAAGCTCGCCGCGATAAACCGCCGAGACGTAGACCTTACTCTGCTTCATCAGCGACGCACCGAAGGAAAGCCGTTCCGGGGAGTCATGATTCCCGCTGATTGCCAGCACCGTCGTATCCAGCCCGGAGAGCGCCGACAAAAATTCATCCAGCACACACACGGCTTCTGCCGGCGGAATCGGCTTGTCGTACAAATCTCCTGCAAGAAGCACTGCATCCGGCTTCTCTTCTTTTACAATCGCAACCACCTGATTCAGAATGTATTTTTGATCCTCCAGCATCGAATACTCGTAGACTCGTTTTCCGATGTGAAGATCCGACAAGTGCAAGAGTTTCATGGCTGCTCCCTCCGTCCTGAAATTCCGTCCTGAAATTCCGTTTTGATGCAAAGAGGAGACGTTCCTTCCCTCCGGAGCGTCTCCTCAAATTCCTTCGCGCCTGCGGCTTACACTTCTTCCTTCAGCGTTCCGGTCTCTTCAATTTCCGTGATCATTGCGACGCGATCCCCATGGCGTCCTCCCTGGAACTTCGCGTCCAGCCAGCTGTCCACAATCATCTTCGCCATGTCCGGTCCCACCACTCGGGCGCCGAAGGCAATAATATTGCTGTTGTTATGCTCCTTGGAGAGCTTTGCACTGTAGGGCTCGCTGCAAACCGCCGCACGAATTCCCTTTACCTTATTGGCCGCCAGAGAGATTCCGATTCCCGTTCCGCAGATCAGCACTCCGCCGTCCACCTCTCCCGAGGCCACAAGCTTTGCCACCCGGTACCCTGCCACCGGATAATGGAACCGTTCCTTTTTGTCCGTTCCCACATTGACAACTTCAATTCCCTTTTCCTCCAGGTAGGCGAGGATTTCTCTCTTCATGTCAACGGCGGCGTGATCATTTCCGATTGCAAGCTTCATTTCACTTCTCCCCCCAAAAGCTCTTTTCTTGCCTCCTCGTAGCCCGGCTTTCCGAGAAGTGCAAACATGTTCCTTTTGTAGCTCTCCACTCCCGGTTGATCGAAGGGATTCACCCCCAGCATATACCCGCTGATTCCCACTGCAAATTCAAAGAAGTAGAAGAGTGCTCCCAGAGAAAACTCGTCCTGAGCCGGAACGTCAATTTTCATAATGGGAACGCCGCCGTCCATATGGGCCAGCATGGTTCCGTTCATGGCGTTCTTGCAGACAAAGTCCATGCTCTTTCCCGCCAGATAGTTCAGTCCGTCCGGATCCTCCTGCTCCGCCTCAATCGTCAGCTCATTCTTGGGCTTTTCCACATTCAGCACCGTTTCCATCAGAATTCTGGCGCCATCCTGAATATACTGTCCCATCGAATGCAGATCCGTCGTCAGGTTGACGGAATGGGGCAAAATTCCTTTGCCGTCTTTTCCTTCGCTCTCTCCGAACAGCTGCTTCCACCACTCCGACACCATGGCAAGGCTCGGTTCATAATTTGCAAGGATCTCCACTTCCTTTCCCTTCCGGTTCAGGATAGTGCGGACCGCCGCATAGAGCATGGCTCCATTCTCCCGGAACGGTGCGTCCAGAGCCTCCCTCCGCGCCGCTGCCGCTCCTTCCATCAGGCGGTCAATGTCTGCGCCGCTCACGGCAATCGGGAGAAGCCCCACTGCTGTGAGAACGGAGAAGCGTCCTCCCACATCATCCGGGATCACAAAGCATTCATATCCCTCCTGATCTGCCAGCTTCTTCAGCGCTCCCCGCGCCTTGTCCGTGGTCGCATAAATACGCCCTGCTGCTTCCCGTTTCCCATACTTTTTTTCCAGGAGCGCCTTGAACACCCGGAAGCTGATGGCCGTCTCCGTCGTGGTGCCGGATTTTGAAATAACATTCACCGAAAAATCCCGCTCCCCGATCACATCCATCAGACCGTTCATGTACTGTCCGCTCATGTTGTTCCCGACAAAATAGATTTCCGGCGTTTTTCTTTGCTCCCTGGTCAGCTGATTGTAAAACCCGTGGCGCAAAAACTCAATGGCTGCCCGCGCTCCAAGATAGGAACCGCCGATTCCCGCCACAATCAAGACCTCTGAGTCCTTCTGAATTCGCTCTGCTGCCGCCTTGATCCTCGCAAATTCTTCCTTGTC
The DNA here is from genome assembly GCA_002892395.1 of Lachnospiraceae bacterium. GTDB lineage: Bacteria > Bacillota > Clostridia > Lachnospirales > Lachnospiraceae > Moryella. Next base: position 164,900 of record NBBL01000004.1, read on the forward strand.
ATAATCCTCAGGAAGATCAATCCATCCGTGAAAGTCGCTGCCGGCTCCCACGTGGTTTACCAGCTGATCATACGCCAGCTCCGCCGCCGCTTCCATCTGTAAAACTTCTTCCTCTCTCAAAAACCGCTTCGTGTTGGAATAATCAAAATGAATTCCGCCCATACCTTCTCTCCTTTTTCCGGTCTTTGCTCCCTGCTTCTCCCGGGCGCCCGTTTTGATCCCGCCTCCGGGTCTCTTCCTTTTATGCTCCCGGCAGCCGATCGCGCCCATCCGCGGGAATCCCTCTTTTCTGACCTTGAACGCTTCTATCATAGCACAAATTGCTTACTCAAAACACCGTTTCTCCTGCAGCCTTTGAAAGACCAGTTTCCCCAGCGCCCGGTACCCGGAGGAATTAAAGTGAAGGCCGTCAAACAGGAGGCCCTCCGGGATACGTCCTTCCCGTGCTGCTGCCAAATCCTCCTTCTCCGGCATCCCTGCCAACGTGAAACCATGCTGACTCATTTCCTCTCTGACATTCAGATAGCTGTCCCCGAAGGCTGCTTCAAAGCACTGCTCCCACTCCCGCATTTCAGCTCCGGTTCCGAATGGAAGCCCCAGCACCAGGTATTGCCCCTGGTCTGCATGATACCAGTCGATCAGCATTCTGTGCTGCCCAATCAGATCCTCCGCACTCTCGAAGCTCCCGTTTGCTCCCATGAGGATAATCGGGAAATCACTCCGGTATTCCCTTGCCGCCTGAGTCGTCAGGGCACTTCCTTTGGGGATATGAACCCCCCGCTTCTGCTCCCCGCCCTTCCCGGGGAAGTCTGCATCCAGCCGAAGGCAATAACGTTCTCCGCAAAAATATCCGCCTTCTCGCGTAAGCCTGCCCCCATACTCCTGCCCTTCTTCGTCGCACACAAAGATACGCTCCAAACCGGCATTTCCGTAGAGCAGCGGGCAGATTTCCGCACCTAGGGGAGAGAACAATTCCACCTCCTTCGGATACCCGGGATCCTCCAGCCACACCTCCTCCCGGAGACGAAACGGAACGGCTCCCGTTCTTCCGAGTATCGTCACGCTGTCCTCTCCGTTGACCCCAAGATTCGTGACTCTTATGGTTCTTCCCTTCCTTTGACCGCAAATTTGTTCCTGATTCAGCAACCGCTTCAGCTCCGCCGGATAGGAAGTGCCGCCGCCGCCGAATCCGGCGGTCAGACTGTCTCCGATGCAAACAATACCCCGCATATTCTTCTCCTGTCTCCTGGCAGATTCCATTTCTGTCTGCTGACTGCTGTCGCCGGATTCGGTGGAAAATTCCCGATTTGCCTCGGCTTCACCGCCGAAGACCTAAGTGTCACGCTCTGTGCCTATGGGGTGAAGCCCCGTCTCAGCCTTTCTGTTGTCCCGCCATTCGTTCTGTGTTAAAATCCCAGCGAACCAAATTCACACCCCGAAGGATTGCAGCACTCCTTCCCGTCTCACTGCATCGTAAAAAGGATACCCGGAAATGAAAGCATATCCCACCCCAATCCCGAACCATGCCGCCCCCCAGGAAAACATTATCCTGATCGGCTTCATGGGAGTGGGAAAAACCACCGTCTCCGCCCGGCTCGGACGCATGCTTCGGAGAACCGTTCTGGACACGGACCAAATCATCGCCGAACGACTGCAGGCCAGCATACCCGAAATTTTTGAGCGCCGCGGAGAACCCTTTTTCCGCGCCGCGGAGCATATGCTGTTATCGGAACTGAAGCGGGAATCCGGCTCCGTGATTTCCTGCGGCGGCGGCATCATTCTGCGTTCGGACAACCGAAGGCTGCTTCGTTCCATGGGAACGGTCATCCTTCTCACCGCAACGCCGGAAACCATCTGCGCGCGGGTCTCCCAAAGAACCGACCTGCCCCTGCTGAGTGAAAACAGGACGCTCTCCCACATTCAATCTATGCTTAAGAATCGGGAGCGCTTCTACCGCGCATGTGCGGACCTCACCATCTCCACCGACCAAAAGAGCGTGGCGAGGATCTGCGCAAAGATCCTCGCTCTGTTGAATCGAAGGGATGCAGAAGCAAAGGCCGCTCATGGGAACCCTCACTTCCCGTAGAACACCTGAACCAGCGGAGATTCCTTGTCCAGAATCAAGGTCTTGTTTCCGTTTTTCATAGAGGCCTTGGCGGCATCCAGTGCCCGGACGAAATTGTAAAATTCCGCACGGCCTTTGTCATTGTACGCCGCCGAGAGAATCTGCATGTACTGTGCTTCTCCCTCTGCCCGAAGGATTTCCGCATTCTTCTGCGCTTCCGACTTCATGACCGAGACCTCCCGATCCGTGTTGTTTCGAATCTTCTGCGCCTCCGAATTGCCCTGCGCGGTATAAGAGGCCGCAATGTTATTCCGCTCGGAAATCATCCGATCATACACCGCCTGCTTATTGTCATCCGGCATATCCAGAGATTTTGTTTCCACCGCCAGCACTTCTATCCCGTAGCCCTCCAGAGCCGTTCCGATATTCTTTGTGATGTCCAGTGCCAGCTTGCCGTTCCGATTTTCGATGATATCCGACTGATCCATGTTGGAAATCACAGCCTTCAGCGAGGAAAACACAGAGGCCGCGATGCGCGCCTGCCCCTGCGCCACCTGCCCGTTTAAGTATCGCGTGAATTTCACGGGATCACTGATGTGCCAGATCACGAAGGCATCCGCGATCATGGTCTTCTTATCTCTGGTAATGACATCCGATTTCGGAATGTCGTAGAGCTGAATGGCCTTCGGAAGCACAGCCGCTTCCTGAATCAGCGGGATTTTAAAGCTGAGACCCGGCTGATCGCTCACCCGAACAATCTCTCCGAACTGCTTCACCAGTCTGTACTCATTGGGATATGTCACCACTGCAGAGGACGCAGCCACTGCCAGCAGCACTGCCAGCCCGCCGATCAAAAGTGTCTTTTTCATTCCCGCTCACCCCCTGTCTCCGGCTCCGCATGTTCCGTCTCCGGCGCATCCGCCGAAAAATGCTCCAGCGGAAGGAGCTTCTGCGTGGCTCCGTCCGTCACATATACCTTGAGCTCCGGCAGAATGTCCTCCATCGCCTCGTAAAACATGCGCCGGCGTGTGATCAAAGGATACTTCTCATACTCCGCATACATCTGCTCAAAGCGGGACGCCTGTCCCTCCGCCTCATTCACCCGGGCCTGCTTCTCCGCTTCCGCCTGCTTGATAATCTGATCGCAGGAGGCCTCTGCCTGCGGCAGCTTTTCATTGCGATCCTTGTTTGCATTGTTCACCGCGGTTTCCTTGCCCTGCTTTGCGTTCTCCACATTCTTAAACGCGCTCAGAACCTCCTGCGTCGGCGGAAACGCATCCTGAATCGTAATGTTGACCACCGATAATCCAATGTCCTCGCTGATCACCCGCTCTGTCAGCTTTTCCTTGATCTCCGACTGAATCGCAGCCTTTCCGGTGGTGATGACATCGTCCACATTGTATACACCCACCGTGTCGCGAATATAGGACTGGGCCAGCATTTTAAGCGTCGCCTCCGGCTCCTCCGAGGCGTACAGATACTTGATCGGATCACTGACCATATACTCCAGATAGAAATCGGTGTTCACAAAGTTGAAGTCCTTGGTGATCATGATTGCCTCTTCCGGAATGGTGGTGTTGTCCCCGGGAACGTAGCCGATCGGCATCCCCTTAATGATTTTGGACACCATATGCACATTCTGAATCAACGGAATTTTAAAATGCAGTCCGGCCTGTGTCTCCGCGCTGGGACTGCCCAGGGTGGTGACCACTGCATAGTTGTCCTCGTCCAGGCGGTACCAGCAAGTGTTCAGGAGTGAAACGACAGCCAGCACCAGAAAAGCCTTGCCCAGCCGCTTCAGGGAAATCTTCCGATTTTTCTTTGCCGGCGGCGGATCAATATTCCCTGTATCCATTCCCTCAAACGGCTGTTTTCGTCCCGCATTTTGAAACAGCCTCTCCAACGCATCAAAAATCGATCCTCTCAAGCTCCCTCCCTTTCCTCCGCTCCTCTTCGCGGAATAGCATGGACGCACCTTTTCCTTCCCTATACCTTATTTCATGCCTTACTTCGAATCCGAACGCCGTTTACCGTCACGTTGTCCCGCACCGGAATCAGAAAATACTCGGTTCCGTCAATGACCCTTGTCTCGATCACAGCAGCCGATTCCGGCGCAATCTCCATTGACAAGTGATCCGATTTCACCGAGAGCTTCTTCCTCTCTGCAATATTTTCTGCCAGCAGCGGCTGTGTTTCCGCTCCTATGATCTCATCATAGGCCAGATCCAGGCGTGCAATTGCTTCCTCGTCCGCCCCGTTGTCGTAAAAAATCCGGCGAAGCTCCGCGTGATCCACCACCGCAGGTTCCTCTGCATCCTTTCCCGCCTCTGCAATTTGAACAACGGCTTCATTCATATTTTTCACCGTTTCGTAGTCACATTGCTCTCCCAGCGCCGCTTCCAAAACCGCGCGAAAGGCGTCCTTCTCTGCGGTTTCCGCTCTGGGAAGCTCTGTCCCCAGCAACGCCTCTGCCAGCTCGTCATGCCGCGCCTTCTCATTTTTCGCGTACCAAAGCGCTGCGTGAATATCGCTGCTGCGTTCGTTGAATGCCGGATACAAAAGTCCGGTCTCCGGCTTTTGCACACTCCAGTCCTCGGTTCTGCTGAAAAAGGCTTTTTCCGCTGCGTCATAGCAGAGACCGTCCCGCAGCAGCAAAACCGGGCAAATCGACAGCTCAAGGAAATGGTACACCTCCTCCGAAGCGTCCGACAGCCCAATCCCGTCGCGTGTCCTTCCGGGCACATCGTAGCTTCCGTGTACCAGTAAAATAAGATACTTCTCCGAAGACCGATAGGATTCTATCACGCGATCAAAGAAGTCACTCACAAGGGTTTCGTCCTTCAATCCGCTCTTCAGGAGACGATACAAATAGGCCTGATGTCCCCCCTCCCGCTCTTCCTTCAGCGGAAAATCAACATTAAAGAGGGTTCTTCCGATCCTGCCTGATACCACTTTTTTAAAGAGCTCGCAGTATTTAAAAAGCTCCTCGTCCTCCAAACTGTGCAGCGTGTCCTTCAGCTCAGTGATTTTTTCTTTGTTCTCGCTCACATAACAGCCGTACATGCGGTCGATCCGGCAATCGTTCTTATCGAACAGCCGTCTGACCTCATTGATTGCTTTTTTGTCCATACATTTTGGTTTCTCCTTATCCGCTCTATCATACCAACCCGGGCGTCAATCCACAAGAAGTGTCCCTGACTTCAGCTCAAAAATACGCGCAGCGCTTCCGCATCCACTTCCTCCTTCATCTCACACACCCTGCAGTAGGAATCATCGCAGCAGATCACGGAAGCATGTTGCGGAAACCAGCTGCGAAACCAAAGAATCTGCTCCGCCAGATCCCGCTCCCGGTTTTCGGACTGAAAACAGTCAATCACAAAGGTGACGCGCCGCCGATCCATCATACCGGAAAAAGCGTACTTCTCGCTCACGGCCCGCCATTCCAGACAATACTGACGGGAATCGGATGCCGGACGAATCTCCAGCCCCCTGTACTTCTTATGAAATTCTCGCTGAAAGACGTTCAGATCCAGCGTGTCATTGTAAACCGCATCCATATGGATGAACATGCTCTCATTCATGGCTGTCCTTTCTGACTGTTCTTACATTTTCTACAGTCTAGCACAGCCCCTCCGGCAAAGTTTATCAAAATGATGAAGCTTTGTTAAAGAATTTCTTTTACAGAATCCTGAAACCCATGACATTACGTCACCTGCTTTCCGTGGCGGCAGATATCCCGAAGACAGCACGAAGGACAGTCCGGTCTTCTGGCGACGCACACCTTTCTCCCGTGATCCACCAGCCGATGACAGAGTTGATTCCCCTCCTCCGGAGGAATGATCTCCCACAGAAGCTTCTCTACCTTTCCGGGTTCTTTGACGTTGTCCACAAGTCCGATGAGGTTGCAAAGACGAATGCAGTGCGTATCGGTCACGATCGCCGGTTTTCCAAAGATATCCCCCATGATCAGATTGGCGCTTTTTCTCCCGACGCCGGGAAGAGAGAGCAACGCGTCAAAGTCATCCGGTACCTGATCGTGAAAGGTTTCGTGCAGCATCTTCATACATTTGGAAATATCCCGGGCTTTGCTGGGTCCCAGACCGCAGGGACGGACAATCGCCTCTATTTCCTCCACCGGAGCCTGGGCCAACGCCTGAATCGACGGAAATTTTGCGTACAGCTTCGGCGTCACCTGATCAACCCGCAGATCTGTACACTGGGCGGCAAGCCGCACGCTCACCAAAAGCTGCCATGCGTTTTCAAATGTGAGGGTACAGTGCGTGTCCGGATATTCCTGTTTCAGGCGCTCAATCACCTCCAGCGCCAGTTTCCGCCTGGCCTCCGGATCCCTCTGATCCTTGTTTTTTTCTGCTTTCTTCTGTTTGCCATCCGCTCTTGCCAAATGTTCTCTCCTTCTCCCGGACCCATTCATCCCGCGGCTTCTCTGCTTCCATACCGCCGCTCCCTGTTACCCCTTCGGATGCTCTGAAAAATATGCCCGCAGCACCCGTAGACTTTCTTCCCGTAAGACGCCCGCCGTGACCTCAGGGCTGTGAGCGGAATGCTCAAACACAAGTCGGCTGCAGTCACAGCCCTCCCTCCCGAACAAGGCCTCCAGATCCCGGTTTCCGGCTGCATAAACCAGTCTGCCAAGTCTTGCCCAGACCAGCGCGCCGCTGCACATAAAGCAAGGCTCGCAGCTGGAATACATGGTGTATTCCCTCAAATCAGTCACGCCTGTCTCCTCACAAAAGCGTCGAATCAGCCCTGCTTCCCCGTGGAAGGATGGATCATGGGCCGTGTAAATTTGATTTTCGTTCTCAAAGACCATGGTACCGTCCTTTACCAGCACCGCCCCAAAGGGTTCGTTTCCATGCTCGACCGCCGCTTGGGACAGGTGAATGGCCCGCCGCATCCACTCCTCATCCGATTTCAGAATAGGATCCATTTTCTCCTCGTTCTCCCCTTGCATTCCGTATCCTTCATTGATTCCGTACGTTTCATTATGTCATCTTTCGCCAAAAGAAAAAAGAGGCAATCCTGAGACTGCCTCTTTCGTTCATTGCGGCCTTACTTTCTGTACTCATCCAGCTTGTTGTAGACGTCGCAGATGAATTGAACCAGTGCATCCCTCTTCCACTCCGAAGAGTTGATGCAAAGCGTGTAATCTGAGGATTTTCCCCAGTCCTTATCGGTGTAATAGCCGTAGTATTTTCTTCGTCTCTTATCGATCTTTCGAATCAGCGCCGAGGCCTCCCGCGCTCCGATTTTCTCCCGTTCCATCACCCGCTGCATGCGGTCCTCGATCGGCGCAGAGATAAACAGAGAAAGTACCTCTCCGACGCCGGCGTCCTCCAGAATCTGATCCGCGCAGCGCCCGATGATCACACAGGACTCACTCTCCGCCTTCTTGATGATCAGATCCTTCTGCAGCGAAAACATGATCTCGCTGGCGTTCATCCCGTAAAACCGCTTATTCTCTCCTCTATAGAAGCGCTCGTATGGAAGCGGATCCAGCGCATGCTCATCCGCCTTCTTCATCTGCTCCATCGGCAGATCGGTTCCCCTCAGCGCCTCATCAATCAAATCCCTGTCATAATACGGAATCCCCAACTTCTCCGCCACAAGACGGCCGATTTCTCTCCCGCCGCTTCCATATTGACGACCGATACAAATGATTTTATTTTTCATAATCTACCCCTTCCGTCCGGATTCCACCTTTCTTTGATTCTGATACTATCATTATAGTCTGTTTTTTGTGAGTTGTAATCCATCCTCACGTGTTTTTTATGAAATTTCTGTGAGTCGGAGTCCCTGACGCCGTTCTCCCCTCACATCCCATGCTCCCCGGTTCCGTGGGCCTTGTTGAGCCGCGGTAAATTCCATTTCCGGCTCATGGCCGCATAACGCAACGCAATGACCGCAGCAGCACCGAAAAAGGCCGGCACATGCGTCCCTCCCACCAGGCGATACAAAAGCCCCGTAACCAGTGCGCCTGCCACCGAAGCCACCGCATACACATGCTTCACAAAAATCTGCGGCATCTGGTTCGCGAAAATATCCCGCAGTGCGCCGCCTCCCACTCCCGTCACAACGCCGAGAAACGAAATCAGAAAAAGCCGATCCGCATATCCTGCGTCGGTGCCGGCAAAGACGCCATCCACCGTAAACGCCGCAAGCCCCAGCGTATCAAACCAGAACAGAAGATGCTCCCGTTTCTTCGCCGACATGGGAATTTCCCGCTCACTGTACAAGAACAGGAACACCACGTCGGCCGTGATCATGGAAACAAACACGTAGACAAGGTTCCGAAACATAACAGGCGGAATCACGCCGATCACCAGATCACGGATCATTCCGCCGCCTGTCGCGGTGATCACCGCCAGAATATTCACGCCGAACAGATCCATATTTTTCCGCGCAGCAACCAGGGCGCCGGAAATGGCAAATGCAATCGTTCCGATCAAATCCATCCAGACAATCAAGGGAATCATGGGGATCATTTCTGCTGCATCGCTTCTCTGAGCGCTTTTTCCATTCCTTCCTTACAGGAATCGAAGGGTTCGCCCGGATACGCTTCATACAGCTTGGTATCCCCAAGAAACACACAGGGTACATACTGATAGGCATACCCCTCGGTAAGCTCCGGGTGCATTGCCTCATTGATTCGCTCAACTTCCACTTCCCCAAAGCCCGGATGTTCCGCAATCAGCTCTTCATATGCTTTCTTCGCGTTGCTGCAATACGGGCACGTATCCAAATAAAACCATGTCAGCTTTTCCATATATCCCTCTCTTTCTGCGTTCTCTTTTCCTGAATTCTTTGAAATACCCTACGTGTTATCTTAAGCGAAATCGCCGGCTCTCCCCGTCCAGGGACCGCCTGTCTTCCTTGGCCCCCCGAACCTCTCCTCCTTTCCCGGGTTCATTGATCTCTCAGGTTCTGGAAGAAATGTGCATTCAGACGTATAATAGGCTCAAGTAACCTGAAACAATGCCAAAGCCTGCGAAGCACAGGCAGTAAAACGAGGGAGAAAACCGGTATGGGAAACCAGTTTTGGGACAGCCGAAAGGGGCGAAGAATCATTGCGCAGGCAGAAAATATCCTGGGAAATATCCTGTTCGCGCTGGTGCTAAAGCTGTTTTTGCTGCCGGCAGAGCTGGTGACCAGCGGCGCCACGGGAATCGCAATTGCGGCCCATGAACTGATGGGGCTTTCCGTATCCGGCACACTTCTGGCTCTGAACGTCATCATGCTGGCCATCGGCTGGGCCCTTCTGGGAAAGGCCTTCGCACTTTCGACCCTGCTCAGCACATTCCTTGGGCCCATCGCCCTGGCGTTTTGGGAGCATCTGCTGGGAAGCTACACCATCACGGAGGATCTGTTCCTCTGCACCGTCTTTTCCGGGCTCGGAATCGGCTTATCCCTCGGAATTGTACTTCGAGCCGGCTCCTCCACCGGTGGAATGGATATTCCCCCGCTGGTACTGAAGCGTTATTTCGGCATTCCTGTGTCTCTCAGCTTTTATGTGCTCGATATCCTGGTGCTGATGCTGCAGGCTGTCGTATATTCCCCCGAGCGGATTCTTTACGGCATTGTTGTCGTGATTCTTTCCACCATGGTGATGGATCGCATGCTGCTTCTCGGAACTACCAGGACAGAGGTCAAGGTGATCAGTGCCCATTCCCAAAAGATACGAGCCGCGATTCTGGCAGAGGTGGAGCGCGGCGTCACCATGCTGCACGGAGAAACGGGATACACCAACCGGCAGACGGAAATCGTGCTCAGCGTAATCTACAACCGTGAGCTGCCGAAGCTGGAACGCATCATTCATGAGATTGACCCGGAGAGCTTTCTGATCGTCAATCGGATCAGCGAAGTAAAAGGGCTCGGATTCACCTCCGAAACCGAGTAATCCTTTCGCTTATTCCGTGCGCGGCGCCACAAACTGCACGCTGCTTCCGCCTTCCTTTACACTTGTGTTCGCATCCTCCGGTTTCACAGGAAGCTCTGCGCTTCGTCCCAGCAGCTCGTCCATGAGATGCGGAAGCAGATTTCGATTTTTTTCCCAAATCGTCTCAATCTGCGTTTCCTCTACCGGCGCCGTGCCAAGACCGACCTCCAGCGTGATGTTGGGAATTCCCATCGCTCCATCCAGCCAGTCCTTAAAGCTTGAGCCGCCGATGGATTTCCTCGTCTCCAGTCTGACCAGCGGGTATCCGGTATCCGCATGTGCAATCTCAGCCATTCGCCTGTTCTTTGCTTCTGTCTCCGCCGAAGCCAAAGTATTGGACCAATAAATCACCCTTCCCTGGGAATGATAATTTAGCGCTGCGCTGAATTGTTCCTTCTGAACCAGATCCATAAGCGCCTTGGTCTCAAGCTCCGAGGCAGGACGGGGTCCCTTGTAGAGATCACTGGCCGGTTTGTTTCGCAGGTCATTCAGAGCAGCCCACCCGGGCATCGGAAAATTCCGATTCAAATCCACTCCGTTTGCATTGTTCTTCCATTTGTTCAAATACCAGTCGTACTTGTTTTGATCCTCTAAAAGTCCCCAGTCGGACCAGCTTTGAATGATGCCCTTCACGGTCTCCCTGGCGGAAGCAGTGGAAAGTCCGCCCACCCCATACTGTGAGATGGCGACCCCGTCCGGATCCAGCATGGGAACCACTTCGACTAAGACCTGGTCAAGCCGGTTATCTCCGCCTTTTTTCCGCTCCAAAAGATCCTTGGCCTCCCGAAGCACCAGAGGTGTTGTGATATACTCCCGGGCATGCATGGAAGCCACCACGAGAAGTTTCTTTTTTGCCTGCGGATTTCCGATCACCAGGCGGTACAGCTGCCGTCCGTCCACCGTGCTCCCGATCGAATCGACTCCCACACCCTCATAGCTCTTCCGAAGCCGGTGAAGATCCGCCTGCAGCATCGGGTAGGTGTACATAGAGGTTCCTTCGAAATGGAAGCCGGTTTTGCTGTTGGACTGTGTTTCCTGACGTACGCTCTCCCCTGTCGGCTTTGCGTTTTTTATGACAGAAGCCGCAAAGCCGCTGCCTCCGATTGCCGCTGTCAAAAGCAGGGTAACTGCCGCTCCCGCCAATCGATACTTGATATCTGTTCTGCTCATATTGTTTCCTCCGTTCCGCTTATTATACTTCGGCTGCCCGGATAATTCTTTACGGTTTTCGTAACTTTTTGTTGCTAATAACACAGGGTTGCTTCCCCATTAAGCATCACACAGATCCCGATAAAGCTCCGGTCTGCGATCCTCATAGGAAGGCAGCTTTCTTCGAACCGAAGCGATCCGATCCGTATCAATGTAAACCGGAATCAGCTGTTCCCCCTCCCCTGCACTGGCCAGCGTGACCCCCATCGGATCCACCGCCAGACTCTCTCCCATGCGAATTCTGCTGTACTGGTCGCAGGCCAGAAGAAACACCGTATTCTCAATTGCACGGGCCGTCACCAGCGTGCGGAAGTGAAGACTCTTCATATCGCCTTTGACCCATGCGGTCGGCATCAAAATAATCTCTGCCCCCTTGGCTCTCTGGTGGCGTGCCACCTCGGGAAAGCGCACCTCGTAGCACACAAATAAGCCGATTGTTCCAAACGGGGTGCTGACCGGCTCAAAAAAACGATCTCCCGGCTTAAGCTCTGCCGATTCCTCATAGCCGAAGGCATCGTACATATGGGTCTTTCTGTACACCTGCACAATGCTTCCCCGGTCATTCAGCATCACTGTGGTGTTGTAGCTCCGCGCATCCCCGGGATCCTCTACCGTCTCCTGCATGCCGAATACCATCCAAACGCCAAAGGTACGTGACAGCTCCTGCATCCCCCGAACAAAGCTTCCGTCCAGCGGCTGTGCTGCTGCCCGCCTTTCCTCTCTGCTTGTGTCCTTTTGAAACTCCGCCATAACGGTCTCCGGAAAGACCAGAAAATCCGGATGAAATTTTTTGACTGCCTTCTCCGTCCATTCCGCTGCCTTCTTCAGATTTTTCATCGGGTCCTCAACCGATTCCATCTGAACCATCACAAATGTGCTTTCCATCCGCACCTCCTTTCTCTTCTGTCCCGGTTAAATGTATCGCACCAGCTCCGAAGCCGCTCTCCTAAGCCCATGCAGGCGGGACGGTCTTGCCGATTCACCGGGGTGGCCCACAGGAAAGATTGCAATCAGCTCGTCCCCCTGTAATTCAGGAATCAGCTGCTTCAGCTTCGGTTCGTCAAAGCTGCCGACCCAGGTGGTTCCCAGTCCCAGCTCCTGAATTTTCAACATCATATGAGTCGCTGTGATCGCCGCATCCACATCGACGAAATTTTTTTGATCGGACGCCCGTGTCCAGGCCTCCTCCGGTTTCCCCGCCACAATCAGAAACACTGGCGCACCGAATGTATAAGGGGTGGTCTGTCCGATTCGTTCCTTCATTTCTTCGCTCTCCACCACATAAATACGATAGGGCTGATTATTATGTGCTGTTGGCGCAACCAACCCGGCCCGGATAATTTCTTCGATTTTCTCCCGCTCCACCGGCTTCTCCGACAAACTGCGGCAGGAATATCGTTCCTGTGCCAATTCCGTAAAATCCATTGCTTTCTTTGACATCTTTGTTCTGACAGACGGAATTACTCCGAATGTACACTCCTTTCCTCCGTTGATTATAAGTGTTTCCTGTTTCCGGTTCCATCCTTCCAGGCTTCCCGCTGTTATCCTCCGAATTTCCTGTCTCAAACCGGGATGCCCAACTTGCAAGGCGCCTTTGTCCGCCCGAAAAAAACAATCACCCTGCCTCTGCCGTGCGCTCTGCTGCCTGAACCAACCATCCCATGGCTTGCCAGGCGCCTTTGTCCGCCCGAAAAAAAACAATCACCCTGCCTCTGCCGCGCGCTCTGCTGCCTGAACCAACCATCCCATGGCTTCGATGGGATAACGCCCGACCGCCGTCTCCCCCGTCAGCATAAGCGCCGACGCTCCGTCCCATACTGCGCGGGCAATGTCCGAGAGTTCGGCCTGTGTGGGAACCGATGCCGTCATCATTGAGTGAAGCAGCTCGGTCACCACCATAAATGAAATCCCCCTTTCCCTGCAATACATCGAGATTCTTCTCTGTGCGAGAGGAACCGCCGTAAGTCCCAGCGTATTGCCCAGATCTCCCCGCGCAATGACAACCTGATCCGCTTCCGCTGCGATTTCCTCCATACAATTGAGACCCCTTTGCGTCTCAATCTTTGCCAGCAGCTTCAAATCGGAAAGTCCGAGCCGCTGCATCTCCCTTTTCAAAAGCCGAACGTCCTCACCACACCCGGTAAATGACTGCATGACTGCTGTCGCGCCGCTGTCCCGGGCCATGCCGAGATTTCGGAGATCTCGTTCCGACAGCACCGGAAGCGGAATCTCCCGCCCCAAAAGAGCGATGCTTTTTCCCGCTTCCGCTGTGCCGCCCTGTTCCGCTCTGCAGAAGGCCTGTTCCGGCTCCGTTTTGATCACCCGGAGCAGGAGCGCTCCATCGCTCACGGAAAGTAAGTCCCCCTTGTCCAGTTCCCGTAAAAGCGCCGGGGACACAGATGCTGCGGACTGCCGGTGGACTTTCTTCTCCATCTTCGGCCAAACCGCCTCAGAATATAAAAGAAATGCGTCCCCCTTCTGCAGCTCCTTCCCCCCTGCCAGGTTTCCGATCCTCAACTCCGGGCCGCACAGGTCAATCAGAAATTCCATGGGCCTTCCGCTTCGCCTCTCCGCTTCCCGAAGACAGGCAATCCAGATGCCGCAGGAGCCCAGATCGCTATGAGACAAGTTCAGACGTACTCCCGTCATCCCCCTTCGAATCATCGCCTCCAGAAGCTCTGTCCCATGACATGCAGGTCCCAATGTTGCATAATACTCCATGCTTTTCTTCCTTTTCCGCTTCACACTTTGTTCTATTTTAATCGATTCTCCCGTTTTTAGATACCCTCTGCGCAGGCGCAAAAAATTTTCCAAAAAATTAGCACTCTAAGCTTGACAGTGCCAATTTTACATGTTATAGTTCTTATATAACAAATAGTTCCAGTGGATAACACCGGATGCACTTTTAATGAATAAGGAGGTATTCTGATGATGTACATGCCCAGTCTTTTCGGTGGAAGCATTTTTGATGAGTGGATGAATGAGTTTGATCGACATTTTTTCAACCGCTCCGGTGAGCGCGAAGCAGTCGGAAACAATCAGCTGATGAAAACGGATATCAAGGAGCACGAGGATCACTACGAGCTTTCGGTGGACCTTCCCGGTTATCGAAAAGAGGATCTGAAGGCAGAATTAAAGGACGGCTATCTGACCATCTCTGCGACACACAATGACGAAAAAGAGGAGAAGGACAAGAAGGGCCGCTATCTTCGCCGCGAACGTTATACCGGCTCCGCAACCCGCAGCTTTTATGTGGGTGAGAATTTGACACAGGGAGAGGTAGGCGCCAAATTCGAAAACGGAATTCTGACCTTGACTCTTCCCAAGAAGGAAATGAAGCGGGAACTTCCGGAGCAGCATCTGATTTCAATTGAGGGCTGATTTCGGCTTCCCTCATTCCGTTTCTTTCGTCTTTTTTTACAACTTCATGCGGTTTCATGTTGAATAGTACCAAGCAAAATCGAGCGGGAACAGTGGATTTTTGTCACTTTTCCCGCTCGATTTTACTTTTATCTTTGGAAAACTCTGCTATAATCTTTAGCTAATATACTTTTATGTTTTAGTGTTGGAAAGGAGTAAACCGCATGAACAAACAAAACAGCAGTCGAGCAAATTTTTCCGGTAAACTGGGATACGTCCTCGCTACTGCCGGTTCCGCTGTGGGACTCGGTAATATCTGGCGTTTCCCCTATCTCGCCGCAAAGTACGGCGGAGGGATTTTTATTCTGGCCTACGTCATTCTGGCTGTGACCTTCGGCTACACGATGATGATTTCCGAGACAACGCTGGGACGAATGACAAGGCAAAGCGCCAGCGGTGCCTACCGTCAATTCAGCAGCTCCCGCGGATTTCGCCTCGGCGGTCTTCTCAATGCCGTTGTTCCGATGATTATCGTCGGCTACTACTGCGTCATCGGCGGATGGGTGCTTCGTTACCTGATCGCCTATGTGGCAGAGGGAACTGCAGCTGTGGCAGAGAACGGGTATTTTTCAAATTTCATTACCAGTCCCTCCAGCAGCGAGCTGTGTTTTCTGCTCTTTGCGGGCATGACCGCGCTTCTCATCATCCTGGGAGTGGAGAGCGGCATTGAGCGGGGAACCAAGGTTATGATGCCGATCCTCGTGGTGCTGGCGCTGGTCATCGCGGTCTACTCCATGACCCGCCCCGGCGCCATGGCTGGAGTAAAATACATCTTTATCCCTGACTTCTCCCACTTCACCTGGATGGCCGTGGTCGCTGCGATGGAACAGATGTTCTACTCCCTCTCGATCGCCATGGGAATTCTGTTCACCTACGGCTCCTACATGAAGCAGGATGTTGATATTGAAAAATCCACCTATCAGGTTCAGATCTTTGATACCGGCATCGCGCTGTTAGCTGCTCTGATGGTGATCCCTGCCGTATTCGCATTCTCAGGCGGAGACCCGGAGCAGTTGAAGGCAGGACCTTCCTTGATCTTCATCACGCTCCCGAAGGTGTTCGACAGCATGGGAGCAGGAAGACCCCTTGGCGCACTGTTCTTTCTTCTGGTTCTGTTTGCCGCGCTGACCAGTTCCATCTCGCTGATGGAAGCAGGTGTCTCTTCCTTTGTGGACGAGTTAAAATGCAAACGCGGCACCGCGTGCTTCCTGATGTGCAGCATCATCCTCGTGTTCGGCTCTCTCTCCTCCCTCGGCTACAATGTGTTGAGCTCCGTCACGATCATCGGCATGCAGTTTCTGGATTTCTTTGATTTCCTCACCAATGCCGTCATGATGCCTATCGCTGCCCTTGCCACCTGCCTCCTGATTGTCAAGGCGGCCGGAATCGATGCCCTTGTGAAGGAAATCCACATTTCCTCCCGGTTTAAAAGCGAGGGGCTGTATCGCGTTTGCATCCGCTATATCGCCCCCGTTGCATTGCTCATCATCTTTGTCAGCTCCATCCTTTCTGCCTTCGGCTTATTGAATCTCTGATGCCAGACAGAACGGCGCATCCGGAACATGGAATCTCCGGTGCCGGACAGAACGGCACATCCGGACATAACATAATATCAAGCTTCATCGAGAAGGCGAGTGTTCCCAAGTCGGAATGCCCGCCTTTTTTCCTTCCTTAAGACTCTTAAGGAACGCCAGCAACTCGTCCGAGCAAAACTCCTTTTTCACTGCCATGCTCTGGTTGACTCCGATCATGAGATAAAAATTCGTTTTCGTTTCCTTCACCCGATATAACTGGTCATAGCGGATCTCCGATCTGCTGACCGCGGTGTGCACAACCATGCGATCCGGATAGAACTCATAGTCCACCCGCCTGTTATCTGCCGCTATTTTCTGTGAGCGATAGCTTTTCTTCATGGAATAGCGGTAAAAGCCAAAAACCAAGCACGGATAGGCCAATGCCATGGCGAAGTGAATGATTCCCTCTGCCGTATCCCCGCTCTGTAATGAAATCCCACCTGCCGCCAGAAGCAGCATGGAGACAATTCCGCTGATTATAATCGCCTTTCTTCGCTTCAGCGCCCAACACATGGTCTGATATTCCTCATATGTCATTTCGATTGATGTCTGATATCCCTGTTCCTCCATCTGATTCCTCCATTTCCCACCGGCACACCGGCATTCGATTTTCTACAGAAAAAAACTGCAGCCAATGCTGACCGCAGTCTTTTGTCAACGCCAATCCTTTTGATTTTGAAGCTTCGCCTCTTACAGCGCACCCACCAAATCAAGATCCGGCTTAATGGTGCTTGCACCCGGATGCCATCTCGCAGGGCAAACCTGATCGCCGTGCTCCCGGACGAACTGGCACGCCTGAACCTTGCGAAGCAGCTCATCCGCATTTCTTCCCACATTTCCGGAGGTAACCTCATATGCCACAATCCTGCAATCCGGGTCAATGACAAAGGTGGCGCGCTCTGCCACACCCTCGTCTTCGATCAGGACATCAAAATCCTTGGCCAGCACGTGGCGCGGATCTGCCAGCATCGGGAACTGAATTTTTTCAATCCGCTCGGAATGATCATGCCACGCCTTATGTACAAAATGTGTGTCACAGGACACGGAGTAAATTTCACAGCCGATCTCCTTGAACGTCTGATAGTGATCCTGCAAGTCTTCCAGCTCCGTCGGGCAAACAAAGGTGAAGTCCGCCGGGTAAAAGAACAGCACGCTCCAGTTCCCCTTCAGATCATCCTTTGTGATATCCTTGAACTCTCTGTTCTGATATGCCTTGACCAAAAACTCTCCAACTTCTTTTTTAATGAGTGACATCTATCCTTCCTCCTTCATGATTCATCGCTTGGATACAATCGGAGCAGAAATGCTCCCGCTCTGTTCCCGGGCGCACCCCGACCTATGAATTAAGCGTACCTAATCACATCCCTATCATATGCTACTTTCCAGAATATGAACAGTCCTTTTTCATATTTTAGTCTATATTTGTCTTTTCGTCTATCTTTTGTCCTTTTCCTGTCCCGGCGGCTTTTCTTTGTCCGATCTGCGATTCAGAAAATCCGTAGGCGTCATACCGGTGTAGCGCTTAAAGACAGGTTTCTCATAATCGTATTGCTAGTTTATCCAATCTTTCTCCGGAAATAAATCCAAAAATCGGTCAAATTATCCCAATTTCTGAGCAAGGTCATTCTATTCCTCTGCTCTATGAACCTTTTGTTCTCCCGATTCGTCTTTCTAAAAGGCAGATCAATGCTGCAAAAAGGAGGAAAACACATGGAACAACTCTCAACACACGCAGAAGAATCAAAAAAGCTTTCCATTATCGGCTACCTTACCTGGATCGGCTTTGCCATCGCATTGATCAAGGGAGATCTGAAGGATGACTACTTTCGCTTTCACATCAATCAATCCCTGATGATCCACCTTGCAGGTATGGCAGGCTTCTTCGTCCCCGTGGTCGGTCTTGTTTTTTCGATGATCTCCCTGGTTTTCTGGATTGTCGCTCTGTGCGGCGCCATAAAGGGAGAAAAAAGAAAGGTTCCGCTCATCTCTGACATAGAACTGTTGAATTAAAGCCAAGCCCTGAGAATCGGCTCCATGAACCCGGCACACAAGAAAACACCCCCATGAACTCCGGCACCACAAGAAAGCAGCCCCATGGCAAAGCATGGCGGCTGCTTTCTGTCTCCTTAAGCGGCACTTGGCAATCCGAAACCATCCTAGTTTCTGAGATCCAATTCCCGAATTTTCTTTCGAAGCGGCAAAATCGCCCCGGGATTGACTGACAATTCATCAATCTCACAGCGCAGCAAGGCTTCTGTAAGCTCCGGCACTGCCCCAAGCTCCCCGCAGATTCCCACCGGGATCCCGTGGCGGTGTCCGGCTTTTACCGCCATACGGATTTGACGAAGCAAGGCCGTGTAACCCGGATCTCCATGGGTATCAAAGTAGCGGTTCATCGCAGGAGCTGTCCGATCCATCGCAAGGGTATACTGCATCAGGTCATTGGTTCCGATGGAAAAAAAGTCGCAATTCCCCGCCAGCTCATCCGCAATCATCACTGCTGCCGGCGTTTCAATCATAATTCCAAGTGTGTAACTGCCTACCGGCATTCCTTCCCGCAAAAGCGCCTCCCGGCACTGCTTTAACATGGTGCGGCTTTCCGACAGCTCCGACTCAGAGCTGATCATCGGGAGGAGAATGCCCAGATTCCCAAATGCCGACGCCCGAAGTAAGGCGCGAAGCTGTGTGCGGAACATATCCGGATGGCAAAGACAAAACCGGATGGCACGGCATCCCAGCGCCGGATTTTCTTCTGTCGGGAGCTGCATATACGCCGTCCTCTTGTCCGTCCCGATGTCGCAGCTTCTGATCACCACCCGTTTTGGTGCAAACGCCTCGACTGCCTTCCGGTAAACCTGAAACTGCTCCTCCTCTGTGGGAAACCGATCTCCGTCCAGAAACAGATACTCCGAGCGAAACAGACCGATTCCCTCTGCATCCGCTTCCCTTGCCGCGTTCAAATCCTCCGGCGATGAGATGTTGGCAACCATCCGAATTCGCCTTCCGTCCCGGGTCTCGCTTGCCTTTCCCTTCAGATCCTGCAGTTCACTTCTGCCCGCTTCCTGCTTTTTCTCTCTGCTCTCATACCGCGCCAGCATTTCCCGATCCGGATCCAGATAAACGATGCCCGCATCTGCATCCAAAACCGCACAGTGCCCATCCCAGCTTTCTCCGATTTCCCCGCACTGCACCAGCATCGGCACTCCCATTGTCCGTGCGAGAATCGCCGTATGACTGTTTTGCGTCCCCTCTCTGGTAACCAGACCCAGCAGGCTGCTCCTGTCCAACCGAACCACATTAGAAGGCATGAAATCCTCCGCCAGGAGAATCGCCGGCTTCTCCGGGTCCTCTCTCCCCGATCCATTCCAAAGATATCCCGGAGAATCTTCGCGGAGTGCAGTCATCAGCTCCTTCTGCATCTCGATCACATCTCTCGCCCGCTCCCCCATGTAGTCATCGTCCAGTCCGGACAAACGCTTTGCCTGTGCCTCAAATGCCTCCTGTACGGCATACTCCGCTGTGTGACCCTGCTCTTTGATCTTCCTTCTCACTGCTGTCAGCAAATCGATATCCTCCAGCATCATAATATGAGCGGCAAACACCTCTGCCGTGCCCTTTCCCAGCTCCTTCAGGCTCCTCTCATACAGTCCCTGCTGACGCAAAACCGCGGCGTTCCTCGCTTTTTCCAGACGAATCAGCTCCCTCTCCCTGTCTTCTGCCCATTCCGCTGCCGCGATTCTTTCTTCTCCCTGATGCCATCTGACCGGACCGATTGCAATCCCGCCCGATACGGATTTTCCCTTTGCAGTGATCATCCTATCCCCCTGTTCTCCCGCTGCGCCCACGGCTTTGCTCGTTTACTCCGACAGCTCCCGCTTCAAAAAGCTTCCAGCGATACGGGAAAAGTTTTCGATTCCATTCAAATAGGCGAAGGAATTCCCAAAAATGATTTTCTCATCCTCCAGCTCTTCTTCCTCCCCGACAAACAACCCGATCACTGTGATCCCTTTTCTCCGCAGCGCACGAATCTGCTTGGCACTGTCCCAAACAGCATACTCGCCGGTGTAGGACGGAAAAAGCTTTGCCCGTTTCTGACTTACAATCTGATCGTTCGGAATCCCGTCGCTCAGCATCAGCAGAATCCGCTTTTCCTCCGGTCTGTCCAAAAGTCCTGCAGCGCAGGCCTTCACCGCCAGTCCGTCCCGGTTGTTGCAGCTTCCGTAATACTCAAAGATTCTTAAATTTTCAGGGTGCCCGCCCTCATAATCCCGAAAACGGCGCAAAACCGTAAAATCTCCGAGTGTACAAAAACTCATCACGCGATGCGGAATCTGCACCTCATCCAAGGCCTCGCTCAAAATATAGCCCTGCAGCGCAACCATCCCCTGCCTCGACTGGAGAGAGCCGCTGCCGTCAAGCAGAATGTCCACAACAAAGTCTTTCTTTTCATTCTGAATTTCTCTCAAAAACAAATTGGGATTGTTTGTTCTGCCAAGATTCCAGAGCTTAGACGGAATCAGCCTTCCAAAGCTGGCATGGTACGTATCCTTTTCCTCCCGCACACGGACAGCATTACAAAATGCATCCGAAATGGATCGAATGCTCTGGTGCACCTGCGCCCGGTGCTCCTCCAAAAGGGATTGATTTTCTTCTCGTATTCGGTTGTAAAAGCCTTCCATGGAGGAACTGCTTCGCAGTACATCCTTTGATAATCCATCCGTAAAATGCAGCCTGCAGCCGGAATGGACGCCGACACACAGCTCCCCGGTCAGCGCATCCAATGCTTTTTGTGTCAAAAAGCTTTTTCCGAATTGATGTTCAATCGAAGCCTCTACCCGCGCCATGGATGCATCATCCAGTATCAGATCCTCTCCTGCTCCCCTGGTTTCGTGTTCCTTTCGCTCCCCGTCAGATGACCCTGTGATCTGAAACAAAGTCTCTTCCTTTTGCCCGTGATCGGAGCCTTCCTCCTCGCCCGTCTCCTTTCCGACCACGCGGAATTTTTTTCGAAATCCACGCTCGCTCAGCATCGTGTACAGTGTGACTGCCCGACTGACGAGGGCTTCTGCACTCCGGCACGCCATGGCTCCCTCAATCTTTTGCATCAGCTTTTGCCACTGCCCGCTTGCTTCCCTCCGATTGCCCAGCTGTGCTTCCAGCCAATTCCTTTCCAACTCTCCCCATACCGTGTGGGTGAGCCTTTGCATATCCCCGGTCAGAAGTGTGTGAAAGGCAGACCGCCTAAGCTCCGCAATCCCGGGACGTTGCTCACAGAGCGCCCGATACAAGGCGCTGTCAAGGCAAACAAAAAACAAGGGGAGAAGAACCTCTTTCTCCTTTTCTCTCCTGAAAATTTCCCGTCCGAGCCATGCGTCCAGCTGTCTCAATCCGTTTAATTCCGGTTTCCTCTCCCCGGATTCACACTCCGCTTTCCTTCGTTCCGAATAAACGATCTCTGCATAACCAAGCAGCGCCGCGCTATAGAGGCAGGGCTGATCCCCCGCTTCTCTCCACGCTTTGCTCGCCAAATCCACGCACTCAGGAAGGCGCTTCCGCCCCGATTGACCTGACACCGTGCCAAGCAATCCTAAAAATCGAAGTCTTTTTTTCTCCTCCGAAGGAGATGATCGTTCCGATTGCATGGGTCTCTCCTCAGCTCTCGAACATCTCAGATGCCTTCAGGCTCTCCGAAAATCGCGTGCGGATCACATCCTCCACCAGCTGACGCTCAAATGGATCAAAGCACTTATCCGATACGCCTGCCTTCAGTGCGTGGAACGGCGGTATGCCGATTCGTATCATGCGCAGTGCCGCAATCATCCCTCTCAGATCCACAGCGCGGGAAGAGACCTCTCCGCTCTCCGCCTTTTCATGAAGATCCAAAAAAAGTGCTGACAGCTGATCCAGTATGGTTTTTTTCACACCCGGAAGCTTTTGGTCAAACAGCCGGTTTAATTCCTCCCGGGACAGCACCGGCATCTGAATCACAACAAAGCGGGACACCAGTGCCTCATTCAGCTCCCTCGTGCCTGCATACCCGTAATTCATGGTCCCGATAAAACGTGTCGCAGGATGCAGTGCAATCCGCTGGTACCCGGGAACATCAATCAGCCGCCTGTAGTCCAGCGCCGCGTGAAGCACTGCCATCGCATCGCTTTTTGCCATATTGATCTCGTCCAGAATTCCAAAGCCGCCATATTCCGCGCAGCGATAGATCGGCCCCTTCCGCAAGGTTACACGATTGTTTTCAAAGGTGTCCGTCCCAATCAGCATACTGCTGTCCACGCCGACGTGAAACGACATGGAATAGACCGGTCTCTCCATGAGCCACGCAAGATTTTCCGCCAGAATATTCTTTCCCGTCGCCTTGCTGCCGCAGAGCAGAACATTTTCCCCTTCCAGCAAAGCCGCCAAAGCAATTTCCAGTATGTCTTCCCCAATAAAGTCCGTCGTCGGCTCTGTCACCCGGTATTTGACTGCTTCATCCACGGGATACTGCCGCCGGAATTCTCTGAGTTTTTCTTCTAACCTGGGATTCATCATGTTTACTCCTTGATTACAACGTTTGCCGTTTCTGTCATAATGCTACATGCTGTCTCTACCACAGCGCTGCTCGCTGTCTCTACTACAGTGCTGCTTGCTGTTTCTACCATAACGCTGCCTTCTGTCCCTGTCACAGTGCTACATGCCATTTCTGTCGCAGTGCTGCTTGCTGTCTCTACCATAACGCTGCTTGCTGTTTCTACCATAACGCTGCCTTCTGTCCCTGTCTCAGCGCTACATACCGTTTCTGTCACGGCGCTGCTTGCTGTTTCTACCACAGTGCTGCTCACCTTCTCTATCATAACACTTCAAGACAAAAAGCGGAGTCTTCCAAATGGAAAACTCCGCTTACGATACCGGATCGAATTTTTCTTTTAAAACAGCACCTGCGCCAGCGGGCAAACAATGAGAAGAGAAATCACAGTCCTCTCCAAAAAAATCACAAACATATCCAAAAGACTTACGGGAAGCTTGGAGGCAAGAATCAGCCCTCCCACCTCCGACAGATACAGCACCTGTGTCACGGAGACAACCGCAACAATAAACCGGGTCATTTCACCGGCTCCGGCTCCTGCAATCAAAATTGATGGGGTAAACATGTCGACAAACCCCACGATCATCGTGGAAGCAGCGGCAGCAGTATCCGCCTTCGGTACCCCGAGGAGCGCAAGCAGCGGGCGGAAGGGAATCCCCATCCATTCGAACACCGGAGTATGGTTCGCAATGATCAGCGCAACGGTTCCGATGCACATGACAGTCGGCAGTACGCCAAACCACATCTTGGCAGAATTTAAGGCCCCCTTTGAGAGAAATTCCCCGACTCCCCGGTGCTGCGAGACGCGATCCATGGCAAGCTTCATCCCGTACTCCCCAGCAGAGCGGTACCCCTCCGGAATGGTCTCCGGCATCCTTGCTCCCTCCTTCAAATAGCTGTCTTTCTTGCGGCTAAGCGGAGGGATCCTGGGGGAAATGAAGGCACACACCACGCCGATCAAAACAATCGTCAGATAGTAGATCCCAAACATCTCCACTAAGTCCACCTGGTTCAGCACCACGAGACTGAAGGTGATCGATACCGCAGAAAAAGTCGTCGCAATGACAGAGGCCTCCCGTGCGGAATAGTATCCTCCCTCATACTGATTGCAAGTCAGCATCACTCCCAGCGTTCCGTCTCCAATCCAGGACGTGATACAATCCACCGCCGCGCGCCCCGGCACCATAAACAGCGGACGCATCAATTTTGTCATCAGCGCTCCCACATACTCCAGAAGTCCGAAATCCAGCAAAAGCGGGAGCAAAAGACCGGCTATGACAAAAATGATGACCAAGGTGCAAAGAAGATCGTAGAGAATGAAGCCCCCCTGATCTCCTCCGGAGATCAGGCCAAAAAATCCCGTTTCGACACCCAGCATGGTGATCCAGCAGAACATACAGCCAATCACGCGGATCGCCGTCCAGAACAGGGAGACCCCGAAAATCTCATCCAGCATTTTGTGTCTTGCCATCCACTTAGGCTTTATGAGAGAAACCACCGACATGACTGCGGAAACCGTCAAAATTCCGGTGCACAGTAACGGAAGGACGTCCCCGATGGCAGCCGCAATGTGATCGGCAATAATTTTTACAATCACCGTCCACTTACCCTGATAGTTGACCGGAATCATAAACAGCACAATTCCCGCGACCGATGGCACAATGAAAAGTAGTTTTTTTCTGAACTGCTCCATGCTTTTTCCCTTTTCTGTCCAAAATTCATAAAAATTAAAAACAGCCTCATGAGTATACTTCATGAGGCTGCGTATTTCAAGTAATGTTTCAGATATCCTTGCCCGAATCTGCATGGATATACAATTTTTTCAAATCCCCAAGCCCTCCCTCGTTCTGTGACACATGCTCCGGTTATAACAATATTGGATGACATTGCAATTGTGAGCGATCTGGCAATCTGTGTAAAAGGGATTCGAACCCGGCCGTGCCCTCTTGCCTGCCATGTGCGATTAAGCAGTTTGAAGCTCCATTCTCTGCTTCCGAGATCGCATACTCCTCACAGAACTACCTGCAAAACCAAGTCAGACTGCCAATTCCACAGACCAGTTGGCGCTTTGAATCTTATTGTCTGTCAGGCGAAGCTCTTTCGATATCCGGTCGACCTTTTTTTGAATTTCACGCACATTAACCGCACAAATCACCTTAATCTCCGTGTGAAGCGCACGTCCGCTTAAATTGGACGCATCCCGGACAATATCCTGATATGCAGCGGCCTTTCGCTTCAGACAATCCCGGTCAGCCATCCACTCTGTCAGCGTCTTACCGTCTACGATCGTTTTGCAATTGGTCAGATTGATCGCCGCGATCAAAAAATTCAACCGCCGAATCGCTTCATCCAGCTCTTCGATCAGTGCATTCGGATCCTCCGCCGTTTTTTCCCCCTCCTGCACCGTCACATTGTTGCTGATTCGCTCTTCAAGCTGACTGATCTTTCGATTGAGATCCGCTCTCTCCTGTAACGCCTCCGCAAGCTTCATAGGACGATTCTCCTCCCGTCAAACATATGTGATATGGCAGCGTTGACTGCCCTGTCAGCGCAATTGCTCTTAAGTGATTGTAACACAAAAGCTCAAAAAGGGGGATTAGATCGAACTTTTCACCGAGTTTGTTTCATCATCGTAAATCCACTCGCGACCACCGGAAATTCCGGAATACCGATCTTGTTCTATTCCAAGTTCTTTTTGTGGGTATTTTTTCAGAATCCAAAAATGCATTAATACGTAGTAACTGATCCCGGAAACAACAGAACCTGCAAAGAATGCGATGGATGGAAACATCAGATCGCTTATATGATCCAGCTCATTCTCCTCTGAGCCTCTGAACTCAACCACTAATCATAAAGTCCATAACCTTTTTCATATCTTCAGGCTCTGAAATGATCAACTCCAATTCATTGATTGTAGCCTTAGTAAAAAGATTAGCTGTAAACAGCATCTGTGAAAGTTTGGATTTCAGATTGATGCGATCACCCTCTTTGGACACCAACCAAACTTCACCTTTACATTGATTCAGTGTTCTAAAAAGCCCATCAACATCCTGTATATTCGTAAGCTTCATTTATATATCCTCCTGGCAAGTTATTTTCTTGACTGATCAATTACGACTGCCGCAAGAATAATAACACCCATTGCTACGGTCTGCCAATAGGAAGATACTCCCAAAAGACTCAAAGCATTATTGATAATTCCAATAATAATGAGCCCAACTACTGTCTGTGGAATTCCTCCACGTCCACCTGACATACTAGTTCCACCCATTGCTACAGCAGCAATTGCATTCAATTCATATCCATTGGCTGCTGTTGCCTGTCCATTTTGGAGCTTGGATGCCAATACTAATCCCGCAAGAGCGGCAAGAATTCCAGAAATCACATAAACTGAAAAACGAATTTTGGTTACATTGATTCCCGTCAGCTTGGCAACTTCCTGGTTGCTGCCGACTGCATAGACATAACGTCCAAAACATGTCTTCTTCAGAATGATATAAGAGATGGCAATAATAATCACCATAAGTATTACAGAAACAGGAACAATACCTATGTTACGTAGACCAACCCATCCGAAACTTTCTGGAAGGCCATATACAGGCTTGGCATCTGTGAATACATATGCCAGTCCTCTCGCCGCATTCATCATAGCCAGCGTTGCAATAAACGGAGGTACATTAAGTTTTGCAATCGAAAATCCAGTAATAGAGCCACAGATTCCGCCAACCACAATTGTAGTTCCGAAAATCACCAATACAGAAGTTAAAATTCCTGCATTTGAAAATTGCTTAATCAAGCTTGCCCCCGCAACACCAGCAATGGCTGCAACAGATCCAACAGAAAGATCTATACCATCTGAAAGGATGGCAAATGTCATACCACAAGCAATCAAGGCATTAATTGAAATCTGGATCAAAATATTCTTCAAATTTCCTACCATAGCAAACCTTGGTACTCCAACCATACATCCCGCAAAAAGTACTATTGCAAAGATAAGCATTGTATTATCTGATACGAAGGCACTCATCCCTCTTTTTTTTGGATTGGAATTCATAATCATCCCTCCTTAACGTTCTTATCTGACGTTTCTTTACTTGCAAAACTCATAACACGCTCTTCTGTCGCTTCTGTTTCATCCAAAAAACCAGAAACAACTCCTTCACGCATCACCATAATACGATTAGAACAACCTATAACTTCTGGCAATTCAGAAGATACCAAAATGATACTTCCCCCCTTTTCCACAAATTCTTTCATAAGTTCATAGATTTCCGACTTTGCATTTACATCAATTCCTCTTGTAGGTTCATCCATGATCAGAATTTTAGACTCCGCAAGCAACCATTTCGCGATAACAACCTTTTGTTGATTTCCTCCGGAAAGATTTTTAGTTATCGCTAACTCAGAGGGGGTTTTGATACCGAGTCTCTTTATATATTCAATTGACTCGCGCTTCTCCCAATCGAAATCGATAAATCCATGATTTGATGTCTCATAAAGCGCTGCCAATGATGTATTCTCTTTTACATTTTTCTCAAGCAATAATCCTTGTGCTCTTCGATCTTCGGGAATCAGTCCAAGACCTTTCTGAATTGTATCCTTTGGCGTCTTAGCATGATAAGGTTTCCCATAAAGGAAACATTCTCCGCTGTCATAAGGATCTGCACCAAATACTGCTCGCATAACTTCAGTACGTCCGGCTCCAATCAAGCCTGCAACACCTAATATTTCGCCTTTATAAAGCTGGAACGACACATTTTTAAACGCATTGCCACGCGTGAGATTTTTGACCTCCAAAACCTCTTCATGTTCCTTTGGCGTTACCGGCTTATAATAGTAGTTGGAAATCTCACGTCCGACCATCATTTTAACCATTTGGTCTTCAGTAACATCACTGACTGGAAGAGTCCTCACCAAGGTACCATCTCGGAGAACTGTCAATGTATCTCCTATTTCCATAATTTCCTGTAGCCTATGAGAAATATAAATAATCGCTACGTTCTCTTTTTTTAACTTCTGAATAACCTTGAAAAGAGACATGACTTCATGATCGGAAAGCGAACTGGTTGGCTCATCCATGATAACCATTTTACTGTTTTGAGAAACAGCACGGATGATCTCTACCATCTGCTTGGCTCCGTTATTTAAATCTCTGATATAAGCTTTTGGATCAATATCAATATCAATATCATCGAGCAACTTTTGCGTCTCCTTTATCATACGATCAGAATCTGCAAATGCTCCTTTTTTCAATTCTCTCCCCAGAAAAACATTCTCATATACAGTGAGATCTTCTATGACACTCAGTTCCTGATGAATTACACTAATTCCAAGTTCCTGCGACTGCCTGATGTTAGTAAAATAACGCGGGGTTCCTTCGATTACAACTTCACCCTGATCCGGCTGATAGATTCCTGCTATAATTTTGATAATTGTCGATTTTCCTGCACCATTTTCACCCAAAAGCACATGCACATTCCCAGGGAAAAATTGGATGGAGATGTCTTCAAGCACCTTCACACCTGGAAACGACTTTTTAATATGCTTTAATTCAACAAGAGGCTGTCCCTGCGCGATCTGCCCCATTATGCTCCCCTTTCCTAATAGACAGCTGCTGTTTACATTAGCAGCAGCTGTCCAGGTCACTTAATTTCTAGCAAACAGTCTATATTTTATACAGACATGCTATACTTGATAGTTATTTTGCATTGCTGGCATCAATAATATACGGTGCAATCAGAATGGTTGCATCAGGCGTTCCACCATCAAGATATGTCTTGATAGCTTCCATTGTGGACTTTCCAATTGCAGCCGGATCCTGTGCTACATCAGCAACCCAGTTTCCGCCTTTCTTAATTTCCGCAATACCTTCAGGATTTCCATCATATCCAATAATCTTGGTATCTGCACCTGCGGCTGTAATAGATGATAGAGCACCAGTTGCAGCCGGATCACCTACACAGAACACAACATCAATATTTTCGTGCTTCAGCAACATATTTTGCATAACATCTGCAGCTTTCTGCTGATCACCAGAGTAGTTCTGAATGTCAACAACTTCGATATCAGGGGCGTTCGCTTTAAGACAATCTGTGAAACCTGTCTCACGATCAACGCAACTCTCAATCTCAGAATATGTAATAACAGCAGCTGTTCCGGTCTTATCTGTCAGAATATTATCGATTACATACTGTGCCGCAAGCTCGCCACCCTTCTTATTATCGGTAGCTACGTGGCAAACCGGCGTACCATCAGAAGCTATATCCATTGTGAATACTGGGATACCAGCCTTATCAGCAAGATCAATCATGGACTTAGAACCTGCTGAATTGGTCGGTGCGATTACAATTGCGTCAACACCTTTGGTGATAAAATCCTGCACCTCACTAAGCTGCTTATTGGCATCACCCGCTGCATCCTGAACATCCAATGTCCAACCATATTCATCAGCTGTCTTTTCCATAGAAGTCTGGATATTGTTGTAGAATACGTGCGTGCTATTCAGTAAGCTGACACCGATCGTCCTAGGTTCACCATTTATATCCTCAGTTGCTGCTTTTGTCTTACCTGTGGCTTCAGTTTCTGCCTTTGTCTCAGCTGCTGTGGTTGTTGCAGAACCTGACGAACCTGATGAACAGCCAGCGAGGGATGCTGCCATTGTCAACGCCATCATCATTGCTACTACTTTTCTCATAATGTTTCCTCCTTTGGAAAATATGAAGTTTATTCCTTCCATAAATAAATATGGATTAGGTTTTTATTGATTAAGCCTTGCCAACACAATTCAGCACTTCCATTTTATGCAGCACAAGTGCCTTAACACGATCTCTTCCAACCTTATTATATTTCTTAGGATCATATACATCTGGATCTTCGCTAAGATATTCCTTAACCCCTTTGGAAAATGCATCTCTGAGCTCAGTTGCAAAATTAACCTTACAGATACCTAATCCTGTTGCTTTCTTAACATCCTCATCCGGAATACCAGAAGCACCATGCAAGACGATTGGCACACTAACAAGATTTCTGGTCTTCTCCAGAATATCAAAACGCAGCTCTGGAACTCCTTTATAAAATCCATGTGAATTACCTATACCAACTGCCAGAATATCCACTCCAGTACGCTCAGCATATTCCTTAGCTTCTTCTGGATCTGTATAAGATTTTTCGGTGTCCTTCACCTCATGCGTGTCTTCTTTACCACCGACTGTACCAAGTTCTCCTTCTACCGGAACTCCCATTGCATGAGCCATTTCAACTGTTTTGACTGTCACGGCAACATTTTCCTCGAAAGGAAGTTTGGAACCATCGATCATGATAGAGGTATATCCGGAACGTAGCGCCCTCGCTGCAAGTTCATAACTGTTTCCATGGTCCAGATGTAATGCAACCGGTACGCTGGATTTTTTAGCTACTGCCGATACCATTCCATAAAACATATCTGTATCTGCATACTTTAAAGTTCCGGGCGTTGTCTGAATAATCACCGGTGCTTTAACCTCTTCTGCAGCCGCAATGATAGCCTGTACCATCTCCATATTCTCTACGTTGAAGGCGCCAACAGCATATCCTTCCTTCTGTGCTTTTAAGAGCATTTCTTTTGTTGTAACAAGTGACATATGTTATCCTCCTTTGCTTACGATCATAAAATTAACAGGCCTTCATAACGTTAAATTAGTAAATCTACAAGTCAAGCTTCCGAATTACTACCTTCTGCAGCATTGCCTCCATATCCTGTTTTTCACATAACTCTGTACCTGGATGTAACAATGAACCTGTTGCGCAGGCAATTGCATGTGCAAATAAATCTCTTTCTCCAAGTTTTTGGGATAATCCATAACAGAAACCCGCTACCATAGAGTCACCCGCTCCCTGCACGCCTTTTACATCCACATGAATAGGATCTGCTTCATAAACAGCACTTGCAGTAACATAAAGCGCACCTTTGCTTCCTCTTGAAACACAAACAGACGAAACTCCTTCGTCAATCGCCATTCTTGCAACCTTTACAATATCTGCTTTATTTTTTAATTCCACACCATACGTTGCCGCAAGCTCCGCCTCATTAGGCTTAATTAAATATGGATGCGCCTTGATTCCCTTGTATAGAAGCTCTCCTGATGCATCTAATATAGTGCAGACATTTCTCTTTGCAGCTTCTTCAATAATTCTTGCATATATGTCAGTCGGAACCCCGGGTGGAACTGAACCATCAACAACAATTACTTCTGCGTTATCAAATGTTACATAAAGCTTCTCCAAATATTCATCAATTGCTTTCTCAGAAACCATTCCTCCCCGATCATTAAATTCACTCATAACTGATGTAGAGGTATCAAAAATCTTGACATTGACACGGAGACTTCCTTCTACAGATTCCAATACATAAGGGCAATCGATCTGCTCGAAGAAATCTACCAGTTTGGTGTGATCATTAATATAATCAAATCCTGTTGCCAATGTCGGAACACTCAGATGTTTCAAAACAAGATTGACATTAATTCCTTTGCCAGAAATATCTTCACGTGTCGTTAATACTTTATTTGTTCCTCCATATAAGAACTTTTCGATTTCAATTGTTCGATCAATACAAGGATTGAGCGTGACTGTTACAACTTTCTTCGGTTTGCCAACCTCATGGATCCATTCATTCATGGAGCGAAAAATAATATAGATAGAGGTAGCTCCTGCGTCCTGAAGTCCAATTGCTTTTTCTCCAAAATACTTAGCCCTTCCAAACCGTGCCTTAAGAGTCTTAGTGAGCTCCATTCCTTTTCTGGCACTCTCTGCAGCGCTTGCAAATCCTTCTGCAAAGCTCAGATCTTTGCTTGAAGCATCTATCAATGCATGTACTGCCGGCTCAAATGCATCAACCATTGTCTTATCGCCAGCTTTGGCTTTTCCTCGCTGTTTCAAGGCATCCAAAGATTGAGAAAAAATTTCAGCAAAATCTTTGAGCGTAAATTCCTGTTTAGGCTGTCGTTTCGTTAAACCGCTAATAAAAACAGTCCCAAATAAGACACCCGATGCACCACCCATAGTATCCAGTAATGTCATACCAGTCAGCCGAAATACATCATCGCATGAAACAGGCTCATAATTCGCAAGTGCTTTCAGAACTTGAGAAAAACCCAACTTCATCCCTGTTCCATGATCACCATCTCCAATTTTAAGATCAATTTCAGTTAAATATGGCTCACTCTCAACGATTTTCTGTGCAACATATAGAATCGCTGATTTTAATTGTTCTTTATTCAGCTGATCTATCATTATGAACCTCTCCTTTCTGGAACAGTGGTGACCACACAGGTACATCATAATATTCCTTAAATTTTGAATCCATTCGAAGAAGTGTTAATGAAAATCCACCCGCACCTTGTGTGGGAAACAGAGAATTAACATAACTATCATATACATGTATATCTCGTTCTTTCAGCAGTTGCATACAGCGACGGAGAAGAATGTAACTTTCAATGGTCGTCGTTGCTTTAAACGGATTTAGAAAGACAGCAACCTCTTCTCCTGCTTTCAAACCCATATCATCTGCGACCATCGAGAATACATGATCCATAATTTTATCGGCTGAAGTCATTTTAGTACGCTCAATCCCCATTTCTCCATTAAAGCCCATGCCATATTCAATCATTCCATCCGAAAGGTCATATGCCTGCTTTCCAGTTTCCAAAACATATGCTGGCGAAGTGGTAACGCTGGCAGTGTATGTGCTGCAATTCACGATTTCTGCGATTTCCGCCACTTCAGAAAGAGATAATCCTGCTTCAGCTGCTGCTGCCGCAGTTTTAACAACCAGAGTCACGCCCGCAATCCCTCTTCGTTCATCTCCCCGATTCTTAGGAGCTGACGTCACATCATCTGAAACATAAATTCGTTTTGTCTGAATTCCTTCTAACTCAGCAAGTTCGCCAACCAGCTCAAAATTCAAAACATCTCCGGCATGATTCGTCGCAATGCATAAAACGCCTTTATCATGTGGAACTGCTCTGATTGCACTGAGAATAGATGTTGCTGCCGGTGCTGCAAATACATTTCCCAATGCACAGGCATCTGCCAGTCCTTCGCCAACGTATCCGATCGGCCAAGGCTCATTACCTCCACCAGCTCCAATGACGATAGAAACCCGATCTTTCATGACTTTTTTAATCAGAACCTGTTTATCATTTAATTTCGTGAAATAATCAGGATAATTAGCAATATACCCTTCAAGCATCTCCTTGACTTCTTGTTCAGGATTATTCAACAAGCGATTCATTCTTTTCTCCTTGTATTTCTTTTACAAGCGCTTTAAAGCTCCTGGTAACATAGGATTTATTTATTAATATGTTCTGATTCGATTTCCTTGGAAAAGGTCTTGAAATATGCCACATTTCTTTTTTCATTTTCCCTTGCAACCAGCATATAAAGGCAATCGATTAAAACCAACTGTGCAGCATTTTCACTGGATGGATCATAGAGTTTCCCTGAATTATCTGCACTATAATCATATGCACTATATAATAAATCCTCTGCACTCAGAGATAATGGAGATCCCTTGACGCTTGTAATTCCCACGGTATGCACATTTCTTTTTTTTGCACGTCTAACACCCTCAACAATTGACTTACTCTTGCCAAAATTACTGATTGCGATTAAAACATCATCCTCCTCCATAATAGAGGTAATATTCACAATTTCATGAGAGTCACTAAATATAAAAATTGGATAGCCAATACGGTAAAGTCGTGAAAACAGGGCTTCCGCAGTTAATTTGGATCTTCCTACTGCAATTACCACAATGCGCCTTGCCTTATCCAGTAAATTTGCTATTTTTTCTACCTGACTGACGTCAACCATATTCCAGGTTTCTTCAATTTCATGAATACTTTTTGAAAATATAACTTTGCATATATCGTGTGCGGTACCGCTGATCGCTTCTCCATTATAGGAAAGCATCCCATCCTCTGTGAATTTCTGCTCCTGCTGTCTCTTCTGCTCCATCAGCATCTTAAATCGAAATTCGTCAAAATCTCGACAGCCAAGAAGTCTCACAAATCTACTGACAGAAGCAGTACTTACATTACTCTGATTGGCCAATTCCCCAGCTGTTATATAAACATCATACTGATCAGAAGATACGATATAGTCTGCTATTCTCTGCATCGCTTCATTCATCTGCGTATAATGACTTTTTATCTCAAGTAAAACAGATGAATTGTTATTATGATTGGTCTTCACTTGCTCACTCCTAGAACAATTTATGAATTCTTGTTTCATAAAATTAAGTTTTATGTTTTTTCGTTTCATCTATCACAGAGTTTATCTTTTCCTAGTAAAATTGTCAACGTAAACCCACTATATATCTGGCCCTTTCGTATATTTTCGTTATATTTGCAAAAAACAGTTTTTCTTTTTTATCAATTTTTACTCGCTATATTTGGACACAGGATGAAATGTAACCCGAGAGTCCCGTTTGGTAAGTGAAAGGCGGTGTTCAGACCAGATTTCTGCATGCCAAACAGAGATGGAATTACGCTCAAAACTTTTTGTATACGGAGATTCCATCCCTGGTTTCAATCGTTCAGTTGTGTTCTTCCTCTGGCGGCCGTGCATGAATGATGGTTACTTCTTGAGAAGTTTAGGCTTCAGGATGATGTTCTCTGCTGTAACCTTTGAACATCCCAGTTTCTTGAGCACCTCTTCTCCGTAGATGAAGTGACTGCCCATTCCTTGCGAGAGGGGTGATGATAGCATTGATTCTTCCAATCGTATCTTCGTCCGTTAGTATACCTGTGCGGGCTTCCGAGACAGCCTTTTCAGCAATGAGATAGACATTCCAGCCCATCTCATTTTGTAAGGAAGAATCCATACCCTTCTTCCTGTGCATGTAACGATTGGTATTCAACTTCATCTAAGGTCTTGGGTGTGAAATCTCAGTTTACAATTGAGGTAAAAACCGGAAACCAATTGTTTATACGGGTTCCCGGCGTTGTCGTCTGGCGACCCTGGGCGGATTCGAACCGCCGGTCTTTCGCTTAATCTTAGTTTTTTCTAAGAACGGGAAAAGGATCGATGTCGAATCCAAGTCTTTCTTGGCAGACCTTAGTGAGAGAAGATCACGAGTATTCTGTGGTCAGCTGCCGCATTTCCGGATCAGTCGGTCCCGGAAGCATCTGATGGCTCCGAGATACGGAAATTCATCTCCTTTGCAGCTGTTTTAACCGGATTTCACCGCATTTTCATGGCATCTCAGCATGAAACTGATATTTTTTGTCCGGCATAAGTCTCAGTGTAAGTCCATCACCGAAAAATGGACTTCTACTCAGGGTTTTGCTGAACAAAAACATAGCGGGCAGTCGCTTCCGGAAAAAGAGCAGCTGTCCGCTATGTATGATTTGATGATGTCGAATTATCCTGATCAGCAAGTGCTGTCCTACTGTCTGCTTATCGTATTTGCAGGATCCGCTTTCAAAAATTCCGGATCGCACGGCCTTTTTCTGCTTCTCGATCTTGGAGCGGTCCAGCTCTGTGATCTTATGCTTGATCTGCTTGATGGCCGCTGTCTGGTCCACCGACTGAATGTACATGGTGACAATCTGGCTGGACTCCATCTCCAGGAAATCCTTCAGCACCTGGTCGCTGAGGTCGGAGGCCGTGATCTGCAGGTAAGACATGGAGCCGTACTGCCTCCCATCTGAAAGGATCCGGCTTTTCGGGAAGGCAAAGCAGGTCGGTGCAATGAAATCCTTCACCCACATTCCGTGGCAAGACTGATGTTTCCGGTGCGCTTCAGCACGAAAAACAGCGGGACACCGACCAGCGCCCCCGCGCCAAAGCAGACCAGATGCCTCCTGGTCAGGTTCATAAGGATATTGGTTTTCACCCTGGACAGGTCTCTTGGTACCGAAATATATGCGGCCATTATTATCACCTCGATTCTGAATAATTCCTAACAGGCTCAATGCGCGGCGAACGCGCTCTTGAACAGAGAGCCGGTCTTGAACAGTGTAAAGCACAGCAGCACCGTGTATCCCGGCACGCCCCAGATGCTCATAACATGTCATCGGAGAAGACAATGCTCCGGATCAGCACCGCGTAAATGCCGACGCAAATCATGATGGGAAAGCCCTGGAAGCCTAAGGCAAACAGGGATAGTAGATCCTTCTGTCCGGTATGGCTCTGCTCGCGGTTGTCGAAGGTTGCAAAGGGGATCGGTGCCAGCTCCATTTCCTCCCGCGTGGCCTGCATCGAGGCCAGTGCCGCATCATCAATGGGCTGCTCCGGATAAGGCCGCCGCTCTGCGAAATGACATACTGCGCCACATCAAAGACAGCCACCATGATGCCGTTGACAAGCATCCCCTGCATCCATGTGCCAATCTGCTGGAGTACGGCTTCCAAAAGCTATGCTCCTTTCTGCAGTACTTCGACTGCATTGTTGAGAAAAAGCTATCATTAATCACTGATTTTGCCCTTATCCTTGAATTTCCTTCACTTTTCTGTTACTATCTACTCAACAGAGTTGCCCGAGGTAATGTGTGTCGGGAAGCAGGCTGAATCCCTTGGTTCAGCCTTTTATTTTACTTGTGAATTGGGAAACGGACATGAATCTGAAGAAACCACTGACTTTCTCGGAACAAGTGGAAAAGCTGAACGAGCACGGCATTATAATCACGGATGCCGACAAAAAAGTTGTAGAAGAATACCTCAGTCACATAAATTATTACAAGCTGACGGGATACACGTTGCAATTCCGCAAAGAAGCTGAAAGTAGCGATCTTGCCGCACCTCATACCTTCTCAGAAATTAAGAAGCTATATGATTTCGATACCGATATGCGACAAATGCTACGCGGTTATCTGGAAATCGTAGAGACCTACTGTAAGACACAGATTGCAAACACCTTCACACTTGAAAAGTGCATGACG
This sequence comes from Lachnospiraceae bacterium, assembly GCA_002892395.1. Lineage (GTDB taxonomy): Bacteria > Bacillota > Clostridia > Lachnospirales > Lachnospiraceae > Moryella. The sequence goes on from NBBL01000004.1 coordinate 201,620, forward strand.
CCTCCCTATGATCAGCATTACGATGAGGCCAATTACTTCAACAAAAAGGGCTTCCAGCATATCATCCAGAACTTTGGAAAGGAACAATCCTACTACGCAGACAGCCTCATCGTTCTGCACCACATGGAGAAATATGCGGGCAAGATGCCCTTGTGGGCAATGATGGAACTAATGTCATTTTCAAGCGTTTCCAAGCTCTACAAAGCGATGTTCGAATCTTCGCAAAAACGAGTCTCAGAGAACTTTGGAGTTGGATTTAAGACGCTGGGAAACCACCTTCACTGCTTGTCTGTACTCCGAAACAAGTGCTCTCATGCGGGACGTCTCATGAACGTCCGTTACAATCCACCTGCGCAGCTTTCAGGGAAATTTTTGCACAATCACCCATCAGTCAGCAACTCTTCTCTCTTTGCGTATCTGCTTGTGCTCAAATGGCGTCTGCCAACATCAGAGCAGAAAAGTAATTTCCAAAGGGATCTCTTCGCTATTCTTGAAAAATATAAGGACATTGTCGACCTTTCTCTCATCGGATTTCCGGAAAATTACAAGAACATCCTATGAAGTTCAACGGGAAACTTCATCCATGCCCCTTTTCCGAACTGATTGCCATGAATCTTTCTCGGCGAGATCACAAAGGTCTCCCAGGGGCGGGAACGAATCGTTGCCACCAGTTTTTCCAGTTTTGGAATCTGACCAATGTTCGCTGCCTCATCAACCAGGCACCTCACATGCACCGGAAGTCTGCCGCCGTACACATCGTCCTCCTTCTCACAAAGCAGATAGAAAAGCTAGGTGTAGATCATACTGATCAGGAAATTAAAGCTGCCGTCCGTATCTGACATCATCAGAAACAAAGCGGTTTCCTCATCTCCGAGGGTATCCAGCGCCAGATCGCTGAAGGAGATTCGGCTTAATCCAGAACCTTGTCTTGCCGGAACCGGAACCACTGACAATCAGCACATTCTTATTTCTTGCATTGGCGGGATTCTTTGACCGGTTGCTCATCATGAGCCGCTCTGTTTTAGTGAGAAGCACATTGTTTTCAAAAACCGGATCCATGAATGGCGCAATGTCATTCGGGCCGCCCCAGGAAGCGTTTTGTCAAGTACCTTTTTATATTTATGGACGCTTTTTCACTTAGTTTTATAGGTCTAACTCGTTCCGCTTTACCTGTGATAGTTGCTTTTCTTGTACCTGTAATTGCTCTATACAAACCTTAACTTTTTCTGCTTGTTCTACTTCTTCTCGTATTTCTAATATTTGATTGTATAGGCTCTTTTTCTCTTTCTTCAAGGTGGCAAGTTCTGATTTCCATTTGCTGATGGCTAAGGTCTTGCTTTCTCCTAAATGGTCTTTCAAATATCTCTTAGCACTTTCAAATAAAATAAGCTCTGCCCTATGCTCGTTATAAAAATCTTTTTGTCTGCTTTTCTTCGTCTTGGTATAGGCTTTGTAGGTGTCTTTATTTTTCAAATATTTTTCTGATTGGTCTATGAGTTGTGTTTTTTCATCAATCTTCTTCTCGGTATCTTTTAAGGCTCTTGTAGTCTTATAATTCTTATCTCTTAAATCGGTAATGCTCTCTTTCAGTTCAAATAATGAAGTGATGTTTTTTTCTTTGAGTAGCTGATAGCTTTCAATATATTTTTCTAAGTCTGCATTATTATTATCTGCATTTTTACGGATAAGATTTTCAAAGATTGATTGTAAATTTTCTTTGAGTGGGAGGGTGGACTTGGTATTTTCATGTTCTCTTTTTTCTTCTTTTCCTATTCCTATTCCTCTTATCCAATTTAGTAATACCTTTATTCTTCTTGAGATTTCTCTTAAAATCGCATTTTGATGTTTGATTTCTCGGTTGATATTTCCTCTATCTGTGGCTATGCCTTTCTTCTCCATTTGGGTTGCTGATACTCCTAAATGAATAGTCGGTATTTGCTCTATGCCTTGTCTTTGATAAGAGCGATGATCCACTTTGTCCTGTATGCTATTTTCTTCAAGATATTTGTTTGTAATGTCCGCCCATGCCTTTCGCCATTCTTCCGCTTTGTCTTGCTCGTTCCAATCTGTGGTATTTATTTTTCTTGTTTTGTAATTGCCATTTTTGAGTTTTACCTTTTCTCCGTTCTCGTCAAGGATATATTCCTTTTTTGATTTTGCTCCCCATGTTGTATCTTCGTTTAGTGGTCGCATGGTTAGTAGGATATGGCAATGTGGGTTTCCATCATTTTTATCATGTAAGGCAATATCTGCACACATGCCGACTTTTACAAAATTTTCTTTTACATATTCTCTAACAAGATTTATTTGCTTTTCTCTGTCTAATTCTTTAGGCAAGGCAACTTCAATTTCTCTTGCAAGCTGTGAGTTTTTACTTTTTTCTATTTTCTCAACACTGTTCCACAATGTTCCTCTATCTGAAAATTCCTGTGGTGCATTTTGTGGTAATAAGATTTCTGTATGTGCTATTCCACCTTTTCTTGTAAAGTCGTGGACTATGCCGTCATACTCATTTTTTATCTTTTCGCCACTGCGATAAGCGGAAGCTGCTACTGCACTTTTGCCTTTGCCTCTTGAAATAATCTTTATGCAAAGATGATATATCGCCATAAAAGAAAACCTCCTTTCCATTTTTCGGTATGGTTATGGTGGCGATAGATAAGACTTCCTAAAAAAATCGGATAGCTTTTTATCCGATTTCTTTTGGGAAGTACACAAGGGGTAGGAAATTTATTTCCGTAGGGGAATGTAGTTCCCCTGTATCAGCGTTAGCTGATATGCCCTCTGCTAAGAGCCTTCGGAGAACGCACGCACCTGCTAAGGTGTATATGTGCGCCCTTGTAAACAAGGGACTATTCCTCTATCCCCGTTTCTTCATCTTCTTTTTCTATATTTTCAACTTCGCTTTCTTCTCTGCTTTCTATAATTTTTTGTATTTTGAGATTGGCTTCCTCTTTACGAATTAAAGATGTGATTAACTGATAAAATTCATCTTTGGCTAGATTTTTGCTTTCTGTAAAGATACTTTCAAAGACTGCTCCTTTTTCATATATTCTTTTATCTCTCTTTTTTCTTTCTTCCTGTTTCTGCTGACTGATGAGCTTTTTCCTTTTGTTTTGTAACTGCTTGATTTCTTCATCTGCCATTAAGATTTTTTCTTCTATGTTCTTCATTTTCTCATTTCCTCTCTTTCTAATTTTGAGCAAATAAAAAACAGTAAACCGAATTTGATTTACTGTTTCATATATCTATTTTTTATTTAAAGCTATTTTCTATTAGCATCTGCACTTGCCCTAATGGGATATTAAATATTATACCGTAAATAGACATTCCAAGTAGCAATACTGCAACAACTATGCCTATTCCATAAAGACATCCGTTACTAACTTTAGCTTTTTTAACTTTTATATTTATATAGCTATATATGAGAAATACTGCAAATATAAAAGCCAAAATATAATTTGGTAACATACTCATTATACTTTACCTTTTATTTGCAAAATTTATTCCAAAAATCTACCCAACCACTATGTTCTTCTCTTTGGTCAATATAAGTGAATGTTTCTTCATCATACCAATCATGATTTACTATATCGCCAATAGTCTCAGGAACAAAAAAGTTGAAAAATTCTTTCTTGAATGAGTTTCCGTATTGTAGATAATATGAACCTACCATCTTGGTGAAATTAGTTTTCTTTATATCTTGTGGTCTATAAAGAAGTGCTTCACCAACCTGAGTTAAATCAGGGCTTACCTCAAGAAAAACTAAACTTAAATCACTTTCCTTGTAGCCAAGTATAAAACTTCTATACTTATAGGAAACCGTACGAAGTACCGCAAAATTAGCTCCACCTATATCTTCTGAATAAGCATAGATTATTCTATATTCTGAGCCATTATCTACTTTCCTATCAAAGATTTCTCTCATTAATGCCTTGTTTTTATCGCTTTTTGCTTTATCTAATTCAACTTCTTTTTTTCCTCCAAACAGTCCGAATAACCCCATTTTTTGTTCCTCTGTTCATTTAGTTTTTGAATATAATTATACTTTATTATACCACTTTTTAGTTATTTTTTCTATCATTTTTTTATCTGGATTCAATTATTTTTATCTTTTATATTGTAGGAGTGGTATACCTATTTATTGTTTTTCATTCTTTTTAGAATGTATTACCTTAAACAGCTTATCTTGAAATGTCTCTTTACTCTTTTTATCAAAATATATCTCTGTTACAAAGGTCTTTCCATTTATCTTTTTTGTTAGAATGCCATCAGGCTTTTGATGTTCTTCTGTCTGTATTTCTTTAATATCTGTTTTCTCATTTTCTGCCATTTAGTTCCTCCTTTCGACTTACACAAAAAAAGATTTCCTGTAATTAGGAAACCTATTTTGCGATTGGTTGATATTTAGTTTTAGGTTGTTGCCTGTAATTTCTTTTTTGCTCGATACTCTCGTGCTTTTACTTTCTCATACTCTCGACATTTTTCGATATTTTTGGCTCGATACTCTTTAGAATATGCCCTATGATAAGCTCGTGATTTTTCTCTCTTTGCTTCTTCTATTTCTTCCCTCATCTGTATCATTTCTTGTTCTGTCGGCTCTATCTGCTTTGTAAGTTCATTTTCAAATTTTCCGATATAGTTAAAATAAACCTCTATTCGCTGAACAACATATTTTGCTCTTTTTACATCTCTTTCATGCACTAGGATTTTACTGATAAACTCATTGATAATGGTAGGGGTAAGTTCTTCAAAGTTGGAATAGCTTTCTGCAAGTCTGATAAATTTCTTTGCCCTTTGACTTGCATTTTCACATTCGGATAAGCGTTCTTTGATTTCTTCTTTTTCTGCTTTTAAGGTGTAGTATTCTTCTGTATACTTTCTTGATAACTGTTCATAGCGTTCTGTATCCATATTTCCCAGTGCATTATCTTCATAGAGTTTATTCATCACTCTTTCTATCTGTTCCATTCGATCTGTGATTTGTGGCATACGCTTTTGATTTTTCTTTACTTCTTCGGTCTGCTCTTTATACAGACTCTCTTTTACAAGTTTCTCAAATTCTGCTTTGTTTTCTAAGGAATACTGTGCTATCTTTCGCAATACTTCTGCGATATTTTCCATAACTTCGTCTACATCAATGCGATGTGGGGAGTTGCATTTAGGGTGCTTTGCTTTTCCTTTGGCATATTCACTGCAATAGGTTACATGTTGTGTGTTTTTGCCTTTGTGTATGGTTCGAATGTGCATTTTTGTTCCGCAATCTTTACAGTACATCAAGCCTGAAAGTGCGTGAATTTCTCCATCTCCGTTTGGTCTTTTTACAGGTGCATTTTTTAACATACGCTCTACATTTTCAAAGGTAGTTCTATCTATTATAGGCTCATGCACATTTTCTGTTATTTGCCATTTGCTTTTATCTACATAATGGTTTCTCTTATCTCTGTAATGCTTTTCGGTTTTGAAGTTGACTACATCGCCACAATACTCTTGTCTTTTCAGTATGCGTGTTATGGTTGCTTTGTTCCAGTTGTATCTGTTTTCTTCATTGAGAGGTTTGCTTTTGGCTGTTCCTCTGTCTTGTTGTTTCATATAAAAGGTTGGAGTTAGTATTTCTTTTTCTTTCAGATAAATGGCTATCTGATTTCTGTTTTTTCCCTCCATAAATAGCCTAAAAATGAGTTTTACGACTTCGGCAGCTTCTTTATCGACTATCCAATAATCTTTGTTCTCAGGGTCTTTTATATAGCCGTATGGGGCTTCTGTTGCGACAGGCTTTCCGTCTGCTCCTTTGGTCTTTATTCCTGTTTTTACTTTCTTGCTGATGTCTCTTGCATACCACTCTGACATGATGTTGATAAAGGGAGCAAATTCCAATGTATTTTGGTCAATGCTATCTATTCCATTATTGATAGCGATAAAGCGTACATTGTTTCTTCTAAATATCTCCATCGCATTTCCTACTTGAAGATAATCTCTTCCCCATCTTGTCATATCTTTCATGATGACAATACCGATTTTACCTTGTTCTACATCGCTTATCATCTGTGTATAAGCCGAACGGTCGAAGAACCTACCGCTTTCATCATCGTCTATATAGTGGCGAATGTTTATCAGCTTTTTTTCTCTTGCATACCTTTCTAAAAAGGCTTTTTGATTTACAATACTATTACTCTCGCCACCGTCTCTATCTTCATCACCAACTGAAAGGCGGGAGTATAGTGCAGTGATTTTGTTATGATATTCTATCATGGCATTATCCTCCTTTTTGTGTGTCCATATATCACTCCTGTTCAGTTAATATTATGCAACCCATCTTGCGGATCCGTATTCTTCGTTGTGTCGATAATGCTTTGCATTCTTGCCCCGTAGGTAGACTGCAAGACGCAGCCCACCTCCGCAGATCGTGCCTACCAGCAGGTCCAGAGGGTGCAGGCTCGGGAGTGGATTCCCGAAAGCCACACCGACCATGCTGAAGAAGGATAGCATCTTTTTTCCCATGTCAGCGCCTTCCGCAAGCCGCCAGGCCTCGCCAAGGTTCGTGCAGACGAGGCCAACGATGATATACGGAAGGAGTTTGATCAGGGTCTTCTTTATCCTCGTACTGTTCATCGGTCAAGCTCCCTCTTTTTATCACGGTTCACGACTTTGCCGGGCAGCTCCGCAATCTTAGCAGCAATGGTCCGCAGCTGTTTCAGGACGCTCGGGCGCTTCTCCCGGTTCAGGGCTTTTGCGGAATACTCATTGAAAGCTGCCGTCAGGGCATCCGCATCTTTGGCCTTAAAGAAGACCAGGTATTTCGGCGGGTCCACGGAGGCGTCCTTCCGGATGGCGTAGTCTACACCGTATTTCCTGGCGACGCCCTCAAAGCCCCGCAGGTCTGTTTTTGCGATATCGATACTGGAAACGCCCTGTTTCTGGCCAATCAGTTCCTGCACGGACTGTTTTCCGGAAGGAACTTCATTCTTTTTCAGGTCCTTTACCAGCTTCCTGTGCCGGAGGTACATCATCCCCGCATGGACGATCGTCCGCATCGACAGCTTCGTCGTGCTGATCGCCAGGTTCACAGTCCTGCTTTCCACTTCCTCCTGCATCGGCCATCACCTCCTTTTCCTTCTCATTCCAGCGGTTCGCGATCACACAGCACATGGTCAGGATTCCGAAGCTCGAACCGGCACAAAAGCTCACAAAAGGCACGACCCATCTCATCTCGATTCCTCCTTCACTTTTTTCGACTTCTTTGCCGGATTTTCGGTTTTCTTTTCCTTGCCTGCCTTTTCGGCAGCTTTCTCCGCGGTCTTTTCCTCCTGGAGCTTCACGGCCTCATCCGGCATCGGAAGGGCCATCACACCTTTCCCCATGTGGATGAAGACTTCAGGCTGGTGGAACTGCTGCTCAAACTTCTGCATCTGGTCCGGAGTGAGCGACCCAAAACTTTCTTCAGTAAGGCCCACCACCAGGAACGATCCGGCCACAACGTCGTAGATCTGGCCCTCATCATCACGAAGAGCGCGGTTCAGGGGCAGTCCTTCCAGCTTTCCTTCCTCGTTCATCACAATGCCGACGTTCTCATCGAAGGGATAGGTGACCTCGATATAGCCGCCGACAGCCTTCTGCAGATCCTCCAGGTCCGTCCCGATTTCAACCAGGCGGGGATACTTTTCCGGCTCTACCAGAAGGACGGTCATAGTTTCCTTTGCAGTTTCCGGAGCTGCCGTCTCATAAGCTACGGCTGCTTCCGCCACTCTGGACTCAAAGGTCGTTGCCTTCTCAAAGATCCTGGCCTCGCTGTCGTAGTGATAGACACTGTCAGAGAGGAAGTCCGCCGCGCTGACCTCGGTCGCATTGACGCTCTGGACCATTTCCTCCAGCTGGGGACGCTGGAACTCACCGTCATCCTTGATGAACAGGCATTCATGGATGGAAGAAGGCAGCACGAAGAAGTTGCCTCCGAGCTTTTCCGCCGCCTGATCCATGAATTCAGGGACCTGGACAGCAGCCGCGCCGTTCACACCGCCTTCAACCGTTGCCACCCACATGGGAGCTTCCGGCATGTCCATCATGCCACCGAACATTTCCGCCATCATCTCGGACATGTTTTTGAGGGTCGGAGGACGGTTGGCCATCTGGGATGCCACAGCATCCTGATGAAGCTGCTCCGGGGTGATGCCAAACTGGTCCATCATCTGGTTAGTGACAAGAACCGAAGCATTGTGATGCCGGGAGTCGCTGACATCGATCCGGTAGACGACTGCGATATCCTCGATGGTCTTATGAGGGATCTGCTCCAGCTTCTCCTTATTCGGTTCCACCGGGATGACCTGCATCATGAGGTTTCTCTTCACGTTCTCGTACTCGGTGAAGCGCTTCACATCCACCTGCGGGATCTGCTCCAGTGCCTTATCCAGACCGGAAAGGAACTCACTCATCACGGCCGCCAGCCTCTTCGGGTTATCGGCTACCTGGTCATGAAGCTCATGCAGGTTCATGGTAACCGCTGCATTCTGTCCTTCGGGCCTTACGGAGAGCCCTACATAGGACTCTCCCTGCGGCTTTTCCACCTTCTGGATCGTCACATCGGCTTCCGGATGTCGGGTCTTCGCCGCATCCTTTGCGATATCCAGGAAATCTTCGTAGCTCATCGCCATAGTCAGGCACCTCCTTAATCAAAGCAGAAGACGAAAACTTCGCCTTCGCGAGTCTTGAGTTTCACGGAATGCTCCTCAAAGTAGTGGGCTGCCGCATAGAGCTGCCTGGCGTTAGGGCTTACCACCTCGCCGGCTTCCTCATCGATGCCGAAGATCACAGCCGGAGCCTTGTAGTAGGTCTTATTACCGCGCTTTAAGGGCTTCTTCTCCGCGATGGTGTAGTAGAGGTCCTCGGTGTCCGGGATCGGATGCATGTCATAGGTCCCGGTCTGGCCGGCGAAGATATTGCCGATCTCCTCGGCAAGCTCATCCATGGTCATGATGGTGTTGTCGCCGTCAGGGCGGGCAACCAAGACCATGGTGCCGTAGGTGGAGCCGCAGTCACCGCTGTAGGGGCAGTTGTCGCATTCGTCCTCATCATCTTCGTCATCCTCGCCTTCCGCCTCCATGAGGCCGACCAGGAAAGCGGCCTTCGCCACCATAACGGAGCACTCCATCAGCATGCCGGATGCCTAGAGCAGGATGTCCGCCGGGGAATCCTCCTCGGTGTCGATCTCAAACTCGATCTCGGGATAATGGTTTCCCTTGCGCTGCTCCTTCATCATCTGCTCGAAAGCTTTCAGGTCGTTGGTGAGGTTCTTCATCTTGTTGGTGTTCTCCATAGGGTTCATTTCTCCTTTGTCTGATTGATTTTTGGTAAAAGAAAACGCCTCTGAGGAATCTCAAAGACGTCGGCTGTAGGGCTCGTATTCGGATGTGATTCAAAGGTTTGGCAGATGTGTCTGCCAGATTCAGCGCTCCTGGTCCCGCTGGCGCTTCTTCTTCCACTGTTCCAGGAGCCTGATAATGGTATCCTGCATCTGTTTGGGGGAATAGGACTGCGGGAAGTACTTCCGGAGCTGCTCGCTCTTGAAAGCCACCCGCTCCAGGTCTCCCTTTTTGACTTCTCCCAGGATATCCTGCATGGCTTCCAAAGTGCATCCGCCTTCCTGGCTGAGCTTCTTCAGCCGCTGCACCTGAGAGAGGGAAGGTGCTGCCTGTGTGAAATCCATCGCTTCGATGACATGCTGTTGTTCCTCGGGAGTCAGGTACGACAATTCGACGGCAGGGTTAAAGGAGATTTGCTTTTGATCGACCATGTCCAGAAGTTCCGGGATCAGGTTGGTGAGACAGATATACCTTCGAACCTGATTGCGACTATCTCCAGTGTCCTGCCCAATAAGATCGGCCGTTTCCAACTTCCGCCCAAGTTGGGCGGAAGTTCCTTTCTCCTGTAAATCAGTCCGTACTCCTTGTCTTTTCATTGCTTCGAGCTTCATCTTATAAGCAAAAGCCCTCTCGCTTGGCAGAATACTTTCCCTCTGCAGGTTGGAATCGACCATAAGCACGGTGGCTGCAGCATCGTCCATATCCCGGACGATCACCGGCACTTCGATAAGTCCGGCCGCTTCCGCCGCATGGGCTCTTCGATGACCGGAGATGATCTCATAGCCGCCATCTTCAAGCGGCCTTGAAATCAGCGGCGTCAGTACACCAAACTGCGCGATACTCTCGGTAGTTCGTAACATCGCTTCGTCATCGACCACCTTGAATGGATGGTTCTTAAAGGGGACCAGTTCACTGATGGGGATCTTCTGTACCTTTTCCAGATGGCTGTCGGCGCGGCTCTCATCAGTCTCAAAGATATCATCGTAGCTGCTCAAGCTGATGTTTGCGCCTTTTCTCGGCATTGTGCATCACCTCCTTCGTGAGCGTCTGATAGGCTTCGGCTACCTTTCCCTTCGGATCATGGGCGAAGATACTTTTTCCTTCGGCAGAGATCTCGGCAGCCCGGACCGACCGTGGGATATCGGTACCGTATACTTTGATCTTGCCTCCATAGGTGTCCCGGACCAGCTGGGAAATGTCCTTCGCGTCATTGGTCTTGGCATCGACCATCGTAAGGAGGATTCCTTCAATCCGGAGCTTTGGATTGATCTGCCTTCGGACCTTATTGATGGTGTTCAAAAGCTGCTCCAGACCTTTGGCGGATAGGTAGTTCGCCTGTACCGGGATGATGGCCTGGTCCGCAGCCGCAAGGGCATTCACTGTCAGCATTCCCAGAGACGGCATACAGTCAAGGAGAATGAAGTCATAGTCCTTCTTTACCGTATCCAGGTACTGCTTCAGGATGGTTTCCCGGCTCATGGCTGTGACCAGTGAGACTTCAGTACCGGCGAGAGCGATGTTTGCGGGTATCAGGTCCACGCCTTCCGGGTGATGAAGGATCCCTTCTCCCGGTGCAATCGGCTGGTCCTGAATGATCTTTGCCATCAGGTCAGAGAGGGTAACGGGCAGATCGTCGGGACGATTGTGCCCCAGCGCGACCGTCAGGCTGGCCTGTGGATCCGTGTCCACCAGAAGGACCTTCTTACCGGCCATCGCAAGCCCGACGCCAAGATTCTCACAGGTGGTGGTCTTGCCCGTGCCGCCTTTCTGGTTAGTTACTGCCGTTATTACGGCCTTATTCGACAATAGTGATCACCTCCTTCTCATGGGTTTCCGTACAAGTCATGGTTTACTTTGGCTGAATAATAGGAACTGATGGTGCCGGGAGCATTGTAGAGAGCTGCCAGCAGGTACTGCTTGATGTTGCGGACATCGGTGGTATTCTCCTTGAGGCAGTCCATTACATACTGGATATGACTGGAATCCAGCTTCATGAACCGGCTTTTCACCACATCCCTGGGCCTGTCGTCACTGGCAATGCGGATATATTCCCGCCTGGTACAGACAGTATCGACCAGCAGATCCAGTATTTCCTGCAGAGTTTCCCGCTCGTAGGGGTACTGCTGAAGCAAGAGATCAAACTCCAGAGCATCTCTGAAATAGCTCTCATAGGACCGGCGTTCCGCCATCCCATCCGCATCCCTTCCCGGATAGATAGGATTCTCTGTATAACTCAGATCAGTATTATTATTATCTTTATAACTTCCCCGTGATTTTAACGAGTCTTGATTCGTTGTTTTCACGACTCCAGAACCGTGATTTTCACGAGTCTTGAATCGTGATTCCGGAGGTTGTCCCCATGAGTTATCCACAGAGGAGATGAAGTTCTTCACGTAGATCAGGTTCGGCTTTCCCTGCCCCTGCCGTTTCCTCTCGATCAGGCCGCATTTTTCTTCGAGTTCATTCATCAGCTTGGTGGCCTTGTTGTCGGCACAGTTCATGGTCTCCATGACTTCTTCCAGGGTACAGATGATGAAGACCCTGCCCTGGTCATCGAACCATCCGTTCTTTGCAGAGAGATCCATTCGCTTTAGAAGGATCCCGTAAAGAACCTTCGCCTCGGAAGATAAGCCTTTGAATTCCTCTTTGCTGAAGAGAACTGCAGGGATCCGGATGAAGTTGAACTGGTCGGCCTGCGGGCCGTAGAAATAGTCATACACGCATACCACCACCTCCTGCCACGATCTTTTCGCTCTTCAGGGGCCTTCTCCGGAACGCGGTGTTTCGGTCCTTTCCGTAAGGACAGGTCGCATACAGGCACTTCCGGTACCGAAACTCCGGCTGGAAATACGGACAGCACCGGCATTTCGGCGGTTCCTTGTTCCGGTCGACCTTCGGCGGCGTGGCCAAGAGCTTCTTACAGCGGTTCAGCTTCGCTTCATTCTCATGCATTTGCCGGCACCTCCTTACTCCCGAGAAATTTCTTCATGCAGAAGCTGACGCAGGGACCGTAGCAGCAGCCCTCACACGGGCTTTTCTTCTTCGGGGACTCTGCCAGATAGTAGCAGTTCTCCTTGCCGAGTGTGCAGCCGACTTTACGGTTCTTCCAGAAATAACACTGGCGGCAGCTTGCAGGCCGGTCCTTATGGTAGCGGACGCCGTCGATCAAAATTGTTTTATTGTGATTCATGGGGATCCTCCTTATCCTTAGATGTGATTCGCTCCGGTGATCCCGGAGACGACAAAACGCCACCGATGAAGGTGTTTCATTTCATCAGTGGCGATATGTAAGTGGATATGGAGTTGTCTAAAGATGGCGGAAGAAAAGCCATCTAATATGATGTGTTAGCCATAGGACTTTGCCTGGCTAATGAGTTTTAGCAGCGATTTTCTGAAATAAATATGCAGAACGGAGTACAGGGGCATTTTACTGCAAATACGACCGAACGCGCATTTTAGACACCCTTACGCCCCGTTTAGCCAGAAATCGGTCCGAATCAGCCTTTTAGCAAAACAGGGGTAAATATTAGACAGGCCATCGATTTCTGCTAATATTTTTAGCCAGGTTTTCGGCCTTCGGGCTCCAGGGACTAAAAAAGCGGAAGTCCATCTAGCTAAAATCGATGCCGATCTGCTAATGAAATCCCGCTGAAAAGGTCAACGTCCGCGAGGTGACTCGAACACCCGACCTACCGCTTAGGAGGCGGTCGCTCTATCCAACTGAGCTACGCAGACATATTCAATTTTTGGCTTATTTCCGGGCTTTTTGAGCCCTCCGGAGCCACCCGGTGATGTCTCGTTTCTGTCTAATGAACCAGCTGCGAAGGCATCTATTTCGCAAATAAGCACCTAACGCCATTTTGGCGTTAGGTGATATTGGCTTCCGTCACAATTCGAACTCTGCACTCGTTTTTTTAAAGACCCTGAGGCGTTAGGTCCCCTCGAAGCTTAGGAGGCGGACCCTCTATCCTGCTGAGGTACAGAGACATTTATGAAATTTCCTTGATTTTACGCAGTTTTTCGCGTCTCGGTCAAGGCACCGATCTATCTCATCAGACATGTTCTGACTGCTGAAATCTGTAAAATGCCAACTCGATTCGAACTCCGCAACAGAATCCTGAAAACGTTCTTTGTTTTTCGAATTTTTTCTTTGGCGCGTGTTTAACATGCGCTTAGGAGGCGAACGCTCTATCCTGCTGAGCTACAGAGACTGATTCTGTTTTGATGTCGGTCATACCTTCCCGCCAAGTGGTGATTTCATCCCCTGAACTCCGCGGACAGGTTGTCTCCCCGTTGTCCTAGTCCTCCGGTGAGCACTCCGACTCTGCCATTATAACCAGTTTTCGGCACTTAGGCAAGCGTATTACTTGGCCTCAATCAACTGCACAATAAAATCATAGACTCGTTTTGTGGAAGAAATGCTAAGGTGCTCATTCGGTGTGTGGATATCAAACATATCCGGCCCCATGGAGACCGCATCCAGTCCGGGAATCTTTCCCGCCAGGACGCCACATTCCAATCCTGCATGAATTGCTTCAATCCTCAGCTCTTTGCCGAACAGCTCCCGATAAACACGGCTCATGCGGTCTCGCAGCTTGGAATCCCGCACATACTCCCATGCCGGGTACACGGCACTGACCGTTGCCTTGGCGCCGAATGCCTCGCTGATCAGGATCATCTTTGCATTGAGTGCCTCAAATGCTGTCGGAACAGAACTTCTCACCGCATAACTGAGGGTCAAACCTGTTTCATTGAGCTTGGTGATCCCCAGATTCAGCGAGGTTTCCACCAGTCCCCGGATATCGTCGCTCATACGCTGCACGCCGCAGGGCAGTGCAGAGATCAGCGCCAGGATCTTTCGCGTGTCCTCTGCTGTCACCGGAGCGGAATTGCCTGTCTCCGTCTCTTTCCGTAAACGAATGCAGAGATCCGGATCGACGACTGCATACTCCTTTTTCATCTCCGCTTCCATCCGGCTTACCTTCTTTTCCAGCTCCTTTTGATCCGATTCATTCTCCAGGAAAAGGGTTGCCGTGCAGGCCCGGGGAATCGCATTGTCCTTGCTCCCCCCCTCCATCTCTATGAGACGCAGACCGAAATCCTTCGATAACGCTGTCAACATGCGAACCATCAGCAGGGTTGCGTTGGCTCGTCCTTTATGGATCTCCGCTCCGGAATGACCTCCTGTCAGCTGATCAATCGACAGCGTCAGAGAAAGTCCCCGAGCCTCTTTTCGCTCCACCGGCAATTCCACCTTGAAATTACCGCCGCCTGCGCAGCTCGCAAGCACAACCCCCTCTTCCTCCGAGTCAATGTTCAGGAGTGTATGTCCCTTCAGCATGGAAACGTCGATTCCATGTGCGCCCTCCATCCCCACCTCTTCGGACACCGTGCAAACAAATTCGAGTCTCGGATGCCGCAAGGTATCGGAGCTAAGCAGTGCCAGCGCATAGGCAACCGCAATGCCGTCATCCGCGCCGAGCGTCGTTCCCCTCGCCCGAATAAAATCTCCGTCGATGTAGAGATCCAGCCCTTCCTTCTCCATATCCTTTGTGCAGCCGGGGGCCGTTTCACAGACCATATCCATATGCCCCTGGATGATGATCGGATCCTCCTGTTCATAGCCCGGCGTCGCTTCCTTAATCATGATGACGTTATAAATCTCATCCTGATAGTATGTCAGCCCGTGCTTCTTGGCAAAGGCTACCAAATAGTCGCTGATTGCCTTTTCCTTGTAAGACGGCCGCGGAATTTGAGACATCTCCTCAAAATAACGGAACACATCGTTGGGTTCCAAATTGCTTAAAACTCCCATGTTCATCCCTTCTTTCTGATTTTGTTCTCATAGACAATAAATTTTTGATTGTGCAGGGTTTTTGTGAAACCGGACAAACGCTCATAAAGCGGCTCTGCCCGATCGCCGAACCTTTGCTTTAACAAAATCCCGATTTCATAAATGGTCTTTTTCCCGTCGATCTCTTTCCAGATAAAACTCCCCAGCTCATCCAGAGAAATGGTACTGACAGCGGGCTTTTTGAAAAACTTTTGTGCAATCCGGTTGGCCAGCCCCAAATTCCGCATCCTAATTTCCACGGTGCCGTTCTCCGCCTCTTGCCATGGAAAAAGCGTATTGTGCCGCGGAACATAGTCCAGATAATTCTCTTTTTTTCTTCCTGTTATCTTCATTCTGACTCCATATAGGACACGGCATGCCGCAGGCTGCAGCATGCCGTCTCTTTCATCGAAACAACCAGATTATTTTGCTTTGCGGTTAATGAACATCACCAGTGTTCCGGTAAGCAGGGCAAAGCAAACGATTCCCCCGAAGTTGCTCAGAGAAACAATGCCGGAAATATCCGTATTCAACCCCAGCACTGCAAATACAGCAAGCAAAATTCCCACCAATCCTTCTCCGGCAATGAGCCCGGAGGAGTAGAGAACACCGTTCTCCACCTTATCCTTCTTCTCCTGTTCGCTGAGATTCTGTCTCTTTTCGAAGTAGAGGCGAACCAGTCCGCCGACCATCATCGGCACGCTCAGGTGAATCGGCAGATACAGTCCCACTGCAAACGGCAGCACCGGAATTCTGAGAACTGCAACGACAACCGCGAGAAAGACGCCAGTAAATACCAGAGGCCACGGCAGATTGCCGTTCATAACGCCCTCCACAACCATCTTCATAAGTGTTGCCTGCGGAGCGGGAAGCTCTCCGGTTCCATATCCCCATGCGCTGTTGAGCAAATAGAGAACGCCGCCCACTGCAATCGCAGAGACAACAACACCGATCAACTCACCGATCTGCTGACGGTACGGAGAAGCACCCACCAGATAACCTGTCTTCAGGTCCTGCGAGGTATCTCCTGCAATCGCCGTTGCAATGCAGATCACAGAACCGATGGTGATGGCTGCGATCATGCCGGGTGTTCCGATATTTCCACTGGCCTTCAAAACCACTGTGGTGACAAGAAGTGTTCCGATTGTCATTCCGGAGACCGGATTGTTGGAGCTGCCGATGAGGCCGACCATCCGTGAGGACACCGTAGCAAAGAAGAAGCCAAAGATAATGATCAATATGGAGCCGATGAAATTAACCGGAATCACAGGAAGCAGCCACATGGCAATGCCGATCAGCCCCACAATCAGAACCGCAATCATAATCGGAAGATCCCGATTCTGACGATTCTGTTCACCGGTCTTTGCGCCGAATCCCTTCATTGCATCCCGGAAGGTGCGAACAATCAGCGGAAGCGAAGTCACAAGGCTCATAATTCCGCCGGCAGCCACAGCGCCCGCTCCGATGTACTTCACGTAAGAAGACCATATGGTGAAGGAGCCCATGGCAGAAATGGGATCCTTTCCCGGATAAATCGTCATATCTCCGCCGAACATGTAAATCAGCGGCATAATGACAAACCAGCCGACTGTGCCGCCTGCGAACAGATAGGACGACACCTTCGGTCCACAGATAAAGCCTACGCCCAGCAGTGCCGGAAGCACATCGGCTCCCAGTCCGGAGCCCTTGTAGGCGCCGATCTCATAGTGCACTTCGCTGGGGAAAATTTTCAGCCCGTCTGCAACAAACTTATAGAGCGCCGCAATACCGAGACCGGAAAATACCGTCGCAGCCTTCTCACCGCCTGTCTCGCCTGCTTCAAGAACCTCTGCACATGCCTTCCCCTCCGGATAAGGGAGTGTTCCGTGCTCCTGTACAATCAGTGCAGTGCGAAGCGGAATCATAAACATAACACCCAGCACACCGCCAAACAGCGCAACCAGTGAGATCAGCAGGAGAGACGGCGCCTCCATCTTTCCCTCGCCTGCCCAGAGAAACAACGCCGGCAGCGTAAAGATCGCACCGGCTGCCACCGATTCGCCGGCAGAACCGATGGTCTGCACCATGTTGTTTTCCAAAATCGAGTCTTTTCTCAAGATCCTTCTGATAATCCCCATGGAAATAACCGCTGCCGGAATGGAGGCTGACACCGTCATACCGACACGCAGTCCCAGATAGGCATTGGCTCCGCCAAACAATACCGAGAGCAGTGCGCCCAGGACAATGGACGTAACCGTCATTTCCGGCAACGTGGAGTCTGCCGGGACGAACGGCTTAAATACGCGTTCTTCTTCCTTCATAATACATCCCCCCTTAAAGTTTCTTTGACACAGCATCCCCCTTACGCAACACCCAATCTGATTCGACCAATCTTACTCCTGTCTCTGTCGGTCGGATTTCCTTCCCTTTGCGGATAAGGCGGACAATCTGTGCAAAGAGTCACATTTCATTGCTCTATTTTAAACGCTTTGCCGACTGTCGTCAATCAAAAGACGTTATAAGGAAAACTTTCGTTCGTATACCGCGAACACAAATCGGGAGAAATCGCCCTGTTTACGGTTCCTGTCCCCGCGGTGCGGAGAAAGCAAGCTGTCACTGCAGCTCCCCTTCCTCCTGATCTGCCCAGATTGCCTCTCCCTGCAGCCAGATGGTTCCCTTGAAACGCCGCCCGATCTGAGGATCTCCCTGCAAATCCAGCTGATTAATCGAAACATGCAGCGGAATTTCATTGGCAGAAATCAGCAGATCCCACACCTGTTCTCCTGTCAGCAGGTTTCTTTTCAGACTGATCTCTTGAATATCACCAATGACAGAATACAGATTGCACTCAATTCCCTCCGGCATAAAGCTGGAATCCACAATGGAATAGATATCCTCCTTCTGCATCCGCCGGGAAAGGGACGTGTACATCTCCATATCCTTGTTGGTCAGGCTTTCCATTGCCTTCTCATCGCCGTTTCTTGCAGCTTCAATGAGCTTCCCTCTCCTCTGCTCCGCCACCTTTGCCACGGCGCGCTGTCTCGCATCCTTGTGAAGCGGCAGCAGAATCTTCCCGTCCACGCTGAACGCAGTCAGATGAACCTCCTTCACCTCTGTCGAGCGAAGCTTCTGTTTCCGCCGGAGATATTCCCCTTCGTTGATCAGCCGAAAAATCAGGGAGATTCCGACCCGCACGTCATCCAGAAGCCCTGAATAGCTCTCTGCTTCCACATGCCTTTGTATAGAGCAGTAAACATCGGAGCTCCTGTGGGGGGACAGAAAATACGGGAAATAGCTCTCTCGAATTGCTTTGCCCGCCTCATCCATATAACCGCTCATAACAATGCCCATACCGAGCCCCAGCTCTGCCCTCGTCTCCCAAAGCGTATCGCCGTTATTTAAGGAAACCGTCTGCATTGCGGACTGATACCGCTCCTGAATCCGGTCCAGGAGCGTCCGAACTTCGATTCGGTTCTGATAGCGAGAAAAGCCGATTGCTCTTAGATATTTATGCATAGAAGCACTCCTTCATCCGACTCAGAAAATTCTCCAGCCGCAGATAAAATTGCGCTGCCACCAGGCGCCAAGAGACCGGTGCACCACCCTTCCGTTGGAAGAGCTGGCATCAATAACGGTTCCTCCGCCTGCACAAATGCCGACATGACCACGCACACAGATAATATCACCCGCCTGCAGCTCCGAAAAACTTCCGATTCTTCTGCCTCTTCCTCCGCTTGCCCATCCGCCGCTGGTCATGTAGGACTGTCCTACACCCACCTGCTTCAGGCACCAGTACACAAACCCGGAACAGTCAAAGGAGCCCGGTCCCTTTGCTCCCCACACATAAGGACAGCCGAGCTTGGAGCTCGCCACATCCAGAAGCGCACCGACGGAGCCGCCTCCCGTGTACGAATAATCGGAGCCCGCCCCGCTGTTTTCGGAGGATCCGT
Source organism: Lachnospiraceae bacterium (assembly GCA_002892395.1). GTDB lineage: Bacteria > Bacillota > Clostridia > Lachnospirales > Lachnospiraceae > Moryella. The sequence continues at coordinate 220,738 of NBBL01000004.1, forward strand.
TTCCGGAAGAGCTGTTTCCGCCTCCGGAAGGACTCCCCCCCGAAGCGTTGTGCTGCCGGGAGGGAACGGAATGCCGCGGCGCCGGACGCCGCACCTCATCTCCGGTCAGCTTTGCCATCGTCATAGCGCCGACAGAACCGTCGGAAGACAGATTGTTTCTCTTTTGAAAATCTACAACTGCCTTTTTGGTTGCCTCTCCGTAATAACCTGTCACCAGCTGGGAATTCAAATACCCCCACTTGCTCAGGAGCTGCTGTACCCGGGTCACCGTATCACTCTGATCTCCCAGCACAAGTCCGAAGGCCTGTGCCTCATTACTATTCAGCTTTTCTCTGGTTCCCGGTCCCAGATATCCATCCACCACCAAGTCGTTTCTCGACTGGAACTCCTTAATCGCCATGGCGGTGCCAAGACCAAAGGTTCCGTCCGGCTCGCTGGTCAAATATCCGAGGGTTCGAAGCCGCTTCTGCGCTGCCAGCACCAGATCGCTTTTTTCTCCGTATGCAATCATATTCGGCTTCACTTCCTCGGAATAAACCAGGCTCATGGTTTTTCTTCCGACTTTTCCATCCTGCTCCAGCCCGTTCAACTGCTGAAATTTCAGAACGGCAGAAAGTGTCTTTTCATCAAAGGTTCCGGTGATTTCTCCCTCACTGGCAAGGTAGCCCAGCTGATATAAGCGCTGCTGGAGCTCCACGATATCCGAACCGCTGTCTCCCTGCTGTGCCTTGTAATAGTGGGCGTTTTCATCCAAAATCGCCCGCAGTGTCTCCTCTCCCACGATCCCGTCCTGCGACAGCGAATTTTGCCGCTGGTAGATTTTAACTGCGGCTGCCGTCACCTCCCCGTAGTAATCCGACGGTTCATCGTTGTCCATAAAGCCCAGCTCCATGAGTCGCGCCTGCAAATCCTTGATAATCCAGCTTCTGGTCCCGATGCGGATCACGCTGGGCGCCGGCTCGGTTGTGGGAACCACAATATCCAGGTTCGGAAACTTAGGACTGTCAATCCCGGCTGAAAGCACGCCAAAGCCTGTGCTCCCAGGATCTCCCGTCTCACCGCTTCCATTCTCTGCTCCCTTCCCTTCTCCGCCTGAAGTCTCCTCCTTCTGGTCTCCGATTGCGATCTCACTGCTCTGTGCGGCTTCCGAATCTGCAACACCATGCGCCTGCCCGCAGGCTCCCATGCCCGCAGCCAATGTGAGTACAGCAAAGGTGAGAATCGCTTTTTTCGCTGTTTTAATCATGTATTTCCTCCAAAAGCAAATCTGATAGCATTGCAAATTCTTCCAGTGAAAGCGCCTCTCCCCGAATCGTCTCCGAAAGCTGCAGATCACGAAGCCGTCTTGTCACCATCTCTCTCGTGATGCCGTCCGGTGTTCCGTGACTCAGCGCATTGGAAAGAGTCTTTCTTCTTTGATGAAACGCTGCCCGTATCAAACGGAACAGAAAATCAGGATCCCGGGTGAAAACCGGCGGCTTTTCATAGCGCTCCAGTCCAATCACTGCAGAGCCCACATTCGGACGGGGAATAAAACAATTTGGCGGAACATTTGCCTTAATCTCCGCGTTTGCATAATATTGTACTGCAAGCGAGAGCGCCCCATACTCCTTTGTCCCAGGACGAGCCTGCATGCGCTCTGCCACCTCCTTTTGAACCATCACCGTAATGCTCTTAACCGGTACGTCCTTTCTAAGGAGATTCATGATAATCGGCGTTGTGATATAATATGGCAAATTTGCCACCACACGCAAGGGCTTTCCTTCATTGTACGCTTCCGCCAATGCGGAGATATCCTGCTTCAGGATATCTCCGTGAATCAGGATTACATTTGGGTACGGCTTTAAGGTCTCTTCAAGAATCGGAATCAGCTCCGAATCAATTTCCACTGCGACAACCTTCCCGGCTCGCTCTGCGAGATACTGGGTCATGGCTCCGATCCCCGGTCCAATCTCCAGCACACAGTCCTCCGGGACGATGTTCGCTGCATCCGCAATTTTACCGAGGACATGGGGATCAATCAGGAAATTCTGCCCAAGCCGTTTCCGAAAGTGAAACCGGTGCTTTTTAATCAGTTCTATGGTGTTCTGCGGTTTACCGAGATCTGGCATCTACACTCCTCTGACCGATGCGAGCCTTGGGAAACAGCGAAGCGCGTTCTCTTTTGTGATGTCAATCACGGTCTGCTCATGGATTCCCTTAATGGCTGCAATCTCTCTTACAATATACGGCAAATTCAACGACGAGTTTCTCGTCCCCCGGTGGGGCTCCGGAGAAAGATAGGGGCAGTCTGTCTCAAGTAAAATTGCCTCGATTGGCATCTCACGCACCACTTCCTTCATCTTTTTCCCGTTTTTAAAGGTGACAACTCCCCCAATTCCAAGATAAAACCCCATTTTTACGTATTGCTCCGCCACTTCTACTCCGGCAGAAAAGCAGTGAATCACGCCGCCGATCTCCTCTGCTCTCTCCTCCCGCATAAGATCCATGGTGTCCTGTACCGCATCTCTGGAATGCACAATCACCGGAAGTCCGAGTTTTTTTGCAAGCTGAAGCTGCTTGCGAAACCAGACCGCCTGCAGCTCCCGTCCCGGATCCTCATAATGGTACTCCAGGCCGATTTCGCCAATCGCGACCACCTTCCTGAATGCAGACAGCTCCGCGAAATGTTCCAGTATCTCATCTGTCAGCTCTGTCACATGATTCGGATGTACCCCGAGCGCACAATAGACCCACGGCCAGCGCCGGGACAATTCCAGTCCGATCAGGGAGGAGTCCACGGAGGCTCCGGAATTAATCACTGCTTCGATTCCCCGCTGGGGGAAAGCTCCGAGCAGGACATCTCTGTCCTGCTCGAAGGCTTCATCATCATAGTGTGCATGGGTATCAATCATCATGATTATCCAATCTCCGCGCCGGGTGAAATCTCTTCCGACATCGGCGTCATCAGGCTCAGCCTTCCCTCCCTGTCTTCGGCAGAAAGCAGCATTCCCTGTGATTCCATTCCCGCAAGCCTTGCCGGCTTCAAATTGACGATTGCCATCACCTTCTTCCCCACCAGCTTTTCCGGTTCAGGATACCACTTCTTAATTCCCGACAAAATCTGAATGGTATTCTTTCCGCATTTCAACTGGAAGCAGAGCAGCTTTTTGGACTTTGGCACCGCCTCGCACTTCAGCACCTCACAAACCCGGAACTCGCACTGAGAAAAGGCTTCAAACTCCACCATCTCCTTTTCCGGCACCTGGGGAAGTGGGGATTCTGTCTCTCGCCCCGCTTCGGAGGCTTTTGCCTTTGCCGCTTCAGCGGTCTTTTCCTTTGCCGCCTCCTGCTCCTCCCTCAGTTTTTCCTCCACAGCCTTGGGATCCAGACGGGCAAACAGAATATCCGCCGTCTCCTCCACCCTGGTTCCGGACGGATAGAGGCCAAAGTGTTCCATCTCCTGCAGCTCTCTCCGCTCCGCATGGAATTCCCTCAAAATCTTTTCCGAGGTTTCCGGCATAAAGCTGAACAGAAGAGACGCCCCAATGGTGATTGCCTCTGTCAGGTTATAGAGAACCATGTTAAGCCGATCCCGTCCGGTTTCCTTCTTGGCAAGGCTCCAGGGCATCGTCTCATCAATATATTTATTGCAGCGCTTAAAGATGTTCCAGAGTGCGCTCATCGCATCCGCGACACGCAGGCCCTGCATCTTCTCACTGACCTTCCTTCCTTCCCGAAGCACTGTCTCACAGAATTCCCGATCCAGAGCCTGCTCCTCTTCGGGAAACGAAACCTCCGGCCGAGTCACAACCCCGCCAAAATACTTATTGCTCATTGCAATCGTCCGGCTCACAAGATTCCCCAGTATATTTGCCAGGTCGGAATTATAACGCTCAACCATTAAATCCCAGCTAATGACACCGTCGTTTTCAAACGGCATCTCATGCAGACAGAAATAACGAACCGGATCCACCCCGAAAAAGGCTGCCAAATCATCTGCATAAAGCACATTCCCCTTGGACTTAGACATCTTTCCGCCCTCCTGCAAAAGCCACGGATGCCCAAACACCTGCTTGGGAAGCGGCTCACCCAGTGCCATGAGGAAAATCGGCCAGTAAATGGTATGGAAGCGGATGATGTCCTTTCCGATCAGGTGCAAATCTGCCGGCCAGTATTTCCGATAGAGGGGACCGCTGGCTCCGTCCGCGTCGTAGCCAAGCCCGGTCGCATAGTTTGTGAGTGCATCCAACCAGACATAAACCACATGCTTCGGATCAAAATCAACGGGAATGCCCCAGTGAAAGCTGGTGCGGGACACGCAGAGATCCTGCAAACCCGGCTTCAGAAAATTGTTCATCATTTCATTTTTTCTGGAAACCGGCTGAATAAACTCCGGATGCGCCTCAATGTGTTTGATCAAGCGATCCGCATATTTACTCATTCGAAAGAAATAGGCTTCCTCCTTTGCGGGCTTCACAGGACGGCCGCAATCCGGGCATTTCCCATCCACCAGCTGAGACGGCGTCCAGAAACTCTCGCAGGGCGTACAGTACATTCCCTCGTACTCACTTTTATAAATATCTCCCTGCTCATACAGCTTCCTGAAGATTTTCTGTACCTGAGCCTCGTGATCCGGATCTGTCGTCCGGATAAAGCGGTCATACGAGGTGTTCATCAAGTCCCAAATGCGCCTGATCTCTGCCGCCACATCGTCCACAAATTTCTTCGGAGTGACGCCGGCTGCTGCCGCTTTTTCCTCAATTTTCTGTCCGTGCTCATCGGTTCCGGTCTGAAAACGAACATCGTATCCCTCTGCACGCTTAAACCGTGCAATCGCATCGGCCAAAATAATCTCATAGGTATTTCCTATGTGCGGCTTTCCCGATGTATACGCGATCGCTGTTGTAATATAATACGGCTTTTTCCTGCTTTCCTGACCCATCTCTCCCATCTCCTTCCTTCGCTCTCCCAGTGTATCACATCAGAGAAAAGTCCGATAGATATCCCGTCGGCTCACTCCCCGGTCTCTGGCTGCAGCCCGCATCGCTTCCTTCCGTTCCATTCCCTGCGACTCATAAAATGCAACGTGCTCTGCAACGCTCATGGCAGCCCATTCGGCTTGCTCCGCTTCCTTTTTTTTTCGTAAACTGCGTCCTTCCACCACAAGAACATACTCGCCCCGAATCAGGAGCGGGTGCTCCGGGGCTTCCATTCGTCGAATCAGTTCTCCGATGCTTCCCCTCTGCACTTCTTCATGAAGCTTTGTCAATTCCCTCACCAGGCTGATCCTTCTCTCCTCTCCCAGCACCTTAGAAAGTTCCTTCAATGTTTTTAAAAGACGATGGGGCGCCTCGTAGATCACAATGGTTCTGGTCTCCGCCTGCAATTCCGCCAGAATTTCTGCCCGCATTCTCTTATCTGCGGGAAGAAAGGCCTCAAAGCAGAACCGCCGCGTGGAAAGCCCGCTGATTGCCAGAGCACTCACCGCTGCACACGGACCCGGGATAATCGTCACCTCCACTCCGGCTTCATAGGCCTTTTGAACCATGACCTCTCCGGGATCTGAGATTGCCGGCATCCCGGCATCGGTGACCAGTGCGATCCTGTTCCCACGCTGCAGCACCTCAATCAACGCATCGGCCTTTTCGACTTTATTATATTCATGGTAGCTGGTCAACGGCTTTTTGATTCCCAGATGATTCAAAAGGCGAAGCGTGTTTCGCGTATCCTCCGCCGCAATCAAATCAACCTGATGGAAAACCTCCAACGCACGCTGACTGATGTCCTGCAAATTACCGATCGGCGTCGCGACCAGATAAAGCTTGCCGACTGCCTCCTCCACTTTTTCTCCTTTTTCGCCCGGATCTAATATCCGTAAATGTCTCTGATTTCATCGCTGTAAACCCCCGGTCTCTGAAAGACAACCAGCGGCGCTTCCACTCGGAGTGCGGCTCTGCCTCCCTTTACTGCTTCCAGAAGCACCATGTTCGCCTCTCGATTCAAAAAGGGATGCACCAACTTCATGCGCTTCGGCTCCATTTGGAAACGCCTCAATGCGGATATCAACTCAATCAGACGGTTCGGGCGATAGACATAGGCACAGCGCCCTCCGTTTTTTAACAGGCGCCCTGTCTCCCGAACAGTATCCTCCAGGGTGCAGTAAATTTCATGCCTTGCAATGGCCTTGGCATCATCGGGATTTCTAATCGCGCCTCCGACTGCCATGTATGGCGGATTGCAGGTCACAACATCAATCATTCCGCTCTCTCCCGCTGCCCCCCTGTCCCTGAGATCTGCGCATCGAATCTCCACCCGGGGCGACAGATGATTCAGCTCCACGCTCCGCGTTGCCATATCCGCCATCTCTTTTTGAAGCTCAATGCCGATGATCCGCTTTGCCTTTGTTTTCGCACTGAGCAAAAGCGGAATGATCCCGCTCCCGCTGCAAAGATCCACAACGAACTCCCCCGGCTTCACGGTCACAAAGCCGCTGAGAAGCACCGCGTCCATTCCAAAGCAAAAGCCGGAAGGATTCTGGATGATCTGAAGCCGACTCCTCTGCAAATCGTCAATACGCTCTCCGGGTCTTTGCTCAATCATGGCCGACGTCTGTTCCCATTGCCTGTTCCCGATTTTTCTGTTCCCCTGACGGGCGGCGTCTCCGCCGCTTCTTCAGGCGGGAAGCGCCCTCTCCCACTTTTTCCGCAGGCTCCTCCTCTGCCCCGCGGATGGAATGCCTGGATCCGGCTCCTCCTTCCTCCGCGTTGCTTCTCTCCTCTGTCCGCGCCGTCGGATGAGCAGGCTTCGGCGAACGGATGCGCCGCTTTCTGCCTCCCATAGTCTCGCATCCCGGCGTTCTCTCCTCCGCTTCCTCTGCTTTCTCGGGATGCTCTATCCCATCCTTTTCTCTGCTCTTTTTCTTACTCCGTTCCCTCTGCTCCTGCAGCTGCGACTCCCGCCGCGCCATGGCGTCCTTCTTCAGCTGACTGGGCTGCCCCTTCTTTCGATGTGCAATAAACGTTGTCTCCCCCGCAGGAACCTCACGGATCTCGCGCTCGTCATTGTCCAGAAGCACCAGTACCCGAACGGTCTGCTTCAAGACATTGATGTCCATAATTTCGCCCTTCAGCCCGTCCTCCAGCGCCACCATGTCTCCTTTTTTGGGAAGCTGCGCATTCAAATAAGCGTAGGTATCCGCTTCATTTTTGAGACAGCACATCAGACGCCCGCATACACCGCTGATCTTCTGTGGATTTAACGAAAGATTTTGTTCCTTCGCCATCTTGATGGACACCGGCACAAAATCCGAAAGCCAGGAATGGCAACAGAGCGCCCGCCCGCAGGGTCCCATTCCCCCCAGGATCTTCGTCTCATCCCGAACGCCCACCTGCCGAAGTTCAATCCGTACATGAAAAACCGAAGCGAGATCCTTCACAAGCTCCCGAAAATCAACACGCCCGTCCGCAGTGAAAAAGAACAATAATTTGTTCTCATCAAACGCTGCTTCCACAGCGATCACCTTCATATCCAGCTGATGCTCTGAGACCTTTTGACGGCAGATTCTCAAGGCTTCCGCTTCTTTTTCCCTGTGCTCTGCTACCCTGCTATCATCCTGCTCCGTCGCACCTCTCAGCACCATCCGAAGCGGCTGCTCTAAATGTCTCTCGCAGATCTGATAATTTCCCAGCACCACCGTTCCGTATTCATTTCCCTTTGCGGTCTCTACAATCACATGATCTCCCCGGCGCAGACTCAGCTCCCCCGGATCAAATGTATATATTTTACCGATTTCTCGAAATCGGACTCCAACAACCGTTGTCATTCGTTCATCCCTTTCTCCCGCCCTTTTGTATCACTCGAAGAAGAAGTTCCAGCGATACTTCCGGATTGACATTCGCCTTCAGCCTGTCCTCCGTTCGGTTTATTTCATCCAAAATTGCGCCGACCGCCGGCATGGTCAGTTCTCCCGCTTCCCGCACAAGCAATCTCTCCTGACCGGAAAAAATCAGCGGATTTCCGGTGCAGCCCTTCTTTACACTCAAAAGATCTCTGTAATACATTCGAAGGAGAGATAAAAAGTCCGGAAGCTCCTCAAATGTTTCCAGAATCCACGCCTGTTCCCTGAGAAACTCCCCTGCCTTTTTCCCCGGCAGCTCAGCTGCAATCTCAATACAGTGCAGGATCCGTTCTTTCAATTGACTCTCCTGCAAAAGTTGTACCGCCCTTGCCGGAATCCCTCTTGCAAACCGTGCCGCCAGCACTGCATCCTCTTCGCTTACCAGCAGGCTTTGCTGCAAATATGCCGACAGCAGTCTCTCCGAAACCGGTCGGAATTTCAGCTTGACACACCGGCTCCTGACCGTCTCCAGCAGCCCGCCTTCGCTCTCTGTCAGCAACAGTATGACCGCATATTCCGGAGGCTCCTCTATGGTTTTCAACACCGCATTCTGTGCCTCCGGCGTCATTTTTTCTGCCTCGGGAACAATAAAAATCCGCTTTCTCCCGGAAAAAGGCCGAATAAAAACTTCCTCTGCCAATTGCTCTCTCACATCCCGCACAGAAATGCTCGATGGCTTTTCCCGGCGAAGCAAACGCACGTCCGGATGCGTTCCGGCTTCAATCTGCCTGCAGCTGTGGCACACTCCGCAGGGAATCCGGGTGTTATGCTCACAAAGCAGCAGCTTGGCAAAGCTCTGGGCAAGGACGCACTTGCCCATTCCTGCTTCGCCAATCAGCATATATGCATGTGAAACCCGGTCAGCTTCCACCGCTCTTTGCAAATGCTGCTTCACGCTGTCCTGACCGAGTACATCCGAAAAATTATACATATTCTATCACATCCCCGATCAGATCGGCAAGGCAGGACTCCAGATCCGTATTGTCATAATGCTTGCGGATACCCGCTTCCTTAAGACGCAGATCGGAAAAATCCTGCTCATCCGCCAAATAGCGCCTGCACAGCTCATCGTATCGCGGATTCTGCTGCTTCTCCTCTCTTTGAATGGCGCGCCGCAAGCGTTCTCCATCCGGTACTTCAAGGTACAGCGGCATCATACGCTCTCTTCCAAAGTATCGGCAAAGCGCCTGAAAGCTTTCCAACGTTCCGATTCCCAAATAGCTTGATTGCCGACCCGGATCAATGCTTCCGTCATCTACCGTTGCATAAAACCAACGCCCGCGGGTTGTCTGATATACTCTCTGTTCGATCAGCCTTCCCTGCCTTTGATACTGCGTCAGTGCGGCTTCCGTCAAAAAATGATACTCCCTTCCCTCCCGCTCATGTTCCCGCATTGGTCTTGTTGTAAACGGGACGATTCTCTTCAGCTCCGGAATCCGGCGCAGCAGCTCCCGGTAAACGGTATCCTTTCCTGCTGCGCTCTTTCCCATGACATAAAATATTTTTCCCAAAATACTGTCCTTTTCTCCTGCGCTCTTACGGATGTTCCGTGGGAGCCGGCTCCACATACATTTGACCCACCGATCCTGCTTCTGTATTTTCCCCTGTATTTTCCCCTGTATTTTCCTCTGTTTTTTCCTCTGATTCTCCCGGAACTGCTTCCGCGGTGCGATTGACCTCTGCCATTTCGTCTTCCGATAAAGCCTCTCCGTTTTCTGTATTTCCCGAAGCCCCCGGAAGTTCCGTTTCTTCCGGGTTTTCCGCACCGCTCACATCTGCAAATTTCGGTCCCCGGTCGGAAGACTCACCCCCCAGCATCTGCTTCCTGGAAATCGGAATTTTAAGTGTCCTGGTCGAGAGAACCTCTATCGTTCCGTCCGAGGAAATGTCGGGGCTGCAATTATTCCAGTAGCAGTAAACATCGGTTCCGTCATACCACAAGGGAAGGAGCTGATCACTTCCGTTTCCGTACGTTCCGGCTCTCAGTTTGTCATCCTGAAGCGTATAGCTCTTTCCGTTTTGGATCAGAGCCAGCTTTCCGTACAATGCGTTCGTTTTTCCCGGACGATATTCCATGAGAATAATCTGATCCTCGGGATAAGGATACATGGCAGCGATTCTTCCTTGAAATACGCCGCTGACTGCCGCAGCCTCCCCCGTATAAATATCCACCCTCCAGAGCTGGCTTCTTTCTGCGCCGCCTGCACCGGAGGAGAGCAATACACTGTAATACAACGATTCTCCCAACGTTGCCAGTGCATCAATCGCCACTCCATGCCTCAAATAGGCGATCCCATTGTCTCTCAGAATTGCAGGACTCTGCGAAGGGTTCTCACAGTAAAAGCGGTAGCTTCCAATCCTTTGCGGCCCGTTCTTCACATGCTTGATTTCACCGTCCTGGATTCGGTACACACGACCGTCAAAATCCAGGTAGCCATTCGGGGGCTGAACCACGCCTCCGGACGCATCCTTCAACCTCCAGCAGTGATTCCCCTCTTCCATCCGGAATCCGTCCTGGAATTCGGACTCAGCAGCGGTCTTATCAAATTTCTCTATGCTCCCCTTTCGGCAGTACCAAAGAAAGCGATTCTGTACAAGATAGCCGGATACGGAATCCGCAATCAACTCAGTGTGATCCTCCGCCTTCAGCGTTCGATAAAGCGAGGGCACACCTGATCCATCCTCCGCGCGCAAAAAATAAATCCACTCATTATCAAGGACGATGGAATCGTCAATGATGCGGTCAATGTCTGCCTCCTGCCCGTATTCACGCATATGAACAGACAAAATGGTTTCACTTTTCTCCCTGGCGTACGTTCGGGTAATCTCTTTTAAAATTCCATCCTCCCCAAACCGAAAATCCTGCACTCCAAAGTGGTGCTTCCCCGTCAGCGCATACCCCTCCTCGTTCAGGTAATACAGCGCTCCCTCGTCCTCAAACCACCCGGCAGCAGGAACACTTCCATCCTCATTTCGGTACTGCCACCCCATATCTGTGTGATTCCATCCTGCAACGGCTGCACCGGTCTCTTTCTCCGTTTCCGTCTGCACCGAAACAGTCTCTCTCTTTGTTTTTTGCGGCGCAAGCTTGCTCTCCCGAACCTCTTTTTTTACCATTTGAAGCAACAGCAATGCAACAAGAACAGCCACAGCCACCAGTCCGACAGAAAACAGAAACCGCCCTGCAGCGACAAAAGCCGTAGATTGATTTCTTTCCTCCGGTTGTACATCCGGTTTCCACATCATCCCCAATGCCTCTTCAATCTGAATCAAAGAAGCCACCGTCCGATTGTCCGCATCGGGGATCAGTTCCTCCGGCGTGTCCCCCGTAAAATTATCAGCAATATTCCCCTCTGTCTTTTGGGAAACATCTCGGATTAAGAGACGAAGCCATGAGCGAATAATCCCGGTTTCGGGTAAGCTTTCATGTCGCTGCCAGACCTCCTGATAAACCCTTCGTAACAGGTCCCAGGCCTCCTCATCTGTCTCTGTAACGGAGCGAATGTCCCGGAACGTATTCGCACAGGTCAGCAGATAAAAGTCCTCAAATCCCGCCACCTCTCCGTTTCTTGTTCGTAACACCGCAACTGACAGCGGCTTGTTGGTCTGCACATCCAATTGCAGTTTCCTTCCTCTCCTCCCCCGGAAAGCCCTGGGGGGATTTCCGCGAGTTACAAAACAGAATCTCTCGCACCTGCAGTTTCCTTATTTTAACATATTCGACGTTATGCTTCATTATTTAATTTAAACCAAGAATCATTTCGAACGACTCTTAGAATCGTTTTGTCACATGTGTGACAAATGCACCATTTCATGCACTGGAAATCCCGTTCTACCCTGCGGAAAATCGGAGCAAAAAAGCCTCGTAAATCCGCCATTTTTCTAATCAAACGGCATATTTACGAGGCTTTCCGTAACTGAGATACGCGGGACTCGAACCCGCGACAACTTGATTAAAAGTCAAGTGCTCTACCACCTGAGCTAGTATCCCAAACTTTTCTTTCTAAAACCAGCATAAGCATTTTTAGATAAAAGAAAAATGCCTTGGACCGGAATCGAACCAGTGACATAAGGATTTTCAGTCCTCCGCTCTACCAACTGAGCTACCAAGGCAAGATTGCGGGGACAGGATTTGAACCTGCGACCTCCGGGTTATGAGCCCGACGAGCTTCCGGACTGCTCTACCCCGCGATAGATATAACACTTGCGTGTATTTGACAGAATTTTCATTCTGTGAGTGGGGGAAGGTGGATTCGAACCACCGAAGGCAGTGCCAGCAGATTTACAGTCTGTCCCCTTTGGCCACTCGGGAATTCCCCCATGGATTTTGATTCAAATAAAGAGCCGATGATCGGACTCGAACCGATAACCTGCTGATTACAAATCAGCTGCTCTGCCATTGAGCCACATCGGCACGGTCTTCTCTTGCTAAAATCATAAATGGGACCTACAGGGCTCGAACCTGTGACCCCCTGCTTGTAAGGCAGATGCTCTCCCAGCTGAGCTAAGATCCCGTACCTTATATAAAATCTAAGCGACCCGGAACGGACTTGAACCGTCGACCTCCGCCGTGACAGGGCGGCGCTCTAACCAACTGAGCCACCGGGCCATAACACTTTGATCTATCTTATTTTGTTGTCTTCTTGTGTTCACACCCTGAAAACCACATACAGAATCGAATCCTGACTCTCTAACTTCCCTCTCTCATTTCCTACTCGACCTTCTGGTTAAACCCTCGACCGATTAGTAGCAGTCAGCTCTACATATCACTATGCTTACACCTCTGCCCTATCTACCTTATCGTCTTTAAGGGGTCTTACTACTTGCGTATGAGATATCCCATCTTGAGGGGGGCTTCACGCTTAGATGCCTTCAGCGTTTATCCCG
>NBBL01000005.1 GCA_002892395.1 Lachnospiraceae bacterium
CTCTGCGGCTGGTTCTCACCAGCACCCCTTCTCCCGAAGTTACGGGGTCATTTTGCCGAGTTCCTTAACAATGCTTCTCCCGCCGGCCTTAGGATTCTCTCCTCATCCACCTGTGTCGGTTTTCGGTACGGGCTGATATGATACAATAGCGGCTTTTCTCGACGGCTTCGTCTCCCGGCTTCGCTACTTTTCTTCGCTCCCTGTCGCGCCTTCGGATTGAACGGCGGTTTTTCCTTCCGTCCTCCTACTTCGCTTCGCCCGGTCTTTGCTCTCCCGGGTCCGGTTTCGCTTCCGTGTCCCCACAGTTCTGATCATATCAGGTGCTGGAATCTTCACCAGCTCTCCATCGACTACGACTTTCGTCCTTGCCTTAGGCCCCGACTTACCCAGGGCAGATCAGCTTTACCCTGGAATCCTTGGATATTCGGCCATGATGATTCTCACATCATTCTCGCTACTCATTCCGGCATTCTCTCTTCCCAGCTCTCCACGGCTCCTTATCGGTACCGCTTCTGCAACCTGGGATTGCTCCTCTACCAATGTTTTCACATTCCTGAGCTTCGGTATCGTGTTTCAGCCCCGGAAATTTTCGGCGCAGGACCTCTCGACTAGTGAGCTATTACGCACTCTTTGAATGTGTGGCTGCTTCTGAGCCAACATCCTAGTTGTCTTCGAAATCCCACATCCTTTTCCACTTAACACGTATTTTGGGACCTTAGCTGCAGGTCTGGGCTCTTTCCCTTTTGACTGTCCAACTTATCTCGTACAGTCTGACTCCCGGCCACCATCAGTACGGCATTCGCAGTTTGATATCCCTTGGCAAACTTTGACGTCCCCTTAGGAATTCAGTGCTCTACCTCCGTCTGACTGAGCCGAGGCTAGCCCTAAAGCTATTTCGAGGAGAACCAGCTATCTCCGGGTTCGATTGGAATTTCTCCCCTATCCACACCTCATCGCCACCCTTTTCAACGGATGTGCGTTCGGTCCTCCATTCCCTTTTACGGAAACTTCAACCTGGACATGGATAGATCACCCGGTTTCGGGTCTGCCTGTACTGACTTATCGCCCTATTAAGACTTGGTTTCCCTTCGGCTTCAGACCTTTAGTCCTTAACCTCGCCAGTACCGGCAACTCGCCGGACCGTTCTACAAAAAGTACGCGGTCGTACGTTCATGTATCGTACTTCCACTGCCTGTAAACATAGGGTTTCAGGTTCTCTTTCACTCCCCTCCCGGGGTCCTTTTCACCGTTCCTTCACAGTACTGTGCACTATCGGTCACTAAGTAGTATTTAGCCTTGGGGGGTGGTCCCCCCGCCTTCCCACAAGGTTTCTCGTGTCTCGTGGTACTCCGGATCCTGCCGGCAGCTCGCTCCTTTTCCCTTACGGGGCTCTCACCCTCTTTGGCGGAACGTTCCAGTCCTCTTCTGATAAAAAGCTTGCCGCTTCCTGCAGTCCTTACCCCGCGGTGCACGCACCGCGGTTTGGGCTGTTCCGCTTTCGCTCGCCGCTACTTACGGAATCACTCTTGTTTTCTTTTCCTCCGCCTACTTAGATGTTTCAGTTCAGCGGGTTCCCGGCCATACACTATGGATTCATGTATGGTCGCTGCAGCTTTCCTGCAGCGGGTTTCCCCATTCGGAGATCTGCGGATCTCAGGATATTTGCTCCTTCCCGCAGCTTTTCGCAGCTTATCACGTCCTTCTTCGGCTCTTAGTGCCAAGGCATCCACCCTACGCTCTTTCTGTTTAACCTCGTCGGCGCGGCTCGCGCTTTCTGCCTGTTTCCCGGAATGCAACGATTAATCGCCTCCCCGGAACAAGCTCTCTCACGCCTCCGCTCCTGACTTCTCGCGCTCACTAGCGTGTAAGCGCGCGGTGTTTCAGTCATGATTTCGTTGTTTCCAACGATTGTTTCTTACGTTTCTTCGGATACGGACATGCTGCCCGTATCACCTCGGATGTCTAGATTATCTTGATTCGATATTCTTCTGTATGCGGTTTTCAAGGTGCGATTCGCGCAATGCTCTGCGCGAGTGGAGATGGAGAGATTCGAACTCTTGACCCCCTGCTTGCAAGGCAGGTGCTCTCCCAACTGAGCTACACCCCCGTCTGTTTCTCTTCTTTTAACTCTTTTGATTCTTTTCCGGTTTTGATTCTTTCCTGCTTTTGATTCGCTTGTTGCTCTACTGCTACGTCCCCTTCGGAACTGTTTTTTCTTTTTAAAATCCGGCGCCCACCTGTTCTCCCATGCCGTCACCAGCATAGTACCTTCGGCCGCAAAGGGCTTAACCGTCGTGTTCGGGATGGGTACGGGTGTGTCCCCTTCGCGTCTTGACACCGGATATTCTTCCCCTCACAATCAAAGACCTGACAGCACACACAACCCCTACTCTTCTTTCCTTAGAAAGGAGGTGATCCAGCCGCACCTTCCGATACGGCTACCTTGTTACGACTTCACCCCAGTTATCCGCCCCGCCTTCGGCAGCTCCCTCCTTGCGGTTGGGTCACTGACTTCGGGCGTTGCTGACTCCCATGGTGTGACGGGCGGTGTGTACAAGACCCGGGAACGTATTCACCGCGACATGCTGATTCGCGATTACTAGCAATTCCAGCTTCGTGTAGTCGGGTTGCAGACTACAGTCCGAACTGAGACGTTATTTTTGGGATTCGCTCCGGATCACTCCTTTGCTTCCCTCTGTTTACGCCATTGTAGCACGTGTGTTGCCCAAATCATAAGGGGCATGATGATTTGACGTCATCCCCACCTTCCTCCCGGTTATCCCGGGCAGTCTCGCCAGAGTGCCCAGCTCTCCTGCTGGCTACTGGCAATAGGGGTTGCGCTCGTTGCGGGACTTAACCCAACATCTCACGACACGAGCTGACGACAACCATGCACCACCTGTCTCCGCTGCTCCGTAGAGAAGGCTCCGTTACGAGCCGGTCATCGGGATGTCAAGACTTGGTAAGGTTCTTCGCGTTGCTTCGAATTAAACCACATGCTCCACTGCTTGTGCGGGTCCCCGTCAATTCCTTTGAGTTTCATTCTTGCGAACGTACTCCCCAGGTGGAATACTTATTGCGTTTGCGACGGCACCGATACCCTTTGGGCACCGACACCTAGTATTCATCGTTTACCGCGTGGACTACCAGGGTATCTAATCCTGTTTGCTCCCCACGCCTTCGAGCCTCAACGTCAGTTTTCGTCCAGTAAGCCGCCTTCGCCACCGGTGTTCCTCCAAATATCTACGCATTTCACCGCTACACTTGGAATTCCGCTTACCTCTCCGATACTCAAGCCGCACAGTTTCCAAAGCAATCCCGCAGTTGAGCCGCGGGCTTTCACTTCAGACTTGCACAGCCGTCTGCGCTCCCTTTACACCCAGTAAATCCGGATAACGCTTGCCCCCTACGTATTACCGCGGCTGCTGGCACGTAGTTAGCCGGGGCTTCTTATTCAGGTACCGTCATCTTCTTCCCTGCTGATAGAGCTTTACATACCGAAATACTTCTTCACTCACGCGGCGTCGCTGCATCAGAGTTCCCTCCATTGTGCAATATTCCCCACTGCTGCCTCCCGTAGGAGTTTGGGCCGTGTCTCAGTCCCAATGTGGCCGGTCATCCTCTCAGATCGGCTATCGATCGTCGCTTTGGTGGGCCGTTACCCCGCCAACTGGCTAATCGAACGCGGGTCCATCTCATACCACCGGAGTTTTTACCCCTGAGCCATGCGGCTCTGTGGTCTTATGCGGTTTTAACAGCCGTTTCCGGCTGGTATCCCCCTGTATGAGGCAGGTTCCCCACGCGTTACTCACCCGTCCGCCACTCGAAATCCGCTCTTCCGTCCGAAAACTTCCGTCCGGATCTCTCGTTCGACTTGCATGTGTTAAGCACGCCGCCAGCGTTCATCCTGAGCCAGGATCGAACTCTCTGTTTTAAGTTCTCTCCAGGTCAGATAACGTTGACTTCTCAGTTATCTTACCCGTATTACTTGGTTTCGTTCTTTTTGAAATCCTTTTTGGAATTTCAGGGTTATGTGTACTGTCTGATCTTCGATTGTCAAGGTGCTTTTGTTCTGCCCCCTCAGAGGCGACTTGCTCATCTTAGCATCCGTATAGAGGAATGTCAATCACTTTTTTCAGTTTTCTATGATTTCTTGATTTTCGTTCCTTTTCCGTCGCGCCGGGCCACTTTCAGACGAGTCAGAGAGAGCTCCTTTCCTCTGAACTCGCAGCTGGTTTCCTCTGAGAGAAGGCAGAGCTTTTCCAGCTGATCCGCCGCGGACAATTTCATGCCGCGAACCCCTCTGGCATTCTTCTTCATCTCGGAAATTTCTCCCACGGAGAAGCGCAGGGTGAAGCCCAGGTCAGAGATCAGTACGACATCGGTCTCCTCCTCAGGAATCAGCCTGACGGTAAGCAACCGGTCATCCTCTGTCAGTTTGGTGGCGTTGACCATTTTATTGACCGTGTCAAACTCCCGGGCAGGAACCTGCTTCAGATACGAGAGCCTTGTGGCAAACAGCAGCTTGCGCCCCGCCAGCAGCTCCGGACTCGCAACCAGAAGAATCTCCTCCTGCCGCCCGTCAAATTTGCAGAGATTGTCGATCGGAACTCCCTTGTCCTTCCACTTTCCGTAAGGAACGTCCAGAACACGAATTTGATGCATCAGCCCCTTGTCGGTGAACAGCAAAATTTTTGAGGTGTTTAAAACCGTAAGCACAGTGCGCGACTCCCCATGCACCTGTTCCCGGTTTCTTTCGTAGAACATGCGATCCACGGTCTTGCAGTATCCGTAGCGATCCATGACAAACACAACTTCCTCTTCCTTGACCGGCTGCTCCTCAAACACAGCTTCTTTCCCATCCTCAAGAACCGTGCGTCTCGGCGTGGAATATGTCTCCCTGATCTGCTCCAGATCCGAGATAAGGAGCGCATCCATTTCATCCTGATTTTCCAAGTAAGACTGATACGTTTTAATATTGTTCAGTGTCTCCCTGTGCTCCTTCCTGAGAGCATCAATTTCCAGCCCGATCAACCGATACAGGCGCATTTCCAAAATGGCCTGCGCCTGACGCTCCGTAAAATGCAGCTGCATCGCATCCCGGAGATATCGCGGGTCTCGAAACCGAATCTTCGTGATATCGCCCTTCATAAGGCAATCCTTTGCATCCTGCATGGACTTGGAGCCGCGCAGCACCGCGATGATCGCGTCAATACAATCGCACGCTGCGATCAGTCCCTCCTGCACCTCACTCTTTTCCTGCTCTTTTTTGAGGAGAACGGTATATTTTCTGGCAGCATTGGCATACTGAAAATCCAAATAATTCTTAAGGACCCCTTTTAGATCCAGCGTCTCCGGACGACCGTTTACGATGGCAAGCATATTGACGCCGAAGCTGTCCTCCAACTTCGTCTTCTTATACAGAATGTTTTTTACTTTTTCAATGTCCGCATCCCGCCTCAGCTCCAGAACGATGCGCATGCCTTCCTTGGATGATTGGTTGGAGATGTCCAATACCTCCGGAAGCTTTTTGCTTTCGACAAGCGCTGCCACATCGCAAAGAAACCGGTCGATTCCGGAACCCACCATGGTGTATGGAATCTCCGTGATGACCAGCTTGTCCCGCTCACTCCGCTTTTTCCCCAGCTCGACTTCCATCCGCCCGCGAAGCTTCAGCTTTCCCGTCCCCGTCTGATAAATCATGGACAATTCACTGCGGTTCGCAATGATTCCTCCGGTTGGGAAATCCGGCCCCGGAAGGATTTGAAGCAGCTCATCGATACTGATCTCCCGCTGCCTGATGTAAGCGATGCAAGCATCGCAGACCTCCCGCAGATTGTGGGGCGGAATTGAGGTCGACATACCGACAGCAATCCCCTCCGCACCGTTGACGAGGAGATTCGGCACACGAACCGGGAGCACCTCCGGTTCCTTTTCTGTCTCGTCATAATTAGAGACGAAAGGAACTGTCTTGTCGAGATCCCGCAGATACACATCCTCCGCAAACTTTTGCAGCTTTGCCTCCGTATACCGCATTGCCGCCGCACCATCGCCCTCAATGGAGCCGAAATTTCCGTGTCCGTCCACCAGAGGCATGCCTCGCTTGAACGCCTGGCTCATCACCACCAGGGTCTCATAAATTGAAGAATCCCCGTGGGGATGATATTTACCCATGGTATCGCCGACAATTCTGGCGGATTTTCTGTGGGGCTTGTCGTGATGCAAATGCAGCTCGCTCATGTCGTACAGGACTCTTCGCTGCACCGGCTTCAAACCGTCCCGGGCGTCCGGGATTGCCCGCGCGGTGATTACACTCATAGAATAATCAAGGTAGCTCTTCTGCATTTCCTCGGAGTACTCAGTTTTTATAATCTTTTCAGGCATCTCATCTCATCCCCTGTCTTTGTTTGCTCTGATTTCCGAATTTCCTTCTGCGCCGTCCGAACATTCCGCCCTTTCTCTCTACCTCAGGCATCAATTTCCGCCTCATCCGCATGATCATGGATAAAGTCCCGTCGCGGTGCGACTTCACTCCCCATCAGCAGCGCCGTCATCTCACTTGCGAGACGGGCATCCTCAATTTCCACCTGCTTCAGAACCCGATTTTCCGGATTCAACGTGGTCTCCCAGAGCTGCTCCGCATCCATTTCTCCCAGTCCCTTATAGCGCTGCAGTGTAAAGCTCCCCTCCCCATGCTTCTTTCGGTAGCGTTCCAGCGCCTTGTCATCGTAGATATATACCCCTTCTCCTTTTTTCGGCACTGCCTTATAGAGAGGCGGCATCGCAAGATAGACATGACCGTCGTAAATCAGCTCCGGCATAAAGCGATACAAAAAAGTCAGGAGCAGCGTGTCAATGTGACTGCCGTCCACATCTGCATCCGTCATGAGGATAATTTTGTCGTAACGCAGCTTCTCGATATCAAAATCATTCCCATAACCCTCGGAGAATCCGCATCCGAACGCGTTGATCATGGTTTTAATCTCCGCGTTTGCCAGCACCTTGTCGATCGAAGCCTTTTCCACATTTAAAATTTTACCGCGAATCGGCAGAATCGCCTGAAACATGCGGTTTCTCGCTGTCTTGGCAGAGCCTCCTGCAGAGTCCCCCTCCACAATAAAAATCTCGCATCGGGAGGCGTCTCTGGACTCACAGTTTGCAAGCTTTCCGTTGGAGTCAAACGAAAACCTTGATTTCACAAGCATGTTGGTTTTTGCCTTCTCCTCGGCTTTTCGGATTTTAGCCGACTTTTCCGCACAGCCGATGATCGCCTTCAGGGTTTCCAGATTGCGGTCAAAATAACGGGTCAGCTCATCTCCCGAAACCGCAGCCACAGCGCGGGAGGCATCTGCACTGGCAAGCTTGGTTTTCGTCTGTCCCTCAAAAATAGGGTCCGGATGCTTAATCGCGACCACGGCGGTCATTCCGTTTCGCGTATCCGCCCCCGTAAAGTTTGCGTCCTTTTCTTTCAGAATTCCCAGATCTCTGGCATAGGAATTGATGAGCTGGGTGAAGCGGGTTTTAAAACCGGCCAGGTGGGTTCCCCCCTCAGCCGTGTAGATATTGTTGCAAAAGCCCAGCACCTCTTCTTCAAAGGTATCCGCAAACTGGATGCAGCATTCCATCTCCACCGACTCAAATTTCCCGCTGAAATAAATCGGTTCATGCAGGGCGGTCTTCCCCCGGTTCAGCTCCCTCACATAAGCCACAATTCCCTCCGGTTCGTGGTAGCAAACCGTCTCCTCCTCTCCGGCTCTCCGGTTCTCAAAGTGAAGGGTAAGGCCTGCATTCAGGTATGCCGTCTCATGCAGCCTGGATTTCAGCCACTCCGCCTTGAACCCGGTTTTTTCAAAGATCTCCGGATCCGGCGCAAAATTGATCTCCGTCCCGCTCTGCTTCGTTTTTCCGATCACAGGAAGCAGCCCGTTCTGAAGCTCTGTCTTCGGGACGCCCCGCTCATAGCAATCTTCATAGATCGCGCCGTTTCGAGAGACGCGAACGGTCATGTGCGTCGACAGGGCATTGACCACCGAGGAACCGACGCCGTGCAGACCACCGCTCGTCTTGTATGCGTCATTGTCAAACTTGCCCCCCGCATGCAGCGTCGTCATGACAATACGTTCTGCCGAAACCCCCTTTTTATGCATCTCCACCGGGATTCCGCGTCCGTTATCGCGCACCGTACAGGAGCCGTCCGCCTCCAGCGTAATCCAGACAGAATCACAGTACCCGGCCAGGTGCTCATCTACCGAGTTATCCATAATTTCATAAATCAGATGATTCAAGGCCTTCTGCCCCACGCCGCCGATGTACATGCCGGGGCGTTTGCGCACGGCTTCGAGTCCCTCCAGCACCGTAATGCTGTCTGCGTTGTACTGTGTTTTTGACATGTTATCCTCCAAGCAAACCAAACTCCTGCAAGTATAGCAAACGAATGCGTATCGTTTCAAGGGCTTTTTCGAACGTGTGTTCTTTTTGTGCTTTTTGACACACCACTCTGCCTTCCGTCCGCAGCGTCTCCCACCGCATACATCGCCCAAGGCGCCCGCTTTCCCGCTCATACTGATGTCGTCACACGTGTGACAAATGCGCCATTTCATGCACCGGAATCCCGCTCCGGCGTGCGGGAAAGCCGAACAAAAAACCTCGTAAATCCGCCATTTTTCCAACAAAACGGCTTATTTACGAGGCTCTCCCAAAGAGCAAGTGACGGGAATCGAACCCGCGTCCCAAGCTTGGGAAGCTTGTGTTCTACCATTGAACCACACCTGCAACGTAGAACATTATACCGGATTTTTTTTGAAATGTAAACCGGTTTCTTTCTGTTTTTCCTCTTCGTTGTTTTGCTTTGCGCAGGTCTCACACACCCCGTAGAGAACCGATCCCTCGCATTGCAGGGTAAAACCGTGCCCTTCTTTTAGATGTGACTCGACTTCTTCCATGAATCCGCAATCCATATGGATCACTGTTCCGCATTTCAGACATTTTAAATGCAAATGCTCTTTGCATTGTTTCTCTGCGTGTTCCAGCTGATAAACCGCCTTCTCTCCCTTTTCTGCCACGAATTTCATAACGATGTGCTCCTGACATAGCTTTTCCAGGTTCCGGTACACAGTCGTCGCGCTGATACGAAGCCCGCTCTTTTGCAAATCCTGAAGAATGTCTTCTGCACTGACCGTTCTCAACCGGTTTTCTTCCAGATAACGCATCATTTCTGTTCTCGCCTTTGTTCTGTACGGCTCCCGTCCTGCCATGTCTCCTCCTCTTTGCCAAGCCTGCTTGTTTCAATTATAGCACCAAACAGAAGAATATAAAAACAAAGAGGTCTCCACCCATGGGAAACCTCTTTGCGAGCAAGAAAGCCTTTCTTTGTATCCGGAAACCGTAACCGAAGATCAGAAGAGCCCTGTGATCCTTCCGTTTTCATCCACATCAATCTTTTCGGAAGCAGGAACCTTCGGAAGTCCCGGCATGGTCATAATGTCTCCGGTCTTTGCCACCAGGAAGCCCGCTCCCGCAGAAACCTTGACCTCCCGAATCGTAATTTTAAATCCTCTCGGTGCGCCCACCAGATTCTTGTTGTCGGAGAAGCTGAACTGTGTCTTTGCCATGCAGATCGGAAGTTTGTCAAAGCCCAGCTCCGTAAGCCTCTGAACCTGCTTCTTCGCCTCCGGCGTAAACACCACGCCGTCGCCGCGGTAAATATTCTTTACAATGGCATTGACCTTTTCTTCTATGGTCGTGTCCAGCTCATACGCAAACTTAAAGTTCCTTCCTTCTTCCGTCTCGCAAAGGCGAACCACTTCTTTTGCCAGCTCCACGCCTCCGTCTCCGCCCTTTGCCCAAACTTCGGAAAGAACCACATTGACGCCCAGCTCCTTGCATTTGTCTTCAATCAATTTCAGCTCTTCCTCAGAATCGAAGGGGAAGCGATTGATGGCCACAACACTCGGGATGCCGAATACCTTGGTCATGTTTTCTACATGCTGCAGCAGGTTCGGAAGTCCTTTTTCCAGCGCTGCCACATTCGGTGTGTTGAGATCCGCTTTTGCCACCCCGCCGTGATGCTTCAGCGCGCGAACCGTCGCCACAATCACCGCACAGTCAGGTCTGAGTCCGGTCATTCTGCACTTGATGTCGATAAACTTCTCTGCGCCGAGATCCGCTCCGAATCCGCCCTCTGTCACGGCGTAGTCATTGAATTTCAGTGCCATCTTCGTGGCGAGAACCGAATTGCAGCCGTGTGCAATATTCGCAAACGGACCGCCGTGAATGAAGGCAGGTGTGTGCTCCAGTGTTTGAACCAGGTTCGGCTTCAGCGCGTCCTTAAGGAGTGCGGCCATGGCCCCCGCCGCGTGAAGATCTCCCGCAGTGATCGGCTCATTGTCCACGTTATACGCAACAATCATTTTGGAAAGCCGCTCCCGAAGATCCTGAATATCGGTTGCCAGGCAGAACACGGCCATAATCTCACTGGCCACCGTGATGTCGTAGCCGTCCTCCCGGACCCTGCCGTCCACTCTCTTGCCAAGTCCGTCCACAATGTTGCGGAGCTGACGGTCATTCATATCCACCACCCGCTTCCAGGGGATTCGTTTGGAATCAATTCGGAGGGCATTGCCGTGGAAAATGTGATTGTCAATCAGAGCTGCCATCAGGTTGTTGGCTGCGCCAATGGCATGAAAATCGCCGGTAAAGTGGAGATTGATCTCCTCCATGGGGACGACCTGCGCATAGCCGCCTCCTGCTGCGCCGCCCTTCACGCCGAATACCGGACCGAGAGACGGCTCTCGAAGTGCTGCCGCAACGGATTTTCCCAGCTTATGCAAGCCGTCCGCAAGTCCGACGGAGGTGGTGGTTTTTCCCTCGCCCGCCGGAGTCGGCGTAATTGCCGTCACGAGAATCAGCTTTCCGTCCTTCTTCTCCGGGTGATTCTTCAGCACATTGTAATTGATTTTTGCCTTGTCTCTCCCGTATTGCTCCACATATTCGGCTTCGATGCCCTCTGCCGCGGCGATTTCCTTGATATCTAACGCTACCGCCTCCTGCGCGATTTCAATATCTGTCTTCACGTGTTTCCCCTTTCATTTGTAAAATTGAACCCATCCTTCATTGACCCTCAACCGGTAAATCCCTGAACAAAGAATTTGATGAAGGCTATGGTTTGCGGCTGATAAATAAGATCCACCAGAAACGCTCCGACGATCGGAACAATCATGAACGCGCGATGCGACATGCCGTATTTTTCCGTGACCGCCGTCATATTGACAATGGCGGACGGAGTGGCTCCGAGACCGTGTCCGCAGAGTCCGGCGCACATCACCGCAGCATCGTAGTTTTTCCCAAGCAGACGGAATACCACAAAGTAAGCCGCCAGAATCATGAACACTGCCTGGCAGAGCACCACCAGGAGTACCCCTCCTATGAGTCCCGCCAGCTCCCAGAGCTTCAAGGTCATGAGTGCCATGGAAAGATACAAGGACAACATAACATCTCCGATGCCTTCCACCAGCGCGTAATCGAAGCGGTAAAAATGCACCTGTTCATTCACATTTCTCAAAATGACAGCAACAAACATGGCGCCCACATAGGTGGGGAAGGACATGCCGATCCATGTTCCGATCTGTCCCGAAATCATGGTTCCCACCGCCATGCAGACCAGAATCGCCGTAACGTTCTTCATGATGTCCAGACCGGAAAGAGGCTTTTTCGATGCGCTGTTCACATCCATCACGTCGCTTCCGGTGAAGCTGTCATCTGCCGACGGCTTTAAGTCGTAGCTCACAATCAATCGGCGCCCCAGAGGTCCTCCGATTAAAACTGCGGAAATCAATCCGAATGTGGCTGCGGCGGCGCCCACCAGCGTCCCCTGCTCATATCCCATTTGCACAAAGGTGTTTCCGTAGGAAGCGGCGGCGCCGTGTCCGCCTATCATGGAAATCGCGCTGGAAAGCAGCGCATACGGCGCTTCCAGCCCCACTGCCTTCCCCACCGCAATACCGATAGCATTCTGACATATGGAAATCACGCCTGCAATCAGCCAATAGCAGATCAGCATGATTCCGCCTTTTTTCAGAAGCTGAAAGCTGGCGCCGAGTCCCACGGTCGTAAAAAATGCCAGCATGAACGGGCTCTGAAAATAGGTGTCGAACTGGAATTGAAACGTTCCCGTCATGTGTCCTGCGCATGTAATCAGCATGAAGAGAAATCCGCCCACAACCGGTGCGGGAATGCAGTATTTTTCCAGAACCTTGGCCCTGTTCTTCACAAAATAGCCAATCAAAAGCAGAACCGCGCACATGGCAAGTGTCGTAATTGCATCCGTCTTGATATTAAAGACGTTTTCCACCGTCTCAAATGTCATGCATACTCCTTTTTTTTTACAATTGGTTCGTAAGCTCAGACAGCGCAAAAATTTCCTTTTCCTGCGCAATGGCCTGGGTCTCCAACACCTTCACCTTTTCGCTGTATTCCTTCACAAACGCCTCATCCTTGATGGAGCCAAGATTGATTTTTACATTCAGACCGGCGCCTATGACTGCCGTTCTTGCGGACATGGCAGCAACCAGGCCGTCCGTGACCGCATTGGTGTTGCCCCGTTCAATCACAGCCCGGGCAAGCGGAAAGATTTTGGCTGCCGTCTCCGCAACTGCATACGGAACCTTTGCCGCGTTTTTCAGGCCATTCTGCATCGCCCGGGTTCTCGCCGCCTTCTCCTCTTCCGTATCCTTCGGCATTCCCATGGCCGCCATAAACTCATTGAAGGAGGAACTGTCCCGGTCAATGGCTTCCACCAGCTCCTTTCGGATTTCCTCTGCCTGCGCCGCCAGTGTTTTCATCTCCTCTTCGACGCCGGCATACTTTTTCTTTCCGATCGTAAGCCCTGCCACCATGCCCGCCAAGGCAGCTCCCAGCGCACCGATCAGCGCGGAGACGCTGCCGCCGCCGGGCGCCGGGGCATCCGACGCCGTCACATCAATAAACTGCTCTACGCTCATTTCCTTCAACATCTCGCTCATGCTTCCTCCTCGTCCTCCAGGAGCCAGTTTTCCATGATCTGCTTTTTCGCGTCAAACTTCATCGGTCCGAAGCAGCAGGCCTGGAGATAATATTCTGCGCAGTCGATCAGGGACTGCATCGGAACAACGCCGACGATCTCACTCTCGATCACATTGACGCCGTAGCGTCTTGCCTCCATCTTCACAGCCTCAAACGCGCGGTACACCGCGGTTTTTTCATAGTTGACAAGATTCATGGAAACCTGTGCAACCGTATCTCTGCCGGAGTAATGATCCTTCAGCTCAACACCGATCGCCTTGATGAAATGATATCCGCCCCGGATATTCTTGACCGCGTTTGCAATGTTGTTCGCGATCTCCATGTTCGGCGTGTCAAGATTGATATTGAAGGCAATCAGAGGCATTCTCGCACCGATTGCCACAACGCCGGCCGTGGGATGAATGTGATCCGGTCCGAAATCAGGCGTCCAGAGCTCCTTGTCCTTCAGTTTCTCCGCCATTCCCTCAAACTGCCCCTTCCGGATCTTCGCAAGATTCTGGCGGTGTGGTGCGCTGGCAGAATCCTCATACAAAAAGACCGGGATCCCGTAGGTTTCTCCCACAATCTTTCCGACTTCTTTTGCGACTTCATCTGCCTCTGCCACCGTCGTGTTGCGGCAAGGAATAAACGGAACCACATCAACTGCGCCCATTCTCGGATGCTGTCCCTCGTGCTTTGTCATGTCAATGACCTCCACGGCAACACCGAAGGATTCAACCACTGCATTCTTCAGAGCCTCCGGCTCTCCCACTGCCGTGATCACGCAGCGATTGTGATTGGAATCAGTCTGGCAGTCCAAAAGGCGCACGCCCTTTTTATCCTTAAAGCAGGCAGCGATTTTTCCGACCTTTTCCATGTCCCGGCCTTCACTGTAATTGGGTACTACTTCAAGCAACTTTTTAGCCATTTTCATTCCTCCGTTTTCTGACCGGTTTCCCGGCGCCTCACTCGGGCTGTTTACATGGTTGTACTTTATTATTATAATTCTTTCCTGATGGTCGGTATATGGTATTTGTATCAACTTACCCGCTCTTCGCTTTACAAAAGTTTACTTATTTTCTTTTTTACTTAACAAAATTAAGAAAATTTCGTTTCTTTTTTGTTCACCCTGTCGCATCGGCCCTCTTTTTTCCTCCCGTCCCCCTCCGGATTCTCTCTTTTGAGCCTTCCATATCGGTATTTTTGTCCTCGTTATCGGAATTACCCACACTGTTTGTATGAATTGTACATTTTTATCTATTATTTTCCGCATTTTTTATCTTTTCTCTTGCTTTTATAAAAGTTCATGCTATAATTAGGATATCGTTATTATTTTAACATATAGGGCGTTGGAATTACGTTCGGAAAGAGGAAGCTTATGAAAGTAGCGATTATCGGCACTGGACTGATGGGAATGGGAATTGCACAGGTTTTCGCCACCCATGGCGACAGCGTTTCCATGTGCGTCGTAACCGGGAGCAATTACGAGAAAAAGGAGGCCAAGTTCCGCAGCAATGTTCAGCGCCTGGTGAGCAAAGGAAAGCTGTCCCAGGAAGCATGTGATGAGGTCTGCTCTCACGTCCGGTTCGGCGGTCTGGAGCTGGCTGCCGATGTGGATCTGGTGGTGGAAAGCGCATTGGAAAACATGGAGGCCAAAATTGAGCTGTTTCAGCGTCTGGATCCGATCTGCAGGCCGGACACCATGTTCACCACCAACACCTCCTCCCTCTCTATCACAGAATTAATGAGCAACATCAACCGTCCGCTGGTGGGAATGCACTTCTTCAATCCGGCTCCGCTCATGAAGCTGGTGGAAGTCATCCCCGGCATTCTGACACCTCAATCCCTCACAGACCAGGTCTACCAGATTGCGATCTCTCTTGGAAAGGATCCTGTTCTGGTGCAGGAGGGACCCGGCTTCGTTGTCAACCGGATTCTGATCCCCATGATCAACGAGGGAATCAGCATTTATGCAGAGGGGCTCGCAACCGTGGAGGATGTGGATAAGGCGATGCGGCTCGGCGCAAATCACCCGATGGGCCCCCTCGCCCTGGGAGATCTGATCGGTCTGGATGTATGCCTGGAGGTCATGAACGTGCTTTATGCCGAGACACTGGACAATAAGTATCGCCCCAATCCGCTCCTGAAAAAAATGGTGCGCGGCGGTCTTCTGGGGAGAAAGAGCGGGCAAGGCTTCTACAATTACAAAAAATAATTCCGTCTGAAGCCTGTCGCTTCCTTTCCTTCTTCGTCTCTTTGTCTGCTATGCAGACAAAAAGAGCGGGGAGCCTGTAAAAGGGCGCTCCGCTCTCTTTTTGTTTGATCGGTTTCGGAATGCGGCTTTATCATCCTGCTGCGTTCCCAAGTTACCTTCTCAGTTTTTAAAATTCTGCATCACATCTTCCACCGCCGGCTTACGCTCGATCAAGCCCTGCTGGTACATCCAGTCAATGTTATCCTGCCAGCACGCTTCCGTCTGAGAAAGAAACGGTTTTCCCTCCTGCTCCATCAGCGGAAGGAGTGTCGCCGCGCTTTTTGCCTCCACGGTGGGGGAAAGGGGGAAATTCTCTGCATTCTGATGCTCCAGCAAAATGCGAAGGCTTCCCTCCGGGTCCTTCTGAAAATCTTCAAATCCCTGCTTCGAGGCGTCCAGAAACGCCTGGACCACCTCCGGCTCCTTCTCGATCATTTCCTGATTTGTAAGGAGGCAAAGTTCATAAAAGTTGGGCATGCCATAGTCTGTCAGCGGGAAATAAGAGAGTTCAAAGCCCTCCTCCTCCAGCTGAGGTACCTCATGGTTGACCAGGCAGCCGATGGTGGCGTCCACCTGCCCTGTGGTCATCGCGCTCATCAGATCAAAGCCCACGTTTTGCAGCGTGACGGAATCGGGATCTGCCCCGTCGGAACGCATCAGTGCGCGCACCATGGCCTCGGAAAGCGCGGTTCCTCCGTACCCCACCGTTTTTCCTGCCAAATCCGACGGCCTGCGAATTCCCTTATCCTTCAGCGAAAGAATAATGTTCAGGGGGGTCTGGCAAACGGCACCCACCGACTTGATTCCGATGTTCTGGTTTGCAACCGCCTGAATCACATCCTGTTGATAATAAAGGCTGAATGCCGCCTTACCTGCCGCAACCAGCGCAAGACCATCGTTGTCGTTCGCCGGGAACCGCACATTCACCTTGAGTCCTTTGGCTTCGTAGTATCCTTTTTCAATTGCATTGTAGAGGAAGCAGTGGATCGCATTGGGGTACCAGTCCAGCACCACATCCACCTCACGGCAGTCCCCTTTCTCCTTGTCTGCTTCCGGACTTTTCTCTCCCGCTCCGGCGTGCTCTGTCTTCTGATCCTCCGCCTTAGAGGCATTCTCAGACGCCGCCTGGGCGCTGCTCTCGTCTGCCTTTGCCTTTGCCTGGCCGCAGGAAGCAAGGAGCACAGCTCCCGTCACAATCAGAGCTGCAGCAGCTCCCCTCAGTCCTGTCCTTTTGTATGATGTCTTTTTCAT
Source organism: Lachnospiraceae bacterium (assembly GCA_002892395.1). Lineage (GTDB taxonomy): Bacteria > Bacillota > Clostridia > Lachnospirales > Lachnospiraceae > Moryella. The sequence goes on from NBBL01000005.1 coordinate 16,544, forward strand.
TTTGGTGATTCCTCCCTTTTATTTGTGTTACGGTTTTTTCTGTCTCTGACTTTTAAGCGCGCCAACGTAAAACCCTTCGTTCGATCAGACGAACCACTGCCACCATGCCCATTGCAGCCGCACTCAGCAAAAGAATCGGCGCAAAAACCGCCGCTCCATCAAGCTGCGTCATCATGCGGCGTGAAAAGTAGCCGAGCCCGCTCTGTGCTCCCAGCCACTCTCCGATGGCAGCTCCGATGACCGAAATCGGAATCGCCATGCGAATGGAGGAGAAGAAATACGGAAGCACAGCCGGAACCTTCAGCTTCCAAAAAATCTGTGCGGGGCTCGCTCCAAAGCTCTGCATAAGCTCCTTGCTCTCCGTTTGTACGGCGCGAAACCCGTCAAACAGAGTGATCGTGATCGGAAAAAAGCTCATCAGAACAGAGACCAGTACCTTGCTCCAGAGCGAATACCCGAACCAGAGCACGAAAAGCGGGGCCAACGCCGTAATCGGAATCGTCTGTGAAGCAATAATCAAAGGATACAGTGCCTGCTCAGCCGGCGCGCTCAAATCCATGAGCACTGCAAGTCCGATGCCCAGCAAGACAGAGATCAACAGCGAGACGGCAACAACCTCCATGGTGGCAGGCAGATGCGCCCGAAACAGCGGGTCCCGAAGCTCCCACAGTCTTTTTACAATTTGCAGCGGCGATGGCAGGATATAAGACGCATTGACACCCATGGCGACCCATTGCCACAGCAGCAGCATCAACAGCATCAGCCCGTGGGCCGCTATGCTTTTTCTCTTCCCCCGGTAAAGTACTCCCCGGGCGCCCGCCCTGCGCAACTGCTTCTCCTGGTTTCTCATGGTGCGCCTCCCTTTCGCAGCAGCGAAATCAGCTCTGTCCTCAGTCGGAGGGCTTCCGTATCCTCGATCTGCGTCCCGCCCCGATGGATGGTTGATGGCACCGGGAAGGAGCGGAGATGCCGGATCGGACAGGTTTCAACCAGGAGAATCCGGCTTGAGAGAAAAATGGCTTCCTCCACATCATGGGTGATAAAGAGGACCGTCTTTTTTTCTGCCCGGCACTGTTCCAAAAGCCACTCCCGCATGGAGAGCCGTGTCAGGTAATCCAGCGCCGAAAAAGGTTCATCCAGCAGCAGCAGATCGGCTCCGATCAGAAGTGTGCGGGCAAAAGCGGCCCGCTGCCGCATCCCGCCTGAAAGCTCTCTCGGACTTTTCCTTCCCTGTCCGCTGAGCCCCACAGCCCCGAGGGCCTCCTCCACCATCCGATTTTGCTCTCTCTTTCCATGTTCCCCTCGAATTTCCAGCGGAAGCCGCACATTTTCCCCCACGGTGCGCCAGGGAAACATAAGATCCTGCTGCGGCATATAGCCGCAGTAACGCGTTCGTCCTTCAATCCCCGCACCGTTCACCAGAATTTCCCCGGTTTGACGGCAAAGGAACTGATTCACAAGACGGAAAATTGTGCTCTTCCCGCAGCCGGAGGGCCCGATGATGGAGACAAACTCTCCCTCCTCCACGGAAAAGCTCAGATGGTCAAGAATCAAATCGGCTTCCGAAGAATAGCCAAAGCTCACATCTCGGAATTCCAACGCCGGCTCACGGTTCATGTGCGCTGCTCCCACGCCATATCCCAGAAACGCGCTTCGAATTGGGAGCAATTGACAAAGATTTCCTCCAGTGCCTCCAGCTGTTGTTCCGTGTATCCCTTGGTAAGCTCCTCCGTAAGCGCAATCAGCGCGCGATTCCCCTCGCAATACGAAGCGCCCGTATATCCCCGAACCCACTCGCCGAAGAAGGGATGCTCGGAAGCCGCAGGATTTCGTCGTTCCATCTCGTGTGCAATCCATTCATAGCTCAGCGCACAGGAAAGGATGGCGGCTGCCGTCTCCGCAGCTCCCCCTTCATATGCAATGCGTATCATATAGGAGCTATACGCCAGGTTATCAAGTGCAGGCTTTGTCTGCTCTGCCCTCTCCTCCGAGATGCCAAGCCGTTTCATGTACGCCCTGTGAATGTCCATCTCACCGTCTAAAATCAGCGAGACAGCGCGGGAAAAGCAGCGCATGCTCTGCTCTCCCTCTGCCTTTGCGGCTCCCAGCGAGAAAACCCTGGCGTAGTCATAGAGGTAGACATAATCCTGCAGCATGTAATACTGAAACGCCTCATGATCCAGCGTTCCGTCTGTCATCCCCTTCACAAAGGGATGCTCCGGATAATCAGCCCAGATCCCTGACGCAGCTTCCAGCAGCCGACGCGTCGTCTCCCCACACCCGCACAGCACTTGCATCCGGTTCTTTTCAGATCTCTCCATCTGCTCACACCTCCCGCGCACAGGGTCTGTTCGCCAGGTTCCAGCCGTGATCCATGGGACCCGCTCCCTTTCCCAGGTCAAGCATGGCGGCAAGTGCGCCGGAAATATATTGTTTTGCCCGCTCCACCGCTTCCTCCAGCGGATATCCCAGGGCTAAGCCGGATGCAATTGCACTGGAAAGCGTGCATCCGGTTCCGTGGGTGTTGGGATTGTTGATTCGCTTTCCCCTGAACCAGCGCGCCGTGTGATCCCGATAGAGAAGATCATTGGCATCATTCAGGTCATGACCGCCCTTCAAAAGAACCGCACAGCCATAGCGCTCACTGATCTCCCGGGCGGCAGTTTCCATGTCCGCCCCACTGCGGATCGCCATGCCGGAAAGCACTTCTCCCTCCGGAATGTTCGGCGTCAGCACGGCTGCAAGCGGAAACAGCTCCGCTTCCAGAGCACTGACCGCGGTCTCACTCAGCAGGCGCGCGCCGCTGGTCGCCACCATAACCGGATCCACCACAACGCAGGTTGCCCGGTAGAAGCGCAGCCGCTCCCCAATGCAGCGGATCAGTGCCTCAGAGGAAACCATGCCGATTTTGACCGCATCCGGACGAATGTCCGTAAAGACACTGTCAATCTGCTGACCCAGAAAATCCGGACTCACCTCAAAAATACCCTGTACGCCGGTTGTGTTCTGTGCGGTTAAGGCTGTAATCGCGCTCATGGCATACACGCCGTTCGCGAGCATCGTCTTAATATCCGCCTGAATTCCGGCGCCTCCGCTGGAATCACTTCCGGCGATCGTTAATGCTGTCTTCATCTCTTCTCCTTTCATCCGACAAAAATTAACGTTTTATCAAGCGACAGAAGGTGGTGCCCCCAATCTGCCGCATCCGATACGAAAAAAGGAGACACCTCATCCGGCATCTCCTCGGCAGCTTTCATCCCTACGTTGGCATTATCCAAATCAGGTATCCGGGTTATGGCGATTCAGCCAACTCTCAGCCCGGTCCCTCCGAGCTCCCCGCTCTATTTTCGTATCTTTTTGATTTTATCATTTTATGTCTTCCCGCTCTGCTTGTCAACTCATGGAATTTTTCTTTGCGATCTGTCGATTCCTGTGCTATACTTTGCCGATGATGATAAGGAGGAACCGATTATGAGTCTGATTATTCCGGACAACTACGACCCGGTGCTCACCGTGCGTGAGACCCAGGAGGCAATCAAATTTATCCGCGATCTCTTTCAAAAGGAATTCGGGAATCAAATGAATCTGGAGCGCGTATCCGCTCCGCTCTTCGTCACCAAAGACAGTGGTCTGAACGACAATCTGAACGGCGTGGAGCGCCCGGTCAGCTTCGACCTTCTCTCCATGCCGGAGGAGGCCGTTGAGGTGGTACAATCTCTCGCCAAATGGAAGCGGCTCGCACTGAAGCGCTACGGCTACAAGGCAGGAGAAGGGATCTATACCAACATGAATGCTATCCGGCGCGACGAAACACCGGATAATCTCCACTCCCTCTACGTGGATCAATGGGACTGGGAGCGGGTCATCCGAAGGGAGGACAGAACCCGGGAGACGTTGGAGGACACGGTCTCTCGCATTTTTACCATTATCAAGCACATGCAGCATGAGGTGTGGTACAAATACCCCAATGCGGTCTATCGCCTTCCGGGGGAAATTAAGTTCATCACCTCCCAGGAGCTTCTCGATCGCTATCCGGACAAGACCTCCAAGGAGCGGGAGGATCTGATCTGCAGGCAATACGGCGCCGTCTTCATTGAACAGATCGGAGCACCGCTTTCAAACGGAAAGCCCCACGATCTTCGCGCCCCCGATTACGATGACTGGAGCCTGAACGGGGATATTCTCTTCTGGTTCGAGCCGTTGCAGTGCGCACTAGAGCTGTCCAGTATGGGAATTCGCGTCGACGAGCAGTCGCTGGCATCTCAGCTTGCCGCCTCCCACTGCGAGGATCGAGAATCCCTGTTTTACCACCGTTCTCTCTTAAACGGAGAACTGCCCTGTACCATCGGCGGTGGAATCGGTCAGAGCCGACTCTGCATGCTTCTTCTCGGCCGGGCACATGTGGGCGAGGTACAGGCAAGCATCTGGCCGGAGGAAATGCGAACCCGCTGCGAAGAGCACCGGATCCACCTGCTGTGATCTGAGTTGTCATAATTCTTTAAAAGGCGCACTCATCATTCCTGAGTGCGCCTTTTCAATGTCCCTTCCCGCAAAACACGGGATGCATGAACCCTGTATTCTGAGAGCGTCCTGCTCTTTTTCAGTTTCTTTAATTCCCCCTCGCAGTCACAAAAGGAGTCTGAAAAATAACCCCAGAATTCTTTCATCCGGCAGAGCGTCGCATTCTCAAAGGAATACGCACTTTGATACCCCTCCACCAGATCGTTGTGAAATGCGATCAGCCGGCTCCGCTCATCCTGCTCTCTCCCCCCATTCATCTCCCGGGGGCTACACAGCATGCGTTCCAGCAAAAGCGGATCCCTGATAAGACCGCGTCCCAGCATCAGTGCAAAGACATGGGGAAACTGCTGTTTCACGCTCCGAATATCTTCCTCCTCCCACAGATCCCCGTTGTAGCACAGCGGCATCTTTGCGTGTGCCGCAGCATAGGCAAAGAGATCCTTGTGAACCTCTCCCCGATAAAATTCCCTTTGAACCCGCGGATGCACGATCAGCTCGGAGATCGGAAACCGATTGAAAATTTCCATGAGTGCAAAAAATTCATCCGGCGTATCCCGTCCGATTCTTGTCTTGACGGAAACAGAAAGACCAGGGGGCAGCGCTGCAAACAGCTGCTCAAAAAAACGCTCCAGCTCTGCCGTCTCGGACAAAAAGCCGGAGCCCTTATGCTTGGCCACAACTGTGCCGGAGGGACACCCAAGGTTTAGGTTGAGCTCCCCATAGCCAAATGCCTGAAACCGCTTTGCCGCCCAGAGAAAGTCCTCCGCCCGGTTGCAAAGAAGCTGGGGGATCAGCCGAATTCCCTCATTATGCCGGGGTAAAATGTCATTCTGATCCCGCTTTTTCATCCCCTTTCCCTCGCGTCCCGGCGAAATAAAGGGAGAATAGAAGGTATCGACTGACTTAAAATGCCGATGAAACGTATTGCGGAACACATATCCTGTGATTCCCTCCATCGGCGCCATGCGGAATGAAATTGCTTCGTATTCCGAGCTGTTTGGTTCCGGCATACTTCTCCTCCTCCGTTCAGTCCGAAAGCCGTCGATTCAGCTCCCGAATGGCTTGAAGATAGGGTCCCTCGCTTCCATCGCAGCGATAGATTCCCCCCTCCGTGACAAAGCCATAGACCTGCACCTCATCCAGCTCTACTGCGGCGCCCAGCGCACGGAACGAAAGGGAGGGCACCTGGGAAAGTCCGGACTCCAGCGTCAGGTCGCCTTCCCCCTTCAGCGCCACCGTCTTTGCATCATTTCCTGCTTCGATTCGAAGACTGCAGGGCTCTTCTGCCCGGTAATGAAAGGAAATCCACGTTTTTTCTCCCTTGGTAGTCCTTCCTGAAAGATTCTGCATCGCTCGGCCTCCTGCCGGAAGGAAAAGAAATGCGTTGCTCTCTGCATTCTCTACCTCTGCGCCTCCGGTAAGCTTCCAGCCCTCAGCCCCCAGTCCAAACTGTCCGTTGTAAATGGCATTGTCCTTGTAGTCACGATAAGCCCAGACCGCATACCCGCCTCCGGCTGTGGTGAGAACCGACGCCATTCCGGTGATATAAGAGGGAAGCTCCCTCTCGATAATACGCGCGTTGTGAGCAAACTCCGGCGTGTTGTCATCATACAGGAACTGGTCAACAAAAATTGGCTTTCCGCCGGCAAGACGGCGAAGATTCCCCAGGATTTCTCCCGCCTTTTGAATCCCCATATCGGCAGTGATCTCCGTTCCGGGATCGTATCCCATGGGAGCGGAAAACATGCAGGAAGTGTAGCTTGCGTTTCCCGCCGGAAATGTCTCTGCATGCAAGTATCCCTTCCGGGTTCCGTCTGCCTCCGAAACCGGATCCAGATCAAGGCGCACCTCCATGCTGAGATCCGGGAATACCTTCTGCGCATCTGCCAGGAGCTGATTCATCCACGCATCGTTCCATTCGAATACAAAGCGCTGCGCCGGTGCATTGTGATCCGGAAAATCCAGCATCTCCACCTCGGAAATCCTTCTCCCGTAATACCGGGATAGGGTCTCGCTGTCGTAGTGCGCCCGCGCCCAGGCTGCATACCCGCTCTCTTTTGCAATGCGGGTGCTCTGCTGTCCGTATGTTCCGCTCTCCTCGACGAAATTCCAAAAATCCTCCCAGGTGAGGAAGCCGCCTGCAAAGTTCGTGTGCCCGGAGGCCTCCCGATAGAGATCTCCCACGTACTGAAGCCAGGCCTCCCGCAGGGAGGCATCGCTCCGGAGCCCGTAAAAGCGCTCCTTTAAGCTTCCGCCTCCCGGGTAGCAGTCCCAGGTGTAGCTCACCCGGAGAATGACGCCCAGTCCCTGCCGTTTTGCCGCTTCAAAAATACGGCTCAGCCGGTCATAGGCCTCTTGATTTTTCTCTCTTTTTCCGGTATCAGGCTGAAATTGTCTCCACGGCACCGGGATCACTACGCTGTTGAAGCCATCTTCCCGGATCTGCCGGAAATCCGCGTCCAGCGTATTCATCTCGGTTCCCCAGAAATTGACAACCCACTCCCGGCCTGCATACGTCACAGCTTTTCGAAATCCGCAAATCGAAAACCATGTCAAAAGCAAAGCGGCCATCAGACAAGCCATTCTCCACGTTCTGCTCATTGTGATTCCTCTCTGCCGAATTGTTCCCTGTTTTCAGCCTCTCTGTCAGCTGTTCGCAGCCCGCTGCTTCGCTTTGATCATGGCCCGCTTCCGAAGCATGGGATCCAGAATTTTTTTCCGAATCCGAAGATTCTCCGGCGTGACCTCCAAAAGCTCATCGGTATCAATAAATTCAAGGCACTGCTCCAGGCTCATGAGCTTCGGCGGCACCAGCTTCAGCGCCTCATCCGCGGAGGATGAGCGGGTATTCGTCAGCTTCTTCGTCTTGCAGACATTGACTTCAACGTCCTCCGACTTTCCGCTCTGTCCAATCACCATGCCCGCGTACACCCGCACCCCGGGGCTGATGAAAAGCTGCCCCCGCTCCTGCGCCTGAAACAAACCGTAGGTGATCGCCTCTCCGCTCTCATAGGCGATGATGGAACCGGTTTTCCGATAGAACATGTCTCCCTTATAGGGACCGTACCCGTCAAATTCCGTATTCAGAATTCCGTTTCCCTTGGTATCTGTCATAAATTCTCCCCGGTAGCCGATCAGTCCCCGGGAAGGAATGTTGAACTCCAGCCGCGTGTAGGATCCGTGAATCGGCGTCATGCCGATCAGCTCTCCCTTTCGCCCGCTCAGCTTCTGGATCACTGCGCCCGTAAATTCATCCGGAACATCAATATAGGCGATCTCCATCGGCTCCTGCTTCTGATTGCGCTCATTCATGCAGTAGATGACCTCGGCCTTGCTGACCGCAAACTCAAAGCCCTCCCGCCGCATGTTTTCAATGAGCACCGACAGATGCAGCTCACCTCTTCCGCTGACTTTGAAGCAATCGGGGCTCAGTTCCTCCACCCGCAGGGAGACATCCGTATTCAGCTCCCGCATCAACCGATCCCGTATATGCCTTGAGGTGACAAAGCTGCCCTCCTGCCCGGCAAGGGGACTGTCATTGACCATAAAATTCATGGAAATGGTGGGCTCGGATATTTTCTGGAACGGAATGGCCTCCGGATGCTCCGGGTCAGTCAGTGTGTCCCCGATGTGGAGATCGGAAATGCCGGAGACCGCCACGATGGAGCCAATGGTAGCTTCCTTAATTTCCACCCGGTTCAGCCCCTGATACTCATACAGCTTTCCCACCTTGACACGGCGCATTTTGCCCGGCTCATGGTGATTGACCAGCGCCACCTCCTGATTGACGTGCAGGGTCCCGCCGTCTATCTTTCCCACACCGATACGTCCCACATACTCGTTGTAGTCAATCGTGCTGATCAGAAGCTGCATGCTGCTCTCCGGGTCGCCCTCCGGCGCCGGAATATGCTCCACAATCGCCTCGAAAAGCGGCGTCATGTCCTTCTCTTCATCTCCCAGCTCTTTTTTTGCCCAGCCCGAACGGGCGCTGGCAAACACAAACGGACACTCCAGCTGGCGATCGGTGGCATCAAGATCCATCAGGAGCTCCAGCACCTCATCCACCACCTCATTGGGACGCGCCTCCGGGCGATCGCACTTGTTGACGCAGACAACCACATCCAGATTCAGCTCCAGCGCCTTTTTTAAGACGAAGCGGGTCTGGGGCATTGTGCCTTCGAACGCATCCACCACGAGAACCACGCCGTTCACCATCTTCAGGACACGCTCCACCTCTCCTCCGAAATCAGCGTGTCCGGGAGTATCAATGATGTTGATTTTGACTCCCCGGTAATTCACCGCAGTATTCTTTGAGAGAATGGTAATTCCGCGTTCCCGCTCGATCTCGTTGGAATCCATCACCCGGTCAACAAGCTCCTGATTCTCACGAAAAATGCCGCTCTGCCTGAGCAGCTGATCCACAAGCGTAGTCTTGCCGTGATCCACGTGTGCGATAATTGCCACGTTTCTCACGTCATCTCTCTTCATCTTCATACAAACCTCTCTTATCCCTTCTATATGGCAAAAACGAAACACCAATTTGTTAGCTTACTACTGCTCTTCCATGGATGCAAGCACTAAAAACAGGATCTCATCCCCTGTTCCCCATCCACGGCTAAGGGACAACCGCCTCCGGAAGCAGGTGGAGCTTTCCTCCTGCCATGCAGTAAAAGCAGGGGGCGGGATCTCCCGTCTTCAGGCGCCCATTGCTCATTTCTGAGGCTTTTTTCTGCACCTGCTCCCATTTTTCGTCCGGAATCAACATTTCCATAGTGACAAGCGCTCCGAACTCCGTCCGAAGCACAGGGAGCTTTTCTTCCTCCGCCATATGCTGAAGGCTGCCGTAGAGACTGTAATCCGCCTCCCATAAAACCCGCTTCCCGGCGCTTCTCTCTCCGATCACAGATTGGGCAAGGGCCGCCGCCGCTGCTGCGCGGTAAGCCCGCACCAGTCCTCCCGTCCCCAGCAGAATGCCGCCGAAGTACCGGGTCACCACCACACAGCAGCCCCGGATTCTCCTGATCCGGAGCAGCTCCAGGATCGGCATACCCGCTGTCTTTGCCGGTTCTCCGTCATCCGAAAACTTCTCTGTTTCGCCTGCAGCCCCGAGAATGTATGCATAGCAGTGGTGCCTCGCATCCCGATGCTCTCTGCGTACGCGCTGCAGCAAGGCCTGCACCTCCTCCTCCCTTTGCACCGGCACCGCAAGAGAAAGGAAGCGCGACTTTTTTTCCACCAGCTCCGCCCTTCCCTCTGAAAGGCAGACCTGCACCCTTCCCTCTGTTTTTCCTGTATTCTCCATAAAAGCCTCATTTTCCCTGTAATTTCTTAAAAAAATGCCTTTTCTTTGTGAAATCCGGGCTAAAATCCCCACTTTTCAGGATCAATGTTGGGCTTGCCTTGTAGTATTTCACCCCGCAGAATGCTATAATAAGTCGATATCACATCATGAAGGATCAAAGGAGCACTCCGTGAATTTTGGCAGACAGGCAGTTGAAACAGCCCTGAACAAGGCAGACGCCAAGTCGGAAAAATATGAAAATTTTGCAGTGCTGGTACTCGCCAGAGCCGCGTTTCTCTCTGCGCTGTTCGGCACGGTTCTGCTTGCTTCTTTCGGAGTCGGTGCGGTTCACGGCATGATTGACGCTGCACCGGCCATGGACCCCAACAATATATCTCCCGCAGGCTTTGCCACCTCTGTCTACGATTCCGCCGGAAACATGACCGACACCCTGGTCATGGCAGGCGCCAATCGAGAGGAGGCCAGCTACGAGGAACTGCCCCAAAATCTGATCAATGCCTTTGTCGCCATCGAAGACGCCCGCTTCTGGCAGCACAGCGGCATCGATCTCCGCTCCATTATGCGTGCCGCAGCCGGCGTCGTCAAGGGCGATTCCTCCTCCGGAGGAGGCTCTACCATCACACAGCAGCTCATAAAAAACAACATTTTTAACGGGGGCAGAGAAAAAAAGCTGGGGGAAAAGCTGGAGCGAAAAATACAGGAGCAATATCTGGCTGTGCGCCTGGAACAAATGATGAAAAAGCCTCAGATTCTGACCAACTACCTGAACACCATCAATCTCGGAAGCAATTCCCTGGGTGTAAAGGTGGCTGCGCGCCGCTACTTTAATAAAGAAGTCTCCGATCTGACTCTGTCCGAATGTGCAGTTCTTGCAGGCATCACGCAAAATCCGTCCCGTCTGAATCCGATCAGCGGAAAAAAAGCCAACGAAGAAAAGCGAAAAATCATACTCCGCTACATGCAGGAGCAGGGCTACATCACAGAGGGCGAACGGGAGGAGGCACTTGCGGATGATGTCTACAGCCGCATCCGGAACGTGGATCTGATTACGCGGGAAAAAGCCTCCCACGTGTACAGCTATTTTACAGACGAATTGATTGATCAGCTGCTCCAGGACTTAAAGGAACAGCTGGGCTACAGTGAAACTCAGGCCCACAATCTCCTCTACAGCGGCGGCCTGTCCATCTATACGACACAGGATCCGGCCCTTCAGCAGATCGTCGATGAGGAGATCAATGACCCCTCCAATTATGCGGTGGAGAAATACAGTCTGGAGTACCGCCTGTCTCTGGAGAACAGCGCCGGGGTGGTGACCAATTACAGCGAACGGGACCTGAACCGATGGAGAGAAACTGCCCTCGGCATCCCGGCCGATTCCCTCTTTCCCACCAGAGAAAGCGCACTGGAGGCGGCTGCCGCCTACAAGGCTCAGCTGCTGCAGGAGGGGGATCGGGAGCTGGGAGAAACCCTAAGCACTGTTCTGGAGCCACAGGACTCCTTCGTTTTGATGGAACAGGGAAGCGGAAAGGTGGTCGCCCTCTCAGGAGGGCGCGGGGAAAAAACTGTTTCCCGCGCATTAAATCGCGCCTCCGGCACACTCCGTCAGCCTGGTTCCACCTTTAAGGTTCTGTCCGCCTTTGCCCCTGCCCTGGACGCCTGCGGTCAGACCCTGGGTTCTGTCTACTATGACGGGCCGTACGAGGCCAACGGAAAGCAGTTTCGAAACTGGTACGGACCGGATCGCTACCTGGGATGGTCCAGTATCCGGGACGGCATCGTTTATTCCATGAATATTGTAGCGGTCCGCTGCCTGATGGAAACGGTGAGTCCTCAGCTTGCCGCGGAATACTGCCGAAAGTTTGGCATCAGCTCCCTGACGGACACCGATTACAACCCGGCCATGGCCCTGGGCGGTCTGACCGATGGGGTCAGTAACCTGGAGATGACCGCTGCCTTCGCTTCGATTGCAAACGGCGGGCTCTATCAAAAGCCCGTCTTCTATACCAAGGTTCTGGATCACAATGGAAAGGTTCTTCTGGAGAACAGCGGGGAACAGCATCGGGTTCTGAAAGAAAGCACCGCCTTTCTCCTGACGGACGCCATGGCCCAGTCCATGGTATCAAGCAGAAAATTTGCACAGAGCGGCAACAACATCAATTCCACCGGTACCCGGGCAAAGATTCCGAACATGAGCTGCGCCGGAAAATCCGGGACCACCACCGGAAATGTGGATGTGTGGTTCGTCGGCTATACCCCCTACTACACGGCAGGTATCTGGGGCGGATGCGATGAAAATCAGCCCCTCTCCGCCGGAAACGGCGGAAATTCCTTTCACAAGGATATCTGGCGAAAAATCATGGGGCGAATTCACCGCGGAAAGGATGACCCCGGCTTTCCGATCCCGGACAGCATCGTGCAGGCGCAGATCTGCCGAAAATCCGGAAAGCTTCCGGTTCGGGATCTGTGCGATCGGGATCCCCGCGGCGATGCCGTCTACACCGAATATTTCGAACGGGGAACCGTACCCACAGAAATGTGTGACAAGCACACAACCATTCACGTCTGCAAGGAAAGCGGTCTGCTCCCCACCCCGTTCTGCCCTTCCACGGAAGCCCGGGTTGTTACGGTCGTCCCGGAATCCGATGTGCCCACAGACGATTCCACCCTCTCGGAACAAAGCTACTGCACCATTCACAGCAGCTTTGTTCCGAAGCCGCCGAAGCCCCGGAATCCGCCGAAAACTCCGGAACCTACGGAACCGCATACGGAGACGGTCCGTCCGGACGAGGAGGACAGACCTGCAAGCGGTATGGTAACGCCCGCCCCCTGAGAGTTCCCGCCCGATTCAATTGCGCCGCTCCCCGGGAGCTCCCAGCCGATTCAATCGCGCCGCTCCATGAAGAACGCCCGCCCGATTCAATAACCCCGCTCCAACTTCGCAGCCACCGCCTGTTCGCTTCCGGGAAAGCGCATGATGATCTCTCCGAACAGATTGTTGGCATTTTGGAGATCGCCCAACTGTTTAAAGGTGATCGCTTTTTTCAGCATGGCCGGCGCATATTCCGGGTTGATTGCCAGCGCCTTGTCATAAAATTCGATGGCTTTGTTGTAGTCGCCGGCTGCGGAAGCAGCCTCTCCCTGCTGATAAAGACTGACATATCCGTCTGCGTTCATCTTTTCTGCGATGGAACGGTAGATCTTGGTGACAGGCACTCCGCTCTCATCGTCAATGTCACTGAGCTGCGAAACATCCAGTGTGGCAAACAGATCTGCCGCATGAGAATAGTTTTCACTTCTGTAATCATTCAGAATACCGATCAGCTTCTGGTATTGGGAAAGCTTGTAGGTGTTGCTTTCTTCAATGGTGTTGAGTTCGTTTTTCAGCGTATTGTTCTCCTCCTCCAGGGAGCTTCCCTCCTTCTTTGAAAGGCTCAATACGCTGTTGGCCTCCGACAGCTTTTCATTGACCCGGATCAGCTCCTGATTGTGAATCTGCTGAAGCTCCGCCGTTTTGGTCGGCATATAGAGGAAGAGAATGGAGGCAGCGCCGATCATCAGACCGATCCCAATGTTAACGGCAGTCTGCCAACCGGTGCTTTCTTTGTAGGTGGATGGAATGATCACATCGTCATCCTGCATCTTCCTGTGGGAATAGGCATGTCCCCCTTCCTCCGGGTTCTGCTTCTCCCCCTTCTGCTCCCGGTTCTCCTGTTCCTTGGCTTCGACCACAGAAAGATAGCTCCGTGCATCGGCATTTCCCGCATCCGTCTGCAGCACCTGCCGCAGGGAGTGCTCTGCCTTTTTCCACTCTCCCGCTTTCATATACAGAACGGAAAGCAGCAATCCGGCTCTGACATAGTTCGGATGCTCCGCCACAACGCCGGACAGCTGATGCACCGCCGTGTCCTCACTTCCGTTTTGCGCCAGCGCAAGTGCCGAATTGTAGCGCTGAATCATGGTCCCGCAGGCTCGGAGAATCCCGTTTCTCTTCTGGATTTCTCCGAGATAAAATGTGGCTCGATTGTTGTTTTCCTGTAGATTCAGACTCAGCACCCAATGGGTCAGGGCGTCCCCCACCTCACCCAGCTCGAAGAAAACCAGTGCCAGCAGGTTTCTCGCATCCGTCAGATTTTTATTCAGCTCCAGTGCGCGCTTCAGGCATGGAACCGCGCCTGACAGATCTCGCTCCCTCGCCCTCAGAAGTCCCAGGTTATAGTAGCTGTTGGCCGCCTGATCGCAGCGGCGATAAGCAGTGTTCATCCGTTGCTCTCCTGACTTCCCTCTTTCAGGATCTCCATCAAAATATCCTTCATATCTGTGAGGTCGCTCTTTACAATGGCTTCCTCCACTGCAGAAATATCCATGCTGGATTTGAACTTGCGAATCTCCTCGTCAAAATTAATCATCCTGACCCTCCCGGTTTTCCCTTTGAGCGGCGAGCACCTCGCCCACTAAGTACAGCGACCCTGCCACAAACAGGATCTCATTATCCTGCTTTTCCCGCAGCGCCTCCTTTAGCGCCAGATCAACCGTCTCAAACCGCTCCAGGTTCTCAATTCCCTGACTCCGATAAAGTGCCTCCATCTGTGCGGTATCCGCCGCACGCCCGGAGTTCAGCTTCGCCAAAAACACCTTCTTCGGTGCCAATCCCACAGAAAAATGCCGGATAACCTGTTTCAAATCCTTGTCGTTCACTGCGCTGGTGAGAAGCAGCGCCCGTTTCTTTCTGTCCCTGCAAAGAATCTCCGCCGCCTCGGTCATGGCCCGCACACCATCCTCATTGTGTCCTCCGTCCAGAAACACATCCGGAAGGATTTCCTGCATTCTTCCTTCCCAATGGGTTCTTCGAACCGATTCCCCAAAGGGAGTCCCCGCCGAAAAGCCCTCCCGCTCAAGAAGAATCTGAAATGCCCGCTCCGCCAGCTGGGCATTTCTCCTCATATACGGGGCAGGGAGGAACCCATACTGTTCCGGAATTTTCGAAAGCTCCGTGCCGCGGATCGCCTTGGCGCCTCGGGCTTCGGCTGCTTTCAGAATCACTGCCTCCGTCCGACTGTCGTTGTTGTCATAGACCACCGGCACCTTATCCTTGATAATCCCGGCCTTTTCCGCGGCAATTTTCTCCACCGTATTCCCCAGATATTGCATGTGATCCATACTGATGCTCGTGATCACCGTAAGAATCGGTCGGCATGAATTGGTGGCATCCAGTCTTCCCCCGAGTCCGGTCTCCAAAAGGACGTAATCCACTGCTGTCTCTTTAAAAATCAGCATGGCCATGTAGTACAAATACTCAAAATAAGCGGGGAAAACTCCTCCCTCCCGTGTCCATCGCTCTCCCTGCTCCCTAACCCGCTCTGCGGCCTCGGAAAACAGCGCTTCGTCCACCGGCACATTGTTGATCCGTATTCTCTCCCGTATGCTCACAAGATGGGGAGAAAGAAAGGTTCCTGTTTTTTTCCCGGCATCCATCAGGGCCTGAGTCAGATAGGCACAGACCGAACCTTTTCCATTGGTTCCCGCCACATGAATGATGTTCAGATCCCGATCAGGAGCCCCCAGGGCATCCAGAAAACGTCTCACATCCTGCACACTGTTCTTTTTCTCCCCCCACATCGGAAGGGTCTCCGGAAAACGCTTTTCCTCGCTCATCGATTTTTCCCTTGTCCTCTGTATTGCCCCACTGTCCCATGGCTTTTGTCCGTCTCCTGCTTCCCCGCATACCGGAGCTGCCTGCCGCCCGAATCCGAAGCAATGCCGCAAAGGGTCGCCATCCGGCGGCCCTTTTTCTCACTCACTTTTTTAAATGCGCAATCTGATCCTTGACCTGGGTGAGCATCCGCTCATATTTTTCCAATTTTTCCCGCTCTGCCAAAACCTTCTCTGCCGGCGCCCCGGACACAAAGCGCGCATTGCCCAGCATCCCGTTGGAACGTTTGATCTCTCCGATTAAACGCGCCTCCTCCTTCTGAAGGCGCTCCAGCTCCTTCTCTATATCCACCAGATCGGAAAGCGGGATATAGATATTTGCTCCCGGTATCACCGCAGAAACTGCATCATCCGCAATGCCGGTCTGATCCTCCTGAATATGAAGCTCTGTGGCGCGGGCGAGCATCTTGAAAAATGCCTCCGCCCGGGTAAAGGAGCTGCGAAGCGCGGCGTCCCGGGAGACCAGGTAGACCGCTGCCTGCCGCCCCGGCGAGACATTCATGGAAGTCCTGACGGCGCGGATGGCACGGACGGCTTCCTTGACCGCTTCCACCTCCGCCTCGTCCTCCGGGAAATCAAAGCGCGGCTCAAACTCAGGCCATTTGGCGATCACAATGCTCTCTTCCCCCTCATTGAGCTTGCAGTAAATTTCTTCCGTAATGAACGGCATAAACGGGTGGAGGAGCTTCAGGGAATCGGAAAGCACGGTGACCAGCGTCCAAAGAGCGGCGTCTCTTGTGGCATGCTCCCTGTCCCAAAGTCGCGGCTTCACCATCTCAATATACCAGTCGCAGAATTCCTCCCAGATAAAGTCATAAACCTTCTGCAGCGCAATCCCCAGCTCATACTTGTCCAGATTCTCTGTAATCTCACGCTTCAGCCGATTGCTCTTTGAAAGAATCCATCGATCGGAAGCTTCCAGCGCGCTGATCTCCGGTTCCGCCGGCATGGTCTCTCCCAGGTTCATCATGAGAAAACGCGAGGCATTCCACACCTTATTTGCAAAGTTTCTCGACGCCTCCACCCGTTCCCGATAGAAACGCATGTCATTGCCCGGGGCATTTCCGGTCATAAGCGTAAGCCTTAGGGCATCCGCCCCGTATGTTTCAATCACCTCCAGCGGATCAATGCCGTTTCCCAGCGACTTTGACATTTTTCTCCCCTGGGAATCCCGCACCAGCCCGTGAATCAGAACCGTGTGAAACGGGCTCTTTCCGGTCTGCTCCAACGCGGAAAAGACCATTCGGATGACCCAGAAAAAGATGATGTCATATCCTGTCACCAGCACATCGGTAGGATAAAAATACCGAAGCTCCTCCGTTTCCTTCGGCCAGCCCAGCGTGGAGAAGGGCCAGAGGGCGGAGCTGAACCAGGTGTCCAGCGTATCCTCATCCTGATCAAGCCGGGTGCAGCCGCACTTGGGGCAGCACTGCGGCGCGCTCTTTGCCACAATGGTCTCCCCGCAGTCTTGGCAGTACCAGGCGGGAATTCGATGGCCCCACCAGAGCTGCCGGGAAATGCACCAGTCATGAATGCCCTCCAGCCAGTTCAGATAGGTTTTCCCGTAGCTCTCGGGCACAAATTTCAGGCTTCCGTCCTTCAGTGCCTCCACAGCGGGCTTTGCCATCTCGTCCATTTTGACAAACCACTGGGGCTTGATTAACGGCTCCACCGTGGTCTTGCAGCGGTCATGCGTACCTACGCTGTGTCGGTGGGGCACTACCTTCACCAGAAGTCCCGCTGCCTCCAGATCCGCCACCATGGCCTTTCTCGCCTCGTAGCGATCCATCCCGTCATACTTGGAGCCGGGACAGTCGATCCTGGCATCATCGTGCATGATGTTGATTTCCGGAAGATGATGGCGCTGACCCACCTGAAAATCGTTGGGGTCGTGGGCCGGTGTGATCTTCACGCAGCCGGTTCCGAATTCCCGATCCACATAGGCATCCGCAATCACCGGAATTTCCCGGTCGGTAAGCGGGAGCTTCAGCTTCTTTCCCACAAGAGAACGATAGCGCTCATCCTCCGGATTGACCGCCACTGCCGTATCGCCGAGCATGGTTTCGGGACGTGTGGTCGCAATCTCAACAAACGCCCCTTCTTCCCCTGCAATCGGATAGCGAATGTGCCAGAAAAAGCCGTCCTGCTCCACATGCTCCACCTCGGCATCACTGATCGAAGTGCGGCACACCGGGCACCAGTTGATGATGCGGCTTCCCTTATAGATGTAACCCTTCTTATAGAGGCGGATAAACACCTCCTGCACCGCCTCGGAGCACCCTTCATCCATTGTGAAGCGCTCCCGCTCCCAGTCCGCGGAGGAGCCCAGCTTTTTTAGCTGATTGATGATGCGGGAGCCATACTCCTTCTTCCACTCCCAGCACTCCTTCAGAAAGCCCTCTCTCCCCAGCTCTTCCTTTCGCTTTCCTTCCCGCTTCAGCTTGTCGATGACCTTGACCTCCGTCGCAATGGCGGCGTGATCCGTCCCCGGCTGCCACAGCGCGGAATAGCCCTGCATTCTTTTGTATCGAATCAGGATGTCCTGCATGGTATTGTCCAGTGCATGCCCCATGTGCAGCTGTCCCGTAATATTCGGCGGCGGCATCACGATGGTGAATGGCTTTTTCCTGCTGTCCGGCTCCGCATGAAAGTAGCGGCCCTTCATCCACTTCTGATACAATGTGTCCTCGATTTCGGAGGGGGTGTAAGTCTTAGGCAAAATTTTCATGGCTCCCTGATCCCTTTCTACAGCATCGTTCTGTATTCTTCTTTCCATTTCTGTATCATGCACGCCGTGGCGCGGGCTCTCTGAACCGGATCTCCCGAAAAAATCCCGTCAATTATTTTCTTTCCGTTTCCCTGTGCTGCGCTGCGGCAGGCTTCCTCAAATGCTTCTTCCCATCCCAGCTCCGTTTTTCCGCCCAGCGCCGAAAGAAAGCGCGCCCGCTCTTCGGCCCCGGCCTCCCTGCGGGAAAGAAAATAAATTGCTTTCAGAATCGCCTTATCCTTCAGAATATCATAAGCCCTCTGAAAACTAAAGAAGGCTTTGTCCGAACAAAACAAATTTGCATAGGCGCAGCCGCGATTAAACAATATCTTCCCCACAAGACGGGAAGAAGCCTGTTCTCCTCCCTCCATCTCCAGCGCCTGCTCATATGCCCCAACTGCCTTCCCATAGCGGCGAAGAGAAAAAAAGAGATCGCCCCGCTTTTTCCAGCGAGCCTCCTTCGAAAGCCCCCGGAGTGCCAGCAGATTCCGGCGAAATGCCTGCAGCGCGGCGGTGTCACAGTATCCTGACAGCTCCAGAAGTCTTTCCAAAAGCGAAGTCAAATTGGTCCCGCCGTCACACTGCCTTCGCAGCTGCTCTGCCAGCGCCTTCTCTCCGGCGCCCTTCTCCAGAAATCGAAGAATCCTTGTCCCGGGCAAATCCTCAAACAACAAAAGCGGATAGTGCAAAATGCAGTAACAAAGCTCCTCCATCGAGTAGACGCGAATGCCAAGTGCCTCAAGCTCCATCGAAAAGGCGGGATCCGTCTGACTGCAAAGCATCACTCCCAAAGAGGCACCTCCTTTTCGATGATTTCATCCGATGCCGGATACAAGTCTCCGAAGCCTGCATTTCGCAGTGCAAGCTTCATGCTTCGATCATCCTGAAAATCCGCCCGAACATCGACAAAACAGGTCTTTTGCTCCCGATCCGGCAAAAAATCCAGGGCAACCCGCACGGCGCGTCGTTTGCTGCCGCGAAACGAATCCACATTCAAATCCAGCGCCCGCTCTCTGTCCGGCAAAAGGCGAAATGAGACCCCTGCACTGCTGAGAGGATCCCCTGCATGGATCAGAGGAAGCTCCCGCTTTCTCCCATTTTTTTCCACCTGAAGGCTGACGCTCACAGAGGAGCGCCCACTGCACAACGGGATAAAGCCGGGATCGCCCTTGCCTCCGGAAAGGCTCTGTCCCCGAAGCAGTGCTCCTTTGATAAACAGATCCAAATCCAGAAACACCTTTCGGCGGCTTCTCACCAGAACGCGCATCAGACCGTCGGCCCAATCATAGGACTCAAAGCCCTTTCCTGTCAGAAACACGGCGGAAAACAGCTTTCCCTTCAGCAGACGCTCTGCTGCACTGGTCATGATGCGGTCGGCCAGCTTCTGTCCCGAAGCGCTGGAAAGAATCGAGGTGGTAAACGCCTCCTCCAGCTCTTCCCGCTCCGCCCACACATAGCGCTTCGTCTTTTCCTGCTTGACGGAAAGCTCATAAAAGCTAAGAGACTGATCCGAGAGATCAAACAGTCCCACTTCTGCTGTCCTGATTTCCCTCGGTTGACTCATCACGTAGTAAAGGAAGCTCTCTTCCCGGCTGATGAAAAAGGTTCGCTCCGGGGAAAAGCCGTAGGCGGCAAGGGTGGACCCCAGCAGCTCACTCACTTGTTTTCTGTAATCCGGCAGCACAATCACGACTGTGTCCGCCTGCTCGTTGCTTTCCTTCAGGCACTGCTCCTTTACCAGCGACAGAAAGCGGCACAGAAGCTCCCGGGCCTCATAACGCACGCCCCGTATCGTCGCCGTTCCCCCTTTTACGCTCAGCGCCAGGAGCTTATCCGTCAAAATTCCCTTTCCTGCCAGCGCCTTTTCATAGGCTTCTTCTCCTATATACCAAATATCATGCTTTCGATCGCGACAGATTGCGGTCGGCACATGAAAATAAGTGTCGCTGTCGGACAGCGCAGCGCCGGCCTCATTGTCTGTGAGGTCGATTCCGAGTATGCTCGCATCCATATGCTTTCCTTCCTTCTACCGGCTCCGTCAATCTGTGTCAATTTGGAACAGCATGGCGGCGAGATCCTCCTGGGTGGCAAATTCCTCCATCCCGGCGCGAAGTCTTGTTTCGTCCTGCTCCCGCAGGCAGCGGGAAAGGAAATTCAGACAGTCGTAACGGCTCATAACCGGTGCTTGTTCTCCTGCCGCCTGTTCTGCCTGTGCTTCGCCCACATCTTCTGCAGAGGTCTCCGGTTTCCCACTCCCGCAGGTAATGACGCCCTCACAGAGGCTCTCTCCGTTTCCTCCGCTCTCCTTGATCCGATATTCCCAGCGTTCCCCTTCAAAGAGAACCTCTCGTCTCAGATAACAATCCAGATAGACATGCTGCAGCTTCTTGGTACAGAATTCTGTCTGATCCGGAAGAATCCGCATCTCCACCTCGTAGCTGCCTCCTGTTTTCCCTCGAAACTCCAGCATTTCCTTGTCCATAAAATCCTGAGGAAGTGCAAAAAAACGATTGAATTTCTTAAAGCAGGACAGATAAATCTTCTCTTCCAAAAGCCCTGGGAGCAGTGCTTTTGCAAGGCCGATCTGCTCCTCTGTCAGTGTCTCTGCCTGGGCATAGCGGCAAAGAAGCGAAAGGCGGTAAATAAGCGGGAGCGCGCTCTTGTTCTCGTGCCCCGATAACAACAGCTCCAGATAGCGGAACACTCCCTCCTCCGGCACCAGCTCCTGCCGGAAGCAGCGGGCGCAGCGATCCGTGATATAGGCCCGTACAACTGCCTCGGAAGCCCTTCCGCTCTCCCGGTAGCGCACAAACACCTGTTCGATTCCCTCCGTCTCTCCGGTGAACAACATCTGAACGATCAGGCGTTCCTCCAGATCATGGCACTCCACCTCTGCCCGCACCGCATCCTGCATGAGCCGCAGCATTTCCCGCCCCGGACCGTTAAAGCCCTCACACAGATAATCAAGGATCACGGCATCCGCCCGACCGGAACAAAACACTCTCCTGGAGAGCAGCATGAGAAGCGAATCCTCTTCCCCCGCCCCCAGGTGTGCCAAAATCGCCTGGGAGCAAAGCGCTGATAGGGCATCCTCAGGAAGATCTGGCATCCTGTAGTCGCAAAACAGATCCCAGGCCTCCCTCCACTTCCGGTGCCGAACCATGGCGGTGAAGATCACGCTTCTCTCCTTCTGCGTAAAGACCCGCTTGTCCTCTGTCAGCAGATAGTCCAGACATTCGGATGCATTGGAAACCAGCAGGCTCCGAAGCTCTGTCCGGTAGGCATCCGAAAGCTTCAGGTGATCCAGCGCATAGCGGACCGTCCTTACCTCCTCCGGAGAAAGGCTCTTGCCTTCCGAATCCATGTTCCGAATCTGCTGCAGTCGTCCCAGAATCTGAACCGGAGCATCCGGATCCACTTCAATACAGCGCTGCAAAAGCGCCGGCATCTCACACACCTGTTCTGCACTCCAGGGGACGGAGGCAAAGCGATTTCCGTAGAAATCCTCAAATAAAAAGACTGCGCGGCTTGAATAGACCGGAACATAGGCCGCTCCGCCCTCAAGTCTGACGCGCTCCGTCTCCTTCAGCTCCGGGTAGAGCACCAGGACAGCGCGAATCCAATCCGATTTCACCCGAATCCGCCGGGTATTCAAAATCGCCGGAAGCACGGCGGCCAGGCGGCGATCCACCATCCCGATGTAAAGGATATTCCGGTAGAGAACCGCCAGGCGACGGTTCACTTCTCCTGCCAGCAGCCGGTTCAGCGCAAATTCTTCGACCTGCCTTCGGTACTCCTCCCAGAGCTCCGGCTCCTGCTTTTGGTGCCGGCAAAGATTTTCATACAGCTTTTCCCGACTTTTATCGTCCAGACGGTTATCGTATGCGAAATAAAGAAACACCTCATGGGGAAGCGGGTCGCTGTCATGGGAGGGCATGCTGTATATCAGGTACTCATTCAATCCCGTCAGACGAATGCGCTCTGTCACGCCCTTTCGGTACCAGCGGTACGCTTCCTCCGTCCTCTGATCCTGCCGAATCAGCGCGGTGCAGATCAGAGTCAGCAGCTCCCCGGTCGGGAACCGATGATAGAGCCCGCAAAACAGCGCGGTATGTAACGGCAGGAACGACCGCAGCGCAGCGGCCGCCCTTGTATAAGCAGCTGCCGTCTCCGCTGTGATCTGTCCATAGCGAAGACTGAAGCGAAGCACGGAACACGCCTCCGCCCCGAGGGTACGGATCAGATCGGGGCAGCGGCAGCAGAGCTTGGCCCATTCCGCATACAGAGACGGACTGCGGTTTCCGTTTCGATATTCCAGCTGCAAAAACTCCGGGAATGCGAATCTGTCCTCCCGAAAGCCCGGATCCAAAAGAAGAATCAGGGTGATGGCTCCGGAAAGCCTGCCCTTCTCCACCTCCTGTTTCAAGGTCCGAGCCAGCGCCATCTTCCGATCCGCATCGTTTGCCAAAATTGCGCGCATCGCCTCCAGACCATAGCGCTGCAGCCCAGACGCCTCACCCTGCTTTTTCAGGAGCTCTGCCGCCAGGGAAAGATAGCTCTCACACTGATCCCGTTCTCCCCTTCGGAACGCGATTTCCGCCAGAAGCAACGGCCAGGATGCATGTTCGCTGTCGATGGTCAGCAATTCCTTCAGTGCCGGTTCCTCCTGCGGCAGCGCTCTCTCCGGAGTCTCAGAGAGCAGACGGCGCAGGCGAAGGGACGAATAGGCAATGACGGCACGCCTTCTCTCCGCATGCTCCATCCTGCTGTTCCGCCTCTTGTTGCGCGCTCCGTAGTGAAAGACAGAAACAGGAACCCGGAATGACATTGCCTCTGTCTCAAACCGTATGCCTCCCTCATTTCTCCCCTGGTGAAGCTTCGTCTCATCAACCGTGAACACAAAATCGTAATGCTTCTGTTCAAATTCCCCGGAGCTAAGGAAGGTTTTTGACAGCCGGATAAATGCCCCTTCCGCCTGCACCGTCAGGTGAAAACAGCCGTCCCGAACGCAGAGCAGACGGATCCTTCCCTCTCTGCCTTCCTCAAAATCAAAGCTGCACGCTTCGGTTTCCGCACGCACCACGGCACTCTTTTTTGCTCCCGCCGCAATCAGAAATTCCTCCATTGCAGACTCCCGGTCGGAGCCCTTCCGAAATGCCTCATACAGTGCCCGGAGCCGCAAATTTCTCATGAAAGGCGCCGTCACAAAGTCCCGGTACTCAAAAATGCGAAGCCCGGCCTCCGGATCCCGGGCAGCGATCTCTGCAAACAGCGACACACTGGTGAGACGCTCCAGTATGGCGCCGCCCGGGCCCTCCTCCACGGGGAAACGAAAGGGCAGCTCCCGCTCTCCTCCGTCCATCACCAAACTAATACGCCCCTCTATAACAGTGCCTGCCTCCAGGTGCTCCGCATCCACCTCAAGAAAAAGCTGATTTTTCCGACCGCCGAAAGAAGGCCTGAGCACCCGGACTCTCACATGGTCCGAATATGCCAGCCCCTTTAAAAACACATCATTCGCGCTGTCAACACTGAACGCAACGCGCTGCTTCTCTCCGCAGCGGATCGGGAGCTCCAGGCGCTCCGGTATCACCGCGGGAACAGCTGCTTCAGCATCGAGGATCCCGCGCGCCAGTCGATTAATCCGCTCTCTCATCACGTTCCTCTGTATCTCCCGGATCCCGAGATTCGGAAGCTTCCTGCTTTCTTGTCTAACGATTTTATCACACTTCCACTTGAATGAAAAGCTTGGTATACTGTCATAGAATACGGAGGTATGCCATGCTATCAGAGCCTATGACCCTATATAAACTCATGATTCTTTATCTGCTGGGACAGGTAAATTATCCGCTTACGGAGGATCGAATCTCCGATTTTTTCCTTTCCCGCGAGTACACCACCTACTTTACGCTGAAGCAGGCGCTGTCCGAGCTGCTTGAATCCAAGCTGATCCATATTCATCAGGTCCGCAATTCCACTCGCTACGACATAAGTCCCGAGGGGGAGCAGACCTTTCAGTTCTTCGGGAAGAAAATATCCCCTGAAATTCTTGCGGATATGGATAATTTCCTCCGGGAAAACCGCATTCGCATCCGCAATGAGGTGGGAGTTACTGCCGATTACTGGAAGAACGGAAATCAGGATTACCGAATCCGATGTGAAATCAACGAGGGCCGAAGCTCTCTCCTGACCCTTGAATTTTCCTCCCCCGATGAACATCAGGCAGAGCTGATGCGAAACCGATGGAAGGAATGCAGCCAGGACATCTATGTTTACATTCTGAAAAAACTGTTGGGCGGAAATTAAGACAGCATCCCATGGACCGTGTGAAATACTTCTTCCCGTCCCATTGCCTGTTCCGAAGAAAAGGGAATCACCGGGATTTCGGCGTCACACTGCAGGGTCTCGCGGATCTGCTTCAGTTGCTTCATGAGCTGACTTCTCTTGATTTTGTCCGCCTTGGTGGCAATGATGATCGGATGCAGGCCCTGCCGGACGATCCAGTCATACATCAGCCGGTCATTCTCAGAGGGCTCGTGGCGGATATCCACCAGCAGAAACACCGCTTTCAGCTGTTCTGAGCTGTGGAGATAGCGTTCAATCATTTTGCCCCAGGCGGCCTTGGCCGTCTCGCTTGCATTCGCGTAGCCATACCCCGGCAGATCTACAAAATAGAGCGCCCCGTTGATGCGGTAAAAATTGATGGTCTGTGTCTTTCCGGGCTGAGACGAGGTGCGGGCCAGTGCCTTCCGATTGACCAGCGTATTTAACAGCGTTGATTTTCCCACATTGGATTTTCCCGCAAACGCGAATTCGGGTCTCCCGGTGTCCGGAAGCGGACTTGTGACCCCGCAGACAAATTCCAGTACTGCCTCTCTCAGCTTGATTTCTCCGTCGTCGGAAAACAGAGGTGTGGGAACCGCCGGAGGCACCTGGATCCCCTTCTTTTTTTCCCGCGGCTTTTTCTCCGCCTTCTGTTTCCGGTTTCCGAATGCGCCTTCCACCTGCGGTTTTCTCACCCGCCCTTTTTCCTCGCGTTCCTTCACGTTCCTTCCTCTTTCTTTCTGTTCTCTGTCCTTCCCCGGACGGCGGAATCGGAAAGGCGGGCAAACCGGCCCGCCTTCATGTCATGATGCCATATGAATTTTCGCTTACGCGATTGCCCCTGCCTCTTCCTTCCTACCTCGGGTTTGTTTCACAGAAGCATCCCGCCGCGCAATCTCTGCGCCGCTTTTTTTCTGTATCATTTCCTTCGTAACCGTGCAAACCAGAACATTGGGATCCGACGGAACCTCATACATCAAATCCATCATCACATCCTCGACAATAGCCCGGAGACCTCTGGCCCCCGTCTTTCGTTCCAGGGCCAAATGGGCAATTTCACGCACAGCGTCCTGCGTGAACTCCAATTTCACATCGTCAATCTCAAATAACTTCTGATACTGCTTGGTGAGCGCGTTTTTCGGAACCGTCAGAATGCGCACCAGCGCCTCCTCGTCCAGAAGATCCAGCGAAACCGTGACCGGAACGCGTCCGATGAACTCAGGGATCAGCCCGAATTTTACCAGATCCTCAGGCAAAACCTGACGGAACAATTCGTCGATCTCCCGGGTGTTCTTTTTCACAACCTGCGAATTAAAGCCGATTCCGCCGCTTCCAAGCCGCGCATCCACAATCTTTTCCAATCCGTCAAACGCGCCGCCGCAAATAAACAGAATATTGGTGGTATCAATCTCAAGCAACTCCTGATGCGGGTGCTTCCGTCCCCCCTGGGGCGGGACATTTGCAATGGTCCCCTCCAGTATTTTCAAAAGAGCCTGCTGCACGCCCTCTCCCGAAACATCCCGGGTGATGGACACATTCTCCGTTTTTTTTGTGATTTTATCGATCTCATCGATGTAGATAATCCCGTACTCTGCGCGCTTAATGTCATCGTCCGCCGCCTGAATCAGCTTCAAAAGGATGTTTTCCACATCCTCTCCCACATATCCCGCCTCTGTCAGTGTAGTCGCATCTGCGATGGCAAACGGAACGTTGAGAACCTTGGCCAGTGTCTGTGCCAGGTAGGTCTTTCCGGATCCGGTGGGTCCGAGCATCAGAATATTGCTTTTCTGAATTTCCACATCCGAGGCGGATGCCGAGGTGATGCGCTTGTAGTGGTTGTAAACCGCCACGGACAGCACCTTCTTTGCCTCCTCCTGTCCGATCACGTAATCATCCAGAAATTGCTTGATTTCCTTTGGCTTCAGCAGGTTGATTCCGTCTGCCTCCCCTGCCTCGCCCTCCTGAGGTTCCCGGCCAAACTCCTCCTCCAGAATTTCCGAGCAGAGTTCCACGCACTCATCGCAGATCAGAACTCCGTTCGGACCGGAGAGCAGCTTTCTCACCTGATCCTGCGTCTTTCCGCAGAACGAGCAGCGTATTGCTTTTTCATTTCGATTGGGCATATTTCTTCCCTTCTGGCTTCAATCAGTGATGCGCGATCACTTCGTCGATCAGGCCGTAGGCCTTGGCTTCCTCCGCAGTCAGATAATTGTCACGCTCCGTATCCCGCTCGATCACCTCATAGGGCTTTCCGGTATTCTCCGCCAGGATTTCATTTAATTTTCTGCGGGTTTTTAAAATCTGCTCCGCGACAATGCGGATCTCCGTCTCCTGCCCCTGTGCGCCTCCGGAGGGCTGATGAATCATCACCTCGGCATTGGGAAGGGCGTAGCGCTTGCCTTTTGCTCCGCCTGCAAGAAGGAAGGCACCCATGCTTGCCGCCATCCCGATGCAGATGGTGGAGACATCGCACTTCACATACTGCATGGTGTCATAAATTGCCATCCCCGCTGTCACACTGCCCCCCGGACTGTTGATATAGAGGTTGATGTCCTTCGCGGGATCCTCGGACTCAAGGAACAGAAGCTGCGCCACCACCAAACCTGCGCTCACATCATTGACCTCTTCGTCCAGAAAAATAATGCGGTCCTTCAGTAATCTCGAAAAGATATCATAGCTGCGCTCTCCGCGGCTGCTCTCTTCCACCACATAAGGTACCAACGCCATACCTGCTCCCCTCCAATCACTCCGCACCATGTTTATGAGAGCTTCGCCTCCGAGACGAGGAAATCAACCGCTTCCTGGATCTTGAGATCCAGCGTCAATTCCTCTCTCTGGGAATCCCCCATGTATTCCTTCATTTTTTCCACATCCAGCTTATAGTTCTCCGCCATTCTCTTGATTTCCGCCTCAACCGCGTCCTCGGATACCTGGATGTTCTCTGCCTTCACGATCTCCTCCAGCACCAGTCTGGTCTTCAAATTGCGCTCTGCCTGCGGACGGAACTGCTCCTTCAGCTTCTCCATGGTCATGCCGGTATACTGCATGTACTGGTCCAGGGGAAGTCCCTGCTGCTGCATTCTCCTTCCGTAGTCCTCCACCATCTGCTCCACCTGAAGCTCCACCATGGGAGCCGGCAGCTCCAGCTTCGCATTCTCAACCACCTTGGCGATGACGTTGTTCTCATTCTGGGTCGCAGCGCTCTTTGCCTTTGCCTCCGCCAGTTTTTTCTTCAGATCCTCCTTGTACGCATCCAGCGTCTCAAACTCCGAAATCTCTCCCGCAAAGTCATCGTTCAGCTCCGGAAGCTCCTTGCGCTGAATTTCCAGAAGATCGCACTTGAACACAGCCGCCTTGCCTGCAAGATCCTTTGCGTGATAATCCTCCGGGAAGGTGACATTCACATCAAAGCTCTCCCCGGTGCTGTGACCGACAATCTGATCCTCAAAGCCGGGAATAAAGCTTCCGCTCCCCAGCACCAGCGGATAATTCTCGCCCTTTCCGCCTTCAAAGGGAACGCCGTCCACGCTGCCGTCAAAGTTGATTTTCACGGTGTCGCCGTCCTGTGCAGCCCGGTCATCCACGGTCACCAGACGGGAGTTTTTCTCCTGTTCTCTGGACAGTGCCTCGTTGATGTCCGCCTCTGTCACCTCCATATCGGCTTTCTTAACCTCAATTCCCTTGTACGCCCCCAGCTCAACCGGCGGCTTCGTCGCCACCGAAGCGGTGTAAACAAGATCCTTGTCCTCCCCCAGCTCTGTCACATTGATCTCCGGTCTGGACACGATCTCAAGCCCGCTTTCAGAGGAGGCCTTGGGATACGTCTCATTGATGCAGGTGTTGATTGCCCCCTCGTAGAACACACTCTTTCCGTAGAACTTCTCGATCATGGCTCTGGGCGCCCGTCCCTTTCGGAAGCCGGGGAGCTGATATCTTCCCTTTTCCTTCTGGTAAACCTCCGCCACTGCCTTGTCAAAGTCAGCCTTCGGCACGGTAACCGTAATGACCGCCATGCTCTTTTCCTTCTTTTCCACCTTAAATTCCATTGAGATATCCTCCTGCACATAGTTCCTTTTTATTCGGACAAAGATACGCCTTTCGAAGATGAGAGCTTCTCTCTGAAAGTTCTCTTATTCTCAATGTAAAAATGGGCATAACTCTTCCGTAAACAGACACACTCAGGATGGGATTATACCACGCGGCGAAAAAAGCTTCAAGTAAAAAACAGAGGTCCGCCCCTTCCTTTGCTGTGTGTGCTATAATGAGGGTCAAATGTTTGTAACAGAAACGCGACGGAGGAACATTCCCATGGAAATCGAACGAAAATTTGTGCCGGTGCAGCTGCCCTCCGACCTTTCGAAATGGCAGGCGACTCCCATCATCCAGGCCTATCTCTCCACAGATCCCGTAATCCGCATCCGCCGGGAGGGAAGCAGCTATCTTCTCACCTGCAAGGGTCGGGGACTTATGATCCGGGAAGAATTCAATCTTCCTCTGACCAGGGAAGCGTTTCTTAAGCTCCTCCCGAAATGCGACGGGCACATCATCCAAAAAACCCGCTATCGGGCTCCGGTGGAACACATGCCCTCTCTCACCGCCGAACTGGATCTGTTCGAGGGGGAATGGAAGGGGCTCACCATTCTTGAGGTTGAATTTCCTTCTCCGGAAGCCGCAGCCGCCTTTGTGCCGCCTGCGTGGTACGGCGAGGAGGTGACGAAAAACCCGGCCTATCACAATGCTTCCCTCAGCCGGGGCGTGGATCCGAGAGTCCCGCAGGGAGTACCTCTTTGAGCGGCAGTTCTTCCCGTCAGAAGCAAAAACGGGATGCCATTCTGTTGATCGGGCTGTTCGTCCTGGCACTGCTCCTCCTGGTTTTCCGCCGCGCCGTTCCAAAACGGGGCGAAATGCGCGTTCTGATCTCACAGGATGGTGTTGTTGTCCACACATATCCGCTCTCGGAAAACCGCACAGAGGTGATCCCCGCCTCCAACGGCGGAAGAAATACCCTTCACATCGAAAATGGTGCGGTTTGGGTGTCGGATGCGACTTGTCCGGATAAAATATGTGAACACAGCGGGAAAATTACGCTTCCCGGTGAACTGATTGTCTGCCTCCCCAATCGTCTGATCATCCAAATCGTGGATGGGGCATAGGGGGCATAGGAAATAAGAAACCTTTTCCCTCCCTCGCCAAAAGAGCCGCATCGGACAATAAATCCGATGCGGCTCTCTCTGTTTTTCTCTCCCACAGCACTCAGTTGATCACGCTGGCAGGGCATTTCTTTGCGCACAGACTGCAATTTCTGCACTTGTCATAATCGATCTGCGCAACATTCCCATTCATATGAATGGCATCAAAGTGGCATTCCCTGATGCAAAGCGTACATCCGATACATCCTGCCGTGCATACATCTCTCACAGCCTTTCCTTTCAGCTGCGACACACAGCGGACGTGATACTTGGACTTGTACGTTGTCATTTCAATCAGCTTCTTCGGGCAGGCCTTCACGCACTGGCCGCAGGCGACGCACTTCTCCTTGTCCACAACCGCCACGCCGTCCACCACATGAATCGCGTCAAATTCGCAGGCCTTCACACAGGAACCGCCACCGAGGCAGCCGTATTCACAGGCCATATCTCCTGCGCCCGGAATCACCGACATCTGATTACAGTCCTTCGGTCCCACATTGTTGTAGCGTTTCTTCGCCTTGCCGCAGGTTCCGGAGCAGCGAACCAGCGCAACCCGGCGCTCCGTCTCTCCGGCCTCCACGCCCATGATCCCGGCGATCTTTTCTGCGCAGCTTTTTCCGCCCACCGGACACTGCGTGACCGCAGCCTCTCCGATTGCGATGGCATGTGCACATCCGTCGCAGCCCGGGTACCCGCAGGCGCCGCAGTTGTTTCCCGGAAGCGCCTCCCGCACCAGAAGCTCCTTCTCATCCACTTCCACCTTGAACTTTTCACTGGCAACCCCGAGTCCCAGGCCGCAGACCAGGCCCACGATCGCAACGATTGCAAATGAAACAATGATGATTGTATAGTTCATTCCCTTCTCCTCCCAATCAGGTAATCATTCCGGAGAATCCGGTGAATGCGATCGCCATGAGCGCGGCGCTGATTAAGACAATCGGCAATCCCTGGAAATACTTCGGGATATCATTCTCTTCACATCTCTCCCGGATGCCAGCAAGAATTACAATCGCAATCGCATACCCGGTCGCAGTCCCGACGCCCCATGCCAGTCCTTCAAAAAAATTGTACTCCTTCTGAACATTGTCAAGTGCAACACCCAGCACTGCACAGTTGGTGGTGATCAGCGGAAGGAAAATACCGAGGGAGGCGTGCAGGGACGGCATGCTTTTCTTCATGAACATCTCGATAAACTGCACGAGGGAAGCGATCAGAAGAATGAATACGATCGTCTGCAGATAATCAATGCCCAGAGGCTTCAGTACACAGGCATAGACAACAGACGCCAGAATCGTAGCAAGGAAAATCGTAAACACAACGGCTCCGCCCATTCCGACGGAGGTCTCCTTCTTCTTGGAGACGCCGACAAACGAGCAAAGACCGAGGAAACGGGACAGGACGACATTGTTTACCAGGGCGCCGCTGACAAGCAGCAATAAAATCTTGGTCATGTTATTCCTCTCCCTTCTTTTCTTCCTTCAAATCGGCTGCCTCAGGCTTTTCTGCCACCGGCGATTCCTTTGCGGGGACAGCAGGGGCTGCCTCAGGATTCGGTGCGGATGCTGCCTCAGGCTTTTCTGCCACCGGCGATTCCTTTGCGGGGACAGCAGGGGCTGCCTCAGGATTCGGTGCGGATGCTGCCGCAGGCTTTTCCGCCACCGGCGATTCCTTTGCGGGGGCTGCAGGGGCTGCCTCAGAATTCGGCGCGGATGCTGCCGCAGGCTTTTCCGCCACCGGCGATTCCTTTGCAGGGGCTGCAGGGGCTGCCTTTGCAGGGGCTGCAGGGGCAGCAGGCGCTGCTCCGGGATTCGGCGCAGGCTTTGGTACGGACTTTGCGGCGGGCTTCGGTGCGGGCTTCACCACAACCGTCTTTACCTCCTCCAGCGAGGGTCCCACAGTCGCCTTCTTCCCCCGATCGGGATCCTGATAATACTGCATTGCCGCAACCAGAAAGGACATCACCAGAAACGCACCGGGCGGCAAGACAAAAATGGAAATGTGGTAAGCATCCGGCACAAGCGGGATTCCGAAAAACGAACCTGCACCGATGATCTCGCGGAAGCTTCCCAGAAGAAACAGAGCCAGCGTGAAGCCGATTCCCATTCCAATTCCGTCAAACAGTGCCGGAAGCGGCTTTGCGCCCAGCGCATATGCCTCAGCCCGTCCCAGAATGATACAGTTAACAACAATCAAAGGAATATAGATTCCCAGCGCATCGTAAAGACTCGGCGCGAAGCCCTGCATCAGAAGCTGGACGATCGTAACCAGTGAAGCCACGACCACAATTTCCGCAGGAAGGCGAACCCTTCCGGGGATCAGCTTGCTGATCAGCGAAATCAACAGATTGGAAAACATCAGAACCGTGAGAGACGAAATGCCCATTCCCAGCGCATTGACTGCGTTCGTTGTGACTGCAAATGCCGGGCACAGACCAAGCGCCATGATGAATACGGGGTTTTCCGTGATGATTCCGTTTTTCAGACGTTCCATACATTCATTCATCGTTTTACCCCCTTTCCTCAATTCATACAGCTATTGGCAAAATAAACTGCCGCATTGACCGCATTGGTAACTGCACGGGAAGTGATGGTCGCACCGGAAATCGCATTGATCTGATTTGCCTCTGTCGCGCCCGACTTGGTGACTTCGTATCGCTCCTCCTGCTTGTTTTCAAACTGCTTGTACCAGTCCGTGTCCCTGGCATTCATGCCCAGACCTGCGGACTCTGCGATGGTGAGGAATGCAATGCCGTTCAGCGTTCCGTCCTTCCGAATCCCTGCGGAAATACTGATGGCGCCGCCGAAGCCCTCCTTGCTGGTGGCGTTGATCACATGTCCCACCACGGCGCCGGAGGCGTCATGGGCATCGACCACCCGGTCGATTTGCACATTGCCGAAGCCCTGGGCCGCAATGTCTCCTGCCGCCGCTTCGATCAGCGCTTCGCTGTCTGCATTGTCCGAAAAATCCGCGGCATCCGGGTAGACCTGCTGATATGCTTTTTTCGTCGCCGCAAGCTGCGCAGCCTGAATCGGCTCATAGGTGACATAGTAAACAATTCCGAGCAGACATCCGGCAATCAGGGTGATCAGCATCAGCCGGATGGCATCCTGTACAAAAGAAGTCTGTTTTGTCTTGCTCATTTTTTCTTTGCCCCCCTTCGTCCGAAGGCCTTCGGGATGGTCGCCCCCTCAATCAGCGGAGACAGCATGTTTCCGATGATGATGGAATAGGAAACTCCCTCCGCTCCCGTGCCGAAAATGCGGAACAGCCCTGTGAGGACACCGATCACCACCGCATAGACAATCTGTCCCTTCCTGGTGAGCGGCGTAGATACATAGTCCGTTGCCATAAAGAATGCACCGAAAATCAGTCCGCCGCCCAAAATCTGCGCCAGGACATAGTCTGCGCTTCTCGATCCGAACAAAAAGACGAACACAGCCACCGTGGCGATATAGATGACCGGGATGTGCCAGCTGATCACCTTTTTCCAGAGCAGATACACAGCTCCCAGCAAAAGCGCCAGCGCCGAGACCTCTCCGATCGTTCCGGGAATTCTTCCCAGAAACAGGGCCTTCATGTCGATGCCTTCCATGGGTGAAGTGCCGTTTTTAAGCGCCGTCTTCATCAACGCCAGGGGAGTGGCTCCCGTGGTCGCATCAAAGCCGATGGCCGGGGAGCTGAAAGAATTCATGTACTTCGCACAGGAAATCAGAAGGAAGCAGCGGGCTGCAAGCGCCGGATTCATCCAGTTCTGCCCGAGACCTCCGAACATCTGCTTCACGAGAATAATGGCAAAAACGGAGCCCAGCGCCGGGATCCAGAGCGGAACCTCCGGCGGCATATTCAAGGCAAGAATCATGCCTGTGACCACTGCCGAGCAGTCGGCAATCGTCACGTCCCGGTGCATTCCCTTCTGCCACAGGTACTCCGCCAGCACTGCAGCCAGCACAGTGACCACGATCACCAGGAGCGCGTGCAATCCGAACTGATACACGCCGAATGCCGCGGTGGGGAGCATGGCAATACATACATCCAGCATAATCCCCTGTGTATTTTCCCGATCCCTTACGTGGGGGGAGGAAGAAACGTTCAGCATACTCATTTTTTCTCACTCCCCTTTCCGGCTCCCGCCGTTTCCTTTTCTGCCTTTGCCTTTGCCTCCGCTGCCTTTGCCCTTCGGATCGCGCCCACCTCTCGCTTCATATACTTGAAGGCCTGGGTCAGCGGCCGTCTGGCCGGACAGATGTAGGAGCAGCTTCCGCATTCAATACATTCCATACCGTTCAGTTTCTCGTACCCTTCTGCATTCCGCCGCATACATTCCTTCATCATCAGGACAGGAACGAGAAACTCAGGACATACCTCCCCGCAGCGTCCACAGCGAATACATGGGGTCTCCGGGTTTTTTGCCACCTCGTCCACGGTAAAGCAGGTGAGGGAGGAGCTGTTCTTGGTAACCGGGACATCGGTGGTGAACATGGCCTGCCCCATCATCGGTCCCCCGGAAAGGATCTTCTGCGGCTCGTTTCGGAAGCCTCCCGCCGCCGCAATGATATCATTGTAATTCATCCCGGTGCGCACCCGGAAATTCTGCGGATTGGCAATCGCATCGCCGGTGATCGTCAGCACCCGCTCCACAATCGGCGTGTTCTTGCACACCGCGTCATAAACAGCCATGACGGTATTGACATTGTCAACCACGCAGCCCGCATCCGCCGGAAGCATGGAGGAATTGATCTCCCGTCCCGTGACCGCATAGATCAAGGAGCGCTCACCGCCCTGGGGATACTTGGTCAGAAGCTCTGCCACTTCGATGCGCGGCTCATCCTTCACCAGCCCTCTCAGCACTTCAATCGCCTTCGGCTTGTTGTTTTCCACGCCGATGACGCCCTTTGCATGTTCAAACAGCTGAAGCATCACCTTCAGCCCGCCGATCAGCCGCTCCGGCTCCTCCAGCATCATGCGGTAATCGCAGGTCAGGTAGGGCTCACACTCTGCGCCGTTCACGATCACGTAGTCAATTGCATTTTCGTCCTTCGGCGTGAGCTTGACGTTTGTCGGAAAGCCTGCGCCTCCCAGGCCCACAATTCCGGCCTCCCTGACAATGTCCCGTATCTCCTGTTTGGAAAGGGAGAGCGGGTCTCTGTCCGCGCCGAAATGCTCCACTGCCCGGTACGCTCCGTCATTCTCGACGATAATGGACATCACCTTGCTTCCGTTCGCCATCGTCCGGGGCTCCAGCTTTTTCACCTTCCCCGAGACAGAACAGACCACAACCGCGGAAATAAATCCTCCGGCCTCAGCGATCTTCTGTCCGACCAGCACCTCATCTCCGACCTGCACCAGCGGTTTCGCCGGAGCACCGATATGCTGCGAAAGCGGATAAACCATTTCGCCGGATGTCGGTTTGAGCAAGGTGACTGCTCTCTCCATCGAAAGCTCTTTGCCTTCGAAGGGATGGACGCCGCCTCTAAATGTTGCCAATCCCATCAGACTACCTCTTTCTGTCTTGAAAATTTAATAAACTCTTAACATTACGAGTATAACATAGCCGCATCAAAATATACAAAAAAAAACGGATTCGCATGGTTTTTTTTCAATACAATACCGCGTGCCCGCAAGGAAAAAACAAACCGGTAGAATTGTGACAGAAGCCGACCGCCGGATCAAAGCTGCGCCAGCACAATCGCACAGAACAGGATAACACAGCCCAGCAGCTTCCGCGGCGAGAGGGCTTCTCCGATCAGGAGCCAGCCTGCCAGTACGCCGAATACAGCCTCAAGACTCATAATCAGAGAAGCCGCCGTCGGATTCTGCATGCGCTTCTGTCCCACTCCCTGCAACGTATAGGCGATTGCTCCGCTCATCACACCTGCATACAGAACAGCGCCCCCTGCCGGAAGGAGGGAAGAAAGCCGCGGCGTCTCTGTCATCAGCGCCATGACCAGGGACAACAGACCCACGGTCCAGAATTGCACGCAGCTCAGCATCACGGTATCTGTCCTCATCACGTACCGATCCAGTGCGAGAATCTGAAGCGGATAAATAAATGCGCTGATGACACACAGAAGGTCACCCCGCTCCAGGAAAAAGCTGCCTTCAATACACAGAAAGTAAAGACCCACAAGGGCGATCAGCGCCGCAATCCATATTCTCACATGGGGGCGCTTTCCCAGTCCGATGCTGTAAATCGGAACCAGGATGATGTAGAGTGCGGTCAGGAAGCCGGCCTTTCCCGCCTCGGTTGTCCGGATCCCGAACTGCTGAAACGCACTGGCGGCAAACAAAAAAAGCCCGCAAATCAAACCGCCGATCCACGCATTTTGTTTCTTCTCCCGCAGCTCCTCCGGCCGATACAAAAGCGATTCCTTCCCAACGATTCTTTTTCTGAGGGCAAGGAACAGCACCAGCGCCGCGCCGCTCAGCATAAACCGGGCGGAGCAGAAGGTGAACGGCTCCATATACTCCATCGCCACAGACTGTGAGACCAGAGCCGTTCCCCAGATCAGCGCGGTCAGGAACAGCATGGCTGCTCCCGCCTCCTTTTGTGTGATCTGTCTCTGCATGGCTTACATCCTTTCCGGAATCTCCATCCCCAGCATGTTCAGGCAGAGTCCCAGCACCTTCACTGTCTCCTGAATCAACGCGAGATAGCTTCGCTTTTTCCTTTCATCCGGCTCCGACAGAATCGGAATCTCATGATAGAAGCCGTTAAAGGTCTCCGCCACACTGTAGAGATACTGGCAGATTCGGTGCGGCGCCAGTTCCCGCCACGCGCCTTCCGCCACCTCCGGATATTGAGCCAGCAAAAGCTGAAGCGCCTTCTCGCTTCCCGCCTCCGCCGGAAGCAGCTCCCTTCCGTCCACCGGAGCACCTCCTGCCGCGGCGTGCTTCTTAAGGATTGACTGAATGCGGACAGCCGTGTACAGAATATAGGGTCCCGTATTTCCCTCAAAGGAAGCAAAGCGGTCAATGTCAAACACGTAGTCCTTGGCCGCCTGGTTGGACAGATCCCCGTACTTTAACGCCGCAAGGGCGACGGTGGCAGCCGTGCGCCGCGCCTCGTCCTCCGGAATGTCCCGGTTCTCGGCAATCCGATGGTACACGGCTTCCCGGATCTCCCGGATCAGGGTCTCAAGGCGCATGACACCGCCTTCCCGTGTCTTAAACGGCTTTCCGTCCTTTCCGTTCATTGTTCCGAATCCGATGTAAGTAAGTGTGTGCTCCGGAGGAACAATTCCCGCCTTCCTGGCGACCCGGAAGAACTGGGTGTAGTGAAGCTCCTGCCGCTTATCCGCAATGTAAATATACGCATCCGGCCCTATGCTCTGCTCCCGATCGATCAAGGTTCCCAGATCGCTGGTGGCATAGAGAGCTGCGCCGTCTGATTTTCTTACGATACAGGGCGGAAGCTCCTTGGGATCCTCCGGCTCTGCGATGTCAACCACCAGCGCGCCCTGGGAAGGATAGGCAATTCCCCGTTCCTCCAGGCTCCTGAGCAGCCCGGGAATGAAGGGCTGTGCGTCCGACTCCCCCTTCCAAAGCTCAAAGTGTACATCCAACGCATCGTAATTCTTCTTCAGATCCGCCACAGAAACGGAAAGAATATGCCTCCAGAGCGCAACAAACGGCGGGTAACCGCTCTGAAGCTTAACGGTTGCCTGATGCGCCCGCTCCGCAAACGCCGGATCCTCCTTGGCCCGTTTGGATGCCGCCGGATAAATTTCCTCCAGCTCTCCGATGGTAAACGGCGGCTCCCCGGGATAGTCTCCCGTGTAGCTCGTATCGTAGTAGGGAAGCGCCGGCTTTCGCAATCGCAGCTCCTCAATGATCAGCCCCATCTGCAGTCCCCAGTCCCCCAGATGGACATCGCCGATCATGCGGTTTCCGAAGAATGCTCCCATTCGCTTTAAGGCTTCCCCTATGATTGCACTGCGAAGATGACCGACGTGCAGCGGCTTGGCCACATTCGCCCCGCCGTAATCCACCAGGATCGTCCGCGGTGCATCCTGACCCGCACCGAAGTGCGCCAGACGGCTCATCTCCTCCACCACTTCCTTCAGCAGCGACTCCCGCACCTTGAGATTGATGAAGCCGGGCATCACCGCCTGCACCTCAGAAAAAAGTCCGCTTTCCTTGAGCTGTTCCGCCACCTGCTCTGCCACCTCAATCGGCTTCTTATGGATCTCTTTGGCAACCGCCATGGCGCCATTGCACTGGTACTCACACAAATCCGGGCGATTGGACTGCTGCACCCTTCCCCTGCTGCCGTCATACCCGCAGGCAAGAAAGGCCTGCTCTGCCGCTTCGTTCATCCGCTCCAGCAATGTTTTCATTCCGCTTTTCCTCCACGCGCTTCTCCAAATGCAGCGGCCCGGAAGTTCTTTGCTTCCCAAGGCAGCCGCTCCCCCGGCATCCGCTTCTCCGAACGCCTCATTCCTTCAAAAAGAAAGGCAGTTCCCCGCAAAGGAACTGCCCCAATGATATAAGATGATCTCAGGCTCTCCCCAGATACTCACCTGTGCGGGTATCAATCTTTACTATGTCCCCGATTCCGATGAAGAGCGGCACGGAGATCTGTGCGCCGGTCTCCACCGTCGCCGGCTTCTGCGCGCCGGTGGCAGTATTTCCTGCAAAGCCCGGCTCCGTATCCGTCACCTCCAGCTCCACAAACAGCGGCGGCTCAACAGAGAAGACCTTGCCGTTGTAGGAGACGATCTTGACCATTTCATTTTCCTTCACAAAGGTCAGTGCATCGCCGATCAAGTCCTTGTTGAGGGAGACCTGGTCGTAGCTCTCCATGTTCATGAAGTTGTACATGTCGCCGTCTGCATACAGATACTGCATATCCACCCGGTCGATTCTCGCAGTGGGGAACTTTTCAGTGGGGCGGAAGGTGCGCTCCGTGACGGATCCGGTCATGACATTTCGGATTTTGGTTCGGACAAAGGCCGCTCCCTTGCCCGGCTTTACGTGCTGAAACTCGACAATCTGATATACGTTTCCATCGATTTCAAGCGTGATGCCATTTCTAAAATCACCTGCTGATATCATAAATCACTCCTCCTTGTCTCATACGATCAGGCATAGAAACGCCATCATTTCTCTGCTTGACATCATTTTCTGATTTTTAACGTTTTTTCACGGCTATTTTACAGTAAGAACCAGGCAGAATCAAGTACTTTTCCGGCGGTGTATGCTCACCCGTTCCAATCCCTCCGCTTCCTGCGAAAGTAATGCCACAAAATCGGGCGCTCCAGAAGACGCTTCAAAAAAATCTGCAGATCCTCCCTGTCCTTCATCGGCGCAACGAGTATGGTGTCCATCCCGACGCGGTTTGCGCCCCAGATATCCGTGAACAACTGATCGCCGATTGAGATCGTCTCCCCGGGAGACGTTCCCATTCTCTCCAGCGCCTTTAAATATCCGTATTTTCGCGGCTTCAGCGCCTTACACACATAGTCGACCCGGAGCGCTCTCGCAAAGGGCTCCACCCGCTTTTCACTGTTGTTTGAAAGCAGGCAGAGCCGAAATCCCATTTCCCGCAGTTCCCGAAACAGGGCCATGCTCCGTTCGTCCGCCTCCTGATCCGGCGGCACCAGGGTGTTGTCAATATCGAAAATCAATCCCTTCACTCCCTCCTCCCGGAGGCGGCGAAAGGGAATGCGGTACACACTTTCACAGAATCTGCCCGGTTCAAATATACTCATGATTTCTCCGAATGCTCCAGCAATTTCGTAAGCTCTGCCATGAAGGTATTCACATCCTTAAATTCCCGATAGACGGATGCAAAGCGGACATAGGCCACCGGATCCCGGTCCTTCAGCTGCTCCATGACCATCTCTCCGATTACCGTGGACGGGATCTCCCGCTCCTCCCGGTTGAACAGCGCCGTCTCCACTGCATCCGTCATTTCCATGATCTGAGCAGAGGATACCGGTCTCTTATGGCAGGAATGGATGATGCCCTTCTCAATCTTCAGGCGGTCATAGACCTCCCTGGAATTGTCCTTTTTGATGATCATTAACGGCGTGGTTTCCGGCTTCTCATATGTGGTAAAGCGCTTTCCGCAATTCTCGCACTGCCTTCGGCGGCGAATCGAGGAATTGTCTTCGGTGGGTCTGGAATCAATGACCCGCGTATCGGCCGCATTGCAAAACGGACATTTCATCCCATTCTCCTTTTCTTTCGGGCAGTCGCCCGATTGTTTCCGCACGGCAAGTCTTGCAGCGCAACGGCTTATATTATATCACAGCTTCACAGGCTTCGTCATCCCGATTTTCCCTTCTTGCCCCTGCCCTTCGGTTTTTCCCACCGGTATTTGAAAGCGTGCCGCGCCTCTGCCTCCGCAGCCTCTCGCCCTGCTCAGAGCGTCTCTTCCTCGCCGGTAATCAGTCGGTTCAGCGCTCTGACCACCCGGGCCGTGTTCAGACGGTGAACAAAGCAAGCCTCCCGAATGGATTCCAGCTGTGCCGAAGGACAGGTCAGGCAATGCATGCCCAGACTCAGAAACCATTCCTCTGTCTCCGGGTAAAGGGTGATGACCTCTCCCACCAAATCGTCACCGCTCACCGGTCCCCACTCCATCTCATCCATTTTTTCTCTCCTGTTGTTTTGCGTTTGTCCTTCCCGCGTCCTGACTATCATAATAGACGATCTCCGCTCCCGCCGCAAGTCATGCCGTCATTCGGATGACCTGCGGAAAGGGAGTCGGAGACCGTCTGGCCTTTCCATTCCTTTATGTTTCTATCTGTTTCCCGCCGTACCTCTTTCCAAGTTCGTCCGGAGTTCCGTCAGAAGCTGGGCAGAACCGAGCCCTTATACTTCTTCTCGATCAGCTCCTTGACGGAGTCCGAGGTGAGTACCTCCATGAGTGCCTTGGTTTTTTCGCTCTGTTCCTCGCCTTCCCGCACTGCGATCACATTGCTGTAGGTCTTTGCAGCGACGGAATCCGCTTTCTCCAGCGCGAGGGCATCCGAGATCTGAAGTCCTGCACTCAGCGCGAAGTTTCCGTTCACCACACCGAAATCCACATCCTTCAGCGACCTGGGAATCTGTGCAGCCTCCACTTCAATGATCTCCAGATGCTTGGGGTTCTCTGTGATGTCCTGCTTGGTGGCATTGACGTCCGTGTTATCCTTCAGCTTGATCAACCCCTGATCCGCCAGCAGGAGCAGGGCGCGGGCTTCGTTGGTCACATCATTCGGCACTGCGATCTTCGCTCCGTCGGGAACTGCGCTCAAATCCTTCGATTTCCCGCCGTAAATCGCAAACGGCTCGTAATGTATGGCGCCTGCGCTCACCAGCTTGGTGCCCCGCTCCTTACAGAAATTCAAAAGATAGGGAACGTGCTGATAATAGTTGGCGTCGATTTCTCCGCTGTCCAGTGCCAGATTGGGCTGGACATAGTCCGTATACTCCATCACCTGAAGCGCATATCCCCGCTCCGCCAGTGCATCCTTCACCGCATTCAGAATTTCCGCGTGGGGAGAGGGAGAGGCACCGACCTTCAGCGGCTCCAGATTCTTTGTCTCCTTCTCGGGGGCCTTTGCCGCAGCCTGTGCTGTGCTTTCCTTTGCCGCAGCCTCCGTTCCCTTGGTTCCTTCTGCTGCCGGCGTTTTTCCGCCGCATGCCGTCAGCACTGCCGTTCCGATCAAAGCCGCCCAAAAAATTGATTTCTTCTTCATGTTTCTTCCTCCATTTTTTCATGTTTTGTTGTTTTCATGTTTTGTTGTTTTCATGTTCCGTTGCTTGCATGACTGCCGCTTCGTACTCTGCTGCTGTCACGCTCTGCCGCTTCGTACTCTGCTGCTGTCACGCTCTGCCGCTTCGTACTCTGCTGCTGTCACGCTCTGCCGCTTCGTACTCCGCCGCTTTCATGCCCTGACGTTTCGTACTCTGCTGCTCTCACGCTCTGCCGCTTCGTACTCTACTGCTGTCATGCCCTGTTGCTTCGTACTCTGCCGCCTTTATGTCCTGCCTCTTCTGCTCGCGCCTCCCCCTCATTTTGCCCGGTGGTCGCTCCTTCTTGCGCTGCGCAGGAAGCATTCCTGAATGCCCTGCACAATCAACACCAGGATCACAACCGTCACCAGCATGATCTCTGTCCGGTAGCGGTAGTAGCCGTAGTTGATGGCGATGGTGCCCAGACCGCCCCCGCCCACAAAGCCTGCCATGGTTGAGTAGCCCAGAATGGTCGTGACAGAAATTGCTGCGCCAATCAGCAATGCGGGACGCGCCTCCGGAAGGAGCACCTTGCAGACAATCTGCAGGTTGCTTGCTCCCATGGATTTTGCAGCTTCAATCACCCCTGTGTTCACCTCCTTCAGGGAGCTTTCCACCATGCGGGCCACATACGGCGCCGCCGAGATGACCAGGGGAACCACCACGGCCCTGGGACCCAGCGTGGTTCCCACCACCAGACGGGTCAAGGGAAGGACGGCGATCAAAAGAATGATAAACGGCACTGACCGCAGCAGATTGATCCACGCTCCGAGTACCGCGTACACCGCGGGCTTCGGGCAAATCCCATCCCGATCCGTCACCACAAGAGCCAGTCCCAGCGGAATTCCGATCAGGTAGGAAATGAGAGAGGAAACAAGCACCATAAATACCGTCTCTCCGAAGCCCTGTGCCAGCATGGATAAAATCGATGTATCAAAACTCACTGTTCTCCACCTCCTCAAAGTTCACATTTCGGCTCTTCAGGTACTGAATCGCCTTCTCCGCATCCTCTTTCTTCTCGGGAAGCTGCAAAACCATCTGACCTGCCGCCTGCCCGGCGATGTCCTTTGTGGCTGCATACAGAATATTGACGGGAACCTTGCATGCCAGAATCATGTTTGCCACCACCGGCTCAAAGGAACTGCGTCCGTCAAAGGTGATGCGCACCTTTTTAGACGTTCCGAATTGCTCCTGCCGGACATCTCCGCCCAATATCAGCTCCCGCCCGATTTTGGACTTCGGTGCGGCGAAAATCTCCTGCACGCGCCCGGATTCTGCGATTCGGCTCCGCTCCATGATTGCGACACGCTCACACACCGCCTCGATGACGGACATCTGATGGGTGATCATAATAATCGTAATCCCGAATTTCCGATTGATGTCCTTCAGCAGGGAAAGAATCTGCTGTGTCGTATTGGGATCGAGGGCGCTGGTCGCCTCGTCGCAGAGCAGAACCCGGGGATCGGTTGCAATTGCCCGGGCGATTGCCACTCGCTGCTTCTGTCCGCCGGAAAGCTGTGACGGGTAGGCTCCTGTCCGATCCGCCAGACCCACCAGGCTTAAAAGCTCCGCTGCCCGCCGCTCCGCCTCTTTTCGCCCGACCCCTGACAGCTCCAGCGGAAAGCACACATTCCGAAGCACCGTCCGCTGCTCCAGGAGATTGAACTGCTGAAAAATCATTCCCATGGAACGGCGCATCCTGCGGCGCTCCTTCTCCTGCATCTCTCCCAGCCGCTTTCCCTCAAACAGCACCTCTCCGGAACTGGGCACCTCCAGGTAATTGATGCAGCGCACCAGGGTCGACTTTCCTGCACCCGAGAGACCGATCATCCCGTAAATTTCGCCTCGTCGAATCTCCAGATTGATGTCATCCAGCGCCTTCACCTCTCCGTCCCGTGTCTGAAAGGTTTTTGATAAGTGCTCAATTTTTATAATAACTTCATTTCCGTTCATCTTACCTCCAAAGGGATTGAAATCTGTCTGTGCTGCGTATTTTACGCCGTAAAAGAAGCTCCTGTCAACGGGTTTTCCGCGTTTTCTTCATACCCATTATTTATGCTTAGTTATTATTTTTATTTATATGTATGCAAAAAAAATTCCTCCGGCTGTTCTTATCCTGTGATAAGAAACAGTCGGAGGAAACCGCTATGGCGACGCGTCTCCCGCCGAAGGCTTGTGTTTTCTCCCGGTGATCAAACCCTCTCCGGAACCCATCTCCCCCAATGCGGAGTCAGCCTTTTCCGAACTCCGAGAGCCTGAGACCCGGATTTCTGTCCTCCACCATGCGGATGCTCCACTCATGGCGGAACAAAAGGAGCGGATTCCCCTTCAGATTCTGAATGATCTTCATGTCGCTGGTCCCCTGAATCTGATCCACATCCACTTCCTGGGGATTCTCAATCCATCGGATGTACGCGTACGGAAGCTGATCCAATCGCACCTCCACATTGTATTCCGTTTTCAGGCGGTACGTCAGCACCTCAAACTGCAGCACGCCGACTGCACCGACAATGATTTCCTCCATACCGGTATTCTGCTCCCGAAAAATCTGAATCGCCCCTTCCTGGGCAATCTGATCAATTCCCTTGGTGAACTGCTTTCGCTTCATGGTATCCACCTGACGAAGGCTGGCAAAATGCTCGGGTGCGAAGGTAGGAATCCCCTCAAAAGGCTCCGGATCCCTGGCATCGGTCAGGGTATCTCCAATGGCAAAGATACCCGGATCAAAGAGGCCGATGATATCTCCCGCGTAGGCGTGATCCACAATTTTTCTCTCGTCCGCCATCATCTGCGTCGATTGATTAAGGCGCACCTTGCGTCCGCCCTGCACATGGGTCACCTCCATCCCCGCGCGGTACTCCCCGGAGCAGATGCGGACAAAGGCGATGCGATCCCGATGGGCCTTGTTCATGTTCGCCTGAATTTTAAAGACGAAGGCGGAAAAAAAGTCCTGCTTCATGGGATCCACTTTCCCCCCCCTGGTTTTTCGGGGAAGTGGCGCCGAGGTCATTTTTAAAAAATGCTCCAAAAAGGTCTCCACGCCAAAGTTGGTCAGCGCCGATCCGAAGAACACCGGAGTCAGGTCTCCCCGGCTCACCCGTTCCATATCCAGCCCGTCACTGGCACCATCCAGCAGCTCAATTTCCTCCGCAAGCTGCTGTCTGTAATCCTCCCCAATCCTCTGTCCCAGCTCCGGATCATCAAGAGAGCAGACCTCCGTCTCCAGCGCATGCGTCCCCGCATGTGCTGCATGATACCTGGTGATGGTCCGCTCTCTGCGGTCATAAATTCCCTTGAAGTTCTTC
Organism: Lachnospiraceae bacterium; assembly: GCA_002892395.1. GTDB lineage: Bacteria > Bacillota > Clostridia > Lachnospirales > Lachnospiraceae > Moryella. The sequence goes on from NBBL01000005.1 coordinate 61,385, forward strand.
CCGCAGCCGATGGGCCAGTTGATCGGGCAAGTGCGAATGCCAAGGAGCTCCTCAATCTCGTCCATCAGCTCAAACGGATCCCGCGACTCCCGATCCATCTTGTTGATAAAGGTGAAAATCGGAATATGGCGAAGCGTACAGACCTTAAACAGCTTTCTCGTCTGTGCCTCGACGCCTTTTCCCGCGTCGATCACCATGACGGCGGAATCCGCCGCCATCAGCGTGCGGTAGGTGTCCTCCGAGAAATCCTGATGTCCCGGCGTGTCCAAAATATTGATGCAAAAGCCCTCATAGCTGAACTGCAGCACAGAGGAGGTCACCGAAATCCCTCTCTCCTTCTCAATATCCATCCAGTCGCTGACCGCATACTTTGCGGTCTTTCTTCCTTTGACTGAACCCGCCAGATTGATGGCGCCTCCGTAGAGAAGGAGTTTCTCCGTCAGCGTTGTTTTTCCGGCATCCGGGTGACTGATAATGGCAAAGGTGCGCCGCTTTTTAATCTCATTAAAATTCGTTGACACGGGATTTCCTGCTTTCTTCTTAGATTGATGTCATTTTTGTTTTGATATGCCTGCGTCCGACTCTTCCCCCTGGGCATGACTCCGGTCTCCGCCTTGATTCCAAGCATCCGAGAGCAGCGCCCGGTCCAGAATCCGATCTGCAACCTCCTGCTTGGACAGTAACGGCAACTCCTCTGTCCGCTCCGCAGTCAGAAGTGTCACAATGTTGGTATCCGTTCCAAAGCCCGCGCCTTCTCTCCGCAGATGATTGGCCACAATCAGATCCGCCCGCTTTTTCTTTAATTTTTCCGCCGCATGCTCCAGAAGATGTTCGGTTTCCATGGCAAATCCGCAGAGAAACTGGGTCTTTCTCCTGCGCTCCCCGCACCAGAGCAAAATGTCGTCGGTGCGCTCCAGGGGAAGCGTCACCGCCTCCCCATCCCGCTTTTTGATTTTTTCCCTTGCCACAACGGCCGGCCGGTAGTCGGCAACCGCCGCCGCCATCAGCAAGGCATCCGCCTCTGCCATTCGGCACTTCACCGCCTCAAACATTTCCGCGGCGGAGGACACCCGAACCGTCCTGACAAGGTTGGGCGCTTCCACCCGCATATCCGCTGCGATGAGCGTCACCTCTGCCCCCCGAAGCGCTGCCGCCCGAGCCAGGGCACAGCCCATCTTCCCGGTGGATCGGTTGGTGATAAAGCGCACCGGATCGATGGGCTCCCTTGTGGCGCCTGCTGTCACCAGAATGGTTCTCCCGGAAAGATCCTTCTCTGCACCACAGCTCCTTTCCAGCCATTCGAACAGTTCCTCTCCCTCCGGCAGCCTTCCGTTACCGCTGTCACCGCAGGCCTGATATCCGCATCCCGGCGCGACGACAGTCCATCCGCGGCTCCGCAGCTTCTCAAGGTTCTCCTGCACCGCCGCATTTTCAAACATGTGAACATTCATGGCAGGCGAAATCAGCAGGGGACAGGAAAAGGCGCCGACAATCGCCGAGCTCAGCATATCATCGGCGATCCCGTACGCGGCCTTTGCGATGATATCGGCGCTGGCCGGGGCCACCAAAAAGACATCCGCCCACTTGGGCAGATCCAGATGGGAGACGGGCGATTCGTTGGTGCGGTCAAAATCGTCCAGCACGGTGCGATTTCCCGTAAGCGTATCAAAAACAATCGGATCAATAAAACGGCAGGCGTTTTTTGTCATGATCACGCGGGTATCCGCTCCGGCCTGCTTCAGCAGGCTGGCAAGGTGCGCGATTTTATACGCGGAAATGCTTCCGCTCAGCCCCAGAAGAATTCGTTTTCCCTTCAGCATATGCGGCTCCTTTCATTGTGTTTCCGCCGGATTTATGTTATAAAAAAGCTTGATTCCGCAGAAGATAAGCGCGGAAATTATACCACAATTTTTCCCCGAAAGGAAGAAAGTCATGATTCTTGCAGTGGACATGGGAAACTCCAACATCGTACTCGGTGTCATTGATGACCGTAAAACCTGGTTCATGGAACGCATCACAACAGACACCAGAAGGACGGATCTCGAATATGCCATCAGCATCAAAAATATCTTCGAGCTGCATCGAATCAATCCCCGGACGCTGGAGGGTGCCATTCTTTCCAGTGTGGTGCCTCCGTTAAATCCCACCCTGCTGGACGCGATCCGAAAGGTGACAGGGCTGAACAGCAAGCTGGTGGGCTCCGGCATGAAAACCGGGATCAATATCAAAATGGATGACCCCAAAAAGGTGGGTTCCGACCTGATCGTTGATTCTGTCGCCGCCAAGGCCAATTATCCGCTTCCTATCATCGTGATCGACATGGGCACTGCCACAACCATCACCGCTCTGAATCAGGACGGCGACTACGTGGGCGGCATCATCTATCCGGGACTTCGAGTCTCTCTCGACACGTTGAGTACCCGCACCGCACAGCTTCCACATATCGACTTGGAGCAACCCGGCAGTATCCTCGCCAAAAATACGGTGGAAAGCATGCGAAGCGGCATTCTGTACGGAACAGCCGCAATGATGGACGGCTGCATCGACCGCATGGAGGATGCACTGGGCTGCGAGGCGACGGTTGTCGCCACCGGGGGGCTGGCTCCGTTTGTTTCTCCCCTCTGTCGCCACCGGATCCTCATCGACGAAAATCTGCTTCTCAAAGGGCTTCTGATCCTCTACCGGAAAAATTCCTGAGCTTGGGCTGACCGCCTGCCGTTCTCCGTCCCATCCGCAAAAAAGGAAGCGCCATGCGCTTCCTTTTATTTTTGATTCGGCTTTTCTCTGTTGCCGCTTCTGTTTCCCGCCTCACATTTCCTGCGGCGGCCGCCGGATCTCATCCCTTTCTTCCCTTCAGGAAATCCGGGATATTGATCTGCACGTTTTTGTTCTGGGTCGGCTGGAAGCTGTACTGCCCCTTGGCATTCATCTCCGGCACCTCCGGTCTCAGCTTCTCTTCCTGTTCTCTGAAGGAAGGCGCAGGCTCAGGCGCAGCACTGACCTGCGGCTTGGTAAACTCCGCCGGCTTCACCGGCCGGGTGGATACCGACGCCGCCGAAGCCCCGCTTCCCTTATGGAAGCCGCTCATAACCCGATCGGCTGCGGCGCCGGATACGGCGCTCTGATCCAGACCGGTGGCGATCACCGTGATCGTACACTGATCCTGTACATTTTCGTCGTACATCGCCCCGAAAATAATATTGGCGTCTTCTCCCGCCAGCTCCTGCACGTAGCTCGCCGCCTCATTCGCCTCAATCAGGCTGATGTCGCCGGAGATATTGATGATGACATTTGTCGCCCCGTCAATGGTCGTCTCCAGAAGCGGAGATGCGCAGGCAAGCTTCACGGCCTCGACTGCCTTTTCGTCTCCGTGTGCAATTCCGATCCCGATATGTGCGACGCCCTTATCCGTCATGACGGTCTGCACATCCGCAAAATCTAAATTGATCAGGCCGGGAACGTTGATCAGATCCGTGATTCCCTGCACTGCCTGCTCAAGCACCTCGTCCGCCTTGCCAAACGCCTCCGGCATGGAGGTGCGGCGATCCACAATCTCCAGAAGCTTGTCATTTGGAATCACAATGAGCGTGTCCACCGACGCCTTCAAATTTTCAATGCCCGCAATGGCATTGTTCATGCGCTGTTTTCCCTCAAACTTAAAGGGCTTTGTGACGACGCCCACAGTCAGGATCCCCTGTTCCTTCGCGATCCTGGCGATGACAGGAGCGGCTCCCGTTCCGGTTCCTCCGCCCATGCCGCAGGTGACGAACACCATATCTGCGGACTTGAGCATCTCTGTAATGTCTTCCGTGCTCTCCTCCGCTGCCTTTTCTCCCACCTCCGGACGCGCACCTGCGCCCAGTCCCTTGGTCAGTTTCTCTCCGATCTGCATCGCGGTCTGTGCCTTACAGAACTGGAGCGCCTGCTTATCGGTATTGACTCCGATAAACTCAACCCCCTCAATATTTCCCTCTATCATACGGTTCACGGCGTTATTGCCGGCCCCGCCGACTCCAACTACGATAATCTTCGCAGTGTTTTCATCTTCGTTTAACTTAATTTCTAACAAGGTGTGCGCCTCCTGCTCCCATTTTCTTTCATTCAACTTATAATCCTGGACATTATGGAACTATCATACGCATTTTTCCGAAAAAGCGCAAGGTGGTTTCATTGCTTTTTAAAGGAATACATGCGGTTCCCGTTGGTCGGATCGTAATCACTAAGATCCAGGGTTCCGCTTAATGTTTGAATCTTCGGGTAGATGGCGGCAAGCTCAGACAGCTTCCCATTCATCTCCTCCGCGCCCCCGAGCAGCACGGTGACGGTTCCCATCGTCAGCGTGGCATTCAGGTCGCTGTCATAGCGAATGCGCTCCACCGGCAGCCCGTTGGTGGAGAGTGTCTGTGTCAGATTCAGAATACACATAAAGATCTTCTCATTCTCCACCGGAAGCTTCCGGTACAGTGCGATATGCCCGAACGTAAGCCCTGTGATCTCAGGAATTCCTTCCATCGCCCGGGAGGAACTCTCCACGATGACACCGTCCTTATCGAAGTACATCTTTGAGCTCATATACGACACATAGCCCACAATGCTCTTCTCATATACGATGATCTCGACTGAGGTGGGTGTCAGAAACGACACCTTGTAATCCTGCACGAACGGAATGCTTTTTTTCATTCCCAGCATGCCCCGGACGGCACAGACCACTGTGTTTCGGGAAATCGCATCCGGAAAGATCCTCTGTGTGATCTCCTCCTCCGTATACATCCGGTTTCCGGTCACGCGAATCCGCGTGATGCGCATGCACACCAGAAAAACCAACAGCAGCAAACACGCGGAAATCAGAATCGGGCGAAGCCTGCCTTTTATCCCTCTCCTTCTCATCAGCGCTCCAAACGGATCCGGCGCGACACACTGAGAACAAGACCGATTTCCACCATCAAAAAGAGCACCGAGGTTCCTCCGTAGCTGATAAACGGAAGCGTAATGCCCGTATTCGGAATCGTATTCGTCACAACCGCGATATTCAGGATGACCTGAATGGCAATGTGCGCCATGACACCGATCACCAGAAGCGCACCGTAGAGATCGGGTGCCGCATTGGCGATGATCGCAAAGCGATAAAGCAGAAACAAAAAGACGAGAATCAGGGACACCGCACCGAACAGTCCAAGCTCCTCGCAGATAATCGGAAAAATCATATCGTTTTGCGCCTCCGGAACAAATCCCAGCTTTTGTATGCTCTCTCCGAGTCCCCTTCCCATCAGTCCCCCGGAGCCAATGGCGTACAGCCCCTGCAAAACCTGATATCCGCCGTCTCGCGGGTACCGCTCCGGATTCTGCCACACGAGGATGCGGGTAAGCTGATAGGGCTTCAGCACGCCGATTTTCAGAAACAACGAGGAAAGCGGACGGATGAAGAACACAATGGCAGCGGTCACACCCCCAAGGGCTGCGTGAAACGAAAGGGACCGGGTCGCCACAAAGCTCATCACAAAGACGAGACCGACCAGGATGATTCCGGAGCTCAGGTTGTTGTGTGCCACCAGCATCGCGATGGGAAGATCCAGGGCAAAAACCTTGGCCAGTCCCTTCCAGCTGTTAATTTTCTTCCCCATATTGACGAGATAAACCGAAAGAAACAAAATCAGCGCCAGCTTTACAAATTCCGTCGGCTGAAAGGAAAAGGAGCCGGCCCCGAGCCAGCGCTTCTTTCCGTTCACCTCCCGTCCGACTACGGAGACCGCAAGCATCAGTCCGTAAGAGAGGATGTACATCGGCACCGCCAGCTTCAGAAACCTGTGATAATCCATAAAGGAGATCAACACCATGAGAACAAAACCGCCGAGAGCAATGGCACCCTGCCGCTTCAGGTAGTACGCTGCATCTCCGGTTCGGCTGCTGATCTGTGCCATATAGGAGCTGGCGGAATAAATCATAAGAAGCCCGAAGGCAGTGAGAAAGATCACTGCAAAAACCAGACTGTAGTCGTAATATCTCCGCCCTCCGTGATTTTTTTTCCCGGACAGAGCCGCCCGCTTCCTTCTGTTGTTCCGTTCCATCTCTCCTTCTCTGCCTTCTCCGGGTGATGCCGGGCGTCCCCTCCATGGCTTTCCTGCCATGAATCCGCCGTTTCTGCCTGTCACAGTGCGCGCACGCAATCCTTAAAGACCTTCCCCCGAACCTCATAGTTGGGAAACATCCCCCAGCTTGCACAGGCGGGTGAAAGCAGCACATAATCCCCTGCATTGGCATAGGAAGCGCATACCTTGACTGCCTCCTGCATATCCTCCGCAAACATAATGCTGGTGAAGCCGTGACGCTTTGCACAATCCGAAATGGCATCCCGCGTCTGACCGATCAGCACAAGGTAACGCACCTTCCCGTCAAAGGCTTCAATCCATTCGTCATAGGAGGAGCCCTTGTCATAGCCGCCGCCGATCAAAAGGGTCGGTCCCGGCATCGCCTTGATTGCCTGAATCGCCGCATCCGGATTGGTTCCCTTGGAATCGTTGTAATATTTGACGCCATAACGCTCACAGACAAACTCGATGCGGTGCTCAACCGCCTCAAATTTCCTGCAGGTCTCCTGAATCACCGCCATCGGCACCTCCATGCACACAGCAATGGCAACCGCGGTCATTACATTTTCAAAGTTATGGCGGCCGAGGAGCTTCAGCTCCTTTGTGGCGATCACAGGCTCCGCCTTCCCTTTCACCTTTCTGCAAATGACCCCGTCCTCGATGTCATACCCGTCCTCCAGAAGCTCTGTGCTGGAGAAAAAGACCGGAACCGATGGACAAAGAGCGCTCCTTCCGAAGGTTCGAAGCACCGGATCGTCGTAGTTCAGAACCACAAAATCCTCCTTCGTCTGATTGGAGCAGATCTCCTCTTTGATGCGGATGTACTGCTCCATGGTGTGATGACGATTCAGGTGATCCGGCGTAATGTTTGTGATAGCCGCCACATGGGGATGAAAGCGGATGATGGTTTCCAGCTGAAAGCTTGAAGCCTCCAGCACTGTGACAGAATGCTCTGTCGTTTTCAGCGCAACCTCAGTATACGGCAGACCAATATTCCCCACTGTAAAGGCGTCGCCGAAGGCATTCTTCATGATGCACCCGGTCAGCGCTGTGGTGGTGGTCTTTCCGTTGGTTCCGGTGATGGCGACCAGTTTTCCCTTGGCCACCTGGTATCCCAGCTCAATTTCGCTCCAGAGCTGCACCTTGTTGTCGGTCAGAAGGCGCACAAAGGGGGTCTCCAGATCAATGCCCGGACTCATCACGCAGATCTGGATCCCGGCGATGTCGGCCCGTTCCAACTCCCCCAGCTTCAGCGTAATCTTCGCATCCTTCGGAAAATTTGAAAGCAAAGCCTCTGCGTCCAGGCCTTCGTTGCTGTCGTACAAAAAGACTGTGCCGCCGGTTTCCAGCAAAAGCTTTGCCGCCGAAATCCCGCTTTTTCCCGCACCAGCGACCATTATTTTTTCATTCATGACTGCCTCCCGGAATGTTCTTTTCCCCAATCTGTTGTTAATGAAACGGCGACGCTCAGCCGAGACCGAGCCAGGCCAGAGATGACAGCAAAACGGTGACCACCGTAAATACTGTCACAACGCGAGTCTCCGACCAGCCGCCCAGCTCAAAATGATGATGAATCGGCGCCATGCGGAAGAAGCGCTTTCCTCCGGTTTTCTTAAAATATCCCACCTGCACCATCACGGAAACCACCTCGGCGAGATAAACAAAGCCCACAATTAAGAGAAACAGCGGCATACGGAGAACCAGCGCCATTGCCGCTGCATAGCCTCCCAGCGCCAGCGCTCCGGTATCCCCCATAAACACAGCAGCAGGATAACAGTTGAACAGTAAAAAACCAAGCAGTGCGCCGATCGCCGCGCCTGCCGCCGGAGCAGCCGTGCTGCCCGCCCGAATCGCTGCCGCCGCAAAAAAAACGGAGACCGCAACGGTAACCGAGGCGCACAGCCCGTCCAATCCATCCGTAAAATTCACGCCGTTATCTGTGCCGAGAACAACCAGAAAAATCCAGGGAAGGAACAGAACGCCCAGGTGAAACCGAATTCCGTTTTCCCAGTCCCCCGTAAACGGAACCAGCATATCGTGCAATTCCGGACGACCGTACAGATAGCGGGCAAACAGTGCCGTGGCAATTAACTGCATCAGGAGCTTTTGCCCCGGACGAAGTCCCTCCGACTGCTTTTTTCTGATTTTCAGACCGTCATCCAAACAACCGATCCCGGCAAATGCAACCGTAAACAGCAGAATCGGCAGCGTCTCCGAGAAAGCGGAGAGAAAGGGAGCCGTCCCGACTGCGAAAGCCAGGACGATCATGACGCCTCCCATGGTGGGAGTTCCCCTTTTTTTCAGATGTTCCCGCGGTCCATCCTCCCTGACCTCCTGCCCGAATTTCATCCGGTGAAGAATCGGAATCCCCACCGGACAAAGAAATGCGCACACGGCAAATGCAATCAAAGACGCCAGTATCGTCTGGTTCAACATGCCTCATATTCTCCTGCTTATGTCGACTCAATAATTGCATTTAGTATACCGCGAAGGGACGCGCACCGCAAGCCCGTCTCGCTGTGCTTCGTCCCTTCTCTCCCGTGATACAGCTTTGTTTTGTCCCGGCAAAGCAGAAGCATCTTCTCCGGCATTGCCTTTTTTCATCCGCTCCTGTTGCCCCGCGTCTTAGTGCTCCGCTCCGCCTGTCTCCTCTCCGGAGATGCCCGGGGGCTCTCCGGGCAGTCCCTCTCCTGCGCCGGCGTCTTCGATATACTCCTCTGTGTCCTGGCCCGGCGGTGCTTCCGTCTCCTTTGCTGCCCCCGGGGTTTCCGCTGCTTCCGCTGCTCCCTGGGCTTCCGCCGCTTCCGCTGTTTCCGCCGCTTCCGCTGTTTCCGCCGCTTCCGCTGTTTCCGCCGCTTCTGCTGTCTCTGCAGGTGTACTGCTGATTCCCTCTTCCTCCGGCAGGCCGGCGGCTCCGCCTGCCTCTCCCTCCGGTGTGGCCGGGAACACATTCAGATACGGAAGAATCTCCCCCATAATGTTGCGAAATACACCGCTGGCATAGGTGCTGTGGGGCTGATCCGGCGTGTGCGGCGTGTCAATCACCACATAGCAAAGGACCTGCGGATCGTCCGCCGGTGCAAAGCCGCAAAAGGAAACCAGATAATTTCCGTTTTTTCTGGGATATTTCTCTGCGGTTCCCGTCTTTCCTCCAATTTCATAGCCCGGGATCCCGGCCGCCTTTCCGGTTCCCTCCGCCACCGTGCGAAGCAGCGCCTTTCGCAGAAAAGCGGAGGTCTCTGCGGAGCAGGTCTCACGCACCAGCTCGGGGCGCACATCGCGAACCACGGCACCCTGGGGATTCAAAATCCGTCTCACAATATGAGGCTGATAATAGGAACCTCCGTTGATTGCAGAGGCAAACGCCGATGCAAGCTGCACCATGGTACAGTTGAAGTTCTGGCCGAACGCATTCGTCGCCAAGTCAGAGACGCTCATATCCTCCGGTGAATGCACCAGCGTTCCGGTGTCCGCTTCCCCGGGAAGATCAATCCCCGTCTTGCTCCCGAAGCCGAACAACCGCTGAACCTTGCAGAAGTTTTCCTTTCCGACCCGCTGCGCAATCTGCATCATAGCCACGTTGCAGGACTGCATCAGGCTCTCCGTGACTGTGAGCAGACCGTGCCCCGTACGCTTTGAGCAGTGTATCTGCCAGCCTCCCACATCCAGAAATCCGTTGCATTGAAAGCTCTCATTTCCCGTCAGCTGCCCGTTCTCCATTCCCGCAGCGACAGTAAAAATCTTGGTGGTGGAGCCCGGCTCGTAGCTGTCGCTTAAACAGAAATTCCTCCAGAGCCGGTAGCAGGCCTCCGTCCTTGCCCCCTCATCCATCGCCGCAAGTGCTTCCTCTGTGTAGTGCCCGCTGAGATCCCGGGGGTGATTGAGATCATAGCTCCGGTCGGTGGCCATTCCCAGAATTTCTCCATTTCGGGGATCCATGACAATGCAAGCCACATTGTCCGCCCCCATCTCTGCCTCAAACTGTGCAATGTACTTCTCTGCGACGCTCTGAACCTTCATATCAATGGTGGAGACAATGGTATTGCCGTCCCGCGCCGGCTTGATGACCCGCTCCAGATTGGAATCATCGTTCAAATAACCGTATTCCCTTCCGGGGACTCCCACCAGCTGACTGTTATAATACTGCTCAATGCCGCCTGCCCCCTCTGTGCCGTCGCTCAGGGAAAAGCCCAGCACACTGCAGGCCAGATTGCGGCAGGGGTACTGCCGCAGGTAGGAATCTTCAAACCAGACGCCGTAGACCCGCCGGGTCGTTCCCTCTGCGCGAAAGCCTCGGTTGATTTCCTGCTCTCTTGCCTCAAACTGCTCCTTTTGATCGTGTGTCAGTTCCTTTGCATACCGCACATAGTGAGAATCGGAGCGCTCCATGAGAATTCCCCGGATCGCCTGCTCCTCGTACCCGAACACCTCACAGAGCAAACGAACCGTCGGCTCCAGATAGTCCTCCGGGTCGGAATTGATCTGATACGGATCCAGAATCAAATTGTACACCTTGTTTGTGGTCGCCAGGCAGGTTCCGTTCCTGTCCACAATGTTGCCGCGTCGGCAGGGGATCTCCCGGGAATCGTATTTTTGCTGGGAAAGCACCTTTTGATTGTAGCTCTCCCCGTTCACATGCTGAATTTTCCAGAGACGATAGATCAACGCAAACAAAGCCAGCATGATCACCAGGGCGGTGACAGCCAGCTTCTCGCGCATGTATCGTTTCAGTCCGGGTCGTTCCGGATTTGAGGAACGATCACCTCTTCTCCGCTCCGGGAATGTCTGCATACTGTCTCACATACTCACTTTCTGTCTTTTGGTAGCGAATTACCTGATTTCGGTTGGCATAGACCATTCCGAGCTCCTTTGTCGCCACATCGTAAATATGGTCGAGATCAACGTCCGTGTCGATGGCAGTCTGAATCGTATCGTTCTCGCTCCGCAGCGCTTCCAGCATCTCCTCCTGCTGTTGTATGTTCCGCATACTCGCCGTAATCGCAGACTGAACCCTGACATAGCTGCAGCAGATGCAAAGGGCAGCCACTGTGGCGACGGTGAGCATCATAAGGTACGGCAGATCCATGTGCAGCGCACGGCTCTCTCTTCCTCTCGCTGCGCGCCTTGCCTCCCGCCCGCTGTGCCGTCCGGCTCTTCGCGCCCGCTCCGTCTCCTCCGGGGCAAGGCGACGCGCCGTGCTGTCATAGTTGTAGACCGGAGACACCCTTCGCCCCGCATAGCCTCCAACTCTCCGCATATTCCGTCTTCCTGTCCCCTGATTCATCGCTTCCCCCTGCGGACCATTTCCCGCCGTTTCTATTGCCCACGCTCAAACACTCTGAGCTTTGCGCTCCTCGAGCGCGTGTTTTCTTCCCGCTCCCTTTCCGAAGGTAAAATCGGCTTTCCGGTGACGACCCTGCCCTTGCTCTTTCTCCCGCACACACATACCGGAAAGTCCGGCGGACAAATACAGGGATTCTCATTCTTCCGGAATCCGTTTTTCACAATCCGATCCTCCAGGGAGTGAAAGGTGATGATGCTCAGGCGTCCGCCCGGCTTCAACCGGTCGATCATGCGGTCGATGGACTGCTCCAGCACCTCCAGCTCACCGTTCAATTCGATGCGAAGCGCCTGAAAGGTGCGCATCGCCGGGTGTCCTCCGCCGACCTGGAGCTTTTTCGGAATCGAGCGGCGAATAATTGCCGTCAATTCTCCGGTTGTCTCAATTCTCTGTTTCTTCCGCGCCTCCACAATGTGCCGTGCAATGCTCCTGGCACAGCGATCCTCTCCGTAATCCCGTATGATGCGAGCCAGCTCCTGCTCCGAGCACCCATTGACCAAATCTGCCGCAGTGCGCTCCTTTCTTCGATCCATGCGCATGTCGAGAGGCGCATCCTCCATATAGCTGAAGCCCCGCTCTGCCGTATCCAATTGATAGGAAGAAACACCAAGATCAAGATAAATCCCATCCACCCGGTCAATCCCGAAGGAATCCAGGACAGACGGCAGATTGACGTAGTTGTCCCGGACAATCCGAACGCGGGAACCGAAGGCTTCCAGACGTTCCCCCGCCGCACGAACTGCATCCTCATCCTGATCAATTCCGATCAGCATACCGCCCTGCTGAAGCCGGGAAGCCACTGCAACCCCATGACCGCCGCCGCCGAGTGTTCCGTCCACATAAATGCCGTCCGGACGGATAGCCAGACTCTCCACCGTCTCATGCAGAAGTACGGAAATGTGATGAAAGCTCATATCCCAAGCCCCAATCCGTCAAGCGCCGCTGCCAGCTCATCGGCATTTTCCTCAAAGCCCAGTTCCTCCTCCCAGCGGGCTGCACTCCAGATCTCAACGCGGCTCCCGTTTCCGATTAACACTGCCTCCTTGTCAATTCCCGCAAAGCTCCTCAGATTTGCAGGCAGTAAAATGCGCCCCTGACGATCCGTCTCGCAGAAAACCGCACCGGCGTGAAGAAAGCGCGAAAATTTTCTTGCGTTGGCATTGGTCATCGGCAGTGCCGCCAGTGATTCCTCCAGCTTGTTCCAGCCCTCCTCGGAAAACACAAAGAGGCAGCCATCCAGCCCCTTCGTCACGACGAAGGGAGTGCCCAGCTGTTCACGGAACAGGGAAGGAACGATGACTCGTCCCTTCGTATCCACCGTATGGTTAAATTCCCCCGTAAACATATGAGCTCCCCCACAATTCACCACTTTTTACCACTTCATGTCTAAATCATAATCAAAGCGAAAGGAAAAAGCAAGGTGTTTCCCCGATAAAATTCCCCAAAAAACAAGCAGCCATGCGGGTTCGCACAGCTGCAACAAGATCTTGTCTTTTTTTGTTTTTCCAGTCTATATATGGATTTGATCCCGCCCGGAGCCTCAATGGCCCAGGCTCAATCCCGGTGGCGGCGGGTGGGGAATCGTTTCTTCAAAAGGACGGCAGTCCCCGCCAAGGTGCAGCAAAGCGCCAGCGCCTGTGAAACGGCAATTCCGGTTCCCGGCACCATGAGCGAATCGGTCCGCAGGCCCTCAATCCAGAATCGTCCCAGTCCGTAACCCGCGAGATACAGACACAAAAGCTCACCGGAAAAGCGCTTTTTCCTTCTCCACACAAGCAAAAAAAGGAGCAGGCACAAATTCCAGCAGGACTCATAGAGAAAGGTGGGATGCACCTGAATATACGCCGTCCCGTTTTCCACGATCCGGTGGCGAAGTAATTCCTGATCGATCATGATGGGGTTGACGATCGCCTGCCGAATCCGCATGGCAAAGAGTCCCTCTGTATAACGGCCGAAGGCCTCGCAGTTAAAGAAATTGCCCCACCGGCCGAGAATCTGCCCCACCAGAACGCCGAGGATCAGCGAATCTGCCATATTCAAAAATGATTGCTTTTTTACCCTCGTCCACACAAGGAGGGAAAGCGCACCGCCGATGACGCCGCCGTAGATTGCAAGCCCGCCGCCCCGCAGATTTAAAATTTCCAGGAGATTACCCCGGTAGCTTTCCCACCGAAAGAACACATAATAAAGCCGGGCGCCGACAATGCCGGAGAGAATCCCGTACAGAGCAAAGTCGTAGACCGCGTCCTCTCCCAGTCCCCTCTGCCTTGCGTCCCTCGCTGCAAGGGTGAGGCCGAGCAGCATCCCGATTCCAATGATGATTCCATAGAACGCAATGCGAAAGCCGAATACATCGATGTGATTCACCATATGCCGCACGGTGATTCCCAGATTGACAAATTTCAGATCGTAATTCATTCCTCTCTCTATCCTTTCCGCTCCCGGTTATTTCTATCCGTATCCAATTAATATAATACATATCGCCCCAAAAGGAAATGTGGGAGTTCAAAAGCTCTCTTCCCTTGATTCTTATGAATTCAACGGTATAGTAGATAACAAGCCGACCGGAGAAAAAAGGTACACCGGGCCGTGACCGGCTGATTCCCCTCTACGTGTAAGAAAGGATCCGTTATGAAGCTTCGAACTAAAATCATGCTGCTGATTATTTCTGTCATCCTCGTGATCCTTGTTCTCAACCGCTACCCTGTCTCCATGAGTCTCAGACAATCAATCACAGAGCGCACCGGCTCTGCGCTGATGGATATTGCCTATCAGGCATCTGTCTCCCCAAATGTAATTGAGGGGCTGTCGGCGCAGCGACCTCAGCTCCTCAAGGCGGCAGCGGAACAGGTGGAACGCTGCGAAAACTGTTCCGGTATCGCCATATTTGATGAAAAAGGTACACTTCGCTACTGCTCTGAAACCATGCCCAATGCCGAAGCCCTGCGCGCACAGATCACAGAAAACAAAGCGCAAAAAAATTATCGAACTACGGTGAATGATGCCGGAACAGAAATTCTCTGTGCGTACTGCCCCATCTACGGAAGGGATGGAAATCGCCTCGGAGGAGTTTTGACACAATTCTCCGGTGTTCAAGCGGGAATTAATCTTGAAAAAGCACAGAGAGACCTGGATGCCATGACGATTCTAGTGATGATCATCGCCCTCCTGATTGCGTGGAATGTGACGGAAAACATAAAAGAGGTCATGTTTAACTTGGAGCCGGTTGAAATTGCCCAACTCCTGACCGAACGAAATGCCCTGATCGACTCAGTGCGCGACGGCATTTTGTCTGTCGACGGCGACGGAACCATTGACCATATCAACCGAACTGCCATTCGGCTCCTGCGGCACTCGTACAAAACGGAGCAGACGGAACAACTTCGATTTGAGGATATTTTTCCCCGACTTTCCCTTACCGAGACCATGCAGAACGACCGCCCGGTCTACGATTTCCGCTGTGACATCGGTTCGGACAGCTTTTATGTAAACTTTATTCCCATTTGTATCAAAAAGCCGGATCACACAAGCCTTCTGGTTACCTTCCGTCCAACAAAGGAGCTCATTCGCTTCGCCGAAGACATCACCGGCGTAAAAAGCTATATCGAGGCGCTCAGGGCACAAATGCATGAATTCAACAACAAGCTTCAGGTTGTCTCCGGTCTGATCAGATCCGGGCAGTACGAAGAACTCAATGAATACATCGACGCACTCGCGCATCTTAAAAACCAGGAAATTCTCCAAATCAACCGAACGATCAAAGATCCTATCATCGCAGCATTTATTTCCAGCAAATTTGACCGGGCGGCAGAAGAAAAGGTAGATCTGGTGCTCACGGATCAAAGCTGTCTTCGTGTCAATCTCCCACAGGATCTGGTGCAAGATCTGGTTGTTATTATCGGAAATTTGCTGGAAAATGCATTTTCCGCAGTACAGAACTGTGCGATGCAGACTGTCACGCTGGAGCTCTCCGAACACGGAGGAGAGATCATCGTGTCCGTGTGGGACTCCGGCATTGAAATTCCCGAGGCACTGCTCGACAATCTATTTGATTACGGTGTCACCACAAAGGAGAGCGGAAGCGGAATTGGACTCTATCTCGTTCGGGAAGCCTGCACCCGAAACGGCGGTTATATCACAGTAGTCAGCGACCGGCAGGACGGTACGGAATTTGTCGCCCACATATCTTATCGGGCAGAACAGGAGGAGAACGAACATGTATCGAGTACTGATTGTGGAAGATGATCCGCAAATTGCCAAAATCAACGCCAACGATCTGAGAGCATCCGGCTTTGAAGTCGCAGGAATTGCCCCCAATGCTGCCAAAGCAATGGAACTGCTGGAGTCTTCTCCCATTCAGCTCCTTCTCCTGGATCTTTACCTCCCCGGAGGTAGCGGTCTGGAACTGCTCCGAACCGTCAGAGGAGGTTCCCGTCAGCTCGATGTCATCGTTGTCTCTGCTGCAAAGGACAGCGCACAGATTCGTGAGGCCTTCCGCATGGGGTGTATAGATTACATCATAAAGCCCTTCACCAACGAGCGCCTTGCTCTCGCCCTTTCCAGATACGAGCAGAAAATGAAGCTACTCCGCAAGGATTTTTTGAGTCAAAATGAAGTCGACCTTCTCTCGTCCCACAGAATCAAAGAGGAAAGCGATCCCTACCGGCAGAAGGGGATCGATCAAAAAACACTTCAAATGATCCTCTCACTTGTTTCAGGAAAAACACATTCCTTCTCCGTGGCGGAAATCACACAGGAAACCCAGATGTCCCGTGTGTCTGTGAAAAAATATTTGGATTACCTATGCGATGAAAAGGTTCTCCTGCAGACCTATGTCTACGGAAACAAAGGGCGTCCGTCAAATCTCTATCGGCTCCTGTCAAAGAAACAGCTGTCCCAGATTAATCGTGAACGTGAGGCCCCCCGTGATCGCTTTACTTAATTACAAAAAGGAAAACAAACTTACAAAAACGGATCCGGCTCCCTCTGCCTGCTATACTGATTGTAAGTGCAAAAGGCTTCCGGATCAAAGCCGCTCACCGGGTAGAACAGAAAGGAGCGTGCCGTGATGCCAGGCTTCCGTGAACTGTGTGAAAAACGCTTTCACTTATCCGAAAACAAAACTGACCTCCGAACGGAGGTTTTGGCAGGTGCAACCACATTCGCCACGATGTCCTACGTCCTCGCCACAGTTCCCAATATGCTGAGCAATGCCGGCCTTCCGAAGGGGGCCATTCTGACTATGATGATCATCATGATCGTCGCTTGCAGCATCACCATGGCACTCTACACTAACCGCCCCTTTGCGCTGGCACCCGGCATGAGTTCCGTTGCCATTATCGGATCCACAATCCGTGAGATCGGAATTCCGTTGGAGGTTGCCTTCGGTCTCATTCTTCTGAGTGGTGTGATCTTTGTCCTCATTTCTTTTATCGGACTGCGCGAGCTGGTCGTCAATGCGATTCCGGGAAGTGTCAAGATTTCAATCAGTGCGGGGATCGGACTTTATATCGCCTTAATCGGATTCAAATCCGGACATGTGATCGTATCCACTCCCATGAATTCACTGGCATTTGCCGACCTGCACACCCCGAGCGTTCTGTTGTTCACCGCGGGCTTCCTGTCATTGCTTTGGCTCGAAGCAATTCGCTTCCGCGGAAGTATGATCATGTCCATTCTTTTTGTTACCTTGCTCGGAATTCCGCTGGGTGTGACGACTGTACCGGATACCATGCTGAATTCGCCTGCACCGGTTGGCAGCATTGCCTTTCGAATTGATATTCTTGGTGCGTTGCGCCCCGAGTACTTCCCATGGTTATTCTCCTTCTTTGTTCCGGACTTTTTCGGCACGATGGGAATTATACTTGGCGTCGCAAGCCGCGCCGGATGGTTGAATGAAAAGGGAGATATGCCAGGTATTGAGAAGTGCTTCAAAATCGATTCCCTTTCAACTGTTGCCGGAAGCTTTTTCTGCATGCCGGTGATGACGACTTATCTGGAATCTGCTTCCGGCGTAGAAGACGGAGGACGTACAGGGCTCACCAGCATTGTTACCTCGATTCTGTTTGCGACGATGCTGCTGTTTACGCCGATTGCTCTTATGATTCCGCCTGTCGCCACAGCTCCTGTGTTGTCTTACATCGGACTTCAGATGCTGAGTTCTATGAAAAACATCTGCTATGATGATATTACCGAGGCAATGCCTGCATTCATTGCTGTCGGCATGACGATCTTTACCAACAATATCGCGAACGGGCTTTCCCTTTCGGTGCTCTCTTATCTTCTCTTAAAGATTGCAGCCGGAAGATGGAAGGAACTTCATCCGGCTATGTATGGTCTGACGCTGTTTCTCCTGTACTATCTGTCCACACTCTGACCGAAACGGCAAAACGAAAGCCGTCCGGGAAACCGCGTCAAGGTGCAAAGGCTCGGTTCTTTTGTCTTTCCCTGCCGCCTCCTTTCAAGAAAGAAATGGCAGACGGCAGTCAAAGAACTATCAATCTGCTGTCTCTGTACCCACAGTGCAGCCCACATTTTATCAGAGGAGGAACCATCATATGAGTCGCTTTGCATCTGTACTTGAATCACATTTTCAGCTCAAGGCAAACGGTACGGACGTGAAAACCGAACTTCTGGCCGGTCTTACTACTTTTGCCACCATGTCCTACGTTCTGGCAACCATTCCGAACATGCTGGAGCAGGCTGGTCTTATCCGCGGCGCCGTTCTGACTATGCTTATCCTCGCCATTGTCGCCTGCAGCGTTGCCATGGCACTCTACACCAACCGACCATTCTGCCTTGCACCTGGCATGAGCTCTGTCGCCATTCTAAGCTCAATTGACAGCATCGGCATGCCGGTCGAAACCGCATTCGGTCTGATTTTTATTGAAGGTGTGATCTTTGTGATCATTTCCTTCGCCGGACTTCGAAACCTGATCGCCAAAGCAATTCCGGCAAGTATCAAAATCGCCTTGAGCGGCGGAATCGGGCTTTATATTGCCTTAATCGGCTTAAAATCCGGCGGTATCATTGTCTCAAGTGAGAAAAACACGCTGATCTTCGGAGACCTGAGCACACCGAAAGCACTGATGTTCGGGATCGGTATGCTGCTTGTCCTGATTCTCGAAGCAAGACACGTAAAAGGTAGCATGATTCTGTCCATCATTGTGGTCACACTCGTCGGGATTCCACTCGGCATCACCACACTCCCCACTCACCTGTTCAATATGCCTTCCGGCATCGCCCCTGTCTCATTCAAAATCAACATACTCAGTGCACTGCGCCCTGAATATTTCCCCTGGCTTCTGACCTTCTTTGTTCCAGACTTCTTCGGCACAATGGGAATCATACTCGGCGTTGCCAATCAGGCCGGTTGGCTCGATCAAAACGGTGATATGCCCGGCATTGAGAAGTGCTTCAAGGTTGACTCGCTGTCCACTGTAGCAGGCAGCTTTTTCTGCATGCCGGTAATGACAACTTATCTGGAATCTGCTTCCGGTGTAGAAGACGGCGGACGCACCGGTCTCACCGCACTTAGCACCAGCGCCCTGTTTGTTCTCACGCTCCTCTTTACTCCCCTCGCGCTTATGGTTCCCGGGGTCGCCACCGGTCCCGTACTCACGATCATCGGCTTCCAGATGCTGAGTTCCATGCGAAGCGTGGACTATTCCGATAAAACAGAATGCCTGCCTGCATTCATCGCCGTTGCGATGACCATTCTGACTTACAACATTGCAAATGGTATGGCGTTTTCCATTCTCGCATATCTCATCATGAAGCTGGCCTCCGGCAAAGCAAAGGAAATTCCGGCATCTATGTATCTAATCGGTATCTGCATGCTGTTCTATATTTACACGCTGATTTAACGGAGTGAAAAAAGCAGCTTCCTTCAAACAAAGGAAACTGCCTGGTTTCGGATCCTTCTCCATGGATCACGGCAACAAGACAAGGGAGCGCCAAATCTCACCTGAAATTTGGCGCTCCCTTTCTATTTCCCAACATCAATGCTTAATGATGTCATTTGTGTTTCCGTTTCATTCCAAAGACCAGTAAGCTGAGAGACACGAGTCCGAAGAAGACAGTCCAGAGCAGCCGATTCGCGCGCTCCCCTGTTCTGGGAAGTCGGCGGGGCGCCCCCGGAACCGCAGCTGCTTCCTCCGGTGCAGGTGCTTCGGCAGCCGTTTCTCTAAGCCCATTGGAGTCTGCAGAACCGATGGAATCCGTGGGCGAAACGGCGCTGGTGGGAGCCGCGGGACTGCTGGGAGCCACGGCTCCGCCGGGCGCTGCAGGGCTGGTGGGCGTCACGGGCGCAGGCGGCGTCTGCTCCCTGGGTTGTGTCACTCCCTGAGACGGCTTCCTGCCTCTTCCGCGGATGCTACCGCCACCACCACTGCTATGACCGCCTCCGCTGCTGCTATGCCCCGGCTTGGTTTCGGGCTCGTTGGTGCCCGGTTGGTCATTGCCCGGTTCGGTCCCAGGTTTTGTCCCCGGCTGCGTTCCCGGATCGGTTCCAGGTTTCGTTCCCGGTTCCGTTCCAGGCTTCGTTCCCGGTTTTGTCCCCGGCTGTGTGCCCGGTTCCGTTCCAGGTTTCGTGCCCGGATCGGTTCCAGGTTTCGTTCCCGGTTCCGTTCCAGGCTTCGTTCCCGGTTTTGTCCCCGGCTGTGTGCCCGGTTCCGTTCCAGGTTTCGTGCCCGGATCCGTCCCCGGTTTCGTTCCCGGGTCGGTTCCAGGTTTCGTTCCCGGTTCTGTTCCAGGCTTCGTTCCCGGTTCTGTTCCAGGCTGTGTGCCCGGTTCCGTTCCCGGTTTTGTTCCCGGATCCGTTCCCGGCTGTGTGCCCGGTTCCGTTCCCGGCTGTGTGCCCGGTTCTGTTCCAGGCTTCGTTCCCGGGTCTGTCCCCGGCTGTGTGCCCGGGTCTGTTCCCGACTTTTCCTTGTAGATGGCGTAGAGGGTCACATCCGCAGTCGAATCGTCATTCTGAGTATAGTTTTCCAGCTGCCGGTTATACTTAGCGCTCTTCTTACTTCCATCGGTATGCCACCCCAGCCAATCTGCGTTGTTCCTGACGGCTTCCGGGATCCGGAGAATCGGATTCCCGCCGTCTAGCACTGCTTTTGCATCGGCAAAGCTTTTATTCTTCAGGATCCAATAGGTAACAGGATGATCACTGCTTCCAAACTTCCCGCCATTGGGATTAAAGGTCAATTTCCGGTAGTCCGGATCCCGCATTGTTCCCTGCCCGTCAGCACCCGGAACCTGGGGCTCTGTCGTTACCACGATCGGCTTCGGCTCATAGATGGCCCAGAAGGTCACCTCACCGGCTTGGATCCCCTGGTCTTCCTCCGGGTCCTTATAATCACTCAGAGTCGAATCGAAGTGGTCGTGTAACGATTTAGACCATCCGCTCCAGCGGAAACCAGCCTTTTTGGCCTTCGGGATCTGAAGAATCGGTTGATTGTTTGCGTCTTTTGCCTCTCTTACCTCCTGGAATTTTGCGCTTCTAAGACTCCAGTAGGAGACCTGTTGCTGGTTGCCTTCGAAGATTCCGCTGTTTGAATCAAAGACAATTTTTCGATAATGCTTCTTGTCCGTCTGGTTCGTGCCCGGAACCTTGGGCTCTGTCCTTACCACAATCGGCCTCGCCTGATAGATGGCGTAGAAGGTCACAGCCTCGGCAAAACCGGCTGCCTGCTCATACCCTGCCAACTGCTGGTTATAGTCAGCGGTGGTCTTACTTCCATTGACATCCCAGCCCAGACAATCTGCGTTGTCCTTGGCGGCTTCCGGAATCCGGAGAATCGGATTCCCACGCCCATCCTTCACATCCTTTGCTTCCGTAAAGCGTTTGCTCTTCAGGATCCAGTAGCTGACAGACGGATCGTTACTGTTAAACTTCCCTTCATTCGGATCAAAGGTTACTTTCCGGTAGTCCGGATCCGACACTTCTCCCTGCCCGGCAGCATCCGGAACCTTAGGCTCCGTCGTTACCACAATCGGCTTCTCCCGATAGATGGCGTAGAAGATCACATCCTTAGTAAAACCAGCTGTCTGCTCATACCCTCCCAGCTGCTTCCCGTGGGTAGCGGCGGTCTCATTCCCATTGGTATCCCATCCCAGCCACCTGGTATCGTGCTTTCCGGCTTCCGGGATCCGAAGGATCAGCTCCCCGTTCCCATCCTTCGCAGCCTTTGCCTCGCCAAAGCTTTTGCTCTTCAGGATCCAGTAGGTCACCGGCTGATCACCGCTTCCAAACTTCCCTCCATTGGGATCAAAGGTCAATTTCCGATAGTCCGGATCCGGCACTGTTCCCTGCCCGCCAGCCCCCGGAGTCTTGGGCTCTGTGGTGACCACAATCGGCTTCTCCTGATAAATGGCGTAGAGGATCACATCCGCAGTCGAACCGGCATCCTGAGTATAGTTTTCTAGCTGCCGGTTATACGCAGCGGTCTTCTGGTTTCCATCGGTATCCCAGCCCATCCACTTGGCGTAGGGCTTGCCAGCCTCCGGGATCCGGAGGACCGGATGCCCGCCGTCTTGCACTGCCTGTGCCTCGGCAAAGCTTTTATTCTTCAAAATCCAGTAGGTCACCGGTTGATCGCCGCTTCCAAACTTCCCTTTATTGGGATCAAAGGTCAGTCTCCGGTAGGCGGAATCCGGCACTGTTCCCTGCCCGCCAGCCCCCGGAACCTGGGGCTCTTCCGTTACCACAATCGGCTTCTCCTCCCATTTGGCATACAGATCCATATCCTGGGTTATCGAAGCCACCGGATCAAAGTGCTCCGCGGCGTCAGCTCTTCCCACACGCCATCCCCCGAAACGGAACCCCTCTCGGGTGGGATTCTGCACGGCTGCGACTTCCGCAGCCGTGAGTGTCTTGTCCTTAAGGACAGAGTACTGCTTTGCATCTTTCCCTCCGCCGGAAAAGGTGCCCCCCTCCGGGTGGAAGGTGACCTTGTACTGATTCACGTTCCATGTGGCATACAGATCCATGTTTCCGGTGACCGGATCTCCCAGGTCAAAGTGCTTGTCGGAGGGATCCGCCCCGACACGCCATCCCCCGAAATGGAACCCCTCTCGGGTGGGATCCTGCACGGCTGTGACTGCCTCATTCAAATCCGATAGCTTCTCGCCGTGAAGGCAGGGATACTTCTTGTCTTCTGTCGTCCCATCGGAAAATTTTCCCTTTTCCGAGTGGAAGGTGACCTGGTACTCCTCCTGGAAGGTGGCAAAGGCTCCCTTATAGGGATCATATTTAATGCTTGATTTGAAGCGATGCCCGTCCTTTGTAATAAAGCCATTCGAGTCAAGACCTTCCAGTGTGACATCCAACGGAGCCCTTAAATCGGAGTAGACTTCCCCTGTCTTCCGGTCTTTATAATAATCAGTCATACCAAACTCGTGCTTTTCTTCGTTTTCTTGAAAATTATGAAACCACGTATCATTCAATCCGTCCGTCCTGACACGCACATAGTTATCATCCGAATTGTCTTTGTAGTTTTTCTTTAAGAGAGGAACATATGTGTCGCTCTCCCCCTCATCCTCAAAGTGCAACTGCGCCCGCATCACAGGACGCTTCGCTTCCGGCATGCTGGTCAACCAAGTGCTGCGAAATTCTGAGCTGACCAATTCAGTGTAGGTATTACGAAACCACTTCCACATAAGTGACGAATCTTCGGAATTCCGGGGAAAAAACGCAGTGCGCGGTGTTTGACTGGTCCCCCACCAGCGGGGATGACTATCGCTCTCTTTTCCGTTCTCCCGAAACAGATAATCTTTATTTTGAATGTCATAGAACAGCCCCACCCCATTCTCATCAAACATTGGAAGATTTACCTTCTCCCCATAGGAATCATAGAGACAGCCTTTTACGGTATAAACGTTAGGATCACTTGTCGATTGCTCCCGGCTCTCCTCCACAAACGTTCCGGTGCCAACTTCCTTGGAGTCACCTCTTTCATTCCCTTGATCGTCAGAAAGCCATGCTTTGATTGTATACGTTTTGGGAAGCTGAAAGGGGTCAGGCTTCGGAAGGGGGAGATTCGGAACCCGATTCACTTCGAACTCTAAGCGAATCTCTCCAAGCCTAAATTTTTTCTGCTTATCGGGACTGATAAACTGCTTTCCCATTCCGTCCGTTTTCCCAAACCCCTTGTCTCGAAACGTCCAGCTGCCGACAAACACATTCTGCTCCGACTCCTCCGCTACGGTCAGAGACTGCCGATTCCACCCTTTAAATGACCATGTTCCTTCCCGATCCTTGTAAGGTGTAGTTTTCACGTCAGGGGGAATCTCCGGTTGCTTCGGATGGACCGTTTCTCCCACTGCCTTGCTTTCCTCTCCCGGACAGGTGCCCAAAATCGCCTGGGGAATCTCCGCCGATGGAATGTTTCTTCCCATGGCATCCTTGGCTTCATAGCGGTAAGTGATCGGTTTTCCCCCCGTCAAGCCCCGGGCAAGCAGGGAGAGCAGATTGAGCCCTGCATTGGCGGGACTCGCCGTGTCATCCAGTACTCTGCCATCCGGCAGGACATCCGAAGAATCAGTCTGCTTGTTTGCTGCCTTCGACGGACTGGCCTGTTCCCCCAAGGCTCCGGTCTCTGTTTTCCGTAAGGCATCCGGGGTCTCCTCAGGAGCAATCTCCGTCTCCCCTTCGATTCCGCCTCCGGAATACTCCGCCTGCTCCTGTGTCCCTCTCTCTGTTCCGTTCTGCGCAAGAACCGGCTGCGCCATGCCATTCATTAGCATGGCAGCCGCCAGGAGCAGCGCACAGGATTGACCCAACCATTTTTTCATGTCAAAGCTCCCTTTCCCGATTGACGTCCCTTTGAATTCCCATCTCTTCCATGGATTGCAGACGACGCAATCTATTGTAGACAACTATAGTCATATTATAACATAAATTATATAATACAACTCATATGTATTCAAGCTTAATACTATACAATTTTAAAGCAATCTTAAAAAATTACTTGTAGCTTCAGGCTATACCCAAGGGAGCCGTCGGCAATCCGCCGATGTCAAACGGGAAGCATGCACGAAAAAAATGAGGGAAGGAAACCGGCATATGCCTCATTTCCTACCCTCATTTCCTCACTCTCATTGCTTCCCCTGGTGCTTCGCAGGCGTCACCCTGCTTCGTCCCGGAATTTATGTCACGCTTTCCCCCGTCTTAACACCTCCGGGGTCTGTTGCGGAAGCTCCGGTACCAGGAGACAGGCGCTCTTTCATCCGCCCCGGGTTCAATGGTACTGCTCATATCCCGGGGGAAGCGTATCCCTCTGTTCGTCCCACGCGCTTCCTTCTTCCCGAATGAAAAATTCGCAATCAAAGCCGTTTTCTTCATCCCCATATTGACAGCAAATCCGAAGACTCCCGTCATGGTAGGAGGTCAGGAGATCAAATTCCTCCTCCTCGGTCAGATATTGATCAAACAGCCAGGCATCCTCCTCTCCGATGGTGGGGCGAAGCATGTGCTCGTCCTCCTGCAGCCACATGGAAAGAAGCGGCGCGGTATCCTCATTGTGATCCGGAATGTCGTAAATTTCAAAGTAGGGATCTTCCCCATTATACCCGATTTCCGCCCAGATATCATACAGCTCCTCCTGGTTTCCTTGATCCTCGGTTCCGCGGAAGTTCGTATACCTTGCATAGCCGTACCATCTGCTGGGATATGGAAGGGGCTCGGAGTACCCGTACTCCGCCGCTTCTGTCGAAAGCGCTTCCCCTGCTTCTGCCTCCGTTCCTTCCATCTTCTTTTTTGCCGAAGAAGCACCGGGGAGTCCACCCTTTTCCTGACCGCTCCTCACAAAAAGCAGCTTTCCTTCGCCGTAATCCAGCTCAATGCTCTCTGCCTTTGCGTCATACTGATAGGTCAAGCTGGATCCGTCCTCCAGCTTCAGCTCCTTCTTTCCCCATTCAAATTCCGTTTTCTCATCGAAGAAGTCAATCACGCCCTTGCCGTCTTGATCAAACCGGATGTAAGCGGGATTTTCATCTGTCTCCATCGCATCCAGAATGTCTGCCATTTCGGTGGTCTCTCCGCCTGATGTCATGCTGGACAAATAATAGGTTCCCTCCATGCCGCTCCGTTTTTTCCCAAGCTTTGGCAAAAGAACCACCGCCAGAAGAAGCAGGAGCAGTGCGGCGAGCCCTCCGGCAATGGCGGCGCCCGGAATCCGTCTTGACTTCGTCGGGTTGATTCCGCCGCCATAGCTTCCGGTGGGGGCGCTGTTCGGCGCCGTATACCCGCCCTGCGCCCCGTAGCTTCCGCTCCGATCACCTCCGTAGCTTCCGCTCTGGTAGCCTCCGGTGGGTGCCGCCGCCATGCTGCCTTCCTTATGTTCCGTGGCGCTGCCTTCCTGCGGAGGGGGAGTCCCGTAGCTTCCGCTCTGGTAGCCTCCGCAGCTTCCGCTGGGTGCCGCCGCCATGTTGCCTTCCTTATGTTCCGTGGCACTGCCTTCCTGTGGAGGGGGAGTCCCGTAGCTTCCGCTCCGGTCGCCTCCGTAGCTTCCGCTGGGTGCCGCCGCCATGCTGCCTTCCTTATGTTCCGTGGCGCTACCTTCCTGCGGAGGGGCAGCTTCCGATGTTGGCTCCTCCTTCGTTTGGACAGAAGACAGCGCTTTCGTCTCCTCCTTCTTCACCTTCGCGCCGCATCCCGGGCAGAAGTTCTCATTCTCCTGCAAGGCCGCTCCGCAGTTCTCACAAAATTTCATAGATCTCTCCTCCCATCCCCAATCTGTCCTTTTCTTTGGTTCCGCTGCTGTGATTCCCTGGTGGTTTCGAAGGCTTCCCCACTGCGCCCTGCGCTCAATTCTCCTGCTCCAGGGTCTCAAACATGCTTTGCAGCTGCTCCGCATCCTTGTCCGTCAGTCCGTCTACCACCGGCTTCAGCGCTTCCAGCGCCTCTTTGCCTCCATGTGACTTGACTGCCTGAATCGCACTGCTTCGAGAAAGCCAGGCTGCATCCGGATCCTTTATGATTTCCGTCATCGCAGCGATCAATTCTGCCGCATCGTAGTAATCTGCCTTCTCCTTCCACCCGCGAAACGAGTCCTCTGAAATGTCGCAGAGTGCCGAGATGGCAGCCCACGCCGGAACGTTGGCATCCCGCGGCGTTTTTTTCAAATACTCCATGCTGACACGGTAAGCCTCCGGATTTGTGTTCTCATGGGATGGGTAATCCAGCCACATACGCTCCAAGGAATCCATGCACGCGCTGTGCAGCTCGTACCGCGTGTTGTCATCAAGGATTTCCCCCAGCGGTGCGATGAAGCGATCGTCTCCCAGTGCTCCGCTGTATTCGCAGGCCATCTTCGCCACATTGTTATCCTCGTCCTGCATCAGACTGAGCTCTGCTTCCACTGCTCCCTCCATCGACTGATTCCAGGGGCTTCCGATCCAAGCCGCCGCCTGTTCCCTCACTCTCGGATTCTCATGCTTTGCCATGGCAAGAAGAAATGCCGCCACATCCGGATTCGCACCTCCTTCATTTCCCAATGCCTGAATCGCCGCCTTCAAGACATACGGATCCTTCTCCGTCTTCAGTGCTTCCTTTGCCAGCGCTGCATTGGCGTCGCTCAAGCCGAACAGGTCCGGCATCCATTCAAATCCTTTGCCTCTCACCTGCGGATATTCGCTTCCCAGCAGCGCCTTCATGGAAGCTTCGCTGCAATGATACTCGATTCCCTGGTCATCCAGCAGCTGAAAGGCCTTGCCTGTGATGTCCTTGCTATAGTCCAATTCCAAATTCTCGGTGATCGGAACATACCGATAGGTGGAAGTCAGACGGACAAAGTCCTCATCGCTCAGCTTTTCCTGCCCTTCATAGTCCTGAATCAACTCCTCTGCCGTCATGTTCTCATAATCCAATGTCTCTTCTGTTTCTTTTTCCGTTCCGACTCCGCTCTTCTGCCCGGCAGTCTTTTCTTCGCCGCTCATGGCTGCCTTGGTTTCCTCTGTCTTCTGCCCGCATGCTGCTGCGCTCAGGCAAAGCATGCCCGCTGTCACCAAGATCGCTGCGGAATACCAATTTCTTTTCTTCATATGATCTTCGAAGTACGGCGCCGTACTCCCCTCCTCCTTTTCATCCCTGATTCCGGGATTCTTCATTGGATCCCTGTTGCCTTGACCTGGCACGCCTCTTTTCTGTGCTTCCCGGCCTTCCGCCCTCTTTCCGCTTATTTCTTTCCTGTGATAAACGGAGACAGCATACCTCCAAGACGCGGCAACGACATGGTTTGAATGTATGCCTTGCCCGGTCCGATGATCACGGTATCCACAATTCCCTCTCCTCCGAGCAGCTTATTTTTCAACCCTTTGACCATGCGGATATCCATCTGGCAGCTGGCATCCATCAGTGCCACGAGACCCGTATCGCAGACCAACTCCTCTCCCGGCATGAGATCGTATTCCTTCACGTAGCCGTCCAGCTCAAGGAACACAAGCCCCGGTCCTGTGATGCGCTGCATGATGAAGCCTTCCCCTCCCAGGAATCCGGCTCCCAGCTTCTTCTGAAAATGAATGGCCAGCTCTACACCGGAGGTGGCACAAAGAAATGCGGATTTCTGGCAGACGATACTTTCCCCTGCGCCCAGCTCCCGCACGATAATGCTGCCTGCAAAGGACGACGCAAACCCAATTTCCGCCGGCCCCTGTGCGGTATAAAAGCTCATGAACAGATTTTCCCCGGAAAACATTCTTCCGAGACTCTTTCCAACGCCTCCGGGAGCTTTGGTCTCTGTTACAATCGGCCCCCTCGCCCAGCTTCTTCCTCCCAGCTGACTGATGATGGTCTCGCCCGCATCCAATTGGATCACTGCTGCCGGTAAATTTCCCCCTTC
Source organism: Lachnospiraceae bacterium (assembly GCA_002892395.1). Lineage (GTDB taxonomy): Bacteria > Bacillota > Clostridia > Lachnospirales > Lachnospiraceae > Moryella. Next base: position 89,647 of record NBBL01000005.1, read on the forward strand.
GATTTGATACTTCATACTGTTCCCTCCTTTTTTTCTTTTTCACTGCGTTTTCTTTTGATGCGGCTGATGTGCCGATTTGCCTGCCAAGCAGCCTGACCCTGTTCAGCAAAATCAAATCGGCCTCTGCCTTCTTCATTCATACCGAATTTCACAAAAAAAATATAGTACTCTGTGAATACTTTTCCCCCTGTTCCGGCGCATAGTATCCAATGAATAAGGCTATGCTGCACAAAAAAAAACAAGCCGCTTATGCATGATGCACAAGCAGCCCGCTATCGTCCCGGTCGCCTTCCTTCTCCCGGCGCCCGCCCTTTCCCCTGCATTCAGAAGATCCGGACATCGTTTTCCTTCTCCAACGCCTCAATCCTTCCCGGCGCTTCAGCAGATCCGGACATCGCCTTCCTTCTCCAACGCCTCAATCCTTCCCCGCGCTTCAGCAGATCCGGGTATCGCCTTCCTTTTCCATCTCCCCAATCCTTCCGCAGCGCTTCAGCAGATCCGGGTATCGCCTTCCTTCTCCAACTCCCCAGTCCTTCCCGGCGCTTCAGGAGATCCGGGTATCGCCTTCCTTCTCCAACTCCCCAGTCCTTCCCGGCGCTTCAGGAGATCCGGACATCGCCTTCCTTTTCCAGCTCCCCAATCCTTCCGCAACGCTCCAAAAGATCCAGGTACAGCTTCAGCTCATCCCTGGAGTGGATCCCCAGCTTTTCATAAATGTTTCGATTGTGCTTTCGCACGGTGTTCATGCTGATGCAGGCGAGATCGGGGATCTCTGCAATTTCATGTCCCCGAATATAATAATCCAGTATGTTTTTTTCAGAAACCGTCAGTGTTTTTGTCCTTGCAACAAAGCGGTCGAACAGCTCCTCAATATTGGGAGGAAGACTCCTTTTTTCACTGCCTCCGCTCCGGTACTCCTTCTCCTTCAGCTTCAGGAATTCGGTCAGCGCATCAATTTCCGAAATACCGGAGCTCTCGTACTGCTTCTGCAATCCGTCTGTCTTTAATTCCTCCAGTCTCTGCACAATGGGGCGAACAAAGCGGGCGGAAAGGACAGCCGCACTGAGCATCATGATCAGAATAAACACCCCGATGGCCAACAGCAGCTTGGTTCTTTGTCCGGCTGCCTTTTCCCCATACTCCGCGCAGGAAATCAAAACTGCAACGCCCCATGGTCTCCCTCTGCTGTCCCGAACACCCGGGATCAGGCTGTGGAGGCCGAGATAGCAGCCTGTATCACTCCGATATCGATTGAAGTTTTTTTCAACGGTATACCTGAGATCCCTGGACCCTTGCAGATCAATGTCCCCCTGTCCGCCAATCAGACCCTCCGAAAGGAGCAGGCAATCCCCGTCAATCGGCATAAAGACGGTGACCATGTCTCCGTACTCGCTCTCCACCGCCGGATCGTCCAGACTGTACAACAAACTACTGATCTCAAACCCGCAGAGACCGTAATTCAGTCCGCCGCTTCCGTAAAGCGGTGCGCTCAAAAATGCAGCGCTCTCCCAGGTCTCCGTCACCTGATGGCGCTCCGCCCAAAGGTAGGGCAGAGTCCCGGCGTCTCCATTCATCTGACTGTAATACCAGTCCATCTGGTTGATGTCGAATTCCATGTTCCAGCGGTTATGCATCTGGATTTGGTTCTGAATCGCCACCTCGGGATTCCCCCGAAAGAGAAACAAGTCCCGTTTCAGAGCGTTTCCGCTGCTCAGGTTCGCCTGCCGAAGGTACAGGCCGCTTCGCGAATGCTCCGCCCCCGGCGCTTCGGTATTCACTGTCGCATCAAAAATCACAAATACGCCGCTGGTCCGGGTAAATTTGAGTGCGCCCTCCAGCAGCGGATACACCTGCTTCTGCAGATTTTCAAGCTGCTCCTTATCGTTGTTCAGCTCCCGGATGTCGTAGGGATAGCGCAGCACCTCATGCTCCAGCAGCGCTGTGATATGCTCTGCCATGTCGATGCCGCTTCCCGCCACAAAATCCAGCCGCTCCTTCATATCTCGTTCCCTGTTTCGCAGCTGGACATTCAAGCTCTGTTTCAGACTTCGATCGCTCTCAGACAAGATTCCCATACCCAGCAGGATCACAATCAGAATGCCGCTTCCCACCAGAACAAAACAGCAAAAATACAGAAGCAGCTTGCTTCGAAGCGTCCCCTCCTGTGCGTGAATCTCCTTCCACAGCGCTCCCACAGACAAATGTCTGCCGCCCGGAACTGTTGTCTTGTCTTTGTCCCCTCTCATCCCCGAAAACCGCCTCCGGTCAATTCATAATTTGCTGCATATTGCGATACGCTTCCTCCGTGCATCGGCTTTTTTCCGCTTCCGGATCCCCTGCATGTCCCGATAAATTCTCCTGCTCATACAGTTCCTTCGCCCGGCTCAATTCCAGCCGCACACTCTTTTCAAATCGCATCTCCAGCTCCAGATAATTCGCCAGCTGGGGCGGAATATAAAATTGATAGGCTGCCTGTGTTTCCGCCATGGCCCGGTAGAGGCTTTTATACTTGGGATTCTCCAGCTTCTCCACTCTCTCCGGCAGCATCTGAAAGGCTTTTTCCGTCACCGGCATATATCCCGTTCTTGTGACAAAATCCAGATTGTTGTCCGCCTCCGTAAGCCACTTCAAAAAATACACTGCCGCCCGCTCCCGTTCCGGTTGGGACTTCACCGTGCAAAATCCGGCTCCCCTCTGCATCACCAGCTTACGTCCGTCTTGAAATACCGGTACGGGCTTTGAGATGACCTTAATCGGCTCCGACAGATTGTTTTCATCGGTTACGATATCCTCATAGTACAGAACACTGGCAGAAGAGGCCACGCTCACAATGGCGTCTCCGGTACGAAGCGGCTCCGTGGCATACCCCTCTCGCAGCCAAATTCCGTTGGAGACAGCCACATCTGCATAAGGCTCCCACACCCGATGAAACACAGGGCCAAACGCCAGGCTCCCCTCGGAATCCTCTTTTTTAAAAAAATCTTCCCCCAGTGATTCACACCCCACCTGAAAATAGTTGAAGTGATAATCGTGGGCAAAGAAGGTTTTTCCGTCTCCCGGAATGTCCGGCGTCTTGGCGTCCGTCCACTGGGCATACTGCTTTGCAAGACGAAACAGCCCCTCCCAAGTGGCCAGCTCCCTCTCGTCCGCCCCCGTCTCCGCAGCAAAGCGGTCAAAGAAGGTTTGATTGACAAACAGAATCTCCGTTGACTTTGCCACCGGAAACACGCTAAGCCTCCCGTTTACTCTTCCCTCCTGAAGAAATTCGGGAATATAGCCTCGCAAGTCCTCCTCACTGAAATAATCCCCATAATCCACCAGAATATCCGGATCCGGCAGCGCCAGTACCGTCTTCGGATAAGACACAAACAGATCCGGAAGGGCAGCTGCCCCCGGTTCCTTCCGGGCTGCCGCCAGAACCGCCTCATGGATGGTGTTGGTGTTGGAGACACTGGTGACATGAACCCGGATCCCCTCCTGTTTCCCCGCCGTCTCATTGAAGTGTTCTATCACATCATTCAAGGGAGAATCCGTCTGTCCGCCATAGACATGCCAGAGGGTCAGCGTAATCACATCCTTCTTTTTCCCATTCCCGGCGCATCCGGTCAAAAGGACCGCCAACAGAAACGCTGCCGCCGACAGCACCGATCTCCTCTTTTTCATATTCTCCCCCCGCAGATCTACCATCCGCCCTTTTATGGACGCACGGATTTCTTTCCTCGGGCTGCACCCGTATCCCCACGGGCAGCCCCTTTGGCGAAACCGTTTTACCGTCATTATATCAGATAAATCCTATTTCCATGTGGAAAAACAGAGATTTTTTCCGAGGTTGCCACAGAATTTTTTGGTATTTCTCAGGTGTTCTCAGGTGTTTTTCAGGCGTTTTTCAGGCGTTTTTCAGTTCCTTCTCAATCCAGATCATGATGACATCCACCAGATACGCCTGCTGTATGGGGCTCAGCTCCCGATCTTCCGGTATCTTGTGCCATTTCCGAATACACCCCCTGCAACAGGTTGCCGTGGCATGCTGCGCGATAAAAACCGGGTGACCCCGCATGGGCGTCTGCCTGCCATCGTTGGGAATGACCGCCGGCGCCTCCCGCCTGGCAATCAAATCTCTGGCGTGCTCCCGTATTGTGTCCAGTCCTTTCTCATGGATATAATCAATCTCCGTTTGCTTCAGGTGGAACCTGCTGCGAAACCTGGAATTCCCCAGCCTTTCAAAGAGCTGCTGATACCACTCATCCTTCGTCATCTCAAAGTCCCCCGACAATCCTCCGCCTCATGCGGAATGGATGGAACAATTATCCGACAGTTGATCTCATTTGCGCGTCCTGTTCCTTTTCGGAACGAGGCCTTACGGATTGTCGGCTCCATTTCGTCCAGTCTACAGTGTGTCATGCAAAAGAGCCGCAGTCAGCACAAATATCGTTTGGGTAGCAAGACCACTACTCAGAAAGATTGGATAAAGCTTTCGTCTAATATCCGGATCCGGGCTGTTACTGTGGAATAAATCTGCTGTGCGCGGGATTTGGTCGGCGCTCCATAGAGGTTTGTCTCTTCATTCAACCTTTTAATGTCTGCAACGCTCTTCCCCTGACTCAAAAGCTGCGCAGTTTTCCGAAATCCCATAAACCAGAACGAAAATTTCACCGATCCGGCACTATACTATACGGTTTTCTTTCCATCTTCGTTCTCTCCATATAAAATCCATACAAAACCTCTTGTTCGATGCCCGAAGCCACTGGCAGCCAGTTGACATGTTGTATTTCCATTTTACTCTAAGAAACGAACAAATGAAATCCTCTTAAGAAACCGGGAGGTTCAAAGGTCGCATCCGAGAGCATTACCCCAAAGCCTAACCTACTCAAGAAGTAACCATAATTCTTGTGATTCAGAAGCCAATTATGTTTTCATTGATGAACATTGGTGATGCTTTCCAAAAAAGCATTCTGGTCGGCGGAAGCGTAAAGCCCTGACATACAGAGGAAGGTGTACTAATCGCAGGGATGCCGGATTTTCTTTGGGATCCGATTCTTTTCTTCCACAGATTCCATCATACTTCACCTACTTATGATCGCACCTTTTGCACTGAATCATCTCTGGTGCATCATCCGTATCTTCATGATAAAAAATGCCTGCCCAATGGCAAACACTCTGTAATATCGGAACAACAGATTTCCCCTGTTTCGTAAGTGAGTGTTCCACTCTGGGAGAAATTTCATCATATGATTTACGCTCAATCATCTTGTTTTCAATCAGTGTTTTCAAAGCGGATGCCAACACTGCATCCGTAATATTTCCCATTTCCTTCCGGATTTCACTATATCGCAGAGTTTGCTTGGCTGACAAAACACAGATGATTCTGGAATCCCATTTTTCTCCAAAAATTTTAAGTCCGTATTCCAACGGGCATCGAATATCATCTCCTAATTTTTTCTGATACATGACAAACCCACCTTTCATTGAAAGATTATAGACGCATAACACGCATACAAGAAGTTACTATTAAATTTATTAGTCGCTTATAAATTTATTGATATCTTATATTGCTTTAGCTATGTGCCTATAATAAAACTCGTCAAACACAAACGAACCAATCAATGGAGGTATTGATCATGACTGTAAAAGCTTATCTTGAAATCACAATGAACATTCCAAACGAGAATCGTCCGGCAGCTGCAAAGGTTTACACAGACTACCGTAACCCTTTTCTCAATACAATCAAAGGGGCTCTTACAAAGGATCTGTTGGTTCGTGACGAAGATGTTCAGGGTCTTCATGGTTTTGATTCTGTAGAACACGCGCAGGCATATCTTTCAAGCGATATGTTTAAAAATGATGTGTTTGTGGGACTTCAGCCACTTTGGGTTTCAGCCCCAGACGTTAAAATTTACACGATAGCATAATTCATAGAAAGAACTGCTTCAATTAAATTGTTGGGGCAGTCTTTCTTTGCCTAAAGGCATCAAAGCGGACTGTCTCGCTTCAGTTCTTCAATTTTGAGCAATCAAAAAACAGTGAGTTAATACACTTCACTGTCTTTATAGTCAAAAATCGACGGGCTGTCTCTATAGAATATTACGGCAGCCCTCACTAATCGATGAAAATCCGGTCTTGACGGCCGAATTTTTCCGATTTCAGGTATGTTTTTTACGTGTTTCTTGATTCGGCAAACGTCAACTAAAGCCTCTTATTGAATAAGCGCCTTCTCCTGATCTGTGTTTTCAATGGCCTTGATTATGAAGCTTTCAGTTTGGTCAAGAACTAGCCTGTCCGGCCTCCTTGGTTTTTAAAATGAAGCTTGTTGATGTTGTAGGCAATGGCCAAAAGAACACTCTGGGCCAGCACATTTTCTTTCCCCCGGTAAAGATACCGACGGAAGTTCATATCTTCTTTTATAACGGCAAAGCTGCCTTCAGCCTAAATGCTCCGATTCATTCGGAGCTGAGTCCCGTACTCTGTTGTGATCCTCTCCAGCGTTTCCTGTCTCTTTTGCTTCATCTCTTTGGAGATACTAAGACGCTTATTCCGCTCCTCCATTGGAGTCTTGCAGTTGTTGCCGTGGATGCATTTATCTTTATAAGGACATCTCTGACAGCTTTCACATTCGTATACAGTCACAGTACTGACATAGCCGTTACGGTTCTTACTGTGCCGGTCATAGATCGCTTTGAGCTGCCTTTCGTTTGAACATATGTATTCATCCGTCTCAGAATCATACGTCATGTTCTCTCTGCGACTGATATCCTGGCGGTATTTCCGTGTTTTTGAGATCTCATAATTCTGCGGCTTCAAATAGGATTCCTGCCCATTCTGTTCCAGAAAAACATAGGATTCTTCACTTTCATATCCGGCGTCCGCAACGATTTCCTTGTGTTGAAACGACAGATGGCACTCCATGTCTTTTAAGAACGGAACAAGTGTTAGAACATCCGTGGGATGGCTGCTCAGGTCAAGCCACGTAATGTATTGTGCGTCTACTCCATGCTGAAGATTATAAGCCGGCTTTAACTGCCCGTTCAGCATGGCATCCTCTTTCAGACGCATAAATGTCGCATCCGGGTCGGTCTTTGAATAACTGTTCCTCTCCCCGCAGATATGAAGATGCTTTGTATATTCTTTCAGTTTGCTGATATATCCTTCCAGCATTTCGATGGATTTCTGCAGCGGACTTTTCCGATGGCTGATTCCATAGACAAAGGTGATCTGTTCTTCTCCCTTAATCTGATAGAGCTTTTGCGTAGCCGTTTCATGGTGTGCAGTGTCACTTTACCGTTATGGACCACCTTGATTCCATATAAAGTTTCGCATTCTTCGATAAAAGAAAGGCTCTTTTCAAACAGGAGAGTCAGATGCTTTATAACGGATTTTTTCCAGACAAACGTATACTTGTTCGCGCAGGATTCGATCTTTGTCCCATCAATAAATATGGTCTTGCCGGAGATCTCTCCGAGATCATGAAGAATCGATGTCATGTCAGACAGAAGCGTCTTGGAACAGGTAGACAGATGAAGCAAAATGAGCCTTGCGATCGTGGAGTGATCCGGAGTCGGCATCCCTTCAAGAAGGAACATAAAGTTAATGTCCTTTCTGCTGGCTGTTTCAATGTCGCGGCTGGAAAACAGCCGGTTCATGGAAGCATAGATCATGATCTTGAGCATCTGACGCGGAGTCGCCTGATTTTTCCGAACTCTGTCATAGGTAGCATAGAGAGTATGAAATAAAGTCTGTAAAAGTGTAAGACGAAAGGTCTTCTATGATAAAATAAATCATAGGAGGCCTTTTATAATGGCAAACAGAAAGAAAGAAGTATACAAAGTACAACCCATGACAGAGGGAAAAAGGAATATCATCAGAGGACTGATCGATGAGTATGGAATCGAAACTGCCGAAGATATACAGGCAGCACTCAGAGATCTGCTTGGAGGAACCATAAAAGAGATGATGGAATCCGAAATGGATGAACACCTGGGTTATGAAAAATCAGAGCGCTCGGATAATGATGATTATCGTAACGGATACAAGAAAAAACGTATTAATTCATCATACGGAAGCATGGAAATAGAAGTCCCTCAGGACAGACAGTCTTCCTTTGAACCACAGGTGGTGAAGAAACGTCAGAAGGATATATCAGATATCGATCAGAAGATCATATCTATGTATGCCAAAGGAATGACTACAAGACAGATATCAGATACTTTGATGGATATATATGGCTTTGAGGCTTCAGAAGGCTTTATATCAGATGTTACAGATAAACTCCTGCCACAGATCGAGGAATGGCAGACAAGACCTTTAGACAGCGTTTATCCGGTCATATTTATTGATGCCATACACTATTCAGTAAGGGATAACGGAGTCATCAGAAAGCTCGCTGCATATGTCATGCTGGGTATCAGTGTAGAAGGAAAGAAGGAAGTCCTCACTATTCAGGTAGGCGAAAATGAAAGCTCAAAATACTGGCTGAGTGTGTTAAATGAGCTCAAAAACCGCGGTGTAAAAGACATCCTTATCATCTGTGCAGATGGCCTTACAGGCATCAAAGAAGCCATTGCTGCAGCATTTCCTGATACTGAATATCAGCGCTGCCTGGTCCATCAGGTCCGCAACACTCTTAAATATGTAGCAGACAAGGATAAAAAGCTGTTCTCTGCGGATCTTAAAAAGATCTATAATGCCGCATCTGAACAGTCAGGCAGGGATATGCTGGACACTGTATCAGAGAAATGGTCGGATAAATATCCAAACGCTATGAAGAGCTGGTATAAGAACTGGGATGCAATCACGCCTATCTTCAAGTTCTCATCAGATGTCAGAACGATAATCTATACCACAAACGCCATAGAAAGCCTGAATTCACAGTTCCGCAGACTTAATGCCCAAAGGAGCGTATTCCCGAGTGATCAGGCACTGCTTAAGGCTTTGTACCTGTCAACATTTGAAGCCACTAAGAAATGGACCATGTCCATCAGGAACTGGGGCAAGGTGTACGGAGAGCTGTCTATCATGTACGAAGGGCGTCTTCCGGACTAATAAAACAACAACCGATATGTCAGGAACCTCATCCGTTCAATAGCGGATGTTCTTGACATACCAGTTTGTATTTGTTACGTATTAAGTAAATGATCAGGTTCAACATTGATTCATATTTGCCTGATCTATCACTATTTAAATATCATAGAAGATCTATTTACAGAAAAGTATTCACACTCTCTCCGGACTAATAAAACAACAACCGATATGTCAGGAACCTCATCCGTTCAATAGCGGATGTTCTTGACATACCGGTTTGTATTTGTTACGTATTAAGTAAATGATCAGGTTCAACATTGATTCATATTTGCCTGATCTATCACTATTTAAATATCATAGAAGATCTATTTACAGAAAAGTATTCACACTCTCGAGGAAAAAGGAAAACGCTATCCTACGTCATTTAAAGCTGACGACCTTTCCATCATTGATTGCCATAATCTGCCATTCCTGCCATGCCGTCTGCCCAGGACCTCTGACCATCCAGTGTTACAATACACCACTGGTGTGTATACTGATTTTCATTCGCATGATCCCAGTCAATCCCCATGTAATCAAGAATTCGTCCCAAGGCTCTTGTAGAGCCGGAGCAGGTAAATACACCGGAAATGAATACTCCGTATGGAGTGCGGTAATATCTTTCTTTGTCCACCCCGTACTGGCAGGAACTGCAACAAAATGCTGTGAATTGTGCTGCTGCTCTTACACGATCCAGATCTGTCTCTTTTGTACTGTCATTTAAAATTGCATTGGCAACATTTCGTGCTATTTTATCTGCCTGTGCTGCCTGTTCGGCAGACAATCCTTTGTAATAATTGTGTTTTGCCAGTCCTGCGGCTGCCCGTTGTTCAATCTGTGCCTGCTTTTCAGCTGTCTGTGTGGACATAACGGTGTCATTGAGAAAATCCAAATACGCCTCGGTTCCTGTCACCTGACCGGCAGGTGCCACCAGATGCTTTCCGGCTGCTATTGTATCCGGATCATTCATGATACCCACATACGGCATTGTCCCATATGTATTCGATGTTGTTACCACGCATTTCATGACGTTTCCTTCTGATACCCACGCACCGCTTTCGTTCACCTGGTATCCATCGGGAGTTGTGGTGGAAGAAAACATCGTTCCGTCATTTCCAAAGTAGTAGCATTCTGCAATGCAGTCATGATTTCCATCAATCCAAAGCCATTCATTTTTTGCTTCGGTTCCGTCAGATTTTTCATACTTCCAAACAGTTCCACTGTCGTTCTGTTTCCATCCCTCGGCATATACCGGAGCGGCACATAACATGGTACATATGACCGAAGCTGCGAAAAGACCGAATTTCCTGTTCATATGTTTCCTCCGCAAATATACTTGCATCGCGAAGAGCTCCTCGCTTTCACGATACGACCTTCGCTCACACAAAGGAAGACTTGGTTTGCAGTCCTTTGATCGATAACGTATAATAAGTTTCACAAATATCAGTTCCTGTCAAAATAGACATGGTCTATTGCCATCGGTAACATTAAGTTACCACATAAACCATATGGAAGGAGGCAATCACCAAGGCCGATTACATTATATCGCTGATTGAAGCGCTAATAAAGAGCAATCTCAAAGAGTTGGCGCGCAGCAGCGTCGAGAAAACCATCCATGCTCTGATTGACACCGAGTCTAATGAATTTGTAATTTGTGAATGCTGACAGATATGAGCGTTCCGGCTGCCGGAAGATCTGCCGTTCGGTCACGATGAAAGAAAGTTCTCAACCACTTAACAGGGGGTGATTGTTTGCCTGATCACGAAACACGCGGGGTGACAGTGGAGGATAAAAGCAATCAAAAATTCTGGGATCAATTTGCCAGGCTGTATGCTCCTTTTATGAAGAAGGATAAAAGAGTTTATGAGGAGGTTTGCGGATACATACGTCCTTATTTGAAGAAAGACAGGAAGGTGCTTGAGCTGGCTTGCGGCTCGGGACAATTGTCGTTTCGTCTTTCACAGCATACGAAAAGCTGGCTTGCAACAGATTTTTCTGAGAAGATGATTTTGGAAGCGAGAAAACGCGGAGAATACGAGAACCTGACATTTGAAACAGCGGACGCCACCTCCTTGCCATATGAAGATCATGAATTCGATTGTGTGGTGATTGCCAATGCACTCCATATTATGCCGAAGCCGGAGGAGGCAATGAAAGAAATATACAGAGTATTAAAGCCTGACGGGATGCTGTTTGCGCCCACCTTTCTATGGAGAGAGGGAAAGCAACGAAACATCATAAAACGGATGATGTCTGCTTTCGGTTTTCGGATGTATCATGAATGGAATCAAACGCAATTGGAAGATTTTATTGAGGAATATGGGTTTTCAGTGGTTGAAATGAAATTGGTGTATGGAGGGCTGGCACCGGTTGGCGTGATGATTGCGAAAAGAACGGTATAAAAGCGCGGTATAAAAGCGCCTGTCTTTTTGCGGGTAACTTGGTATCAACAGGCTTGCCAAGGACGATAGCATAAGCTATCGTCCTTTTCTTTGGTAAGAGGTTCGATTTCTTCTGCGGTTCCGACGGCCCCTGACATAAAAAATAAACGAAATAGAATCAAAATATTCGAATCAAATCGAAAAATACGAAGTCGGATATGATAGTATATATTAGTGATGACTAACTAAATGAGGGGTAAGAAGAAACGAACCCTTGAGGAGCAGACAAGCATTGGAACAGAAAGGAAACAGCGAGAATTTTATCAACAGAACATCGGAATCAGAGGCATTCAGGAAAGGAGAGATGGATATGAATCCCAAAAAGGAAAAAGGCATGATGGATTACATCTTCCAATTCGCAGGAGAATACAAAAATACGTACAGGAAAAGTGTCCTCTTTGCTGTGATTGGAGTGGTCTTTTCCCTTGCCCCGTATTTTTTGATGGGAGACATGGTCAAGAAACTTTTGTTGGGAGAGCGGGATTTTTTTGTCTATCTGATGGACGGACTGGCGATGGCTGCGTTTTGGATTTTGAGGGTACTTTTTCATACGCTGTCAACGAATTTGTCTCATCGAACTACGTTTCAGCTAATCAGCAATGTGCGGATTCTTCTCACAGATAAACTATCGCGCCTTCCTCTCGGCACCGTACAAGACATGCCCAGCGGTGGGTTAAAAAGCATCATCTGTGAGCGGACAGACTCCATGGAGCCGATTCTGGCACATGTGGTACCGGAATTTACAGCGAATATCTGTGCTCCCATTCTGATCTTTGTCTATATTCTGATGATGGACTGGCGCATGGCGCTTCTTTCCCTTGCCACGCTTCCGATCGCGGGAATCGCAATGATTTGGCTGTTTAAAGATGCGGATGTGCGGTTTCAAAAAACGCAAACCACAACAAAAAAATTAAACGATACAGCGGTAGAGTATATCAGAGGAATTGAGGTGATTAAGGCATTCGGAAAAGCGGAACGTTCCTACCGGCGATTTGCAGATGCCGCAAAAGAAAATGCAGACAGCTTCATTGAATGGATGAGGGCATGCGTGGTTCCCTTTTCGATCGCCATGGTGGTTGCTCCCGCAACATTGCTTTCTGTTTTGCCCATCGGTGCAATGTTTACGATGAACGGATCGCTTTCTCTTACGGATTACATTATGATTGTGATCCTGTCCTTAGGGCTTATTTCGCCGCTTATTACTGTAATGAGCTATAACGATGATATTACAAAAGCGACTTCGATTTTCAGGGAAATCGATGATATTTTGAAGCTGGAAGAGCTGAAACGCCCGGAAATCAGCAAGCAATTGCCTGTGAATCACGATATTACATTGAATCATGTATGCTTCGGGTATGGGGAGCAGGAAGTGCTGCATCATTTCAGTCTGGAGATCCCGGATGGCAGCGTTACCGCACTGGTAGGTCCTTCCGGCAGCGGAAAGTCAACCGTAGCTCGCCTGATCGCATCCTTGTGGGATGTGCAAGGCGGCGACATCAAAATCGGCGGAGCGGATATTCGGGATCTGTCGCTGTCTGACTATAATGCACAGATAGCCTATGTTTCACAGGATAGTTTCTTGTTTGATGCCTCGATCCGGGAAAATATTCGCATGGGAAAACCTTCCGCATCCAACGAAGAGGTGGAAACGATTGCGAAAAAAAGCGGCTGTTATGACTTTATCATGGAGCTGGAACATGGCTTTGATACGATGGTCGGCGGCAGCGGCGCTCATCTCAGCGGAGGAGAACGGCAGCGGATTTCCATTGCAAGAGCCATGCTAAAGGATGCGCCGATTTTGATTCTTGATGAAGCGACTGCCTACACGGATCCTGAAAACGAAGCCGTGATCCAAAGGTCGGTGTCGGAGCTTTCGAAAGGAAAGACATTGATTGTGATTGCACATAGACTTTCTACCATCATTGACGCTGATCAGATTGTTGTGATCAAGGACGGAAGGATAGAAGCGAAAGGAACCCACAGCGAACTCCTTCATTCCAGCGCTCTTTACAAAAACATGTGGGATGCTCACATGGATGTGAAAGACACCTGTGAAGCAGGCGATGCACCGGAAGCAGACGACACACAGGAAGCGGAGCATACACAGGAAGCGGAGCATGCACCGGAAGTGAAACATGCAAAGGAAGCGGACGATGCACAGGAAGCGGAGCATATACAGGAAGCGGAGCATGTACCGGAAGTGAAACATGCAAAGGAAGCGGAAGGGGGTGTATTCGCATGATTGCCGTACTGAAACGGTTCTTTGATTTTTGCGCAAAGGAAAACCGGAACCTGTTTTATGAGACGCTGATCCTGGGCGTTCTGATTGCTGTTTGCGAAGCCAGTAAATTTCCTGCCATTTATCTTGTGATGGAGGGTTTTCTTTCCAAGAGTATGTCCGGCAGCAGAATTTTGGCAGGATTTATCATACTGCTGATTTCCGTCACGCTGGAGGTATTTCTGCGAGGCGTATCCACCATGCTGCAGTGCAAGGCGGGATATGGAGAATGCACCGGCAAGAGAATTGAAATTGCAGAACATTTGAGATATCTGCCAATGGGGTACTTTAACGAGAATCGTCTCGGCGACATCACCACCATTACCACGAATGTGATGGAGCAGCTGGGTGATGTGGCAACCCGTGTCGTCATGCTTACAACCCAGGGAATCCTTAACACCACTGTGATCGTTTTCATGATACTTTTGTTCGATTGGCGAATCGGAAGCATTTGTCTTGTGGGAATTTTCATCTTTTCCCTCATAAACCACATTATGCGAAAAGCAAATGCAGAAACCTCTGCGAAAAAAGTGGAAGCGGATACCGACGTCATATCCGGAGTGTTGGAGTACATCCAAGGGATATCTGAAGTCAAAGCCTACAACATGGTTTCCGCTTCGAGAATGAAACTGTACGATACGATTCGTACGGCTGGGGATACGAATACTCGGCTGGAGATGCTTTGCAACCGATATGTTCCCCTTCAAAACATTGTGATGAAACTCACCGGAGTCGCTGTTTTGCTCGCTTCCATCGGCTTTTATCTGGATGGCTCCCTGGAGCTTATGACGGCAATTCTCATGATGATCATGTCGTTTCTGGTGTTTTCGGGGCTGGAAACCATGGGATCTTATTCTGCACTTCTCCGAGTGGTGGATTTGTGTGTGACGCGGGGAAAAGAAATATTGAGTATGAAGCCGATGGACATATCGGGCGAGGACTATATCACAAAGACGAACAACATTGAAATGTTCCAAGTTTCCTTTGCTTATGGCAAGAAAAAAATCGTGGATCAGGTATCGTTTCAGATACCGGAAAGAACCACTGTCGCTTTCGTGGGTCCATCCGGCGGAGGGAAGACCACCCTTTGTCATTTGATTGCCCGTTTTTGGGATGTGGATCAGGGAATGGTATCTCTTGACGGAAAGAATGTGAAAGAATATTCCATGGATGCACTGATGCAGCATTTTAGCTTTGTCTTCCAAAACGTATATTTGTTTCATGATACGGTGGCGAATAACATTCGGTTTGGAAAACCGGAGGCTTCGATGGATGAGGTGATAACCGCCGCGAAGAAAGCCTGCTGCCATGATTTTATTATGGCTCTGCCCGATGGCTACAACACAGTCGTTGGGGAAAGCGGCGCATCCCTGTCGGGAGGTGAAAAACAGCGTATTTCCATTGCCAGAGCCATGATGAAAGATGCGCCGATTATCATACTGGATGAAGCGACAGCCAATGTAGATCCTGAAAATGAAAGGGATCTAATGGAAGCCGTTGGGGAGCTGACAAAGGAAAAAACGGTTGTAATGATCGCCCATCGCCTGAAGACAGTGAGAAAAGCCAATCATATCTTCGTCATCAAGAAAGGGCAGGTGGAGCAGCAGGGCACCCATGAGGAGCTGATGGAGCAGGATGGTCTCTATCGGCGGCTGATTGACGCCAGAAAGCAGGCAATCGGGTGGAAGCTGGGATCGAAACATGGTTTAGGAAAGGCATGCGATTGTTAATGTGACCGCAAAGCCGCCGTGCTTGCCTTTGTTGATCGAAACGCTTCCGTTATGAGCGTCGATAATCTGCTCCACGATCAGCAGTCCTAATCCATGCCGTTGTTCGGTGGTGCTTGTGTCACAAAGCATATAATGGGGTGTATGATTCAGCGTTTCCATTGCTTCATCGGAAACACCGGTGCCGTTGTCTTCAACACAAATGGTACAATTGGTGTGATCCGTGGAAACGGATGTGTAAATCGTACACCCATTTTTATTATGCGTTATGCTGTTCTGAATCAGATTGGAGACGGCTCGCTTCAGCAAATTCCTGTCCACGTTACTGTTGCAGACGGTCAGCTTCTCATCCGTTTCCCATTGGATCGAAAACCCGTCCTGCATATCCGTATTCATAAAATCCACCACGACCTGGCGGACAACGGCTACCACATTTTCCTTCTGTTTCCGAATCGGCTGCATGTTATATTCCAGCTTGGAAGCAAGATTAAGGTCGTTGATCAAATGCTTCATTCGTTCGCTCTGCCTCATAATCATCGCTGCCTTTTTGCGCGCTTCTTCCGGAAGCGAAAGAGAATGCTCCAGCTGATCGGCATATCCCATCACCATGGACAGCGGCGTCCGAATATCGTGGGAAACGCCTGCGATCCAATTTGCCCTTGCCATTTCCTTTTTTCTT
This sequence comes from Lachnospiraceae bacterium, assembly GCA_002892395.1. Lineage (GTDB taxonomy): Bacteria > Bacillota > Clostridia > Lachnospirales > Lachnospiraceae > Moryella. The sequence goes on from NBBL01000005.1 coordinate 105,826, forward strand.
AATTGTTCTTTTTGCTTCTGCAAAATATCGGAAGCGGAATTGATGCGAGCAGACAGCTCCGCCAGCGCTCCGGTCTCCGGAAGATGCACACGCGCTCCATCGGACAAACGCTGGATTCCCCGGGCAATCGGGTTCACGGATTTCAGGAGCGTGATATTGGCAATGACATAGATCCCAAGGATCAGCAAGAGATTGACACACAACATACTGAGAACCATCTGCGGAACATGGGAAAGGAAACGATAGCTCCAGCTTGGCTGTGTATGCTTCCAAAAGCTATTATGCGGAAATCCCAGAATGACAATCCCGGCGTCATGCTTGCCGGTGTAGGTGGGGTAACCATCCAGATACCCCAGGCTCAAATCCGCGATATCGGACAAGGCATAGTGATTCGGGATTGAAGCGGGGACATTTTTCGTTTTCCATATGACATTGAATGTTTGATGATCGATTAAAATCGCCCAGGCTCCGACAGCGGTCAATTTTGCGGACATCTGTTCGGGCAGGACATAGCCCCCATCCGGGGATGATTGCAAGGCTTCTCCCGTCTCACTTGCGATACGATAAGGGGACGCCTCCCGATGGGGGACGTGCTTTGCCACCAGCAAAACAAATGTAGTCATATTGATGAATACAATAAGGACAGAGCTTAGCAGAAAGATACCGAGAAATCGCTGGATGAGTTTTGGAAGGCTTTTCATGCTACGTCTCCTCCACAATCAGCTTATATCCCAAGCCCTTGACCGTTACCAGGGAAACAGGCTGCGAGGGGTTTTGCTCTATTTTTTCCCGGATCCGGCGGATATGTGCCATTAAAGAATTTTCATATCCAAAAGGATTATCGCCCCATGCTGCCTCACACAATGCGTCAATGGTCACAATCCGTCCTGCATTTCGATACAGGGCAGAAAGCAAGTCGTGCTCCTTTGCTGTCAGCGGAATCCGCTTGCTGTTTTTCAATACTTCCGCAGAGGCAAAATCAATCTGACTGTTTTTCAGGTTCACGACGGGACGTTCGCCCTTGTAGCTTCTTCTTAAAATCGCCATGATACGAAACAAGAGTTCTTTGGGAAGAAACGGCTTTACCATATAGTCATCGGCGCCCAAACCGAAGCCTTTTAATTTATCCTCATCCTCCCCGCAGGCAGTAAGAAGCAAAATAGGATAGTCACCGGATTGCTTTAATTGTTTGATTAGATCAAAGCCATTTCCGTCCGGCAGCATCACATCGAGAATTGCCAATTCCGGATGAAACGCTTGGGCAGCTTCTATGGCCTCGTTCATGCTTCTGGCAGTGGTGATATGATGAAATCCGTATTCAGTTAGGATGGATAAGACCAGATCCAAAAGCTCCTGCTCATCATCAACAAGCAGTAAGTGCTTGTTCCGTAAATAATCATCCTGATTCATGGGGAAGCCTCCTTTACATATAGTATGCCATGTAACGGCAAGCATGGTGGGATTTTCTGTCAAATGTAAGGTAGATGTAAGGCGGAGAGAATGGTGCCGTAAGATTGACATCCTATCATAAGGCTATGAAAGGAGAGATCGCCATGGACAATATGATCACAACGGAACAGGTAACCAAAAAATACAAATCATTTCTTGCAGTCGATCACATTTCACTTCATATTCGAAAGGGGAGTATTTACGGTCTACTTGGCCCCAATGGAGCGGGAAAATCCACTACCATGAAAATGCTTCTGGGGCTGACCGCTCCCACAGAGGGCATGGTTGCCATCGACGGGAAGCAATTTCCTGCCGATCGCATCGCTATTTTGAAGGAGATTGGATCGTTGATCGAAGCTCCGTCGTTCTATGCCAATTTGACGGGGAGGGAAAATCTTGATATCATCCGCCGCATATTAGAGCTGCCGCAAAGCGCAGTGGAGGACGCATTGGAATTGGTCGGTCTTTCCGAGTTTGGAGACCGTCTTGCAAAGGAATATTCCCTTGGCATGAAACAGCGGTTAGGGCTTGCCGGAGCATTGCTTGGCAGACCGCCTGTTTTGATTTTGGATGAACCGACAAACGGGCTGGATCCCTTCGGCATCCATGAGATCCGAAACCTGATTCAGTCCCTGCCTGATCTTTACGGTTGTACCGTCCTCGTTTCTTCTCATATTCTGACTGAAATAGAACGGATGGCAGACGATATCGGCATCCTGAATCACGGGCGTTTGTTGTTTGAGGGCAGCCTGGATGAACTGCGGCAGCATGCCTTGCGATCCGGGTTTGCTGCGGATCATTTGGAGGATATGTTCCTGTCTATGATTGAGAAGGACAATACAAGCAGAAAAGAGAGGAACAACTGATGAGAATGCTTGGAATCGAACTTATAAAATGCAAGAGGACGGGGGTGATCCCCCTCATGATGGCAGTGGGTATCCTGGGAGCTGCCTATGCTTTTTTCAATTTCATGGTTCGAAAGGATGCATTATGGAACCTGCCGTTGGCACCTATGGATATTCTTCTTACACAGCTTTACGGTATGATTATGGTTTGCAATCTGTTCGGCCTCGTTGTCGCAGCCTGCATGCTTTACAGCATGGAATTTAAGGGAAATGCAGTCAAAAAGATGTACACGCTTCCTATGAGCGTTCCCGCGATGTATCGATGCAAATTTCTGCTTTTGACGGTTCTGCTTTTGCTTGCGGTTTGTCTTCAAAATTCAGCGCTTGCAAAAATCGGTGTAAGCGACTTACCGAAGGGCACATTTGCAGTGGGTACACTGCTCTCCTTTGCCGGCTATTCCTTTCTTACGTCCATGCCTGTCTTATCTTTTATGCTTTTGGTATCGTCACAAGTTGAAACCATGTGGGGGACGCTGGGAATTGGCGTGGCAGGCTTTTTAAGCAGTATGGCATTGGCTTCCTCAGATCAGATGCTTTTTATGGCATCTCCTTTTGTGGTCATGCTAAAACCTGCGGTTGCCATGCGTGCACAGCCTGATCTTTCGGTGATCCTGGTCTCCCTGGCTGAAACCATGCTGTTTTTTTGTGCCGGATTGTGGGCAGCCAGGAATCTGAAAAACCAATAGGGAGGATATGAAAATGAGCATGTTGGAACTGGTTTCCATTGAATGGATGAAAGGGAAACGAAGCAAAATGATCCCTTTGATTTTTGTTGCTCCGTTGCTGGTGGTAGTGTCAGGAGTGGCCGGTATTCGCCATTATGTCACTCCTGACTCTACGAATGTATGGGAAGCTATGTTGATTCAAAGCACATTGCTTTTTTCGTATTATCTGCTTCCGCTCAGCATGGTTGTTATTTGTGTGATGATTGCAGGACGGGAAACAGGCAATAACGGGATCTTAAAGATGTTGGCATTGCCGGTCAGCCGACATGCACTTTCTGCCGCAAAATTTTGTGTGCTGCTCAGTTATCTGCTGATGGAAACAGCAGTATTTTTTGCAGTATTTGTCATCGCGGGCTTGTTTGCAACCGCTAGCGCGGGAGTTACGGAAACGCTTCCGATTATGGATCTGCTGAAATGGTGCGGCAGTCTGTTTTTGACCATGATTCCGAGTGTAACAGTCATGTGGGCGATTACGGTGCTTTTTGAGACGCCGTTGATATCCGTCGGGATCAATATCCTTCTTGTTATTTCCGGTCTCTTAATGGCAAACACTCCGCTTTGGTTCCTCTATCCTTATTGCTACAGCGGGTATTTGGTTTCCTGTTCCTTGCATGCGGTTACAGCAAGGGGCATAGGCGATGGATGGAAACTGGTTCCGTTCTTGCCATGTGCCATTTTCATTTCAGTGCTTGCCTTTTGGGTGGCTATCACATGCTTTGGGAAACAGGAATTTGCGTTTCAAGGGGGCGCCCTGCGGAGGGCAGCAGAGGCAAAGAAAGCCTGATTCAGTCACAGGTCCGCAAGCGCCTGCATGTATACCTTTTCATTTCCAATCAATATGATATGATCTATTTCATGAATGATGATATAAAGAAGCGCTTTTGGAACTGGGATTAAATTTAGCGGCAGAGCCGATAAACATCCCCGCTCCTTTGAAAAAGATGCAAAAGGACAATGGATATGAACATACAAATATTCGGAACAAAAAAATGCAACGATACCAAAAAGGCGGAGCGCTTTTTCAAGGAACGTGGTATCAAGTACCAGTTGATTGATATGAGAGAAAAAGGAATGAGCAAGGGCGAATTTAATTCTGTCGCTCAGGTCAATGGCGGATTGGAGAATATGATTAACTGGAATGGAAAAGATAAGGATTTGCTTGCCTTGATTCAATATCTCACAGATGAAGATAAGCTGGAAAAAGTGCTGGAAAATCCGCAGGTAATTCGAACTCCGGTTGTTAGAAACGGAAAACAGTCGACGCTGGGTTATCAGCCGGATATATGGAAAGAATGGAGCAAATAAGAGAGGCGGTCAGGCTTTATAGGGTAGTGATAGCAATGCGATTGTGATATGCTGAGAACCAAGCTTTTGCAGATATGCAGGGAAGAGGTGTGATCAGAATCAGGATGGGCAAGAACAACAAAGAAGAGCGTATACAGAAAATTGTAGAGATCGTGAAGCGGAACCAAAAAATTACGACCAAAGAATTGTCGCAATTAATGAAAGTATCAGAAATGACGATACGCAGAGACCTCACTATGCTCCAAAAAAACCATGTCATTGAACGCAAGCATGGGTATGCAGTTTTTGAGCATAGTTCGGAGGAAACCGGTCTGGACTTGGAATCCTATGATTTTCATATGGCATCCATCCAGAATTTAAAAGAAAAAGAAAAAATTGCACATTATGCGGCTGGCTTGATTGAACCGGGCGATTGGATCTTCATGGATAATGGGACCACCGTATCCAGAATTACGGCATCGCTTCCGGTTGCGTTTGAGTATACGGTGCTTTGCTGTAATCTGGCCTTGATGGTGGGATTGGTAAAACTTAAGAATGTTCAGATGATCATGCCGGGAGGATATTACTACCCTGCGGATCAAACATTTTCATCTCCGCAGGCAGAAGAGTTTATTCGTTGTCACAGAGCCAATAAAGCATTTATATCGGCGTCCGGAATTCATCGTTCACTGGGAATTACTTGTATCAATTCCCACAGTGTCGCTAATAAACGATCGTTCTTGGACTCTTCCGAGAAAAAAATACTTTTGGCTGATTCCAGTAAGTTCGACACCGTGAAATCGAATCATTTTGCAGAATTAGATGAGATTGATATGATTGTTACAGATTCGATGATTCCTGAGAGCTGGAAAGAATACCTTCAGAAAAAAAACATTGAACTAAAGATTGTATGAGCCATTCTGGGTGGATGGGGAGATTTGTTCTGTTCTCTCAGGTGATCTTTGGTGTGCAGCGGAGATTGTTGATGAAATTTTCTACCGGACAGGACCCGGTCGCTTAATTTTTGAAATACAGGTTTTGGATCTTTTGACTGATAACACGTTCCAATTCAGTTAAATATTTGTATGGAAGGAGACCGCCTGCCGATGGTCTCTTTCTTTTATGACGAAAATGGTCGAATTGGCAATTTGATATGTTCGTTCAAACAAAAATAAAAATATAAAATCATTGAATTTATTATAATCAAGAGAAGAATCAAGGCAAAATTATTGACTATGCATAAAATATGTGCTATTATCACAAACATAAGGAGAAAAACAAACATTTTTTTGTTTGAACAAACATTTTTGAAATGAAGATGAGGATTGTAGAAATTACTGACGATTTGACAGGGGCGGCAGATTCCGGAAGCTATTTTACAGCGAGAGGATGTCGGATGAAGATTTGCCTTTCTGGAGATGCAGATTTACGTTGCGATTCGGATGAACTTTTGGCAATTAATTTGTCTTCTCGAAACGCATCAAAGGAGGTGGCAGAGCAAGTCCACTATGAATTGATGAAGATGCTTCCACGGGAACAGAATCAGATTTTGATGAAAAAAATCGGAACCGGATTTCGGGGCAATGATGCAATGGAGCTAAATGGCTTATTGGAGGCGTCTGAAGAATCCGTGGTATTTTTGGTTGACCATGCTCCTGATTTGGGAACCTTTACATTATACGGGAATCAATATTGTGAGGGGGAAATCCTTCCAAAATCGCTGTACGCAAATGACCCGATCATGCCGCCGACAGAATCATATATTCCGGATATCCTAAAGCATGATTCAAAGTTTTCCATAGGCTTGGTGACTATTGATGCGGTCAAGGGCGGAAGGATTCTGGAGACCGTGAAACAGGAGCTGGCTTCAGGGAAAAAAATCATTGTTTTTGATGCGGTGACAAAAGAAGATACCCAACAAATATTGAGTGCATTGCAACCGATATATCCAAATGCGATTTGGACAGGCTCATTGGGAATTGCAGATGGACTGGCGGAATATTTGTATGGCCCATGGGAAAAGAGCAAATTTTCGGTTCGCTCATTAAGGTGTTTTGGATTTTGTGCATCGGCATATGCCATTTGCAAGGAGCAACTTGCTTATTCGGCTGAACGTGGGCTGAAGGTCGTGGAATTTGATGTGGATCGTTTGCTGGAGGGTGATGCCAAAGCGCTGGAAGAAACGATACAAAAGGCCTGTTATTTTAATCGAGAGCATAATGTGATGGTGGCGCCCAGGGTTGAAAAATATTCTTATCAGCCGGGTACCAGCTCGAAAATTTTGGGAGCAATTCGTGAATTGTCAAATGTTTTGCTGCCGCAGGTGGAATTAGAACGCCTACTCTTAGTTGGCGGAGAAACAGCCCAAACTGTATTTTCTTCTATTGGAGTGGAACATTTAAAGTTAGGACGTCCGATTGCACCGGGTGTTGCGCAAGGGGTGATTTTTGACGGCATATTAAAAGGAACAGAATTCGCGATGAAAGGTGGAAGCATGGGGAAAAAGGAAACATTAGAGCAGATGATGTGTAAATGTGAGGTGGAGTATTGATGCAGGGGGAGGAAAGGACACAATTTTACAAAGAGAAGTCAGATATTATCAATTATTCCAGACTCCTTTATGACAGATATTTGGTAAGTGCAGCGGGAGGTAATGTTAGTTTTCGCTGTGGTGATCAAATTTTAATTACAGGAAGCAATGTATCACTGAGAAATGTAACAATAGATGGACTGTTGCTTTGTGATAGGAATGGGAATGTAATAGAGGGGAATCCGAATCTGCGTCCATCCAAAGAAACAGCGTTTCATCTGGCAATCTATGAGTTGAAGCCGGAAGTTAATTGTGTGATTCATGTCCATCCTAATTATGCTGTCACGTGGTCTTTGACCGGTCGTGAACTGCCTTTATATACGGAATCCGCAAGGCTAAAACTGAAAGAAGTCCCCATTATTCCGGATGCCAGACCGGGATCAAAAGAGTTAGCTGCACTTGTAAAACAGACTGTAGCGAAATCACCGGATGACATAACAGTATTTCTGATGGAAGCACATGGGATTATTTCCTTCGGAAAAACAATGGAAGAAAGCTTCTATCAAGTGGAATTGCTGGAGGATACGGCCAAAATCGCTGTGTTAAATCATTTGATGAAATCATAACACCGGTAAAATACCGGGTGAAACAGGATAAGAGAGGAGAAAGTATAATGAGAAAAAAGAGTAGGATCGCAGCAATTGTGTTAACCTCCGCAATGGTGATTGGCACAATGACGGGATGTGGAAACAGCAAGTCTGCAGACGTGAAAGAAACAAAGGCGGAGGAGGCAGCAGCTCAGAAAACGGGGAAAAACGAGTCTGAAGCGGCACCCGGTGAAGCAGTAACATTCACGGTCACGGCGGATGTGACAGGAGATCGCGCGCCCTATGTGGACCAGTTTGTAAAATTGGTGGAGGAGAAAACGAACCAGCGTTATAAGGGCAATGTAATTGCAGCGGGATCATTGGGGAGTGGAGCGGATGCGGCACAAATGCTCCAGATGGGAACGCTGGATGTCCTGATGAGCGATGATATGACGATGGATGGCGTTTTAGATGGAGCACTTGGATTTGCATGGCTCCCGGGATTGGTTGCAGACTATGATGAAGCAGATAAATATTACAATAACGGATGGATTGCGCAGGAAGTCGGAAAAATCATGGAGCAGAATGAGCTGATCCGTATTTCTTCTTTCTGCAACGGGTTTCGCCAGGTTGGTAATATTAAGCGTCCGATAACGGAGATGGCCGATTTGCAAGGATTAAAAATTCGGACTCCCTCCGTGGAATCTGTTGTCAATTTCTACGAAAAATGTGGCGCTCTTCCGGTTATGATTTCCGGTTCCGAAGTATTGAATGCACTGCAGACCGGAGCTGTGGATGGTCTTGATAATGCAGTATTTAATTATACCAATCAGGGAATTACCGATGTCATTACCCATATTACCGAATTGAATTATTGCTATTCCGGTGGATGCTTTATTGCAGGGAAATCGTTCTGGGATACGTTGAGTGATGAAGATCGAGCCATTTTTAAAGCGTGTGCACAGGAAGCGTCCGATGATTTCACGCACTTCTTCCGCGAAAAGACTGAAAAACTGACAAAGGAAGGTGTTGATAACGGGCAGTGGACGGTTGAACAGCCGTCAGCGGCCATGAAAGAAACTTTGAAAGGCATTTATAAAGAAATTTGGGAAGAAAGCCGTGGAAAATACAGTGACGAAATTATGGATGCAATTATTAGCGGCAATTATAAGACGAAGTCATAATGCTCTCTGATAATAAGGGTTGATTCGGAGAACTTCCGAATCAACCTTTTATCATCTTTTGAAAGGAGAACGCTTTGGATTCTTTCTTGAAATATGCAAAAAAAGCCAATGACACTTTGCTGGCAGCAGAAACGGTGCTTATGTCGGTCATCACATTTTTCCTGGTTGCCGCTATTTTTGTTGAGGTCATTTGCAGATATTTTCTTTTTATCTCAGTGGCATGGGCAGAAGAATTAACCAGATACCTGTTTATTTGGCTGACGTATATCGGTTCGGCTTATGCCGTGTATTACGGACAGCATACGGAAATCGACGTGTTACAACAGATTATTTTAAAGTCCAACGGAAAGAAAAGAAACGTGCGATTAAAAGCTTTAAAAATTGCGATGATCCTTTCCACCTGTGCTTTTTTAGTGGTATTTGGAAAAATATTTTTTGACTATATGCGGATCATCTGGGAAAAAACACAGACGTCTCCGACCATGCGTATTCCGATGGGGTATATTTATCTTCCGGTATTGATCGGAACAGTGATGGCGGTGTTCCATGAAATTTATATGTTTCTGGTTGAAGTTTTTGGAGCAAATGGTTCGGACGGATTGACAGAATAAAATGAGAGGGGGGATCACATGTCTGCATTAACAGCGCTTTTGGTTTTTTTGATTTCGTTTATGCTGGTTGCTATCTTATGTAAAATGCCGGTTTCCTATGCTCTCGGGACATCATCAATATTGGTCTTGGCATATGGAGGATTAAAGCTTTCGATCGTGCCGCAGTTTGCGTTTTCGGGGCTGGACAGCTTTGCACTGCTGGCAATCCCATTTTATATCTTTGCCGGTGTACTGATGGAATACAGCGGAATTTCAAAAATGCTGATCGATTGGATTAAATCCTTCGTTGGGCATGTTCGCGGCGCCACGGGAATTATTACAATCTGTGCCTGCATGGCATTTGGCGTTCTGACCGGTTCCGCCATGGCGACGATCAGTGCCATTGGGAAAATGATGGTTCCGGAGCTTCGAAAAGATAATTATCCCAACGGCTATATTTCGGCTCTTTTGGCGGCCACCTGTTTCCTCGGAATTTTGATTCCGCCAAGTGTCCCGGGCATCATGTATGCGTTGGCTTCAGGCGCCAAAATATCGGAAATATGGATGGCAACCATTGGCCCGGCATTCATTTTTGCGTTCGGCTATTTTCTGGTCAATTATATTCGGGTCGGACGATTCGAGAAGAACCCGGAAAAGATTCCCATGAATTTGATAGAAAAAACAAAGGATATCGGTCACACCACCATTATGGCAATTCCGGCACTCTTAATGCCGATTATTATCTATGGGTCCATTTATGGCGGATTCTGTACAGTGACAGAAGCTGGTGCTGTTAGCTGTGTATACGGAATTATTTACTTCTTTGCATTAAAATTCATCAACAAAAAAAGAATTGAAATTACATTTTGGAAATGCTGTGCGATTGCCGGAGCTTCTACCGCAACAATCGGATTGCTGAATGCTTTTTCGGCCGTTGCCGGAAAAGTAATGACGATGGTTGGAATTTCCAATTTCCTGTCTGCATTGATTACATCTCATATTTCCAGTCGATGGGGGTTTTTGCTTTTGATTAATCTCCTGTTTTTGTTCATGGGAACCTTTATGGATATCAATGCAACGATTCTTATTATGACCCCATTGTTGCTTCCGGTAGCTCAGACCTATGGTATTACGCCGGTTCATTTTGGGACAATTATGATTGTCAATATGTGTGTGGGATTTCTCACACCCCCGTTTGCAGTGGGTATTTTTGTCAGCACAAAAATAGCAGATTCCACATTTGGTGAAACAGTAAAAGAAGCGGTTCCATTTATTCTTGTGGGCTTTCTTGCCATTCTGGTAACCACGCTTTGTCCGGGCTATATTGATATATTTGTTCATTTATTTAGCTAAAGGTTAATATCATAGGAGAGGTGTAAAGATGATTGGAAAAGAAATTAGGATGAATCGGTTGATTCCGGGAGCGGATGGAAAATATTTAGGACTTACCGTGGATCATGCCATTGCCAGAGGTGTCGTAAAGGGCTTGGATACCATTGATGATACGATTGCCAAGATGGTGAAGGGGAATCCAAATGCGATTACCATGCATAAAGGAATTGCAGAAAACTGTTTCAAAAAATTTGGAGGAAAGGTACCGCTGGTATTAAAATTAACCACCTTTGGCGTTTACCATTTTGATGAAGACATTCAGGTGGCTGACATTGAGGAAGCACTTTGCATGGGAGCCGATGCGGTATCAATAGGCTGCATTATTGGAGGCGATAATCAAGACCGGCAGGTAGAGCAATTGGGAAGGCTCATAAAAGAAGCACATAAATATGGAATGCCAGTAATCAGTCATGTTTATCCACGGGGGAATCACATCACGGGCGCGGATCAGTATAGTGTTGAAAATGTAACCTACGCAGCCAGAGTGGCGGCAGAGCTTGGGGTTGATTTAGTGAAAACAAATTACACAGGCAGCGCAGAAAGCTTTGCTAAAGTTGTACAGGCTGTTCCCACCAAAGTCGCAATTGCAGGCGGAATGAAATGCTCCAATGTTAATGAATTTCTACAGCAGACCGAGGAAGTCATGAATTCAGGAGCGGTTGGCGTTACATATGGTCGATTTGTTATGCAGTATCCGAATATGGTTGCATTGATTCAGACATTAAGCAAGATGATCCATGAAGGACTGCCATTAAAAGATGCTCAGGAATTATTGAAGCAGCTAGAGTGCGAAAGTAAGTGAGAGGAGGAAGCAAATTCGTGTACCTTGCTTTTGATAGGACCAAGCCAAACGATGCAGTGGCCTTTGGCCGGGCGACCATTGATCTATATGCAAACGAGATCGGACCTTTAGAAGATGCTGTCACATTGAGCAAGTACGTGGGCGGATCTCCTGCAAACACTGCAGTAGCCATGGCACAATTAGGCCTGAAAGTCGGATATATTGGGAAGGTATCGGATGATCCGTTTGGAAGATACATCGTTTCCTATCTAAATAAGAAAGGAGTCGATGTATCTCACATTGAAACGGCCGATCCCGGGATTCGGTCAGGGGTAACGATTGGAGAAATTAAACCGGGAGAATGCAATTGTTTCATGTACCGCAACCATTGTGCCGATCTTTATATTGATTGTAAACAATTGGATGAGGCATATATTGCGAAGCATAAGATGATGCTGATTTCCGGGACATCACTTTCGCATTCACCGGCCAGAGAAGCGGTCTTTCTTGCAATTGCTTACGCAAAGCGAAATGGAACAAAGGTTGTTTTGGATTTGGATTATAGGGAACACACTTGGGATAGCCTGGAAGAGGCAAGTATATATTACACATTGGCGGCAGAAAATTCAGACATGGTTGTAGGCACCAGAGATGAGTTTAATGTGATGGAATCCCTTTTTGATTCTTCAAATCAGGACAATGAAAGAAGTGCCGATCACCTCCTGAAAAAAGGAGTTTCTCTCGTATCCATTAAACAGGGGAGAAAGGGATCTTTCGTCTATACGAAAGAAAAAGTTTATGTTGGCGGCATTTATCCAACAAACGTATTAAAAAGCTTTGGAGCCGGTGATTCCTATTCATCCGGATTTAGTTATGGATTATTAAAGGGGAAAACGATGGAGGAGTCCTTGCAATATGCAGCGGCAGCTGCATCCATTACAATCACCGGTCATAGTTGTTCTGATGCCATGCCCAGTCTGCAGCAGGTTGAGCAATATATAAAGGAACATGAATATAGATTGCCTGAGGAATAAGAGAGGCGTTCGGCTCCTGTTTTCCATGACGGGAGCTTTTTTGATTCTTCTGTTTCCTTTGATGTGGGTACAGGCGGTCAGGCATTTATTCTGTTTTTCGTTTTTGGTAGTTGAATCTAACTGAATGGGGTGCTATAATAAAAACCGACAAAATTGTCGGTTTTTATTATGCGCATGAAAAGAGGCTTACTTTGGCGGAAAAAAAACAAAAAGTCGGTGATATCAGGAAACGCGAGATCCTGGATGCGGCAAAAAAGGTCTTTTTAAAAAAAGGATTTGCCGACACGGTTATGGAAGACATTATTACCGAGACCTCTTTGTCTCGAGGAGGTGTTTATTACCATTACAAAAACAAGGTGGAAATCCTGCATGATCTGATGCGGGAAGGCATGGCGTACCGTGTAAAGAAGATGAACGAATTTTTGGAGAATTATGGGGGAGAACCGGATCAAGCCGCCATGGCACAGATGATGGTCGATAAGGTGCTGGATGAAAGCGAGCTTATGAGTGTGTATGTCATCTATCTCCAGGCTCAAAAAAGCAATGAAGAATTGAGAGATTTGTTTCCGGTCCTGGTGAAAGAGTCGTTAAAAATGATGGGAGAAGATGTGAAGGGAGCAAACGGGGAATGCTGCAGCCATCTTTCCGATGATTTTTTACTCTTTTTTATGAATACCATGATGCTGGGCTGCGAAATTTTAGACGGAGCAAGGGAATGCTTCCGGAGTCACAGAGAGGTTTTGGTAGAGATGATTCGACTGCTATTGGATCACTGCGAGAAAGGCGGAAGCCGATAATGTTTTGCCTGTTGGTTAGTTGAAACTAATAAATGCGGAGGTTGGTATGAACGATCAAAAAAAGAAGCAAAAAAAGTCTGCTGATCCCACATGGGACAGTAAGAAGATTCGAGAGAAGGAACGTTTAATCAAAGAGGTGGCGCGTTTAAATCTTGATGTGCCGGATGAGATCATGCGGCGGATCTTAAATGAGGTGGAGCGAAGTGAAACACAGCCGGAAATCAGCGTGAGCAGTCTGAACAAAGCGCTGATTGGCATGGCACCGGAGTACCGTGGAAAAATGCGGCTGTCCATTCTGCTTGCCTGTGTCGGTGAAGTATTCAGCTTCTCTGCTTATTTTTTCAGTGCGTATGCTGCCGGCTGGCTGCTCCAGCGGGCAGACAACCATTTGCTCCCTTTTGACAGGCTTTTGAACACTGCCGGTCTGGCCATGGGCTCCTTATTGCTTTACTTCCTATTCACCGGCTTCAGTACCGTCATTTCTCATAAAACCTCCTTTTTGATATTGGAAAAGCTGAGACAAACGTTATTTGAAAAGCTGCAGAACATTCCCATGGGATACCTGGTGGACAATCCGGTGGGTAAAATCAAGGTGATTATTATGGATCGAGTGGCAGATATGGAGGACTGGGTGGCGCATGTCATGCCGGAGCTTCCCAGCAGACTCTTGCATCCCATACTTTGCATGATCATTTTGTTCTCTTTGGACTGGCGCATTGGCTTGTCCATTTTTGCGCCGTTACCGATTGCCATGGTGGGAATGGCAGCCATGATGTACCGCTATCGCGCAAGGATGGCTGTTTGGCTGTCGAGCTATGCCAATGTCGCAGACAGAAGTGCGGAATATGTGCGCGGCATTCCTGTAATCAAAGCCTTCGTCCAGGACAAGGCATCCTACGGGAAATTTGCAGATGCCGTGAAATTTTATCATTTCTCCACCATGCAGTGGTGGAGGCAAAGCTGGTTCGGAAAGGCTCTGATGATCGCAGCCCTGATGACGCCGCAGCTTGTGAGTATGCCCTTGGCCTTTTATTTATACGGACGGGGAGAACTCAGCATCGAGGCTTTGCTTTTATCACTGGTTCTTCCGATTTCCATTCTTCCGCAGGCGTATACCATCATGATGAGCTTTGAATTGTTTCAGTTGGCGTCCAATACCTGGGTGTCGATCCGGGAGCTGCTTGATATGCCTGTTCAGAAGCGTCCTGACCCGGAGGAAAGAGCTGTGATTGACAGAACCAAGGGGATTCAGTTTGACCACATAAGCTTTTCCTATCACGACGGCACGGAGGTGCTGCATGACATTTCCTTTGAAACCAAGCCGGGAGAGGTCACTGCGCTTGTGGGACCTTCCGGCGGCGGGAAATCCACGGTGGCGAAGCTTTTGGCAGGCTTTTGGGATCCGTCTGCAGGCCGAATTCTTCTTGGCGGCGAAGACACCCGGAGGATTCCCTTCGATCAGCTGGCGGAGGAGATTTCCTTCGTTTCCCAGGACAATTTTCTGTTCGATGTCAGCATTCGGGACAATATTCGCCTCGGGAAGCCAAACGCAACAGAGGATGAAATCATTGCTGCTGCCAAGGCAGCCCATTGTCATGAATTTATTATGGCGCTTCCCGATGGGTATGACACCAGAGCAGGGGAAGCAGGCGGCGCCATGTCGGGCGGAGAACGGCAACGCATCACTCTTGCCAGAGCCATTTTAAAGCCGGCGTCTACCATTATTTTGGACGAAGCGACTGCGTATGCCGATCCGGAAAATGAGGCGCTCATTCAGGAAGCAATCTCGAATTTGGTCAAGGGGAAAAATCTGGTTATCATTGCGCACCGGTTACACACCATTAAGCAAGCACATCAAATCATTTTAATGGATCAAGGGAAAATTGTGGCCATGGGAAGACATGAAGCGTTGATGAAAGAACCGCTCTATGCAACGCTTTGGAATCAATACTTAGGGGAGGAATAGGATATGGAGTTTATTCGGTTATCGCTTCGGCTGGCGGGGCAGTATAAAAATCGCCTGAAGGCAGGAATGCTTCTTATTTTTCTGCAGAATGCTTCGGTGTTATTTGGATTTTTTGCTCTCTTTCTGGCATTTCATTGGATGCATGAGATGACCGGGACGCGACTTTGGGCCATATTCGGTGTATTGTTTGCTTCCTTCTTTTTCAATTTTCTGACAGGCTGGGCAAAAGGCGGATTGAGCGATGGAGTGTTTTTTGGCATTTTCAAGGACTATCGGCTGGCAGTGGGAGAGAAGCTGAAAAAAGCGCCAATGGGCTATTTTGCGGAGCAAAGTCTCTCAAGAATTATGGCAGCATTTACCGATGTGATGAAGAGCCTTGAAAACTATGCTTCGATGAGTATAGACTTTGCAGTTTCCGGCCTTTCCATTTCTGTATTCCTCTTAATCGGGATGTTTGGCACCCACATTAAAATCGGGATTTTAACGCTGATTTGTCTGATGCTTATTTGGCTCTGCGTATTTTTTATGATTCATCTGTCGAAGAAAGAAATTGTCCGGGAGCATGCTGCCATCACAAAGGTGAACGATGCACTGATCGACAGCATTCGCGGAATTCCCGTGCTTCGCAGCTTCCCCTCAGCCAATGCAGGGACGGTTGAAGAAATTCATTCTCAATTAAAAAGCGCTTCGGAGGAGCTTAGGCATGCAAAGCTGCATTTTGAAATAGTATTTGTGATTGCTTCCCGGGCGTTTACGACGGTCATTCATTTGTCCAGTCTGCTGGTCACGCTGTTTTCCTGCTATTTGTATACGAAGGGCGAGGTTTTGCTTCCGCAGGCGCTTACCGTTTCGGCAGCGGGATTTATGATTTTCGGCGGCTTGAAGCAGCTTGAGAACGCGGCTGTTTTGATGGTTAAGAATCCTGCCAATATGAAGTATCTGGATGAGGTTTTGGATATTCCGGAAATTCGTGACGGCGCCGCAGAGGTGATGGAACAGCAGGATATCGTCTTTGACCGGGTATGCTTTGGCTATGATCCGCGAAAGCCTGTTTTAAACCAATTGTCATTTACGATTCCCCAAGGATCCAGAACGGCGATTGTAGGTCCATCCGGCTCCGGAAAAACGACGGTGATCAATTTAATTTCCCGTTTTTATGACGTGAATCGTGGTACAATCAGCATAGGAGGCAGGAAGATACAAGATTACAAGGTGGAAGCATTGCTGAAAAATCTTTCCCTGGTTTTTCAGGATGTGTATCTGTTTCAGGACACCATAGAAAATAATATCCGCTTTGCAAAGCCGGAGGCGAGTCATGAAGAAGTGGTGGAGGCGGCAAAAAAGGCCCGTTGCCACAATTTTATTACGGCGCTTCCCGATGGGTATCAGACGATGGTGGGGGAAGGCGGGAGCTCTCTTTCCGGCGGCGAGAAGCAACGGGTGTCCATTGCAAGGGCCCTGCTGAAGGATGCACCGATCATTCTTTTGGATGAAGCGACAAGCTCGGTTGATCCTGAAAATGAGGCTGAGATTTTGGCAGCCATTGAAGCATTATCCGAAGGGCATACGGTGATTTCCATCGCCCACAGATTGTCCACCGTGAGAAGGGCGGATCAAATTCTGGTGATGGATGAGGGTAAGCTGGTGCAGGAGGGAACGCATGACGACTTAATGCGGCAGGAGGGAATTTATTCCGCCTTCATCCGGGCGAGAGAACGGGCCGCCAATTGGAAATTATCGTAGAGAACCGCAACCGGACGCAGCGGATGGAACCTGCACCTGGGGTGAGGAGGAAACCATGGATTTCATTGATCTCCACAAAGAAAACAAAAAGGTCATATTGCTGATTCATCCCATGCTGTTGACGGCAGAGGGAATGAAGACCTTAATGGTTCCCCACATGCCGGGAACGTATCGGTACGTGATTCCCGAGCTGTCAGGGCACGGAAAATCGAAGGAGATCTTCCGGTCTGCCGAAAAGGAAGCAGAAGCCATCGGAAGGTATTTATCGGAGCATCAAATCGATACCATAGAGCTGGCCTTTGGCGTGTCTCTTGGCGGAGTTGTGTTATTGAATCTGTTAAACGAAACATGCATTCAAATCAAAAAATGCGTGTTCGAAGGATGCAGTTTAATGGAGCGGGCGCCTCTTCAGGAGATTTTTTTTAAGAAGCTGTTCCTTGGGAAACGCCGAAAAGCCATCAAGGACAGGAGTTCTGCAGTCAGGGAAATGAGCGGGATGTATGGAGATCAATTGGGGGAATGGATGACGGACTGCCTGATCGGAATGGATGAGAACAGTGTGATCAACATTGTCCGCAGCTGTGCCGCCGTTCGGGTTCCCTCTTTGTCAAAGGAGGAACAGAAAAAATGCGTTTTTTGCTACGGCTCTAAAGACTTTGATCTGCAGGCGGCAAGGAAAACCATATCGAAAAAGTTGCCGTATGCTGCACTGAACATATGGAAGGGATGGGGGCATTGCAATAAAATCACGGACAGCGGTCCGGAATACTGCAAGTTTTTGGAAAGCCAGATGGAACAGTAAAAGAAAGAGGAATCCGTATGTCAGGGAACACTTCGATGAAGCCGGGCAGCGTACAGGAGACACTGGTCATTCCGCTTTATGCAAGAAAGCTTTGTGCCCAGCAGTTTCCCACCTTATATACGGATGAATATGCCGCTGCCATTTGCGAACGAATCGACTATGATTTCTCCCAATGGAAACAAAAGGAAACGCGCCTCATGTACCAGTTCGGAGGGCTGGAGGGGGCCATGCGGGAGAAGGATATGATATGGGAAATCCGGGATTATCTGAAGATGCATCCGAATGCTGCCGTGGTAAGCCTTGGCTGCGGACTGAGTACCACGGGAAGAAGTGCTGACAATGGCTTATGCAAACGGTATCAACTGGATTTTCCCGATGTGATTCAGTTGAGAAATGAGCTGATTCCGGTGGAAGAGCGGGAAGAGAATATAGGCTGTGATCTGAACGATGTTTCGTGGATGGATCGGATTGATTCCCGAGGCGGGGCCGTGTTTTATGCAGCCGGTGTGTTCCACTATTTTAAGACGGAGCAGGTAAAAAGGATGGTGGCAGCGATGGCTGAAACATTTCTGGGGGGCAGGCTTGTGTTTGATACGGTCGGCAGGCTTGGGCGGGATCTGCTGATGAGGCGAAAGCTGAACCAACTGGGAATGAAGGACGTATCCGGGATGTTTTGCGCAGAAGGAGCAAGGGATCTGGAGGGCTGGTCCCGGCATGTGACACTGGCTGCAAGGAAAAGCTATATGCGGGGATACGTTCCGCTGGATGATCCGAACATTCGGTGGATCCACCGATTTCTTGCGGTGCTTTGCGACGTTGTAGCGAAGATGTATATCAATCGGATGGAGTTTTCGCCCCGGTCCGAAACCGGATGCGACGGTATTGGTAAAGCAGAATAAAGCGGATGATTAAAACAGAAGACGCTGCTGTGGCGATGACTTGCCCGGCGGCGTTTTCGGAAGGGGAGAGAAACATGGTGGGAACCGATCACGATCATTTGGACCGAATCAGAATCAAAGCACTGCTCATGCTGGGACTGACGGCATCCCTCATGGCGGCAGCAGGAGATTTTCTCCTGGGCTTCGGCGAAGAGGTTCGCGGGGAAGGGTTTTCCTCTAACGTGATGGCAAACGCCATCAATCTTTCGGATGCACAGCTGATAGGAGGCGGATTGCTGGGAGCGGTCGGGCTGTTTCTGGAAGGACTTGCCTGCTTTGCTGTCTACCGTCTGATGGCGGATGCAGCGCCGAAATACGCGCGCCTGTACCGCGCCGGGATTTTCGTCTATCTCTGGCTTGCACCCATCGGCATGCATATGAATGTGGGGCTTATTAATTTTGTCTACAAGCATCTGTTATTGGTTGATGAGACACTGGCCGATGGAATGGGAGATCAACTGCTGATGGCCTTCAGTCTGCCTGTCTGGATTCTGTTTGTTGCGCTTTGGCTGCCGATGATGATCGTACAGTTTTTGGCATTTTCCAAGGAGCTGACGCCGTACCCCTCGTATGCCAAATGGTTCAGTGTTCCCGTTGGAGCCATCCCTGTGGGGATGGCGGGTCTTGTAATTGGCGCCGGCACGGCACTGGGCTCGGCGATCGAGACCATGTGCTTGAATGTGGGAAACATTTTTATGTTTTCCGGTTTGCTTGCCGCGCTGCCGGATGAAAAACGGTTTGAAGCCTTCCGAGAAGAGCAGGCAAGGCGCAGACAGTGAGAAGCGGGGCGGGGTCTTTCGGTTCCTGTTTTTTCTCCGGGTGTGAGTTCCCGTTTTTCACCTGTTTTCGGTTACGGCATGTTTCCATCGGGGTTTGTCAGTCCCCTTGTTCACCGGACTCTTTTGGAACGTCCGGAGAATCAGGGGATTTTTTGTGTCTGCATGCGTCGGTTTCCGGAACATGAGTGTACTCTGTTGCAAAAATCAGATATAATATAAACAGAAGCTGTTTTCAATAAAATTTTGGTAAAAGAACAGAAGGGCAAAGGGGGATGATGATGAGTTTAAGCGATATTTTAAATTCCAAACCACTGTATCTGTTGGTAGGCACAGCCTTATTGGTTATTTTTGGCATGTGCATTTTTTTCTGTAAACGAGCAATCAACCGGGCAAAGGAACTGAATATTTCAAAGGACAAAATCAAGTCCGTGATACGAGCTTCCGTTATTTTTTCAATTGTTCCGTCAGTTTCTGTGATTATCGGGCTGATTACACTGGCACCGATTCTTGGCGTTCCGTGGCCATGGTTCAGGCTTTCGGTGGTGGGCTCTCTCCCATACGAGCTGATGGCGGCGGATCTTTCCGTTAAGGGCGCAGGCTTTTCCGGCTTTGAAGATTTTTTGAGCCATGGAACCCCTGCGGTCATTGGAGCGATCATGTTTGTGATGAGTATTTCCATCATGGCAGGAATGGTGTTCAATGTATTTGCACTGAAGAGAGTGCATACCGGTGTGCTCAAAGCGGGAGAGAAGGACACGCCCTTTGTGGATCTGGCTTTGTCTGTTCTTGTCATCGGCATGATGTCCGTCTTTGTCCCGGTGCAGTCGGTAAAATCCAGAATTCACCTGCTGACCATTATTGTAAGTATGCTGATCACATGGATCTGCTCCAAGCTGGCGTCCAGATATAAAATCACTTGGTTAAATGACTTTACGATGTCCTTTGCACTGGTAGGCGCAATGGCAGCGGCAGTTGTCTTCACCAATATGGGAATAGGGGGTTGATGAAATGTCCAATTATATGAAAAACACGTACCGATACGGTGTCATTGCCACCTTGATTGCCATGGGACTGATGCTTGGGATCCCGGCAGCCATGTGTATGATTTACGGAATGTGGCCGGAATGGTCTCTGATCGCCTCGGTTGCAGGACCGCTTCTTGCCCTGTTTGTACCGACTGCCCTTGCAGAGCAGCTCACAATGATTCCGATTGGCGGCACCACATGTTATCTGAATTCCATTTTGGGAAATGTCATGAATATCAAATTCCCCTGCTACTTATCGGCAATCGGAACGGTGGATGCAACGCCCGGCACCGAAGAAGCCGATGTCATGGGAATGATTGCGGTAACCGTTTCCGGAATGGTTTCCATGATCACCATCGTTTTCGGCGTCATTTTGCTGGCTCCTTTGAAGCCCATTCTCCAGACAGAAGCCGTGGAAACGGCAACCATGTATATTCTGCCGGCTCTTTATGGCTCCATGGGGATTTCTGCTTTTGTTTCCACCGGGGCAGGTTCCAAATACAAGGCTCCGAGAAAGCCGCTGATTGCGGCTACAGCGTTGGCCATTGTGTATGCCTTCAATTTCCTCGTCATGCCGGTTGCGGGAAAAGAAGGGTTTGCCATGCTGATTATGCTGGCAGTCACACTTGGCATCACTTATTTCTATTATCGATCGGGAATTGTTCAACTGGAAAAGAAGGGCTGATATGGAGGAATTCTTACATTCTGTCATAGAATACGGCAAGAGGTTTACGGAAGAGGGAAGGCTCGTAGACTATATTGAAATTTTAAAGGACGCGGACAAAAATGCCTTGGGAGTATGCCTGATCGACAAGGACGGAGTTGAATATGAGGCGGGAAAATCCAGAGAGTCATTTGCCATCATGTCCATCGTAAAGGTGCTGCTGTTTGACCTGGTACTGGAAAACTATGAGTGGTCCGATATCAAAAAGTACATGAGAACGGAGGGTTCCTCCAAGCCGTACAACTCCATTCTTGATCTGGAGGCAGAGGGAGGAAAGCCGGTCAACCCCTTTGTCAATTCGGGGGCGATTACCTCGGCTTACCTGATTTATAAAAAATTCGGGGCAGATTCCGTTTCGGTTTTGATGGAGCGGGCAAAGGTGGTCATGGACGATGAAACCCTGAGCTACAGCCAAACCCTTCTTGACACCACAAAAAGAGGCGGAGAAAACAATCTGGCGCTGGCGTGGATTCTGAAAAAGCATGGGATCATTGGGAAGGAAACCGCTGTGGAGGATGTGATTCATCTCTATAATCTTGCCTGCAGCATCATGGTCAACACGAGAGACCTGGCTGTTTTTGCATCCATGCTTTCAAGAAACGGAAAAAACCTGGCGGGAAAACAAGTCATTCAGAAAGAAAATGCCAGGATTCTAAGGACGCTCATGGCGATTTGCGGACTTTACGACGATTCAGGGGATTTTGCCATCAGAATCGGGATTCCGGCGAAAAGCGGAGTCGGCGGAGGAATCATGGCAACGACGAATCAGGGGATTGGCATTTGTACATTTTGTCCGGGGCTTGACCGCTTTGGAAACTCAATGGCAGGGCTTAAGATGCTGGAAAAAATTGCCGGAGAATTACACTTAAACGTTTATTAAGGACACAGGCGAAAACGGGAGCCTACTGCGGATTCGGGACAGTCACGGCAGTCAAAGGGCGGAAGGATCCGGACAAGGATAAGGAGAAGAGAATGGATCGATACAATGACGAGCTTGTGAAGCTTGCGAAAAGCATTTGGGAATTTGCGGAAATAAAATGGAAGGAACATAAATCAGTCGCAGCGCAAATGGAAATTTTGAAAAAGCACGGGTTTCACATCCGTGAAAACCTGGCGGATCTTCCCACTGCTTTTTGCGCAGAATATGGCGCGGAAGGCGGTGTCACCATCGGGATCCTGGGAGAGTTCGATGCGCTGTCCGGTCTGTCTCAGGTGGAGGACCTGGCGGAAAGAAAAGAAAAGAGAAAGGGTGAATGCGGTCATGGATGCGGACATCACCTTTTGGGGACGGCATCCATCGGTGCTGCTTTGCAGGTGCGGGACTATATTGAGGCAAACCATCTGAAAGCCAAGGTGATTTATTTTGGCTGCCCGGCGGAGGA
Organism: Lachnospiraceae bacterium; assembly: GCA_002892395.1. GTDB lineage: Bacteria > Bacillota > Clostridia > Lachnospirales > Lachnospiraceae > Moryella. The sequence continues at coordinate 128,443 of NBBL01000005.1, forward strand.
GGGCGGCAGCGGCAAGGCCTTTATGGCGAAGGCGGGCTGCTTTGATGCGGCAGATGTGGCCATTACGTGGCATCCCTTTACCGGAAATGCCATTTTTACCGGATCCCTTCAGGCGAACAAGCAGGTCTATGTGAGATTCCGGGGAAAGGGCGCTCACGCTGCTGCGTCGCCCCATCTCGGAAGATCTGCACTCGACGGACTTGAGCTGGTCAATATCGGCGTTCAGTTTCTGAGAGAACACATGCAGGATTTTGAACGGATTCACTATTCCATTGTGGATCCGGGGTCTGCCTCTCCGAATGTGGTTCAGCCTTATGCAGAGGGGCTGTATCTTTTGCGCTCAAAAGATACGGAGCATGTCAACCGACTCTATCAGAGATTTGAAAAAATTGTGGAAGGCGCCGGTCTCATGACGGAAACTGAGCCGGAAATTATTTTTGACAAAGCTTGTTCCAATGTGATTCCGAACTCCGTCATCGAAGAAGAGCTGTACAAGGCTTTTCTGGAAGAGGGGCCGACGAAGTTTACGGAGGAAGAAATCCGGTATGCCGAACGGTTTCGGGCAACCTATCCGGAGGAAAATATCGAGAGCGAAAATACAATCGGGTTTGCGGAAGATAAAAGCGGAGAGCTGCAATACCTGAAGGAGCATATTCTGTATGATAAAATTTTGAAGTACAAGCATTCCGATGAGATTGTGATGGGGTCTTCTGACGTGGGAGACTGCTCCAATGCGGTGCCGACTGCACAGATTATTACAGCCTGCTTTGCCATCGGAACAACGGCTCACTCCTGGCAGGAAGTGGCGCAAGGCAAGTCATCCATTGCAATGAAAGGTATGCTGAAGGCCTCCGATGTCATGGCAAGGGCGGCAATTCATTTGATTGAAAACCCGGAACGGGTTCAAAAAGCAAAGGAAGAATTGATTCGGGTTCGCGGAGAACAATTTATTTCACCGATTCCCGACGGCGCGAAGCCAAGAATGAGCTGAAGGGCTTCTGCAGAACCCGATGTGGAGGGCGGAATACGGCGAGAGCTCTTGGGTGCGGAGTGCACCACAGGTCAGATTTCAGGTGAACCGGCCCTGACAAAGCACCCTTCGGGGTGCTTTTCAGATAATGTAGAAACGCCTCTTGCAAGTTTGTTTTTTTGCTAATATAGTTTCTATATGACTGGGGGTAATGATGAAAGAATTTTGGTCCTATGAGGCAGGCGATGTTTTCAAACGATTAGAGACCGGCACAGAAGGATTATCAAGCAAACAAGCGGAAGAAAGAATCGATCAATACGGAGAAAATGTTTTTGAAGAAAGAAAGATCGATTCGAATGCAATGATTTTTATCCGTCAATTTAAAAGTCCGATCACCATGATTCTTATTTTTGCAGCGGTGATATCGCTTTTTTTAAAGGATTATTCGGATGGCGTCATTATTTTAGTGATTGTCATGATTTCTGCCTTTTTGAGCTATCAGCATGAAAGCAAGGCCGATAATGCGGTCAAAAAGCTGTTGTCTTCGGTGAGTGTCACCTCTTCCGTTTTGAGAGACGGGGTCTTTGAAGAAACAGAGAATGCCAGGCTGACGGTAGGGGATGTGATTCGTGTCAAAACCGGGGATATGATTCCGGCGGATTGTTTGCTGATTGCGTCCAATTCCCTGTTTACGGATGAATCCAGTTTGACAGGGGAAACGTTTCCTGTTGAGAAATGCCCGCAAACGGTGCCTGCATCCGCTGCCTTGTCCGATAGAAAAAATGCCCTTTGGATGGGAACATACGTCATAAGCGGCTCAGGCAGAGCCGTGATCGTCAATCTGGCAAAGGATTCAGAGTTCGGGGCAATTGCCGCATCCTTGGATGAAACGGATACCGATACGGATTTTGAACGGGGGATCAAGGAGTTTGGCAGCTTGATCCTTCAAGTGACAACGGTTTTAATCGGTCTTATTTTTATTTTCAACATTGTTTTAAATAAGCCGTTTCTGGAATCATTTATGTTTGCATTGGCGTTGTCAGTGGGGCTGACTCCCCAGATGCTGCCCGCCATTATCAGCGTAAACCTGTCTCAGGGTGCAAAGAGGATGTCCGAGCAAGGCGTGATTGTCAAAAAGCTGAATGCCATTGAAAATTTCGGCTCTATGACGGTCATGTGTTCGGATAAAACCGGAACAATCACCCAGGGGAAGGTAACACTGGAGGCTGCGATTGATTGGCGGGGAGAGCCGTCGGAGTCTTTGAAAAAACTGGCGGCTGTCAACTCCTACTTTCAGGAAGGCTATGCCAACCCCATTGACGAGGCGATTCTGTCAGCCAATTCCTACGATTTTTCCGCCTGCAAAAAGCTTTCTGAAATTCCCTATTCCTTTGAGAACAAATGCCTGAGTGTCATTGTAAAAGCAGACCGGACTTTTTCTGATCAAACGATCATGGTGACCAAGGGAGCATTGACCCGTGTTCTGGACGTTTGCAAGTACTATGAGAAATCCGATCATACCAAGGGCAGTCTCTCGGAGATGAAAGATCAAATTCTGGATCTGTTTCATCAGTATTCGCAGCGAGGCTACCGGGTATTGGGGCTTGGCTGCAGGATTTTGGAGGAGGAAGCAAAGGACCGGGAGGAGGAATCAAAAAACTGGGAAGCACAAGGGGAGGACATGGTGTTTCAGGGCTTGCTTCTCTTTGCAGACCCGTTAAAAGAGAAGATCAAAGATGTGATTGAACAGATGAATCATCTTGGGGTTTCCCTGAAAATGATCACAGGAGATAATCGTCTGATTGCGCAAACCGTGGGAGCTCAGATCGGACTTGATCCCGAAAAAATTTTGCTGGGGGAGGAGTTGGATTCCTATTCCCTAAGCCAACTGAATAAAAAGGTTTCGGAGATTGATATTTTTGCGGAAATCAGCCCAAACCAAAAAGAAAAAATCATTCTGGCATACCGGCAAGCAGGAGAAACAGTGGGCTACATGGGGGACGGAATCAATGACTCTCCTGCCATCAAGCAGGCAGATGTGGGAATTTCTGTGGACACGGCAGCAGATACGGCAAAGGATGCCGCATCCATCGTGCTTCTGCAAAACAGCCTGGAGGTGCTGGTATCAGGCATTCAGGAAGGAAGAAGAACCTTTCTCAACACGTTGAAATATATCTTTGTGGCCACGAGTGCCAACTTCGGCAATATGTTTTCCATGGCAGGCGCCAGTCTGTTTTTAAAATTTCTGCCTCTGCTGCCCAAGCAAATTCTTTTGACAAACCTGCTGACGGATTTTCCGTCTCTGCAGATCGCATCGGACTCTGTCGATCCCGCATGGCTTGAGCACCCGGTGGCATGGGATATGAAATTTATCAAACGATTTATGATTTTGTTCGGAATCACCTCCTCCGTCTTTGATTACATGACCTTTGGCGTATTGCTGCTTATGTTTCATGCCGATGAAACCTGGTTCCGGACGGGCTGGATGCTGGAATCCGTTCTCTCTGCTATGGTGGTGATGCTGATTGTGAGATCGGCGAGGCCGGTCTTTCAAAGCAAACCCGGCAGAAGCATGGTGAAGGCCGTTCTGGGAGTCACGGCAGGATTGATCTTTCTGATTTTTAGTCCGGTTAATTCCTATCTGGGCTTCACAGCATTGCCGGGGAAGGTACTCCTTTCCTTGCTGGCGATCTCCTTCTTATATGCAACCACAGCAGAAATCTTGAAAAAATATTTTTATCAGCATAATTCTTTTTCGGCGAAGTGAGCGGTGTGGGACGGGCGCCGATTTCAGCCGGACAGCAATAGAAAAGCGACGCCGTAAAACAGAAGCCATGGCTGGAATCAAACGGAAGCGAACCGATGGCGGAATCGACAGAGGAAGGAAATCGGGAGTCGAAGGAGGCAGCGCACCTTGAAACACGGCAGAAACCGGAGGAATGGACCATGAAGAAGCATTTGGCGGTGACACTGGCACTTATCATAAGCCTTTCCCTGGCGAGCTGCGGCGGCTCTTCGGAGCATATCAAAGCGGAGGGAAGAACGGCGGGCGCCTCCGCCGGAGACGAAGACGGTACTTATCCGGCACAGAATGTGAGCGGGATTGTTCCGTGGGGCGCCGGCGGCGGCACCGATTCTCTGATGCGTCCGCTCTCTGTATTGGCAGAGAAGAAGCTGGGCCGCTCCATTGTCATTCGGAATATGACCGGTGCGGCCGGAACGGTGGCGGCTCAGTATGTGTATGATGCAGCAGCAGATGGCTATCATCTTTTGATGGGAGCAGAAAATCCGGTTCTTTATGATGTTCTGAAGCTTAGCGACCTGACTTACGAAAGGTTTGATTGCATCTACCTGATCGGAGATGAGACGGTGGGCATTACAGTGGGAAAGGGCTCCCCCTACCAAAGCTTTTCTGCCCTCATTGACGCCGCCGGGAAAGCCCCGGGTACCATTAAGCTGGCCACCACCGGAACGGGTGGAATGCCCTGGGAGGTGGGGGCATTGATCACTTCGGTCACAGGCGCTTCCTTCAACCAGGTTCCCTACGACAGCGATGCTTCTGCCAAGATGGCAGTGATCAGCGGAGAGTGCGATTTTACCGTGTGTAAGCTTCAGTCCGGCATGGAAGACTGGAAAGCCGGAGACCTGGATTTTCTTTGTCTGTTCTCCAAGGAACCGGTGGAAATGATGAAAGGGGTTCCTCTGATTACTGCGGAGTATCCGGATTTTGAACCCTATCTTCCCTGGGGGCCATTCTACGGCGTTTTCGTAAAGGAGGGAACGGATCCTTTTGTTGAAGCCACATTGGCACATGCCTTTTCCGAGGCGGGATTGGATCCCGGCTATCAGGATATGCTTAAAAATTTAAACGTCCATTTTCTCGGGTACACCGGGGAACATGCGAACACCTACCTGTCTTCCTGGAGAGAACATACGGTGGCGGCACTGAAAAGCAGCGGTGCCATCCAATGAGACATGTTACGATGACAATCCCCGGCAGGGGCGGAAAGCCCCTGCCTTTTCATGCTTTGATTGGACAAGAGGAATATCGGAATGAATGAAGAAACCAAGGAGGCTGCCCCGATTGAGGGGGAAGAAACAGGCAGGGACAGAGGAAAACCGGATCGGCTGGCGGCGGGAGAGAAGGGCTTTGCCGTCGGACTGCTGGTGTGGGGACTGATTGCCTTTGCGCTGTCCATGGAGCTGTGGGGAAGAATGAAGGAGCCGAAAGCCGCGTCTGCCGCTGCAGTTCCGGTGTTTGTCAGCGCACTGTGGAGCTTTCTGGCACTGCTCACCGTGATTGAAAACGGGAAGCGCTCTACGCCGCTCTCCTCTGTGAAAAGCGGTGTGGAGAAGGGAAAGGAAGCGCTTTCCTATTTGTTTCCCAAGCCGGTCCGTGTGATGATTGGATTTATGGTTGTCTATTGTGTCATGCTGCTTATGGGGGTCAGCTTTTATCTTGCGACCATACTGTTCCTTTACGGTTCCATGTGCTGCCTGACCGGAAGAGAGTACGGGAAAAATATGGGGTGGAGCTTACTGGTGATGGGATTCATCATCCTGGTATTTCGAATGCTGTTCCGGGTGGTGTTTCCATAGAGAAGGAGGGGAAACGGGTATGGTGCAGGCGTTTTCTTATATGGCAATGGTATTTCAGGAGCCCCGGCTGATTGCCTTTGTGGCGGCAGGTACCTGCGCAGGTGTCTATGTGGGCGCCATTCCCGGGCTTTCGGGAACTATGGCGGTTTCTCTGCTGGTGTCCTTCACCTTCGGATGGGAAATTCACAGTGCCCTGGCAGTCATGATCGGTGTGTTTGCAGGCTCTGTGTTCGGCGGCTCCCGCTCTGCGATTCTTTTGAATATACCCGGAGCACCGGCGGCGGTCGCCACAACCTGGGACGGGTATGCCCTGGCAAAGCAAGGGCGTGCCGGGGAAGCCATGGGACTCGCAACGACGCAGTCTGTGATCGGGACGCTGCTGGGCACGCTTGCCTTGGCGGCCTGCGCTCCGCTGGTGGCGCAATTGGCAAGGAGCTTCCATTCCGTTGATTATCTGATCTTGTCCCTGATCGGACTCATGATGGCAGGTTCCCTGGGCGGACGATCCGTAAAGCTGGGTTTGATTGCGGGATGCATCGGTATTTTTTTGGGATGTATCGGTGTAGATGGGCAGACGGCGGTGAAGCGTTTTACCTTTGATGTGGCATATCTGAATTCAGGCGTTGACTATGTGGTGGCTATGATCGGTCTTTTTGGCGCATCGGAGGCACTGATTCAGCTTACGGACATATCCCGGCCGCCGGTGAAGCAGGAGACAGGCAGGATTCTCCCCTCCTGGGGGGAAGCAGTGAGGCTTTTGCCGCTTACCATCCGATCCTCCCTCATCGGTGTTCTGGTGGGCGCGCTGCCGGGCGCAGGAGGCGATATTGCAGCACTTTTAAGCTATGACCAGGCGAAGCGCTGGGTGCAGCATCCCAAAACACCGTTCGGAGAGGGGGCAGTGGAGGGCGTCGTTGCTCCTGAGGCTGCAAATAACGCGGCGATTGGCGGCGCCTTGATTCCCATGCTGACTTTGGGAATTCCGGGCGATGCAGTGACGGCTGTGCTGATTAGCGCGCTGACGATTCAGGGGCTTCGCCCCGGGCCGAATCTCATCGCAGAGACACCGGATCTGTTCTGGTTTATCGTGATGAGTCTCCTGCTGGCTTCTGTGTTCCTTGTGGTATTCGGGTTCACCGGAATCCGGGTCTTTATCAGGATGGCAGAGATTCCAAAGGGGATCTTGATGCCGATCGTCCTCATTCTCTCAGTGATTGGATCCTATGCGATTCGAAACAGCCTCTTTGATATTTTCTGGATGTTCGGTTTTGGCCTGATCGGATATTTTTTGAAACGATACCGCTATCCGGTGGCTCCGATTGTCCTTGGCTGCATTTTAACCAGGCTCTGCGAGGAAAACTACCGAAGAGGCATTATGCTGGAAGGCTCCGTAGGAGGCATGGCGGCGAGTATCTTTACCAATCCTGTCTCCATGATCTTGTTTGCTCTGTTCGTGTTTCTTTTTGTGACGCAGACAGGGCCGAACAGGAATCGGAATGCAAATCGAGGCAAGGGGTCGGATGGAAACAGAGGGGAAGACGATTTGTCTGTAAAAATCAGGTAAAGATTCTTAGAATTCTCTAAACTGTCCTCTTCTCGTTCTCTTTCTATGATAAGATAAGGGTAACCCGTCAACCAGGCAAAAAGGAGAGTATACATGTCCACAGAGAAAATAGATGCGAAGTTGAAGTGTGTAGAGGGAAAGGTAAAAGAAGCGGTCGGAAAGCTGGCCGATGACAAGGAAAAGGAATTTGAGGGGAAGACGGAGCAGGTGATCGGGAGTGTCCGGGAGAATGCCGAGAAGGCGAAGGACAAGGCGATTGCGTTAAAGGATCAGCTGGAAGAGAAGGCGGAGCATGCGAAGGACACGGTGAAGGACGTGGTCTCCGGAATTGAGCATGCCTTTCAGAAGGAAAAAGAGTGAGTCGGTGTGCTGATATCAGCCGGGTTCGCACAGTAACAGTATAAGATCAAGGAATCAAAGCTTCCGTCGGGGCAGAGACTGCACACTGCAGTCGCTCCGGCGGTTTTATTGCCTGTGTGGGTGCAAGGCGAAGCATCCCCGGGTTTCATTACAACCGGGCGGTTACAGGCCTATGACAAGCCCACGACAAGCCCACGACCTTTCGGTGGCGGGGCGTTGACTTGTCAAAAAACAGGTAAGCGTGATAAGATTGAAAAACAATGCCGTCAGGCGGGACTGAGCAGGGAGATGCGATGAAGCGGCGAGTGCCCTTCGCACATTCCGAACAGGTGAGGAGGTAGAACCATGAATATCGTCTGTCTCGATTTGGAGGGGGTTTTGGTGCCGGAGATCTGGGTTGCAGTTTCGGAAGCTGCCGGAATTCCGGCACTGAAAAAGACGACCAGGGATGAACCGGATTACGACAAGTTGATGCGCTTTCGCCTTGAAATTCTGAGGGAGCACGGTCTAGGGCTGAATGAGATTCAGGAGATCATCGGGGGGATGGAGCCGCTTCCCGGCGCCAGGCGCTTTTTGGACACACTGCGGGAACAGACACAGGTCATTATTATCAGCGATACCTTTACGCAGTTTGCCGCTCCGCTCATGAAAAAACTGGGATGGCCCACCATCTTCTGCAATGAACTGGAGGTGTCGGAAAGCGGAGAGATCACAGGATATCAACTCCGGACGGAGCGCACAAAATACAGCACTGTAAGGGCGCTGCAATCCATTGGCTTCGACACCATTGCCAGTGGAGACAGCTTCAATGACCTGGAGATGATTCGTGCCGGCAAGGCAGGATTTTTGTTCCGCACGACAGCGCAGATTCGGGAGAATCACCCGGAAATTCCGGCATACGAGACCTATGATGCGTTGCTTCTTGCCATTCAGGCAGCGCTGTAAGGGGCGTATGCAGACTACCCCAACTTCTCTTTGGGGTTTCGCTCCATCCCGGCTCTCACACCGGACAGGGAACGGAAACAGGAATCAGAAAATCACCGATTCCTTGAACATGCTCCTGACCCTGGGAATGAACACAACGGTCCTGCTGGAGACGATGGCGGGGAAGGGGTCCGAGATTGAAAGCACCTTTGAAGAGCTGGGGCAAGGATCGCAGAGAGCGGTCACATAGGGGGTGTTTTATGAGGATTATCATATCTCCTGCAAAGCAAATGCGGAGGGACACGGATACATTTCCCTGTGTGCAGGCGCCGGAATTCCTGGAAAAGACCGAGATCCTGCGGCAATGGATCCGGGGCCTTTCCTATGAGGAACAGAAAAAGCTGTGGGCGTGCAGCGACAAACTTGCCCGGCAAAATTCCGATCGGTTTCTCCATATGGATCTGCACAGCGCCTTGACACCGGCTCTGCTTTCCTATGAGGGAATTCAATATACGTACATGGCTCCGGCTGTGTTTGAGGACGGGCAGCTGGACTATGTGCAGGCGCATCTCAGGATTTTGTCAGGCTTTTACGGCGTGGTAAAGCCGATGGACGGCGTGGTACCCTATCGACTGGAAATGCAGGCAAAGATTATGGTTTCGGGATGCCGCACACTCTATGAGTTCTGGGGAGAGGATCTTTACCGGGCGGTTATGGACGAGAGCCGGATTTTAATCAATCTCGCGTCCGGAGAATACGCAAGGTGTATCGAGCCGTATTTGCGTCCGGGGGATCGCTGTATCACCTGTATCTTTGGAGAGCGGCAGGATCAGACAGTGGTTCAGAAGGGCGTTTATGTCAAGATGGCAAGAGGCGAGATGGTGCGGTATATGGCGGGAATTCAGGCGAAACAGCCGGAACAGATCAAGAACTTTGACCGGAGCGGATATCACTTTGATGAGCATCGCTCCACCGATACCGAGTATGTGTTTGTGCGAACCGGGATTCCCGGAAAAAAGCAACGGCTGTGACATAGGTGATGGCTTTGAAGTATGAGAATGTGATACAGGGGGTGTTTATTGATCGTCCCAACCGCTTTTTGGCTCATGTAGAGATTGGTGGAAAGACGGAAACGGTTCACGTAAAGAACACCGGAAGATGCCGTGAGCTTTTGCTTCCGGGAGCGGAGGTGTATTTGACGGAGCCACGGTCATCGGGAAGGAAAACCAGATATGATCTGATTGCGGTTCGGAAGGAAAATGGTCTTCTTTTCAACATTGACAGTCAGGCGCCGAATCAAGTGGTTAAGGAGTGGCTTGAAGAGCAGGGCTTTGACAGGATTGTTCCGGAGTATACCTACGGCAATTCCCGGATTGATTTCTACATGGAGTGGGGAGACAACCGTGGGCTGATGGAGGTCAAAGGCTGCACCTTGGAGGTGGATGGCATCGGCTACTTTCCGGACGCTCCCACGGCCCGGGGAGTGAAGCATCTGCATGAACTGATTCGCGCCACGGAGGAGGGGTACCTGGCAATTGCCGCATTTGTGATTCAGGTGGACGGGGTGACGGAGGTGAGACCTAATGTGGAGACCCATCCGGAATTCGGTACTTTGCTGAGGAAAGCAGAAAAAGCAGGCGTAACAATCCTGATGCTTCCCTGCCATGTGGAGCCGGACAGCTTGAAGATTCTGCCGGGACACACCTGCCGGTTCTGCTTTTTTTAATACGGAGCGTCTCGCGGTCGGAAGACGCCGGAGCAGGAGGGATACGGAGCATGAAGCATATGAGATTGATTTTGTTGTGGCTGATTTTTGTTCTGACAGGATGTGCGTCCGAGAAGACGCCGGAAAACCGCGGGGGCGGTTATCAGAGAATCAGCCAGGAGGAAGCAAAGGAAAGGATGGAACGGGACGATGGTCATGTGATTGTGGATGTCCGGAGACAGGAAGAATATGACGCCGGTCACATTCCCGGGGCAATCTTGATTCCGAATGAGTCCATCAACCGGGATGCTCCGGAGGCGCTTCCGGATTATAATCAGATCATTCTGATTTACTGCCGGAGCGGAAACCGCTCGAAGCAGGCTGCCGAAAAATTGGCGGCGATGGGATACCGGGGGATCTACGATTTCGGTGGAATCAACACCTGGACCGGTGAAATTGTGACGGGAGACTGAACGGAGGGTTGCCTGGGGAAGCGACGCCTGACTGCAAGCTGCATCAGGCGTCGCTTCCCCGCTTTACAAAATCCGGAGGTTATGGCATTTCCAGGCTGACTGTTCCCGGTCGCCGGCTTCTGGTGGGAACCTGCGGGATCGATCTGCATGCAGATTGATCCCGCAAAAAGCCGCCAGACGACGGCAGCACCGATGCAGAAAACACTGGACACTGCAAGCAGTCGGAGATACGATGCAGACAGCGGCTGTGATGCAGCGTTTGCCAGACAACAGAAATAAAATCGGAGATCAGATGAAGGAAAAAACGATGATGCAGCGAATCACCTGGGTGAGTGTACTCGGCAATGTGATTCTGACTGTGTTTAAGCTCTTTGCGGGAGTCAGCGGAGGATCCGGGGCGATGATTTCGGATGCGGTTCACTCGCTGTCGGATGTGATCACCACCTTGGTTGCCTATTTGGGTGTCAGGCTTTCCAAGCAGCCGGCGGACAAGGAGCATCCCTACGGGCATGAGCGAATGGAATGTGTGGCTTCGTTGATTCTCGGCGCGCTTTTGCTTGTGACAGGCATCGGCATCGGAAGGGTGGGGCTTGGCCACATCCTGTTCGGCCATTACGAACGGATTGCCGTTCCGGGTGATATTGCGATGATTGCTGCCATTGCTTCCATTGTGGTGAAGGAGGGTATGTACTGGTACACCCGGTATTATGCCGGTGAGCTGAATTCTCCCGTGTTCATGGCAGACGCCTGGCATCACCGCTCGGATGCGCTTTCCTCCATTGGCTCGCTGATCGGAATCACCGGGGCTAAGCTGGGATTTCCGGTAATGGATCCTGCAGCCAGTGTTATCATCTGCCTGTTTATTTTAAAGGTGTCATTGGATATTCTGAAGGATGCCGTCCGAAACATGACAGACACCTCCTGCGGCAGTGATTTTGAGAAGCGCATCCGGGATTTTGTGGCGGCGCAGCAGGGGGTTGACCGCGTGGATCTGATTCACAGCCGTATGTTCGGAAATAAGGCCTATGTGGACATCGAACTCAGTGTGGATGGAGATAAGACGCTGCGGGAAGCCCATGCCGTGGCGGAGCGGGTTCATCTTGGAATTGAGCAGAACTTTGCATCTGTCAAACATGTTATGGTGCATGTGAATCCGATGGACGAAAGGGCGTGATCCGCAGCGATTGAAGAACTGCCGCTGACAGAAGGGCAGCAGGAAACGTTGTACCGGAAGTGGACGGGTGCAGGATATGACTACGCAAACACGCTTGGTATCGCAGACAAGGAGACTGGCGGAACATTCGGCCTGACAGCGGTAAACCATGATACGCACGATTTCGGAATGTTCCAGCTCAACCGGGCATCATGGGAGAAGACATTCAAAAAAATGTTCGGCGTCTCATCCATGGAAGAAATGATGGATAAAGAGAGTATGCGACGGAACGCCGCACTGTGCTGGAGGAGGTCTCGGAGCTCAAGAAGAATTCCAGGGGCGTGCGGGGGATGAAGCTCGGCGCGACGGACTGCATAGCGGCAGTGCATTTCCTGAGCGAGGAGAGCACGGTTGATTTCCGCGGAAGAAGCATCAGCCTGAATCGCCTGAAGCAGGCACACCGGGATGGAAAGGGAACAAAGATCAAAAAACAATTTTGACCGGGAGAAGAATGTGCTATAATCAAATCCTGGGGTTATAGGAGAGATCTTGGCCGAATTCAAGTGGAGGGGTTAAGATGAAACGTTTTAAAAAACTGCTTTCTTCTATTCTGGCGGTGCTGCTTCTGGTTACAGGTTTTACTGTGCCGGTCGGAGAAACTGTACATGCGGCGGGAGAACTCAGGTTTACAAAAGCAGAGGTATGGAAAACAGAGGGCGGCAGCTACACAAAGCTGGCGGATCTGATGAAGGGTGAAGTTCCAAAGCTTAAGGTGGGAGAGACCTATGCGCTGGAGATCATTTATGAAATCCCGCAGGAGCTCCAGTATCAGCCCAGTTATTTTTCTCTGACGCTTGGGAATGGCCTTTACTTTACGAGTCTTCCGGGGGCAAAATTTGAGGAGGGGCCAATCGAGGCGACAGGCTATGAGGAACTTACCAAGACGCCAAGCGGTACAGGCACTGCGCCTTATGGCTATCCGGATGCCTATATTAGCAGCGCAGATAAAAATAAAAAGAGAAGTGGTGAACTGATTCTTAAGACAAAGAATGGAATGATCAGCGCGTCCTCCAATAGGCAGATCTATTTTGCCGTTGATGAGGCGTTCATCAATGAGGATCCCAATCAGAAAATCGAAGATGCTTTCAGGCTGAGTCTTCGCAGGACAAAGAATGGGAAAGATATTGACGCCAGAAGCTATGCTGTGACTGCGGCAGACGAGTACAGCTATGGCTTCTGGACAGAGGTGGGAAATGAGGTTGTCTCAAAAGGCGGAACGACGAAAGAAATTCAGGCCGGGACCTCCTTTTCTGCGGCGTGGAGCAAGGTCTCCGACCGTGTGCTCACTGAGGAAGACAGTAAGACGACCGTGCAGCTGGTCTATCCGAGTGATATAGAGCTGATTTCTTTAGAGGAGACTGCTGTCTATCACACTGAGGGACGTATTGTCAGAACAGAGGACGATGGCCGGAATAAAACGACAACCTTTGAGTGGGATGAACCGGGTTCCTATAGCGGAGGCTATCGCTTTTTCCCGAAGCTTAAGGTTCCGGCTGACAGTCCGAGGGAAAACCTTACAAGCTTTCAGGTCACCCTTAAAAATCTGACCAAAACAGTGTGGAACGATACACCGGACAAAAACAGAAGTTCAAAAAATAGCAGTGCGACCATGAGTGTACAGATCTATGACGGTCGGGATCCGGAGCTGCTTGCCTTTCACGATCTGGTAGACCACGCACCGGACTGGGCCTATAAGAAGTATGAAAGCTACAATGTGCGGCTGGGGGCGATGCTTGTCAAAAACAAACTTGCGATACCGACAAAGAAAAAGACGCTGGAGCTTTCGATTGATGAGACAGATACAGCTATTATCAGAGGTGTCACGATTCCGTATAAAGAGGGCATGCAGTATAGTGACATCGAGTGGAGAGCTTCTAACGGAGCACATGGAACAGCTTCGGCAAGCGTTCTGAAGACATCGAATGAGGTGTCGGCACTGATTACCAATACTGCACTGGGACTCGAAAGGGATGTTTCCATTAAGTACATCAAGCTGAATATAGGGGAATTGCCTGCGAGCTACGATGGGATAAAGCCGATGGACGACATTCTGGACAGCAGGGATCCGAAGGATACACATGTCAGCGATGAGTACTATGGCTGGAGTTATATTTCCTGCGGCGTTTATGGAAGCTGGAAGAAGGGCTGTAAGGAGGATGTAAAGAGCACGGTGAAGTTCTATACGGAGGGAGGTGCTCCGGATAAGACCACCACACATGTGATAACCGGAAGATACAGCGCGCCGAGAGTGCTGAACGGAAAAGGGAAAATTGACAGGGGACAGGTGCTCGGAGGCGAGAGCTTTCATATATCCGGAACACTGAATGATGCAAACTGGGACTGGAATCCCCTGCAGGAGCCGGTGCTCTACATGATTATGCCGGATGGCTTCTCCTATGAGAATCTGACGGTCAGCAATGCAGCTCTCGGAGCGCGTGAGCAGATAGGCGATTTTCAGTATGATTTCAGGGGTGACGGCAAGCTGAGAAAGGTAGAGGTCTGGAAGTACATGCTTGATATTGGTCAGGAAACCCGCGGCCAGTATCAGCCGGATTTCACCAATAAAGATATCCTGATAAGCTTTGATGTAAAGACAAATAAGCGCGCAGCTGACGGCACCTATCATATCAATGACTTTATGGGCTTTACCACAAAGGATTTCAAGGAAATTGAGGCGGTCAATAGGCCGATGAAGTGGGATCATGCAAACTGGATCACCCTAAAGCGCTATACAGATGCTTTTGGCGACAGGGTAAACAGCGGAAATGCACTGGTTTCACTTGCAGAAAAGGAGGGTATTGCGGTAAAGCAGGGCTATGCCATCAGCGCGGATTCGGTTCTGACTGTGCCGAAGCCTGACGGAGGAAGCCTGGAATATCGTTATGATTCGCAGAGCGAGGAGACAAAGAAGAATACGACAGTGGTATTATCCAGAGGCGATACAGCTTCTTTGGATATATCCGTTACGAACACCACGGAGGAAGTGATTGATCACGCAACGCTCTTTGTCCCGCTGCTCACAAAGGAACTGGATCTCGGAGCGGGCTTTATGCCGGAGGGTGCCAATCATCTGCCGCTGGAGCTGCTGGGGGCGGAGGCGTCTCCAAACTTTACCCTGCATTATATCCGTGTGAAGGATGGAAAGAGCTACAAGCGTGATCAGTCGCCGCAGCCCGGGGAATATGACGAGGTGGATGCCGCGGATGCCAATATGATCATGATGGTTTCAAAAGTGGCGCTCGGCAAGGGAGACGGCGGCAGTGTATCTGTGAAATATAAGGTAAATCCTGCGCTGAGCTCCGCCTTCAGCGGAATGAGGGATGTTATTCGCCCGGCTCTTGATTTCGATATCAATGACAATCGCTCAATTCAGAGCCTGAAAACTGCTGCAGTCAGCTTTTTTGGTCATCCCGCCGGTGTGCTGAGTTTGAAACTTCTCCTTTCCGGAACGGGAGCAGAGGCAGACCGGCAGTCTGGCAGGAGATTTAAGTTCCGCGTGTGGCTGGATCGGAAAATGCCGGGAGGCGCAGTTCTTACGAAAGATGGAGAAGGGCTGGAGCTTGAATTTAACAAGGCTGCCGGAGAGAAGCCGCAGAGCTCACAGAATGCGGCATACAAGTATTATGCAGATGTGGAGCTTTCCGATGGTGAGGCGCTCAGCATTTCGGGGATCCCGGCAGGCAATCATTACCTCATCGAAGAATTAAGAGAGAGCTGCGAGGGCTATGAAGTGCTTTCCTTTGAAGAAGAGGGAGCTATGGAAGTCAACCGCTCGTTCTATGTGCTGTTTGCAAACCGCAGGGACAAAACGACCGGAGTGTTTGTGAGAAAGAACTGGAGTGGGGATGAAAATGCGACGGA
Organism: Lachnospiraceae bacterium; assembly: GCA_002892395.1. GTDB lineage: Bacteria > Bacillota > Clostridia > Lachnospirales > Lachnospiraceae > Moryella. The sequence goes on from NBBL01000005.1 coordinate 144,112, forward strand.
CCGGCGTCCGAATTCCATTCATCTGGTTCTGGTGCCGGAGCTTGCTGCAAAAGATGGAACAGTCGTAAAAGTGCTCAGAGATGAGATTCGTTCTGTTGACATAGAACCAGATGAACAGGGCTTCTGGTACTATGACGGCTGGGATGGACTGCCGACGATTGCCAACCTTTCAAATGCGTCCGGAAATAATGTGAATGAGCTGGCGAGGGAACTGTTTAAGAGGAGCGCAGCAGATGCCTCGGTCTCTGAGGCAGCCTCTCTCGCAGACGCATCACCTTCAGCAGTGCTGATCGGCGATGATGGAACACTGCTTGACGGTGCTGTGCTGAATAATATCTGGAATCACGTCACGGAACAGATCGGTAAAGCGCTTGACCGGACAGAGGATATGGCGCTTGGAGCCCTTTTTGGCCGAGATGAAGATTATCATCTTGTGTGGAAAGTCCAAGAGAGCATGTATGCAGGGGAACGCTACACTGCAAGCTATGAGGTTCGTGAAAATGGTGCGGTTGTAGAGATAACGAATCACTATAAGCCGGAGACGCCGGATAAGCCGAACACCCCACGTAATGTCGCTCCGTCAGGTAGTGGAACAACTTCGAAAGGAACGGGCGGAAGCCGGATTCCTGCGAAACAGACAGTCGAATCGGAAGCGGTGATCTCCGCAGCCGATCCTATACAGCCGCCGGCAGAGAGTGCGCCGTTACGGCGAACAGAATCACTCCCGAAAACTGGAGAGACAGTTGTCTTTGCCGGAATGTTTACTACCCTTTTGGCAGGTCTGCTGGTGCTGTTCATTATGGGCAGAAGAGAAAGGCAGTAAAAGGGGCGAGATGTTTTATATGTCGCCGTGCCAAGCACATATATAAAATGGATACAGCTGAAGCAGACATTCCGATCAGAGTGTCTGCTTCAGCTGTACCGCTGTATCAGCGGTCAGAAGATAAAAGATACGACTGATAAAAATTAAAACTTTTAGTTTTTTAACTTTTTAACTTTCCATCTATGTGCTGACGGGTAAAAAACACTTGACAGTGGATTTTCGTGTACTCATAATGAAAAGATACAAAACGTGAGATGGATGATTCCATCATGAAAAAGAGAAGGGAACTTTTTACACGGGTAGGGGGAAGAAAATGAAACGCATGAGGTATCGGAGGCGGTTTTCGGGCATGCTCTTGGTTCTGCTTCTGGCAGTGGGGTTTTTGCCGCTTCTGCCCGCAGTGACAGTCAGGGCGGCTACCACATACCAGGCGAACAGCGAAGCGTCGCTAAAGCAGGCAGAGAAAAGCAGTGCGGCAGGAGATACTGTGGAGCTGTCAGGGGAGTTTGCCCTGTCGTCAGCTGTCAGCATCAAGCAGGGAGTCACCCTTTGCGTCACCGGAAATACGGTTTTGACGGGAAACAAAACAGATGGGCTTATCTTGGAAGAAGGTGCAAGGCTCCTCTGCAGCGATCAGGCGTCGCTTTCCATGAAGGGCTTCCAGACTGCGCTTATGATTGAAAAAGGGGCGGAGGTGGGAGACGGAACCTATGTGCTGGACGGAAATGAATGCGGCTTTGATCTGAAGGGAAGCTTCCGTGGCAGCAGCCGGGAGAAGCTCCAGGTTTCCGCAGTCAGCGAAAATGGAAGAGCCTTTACCTACACCTCAGATTCTCTGTTTTGCCGCTGCACCGTTCGTGTGGTGGCAAAGAACGGGGGAAGCGAGCAATCTGCCCATCTCAATCTGAAGGATGCGTCTCTCACCACCAAGGGGGTCTGGTACACTTTTAATCTTGACCCGGCGGATACTCCGGTGCTTTCCATGGATCACGCGGAGTTTTATGCCTATAAAGCGACCGGTTATCGGCAGACCATGACGATTGCGGGTCGCGTAAGGATCGTGAATGGATCCCGCCTGACGTCGGACGGCTCCCGCATCTCCGTTGGAACCAAGGATCCGGTGGAGGTGGAGGATTCCGAGCTGGTGTTGAAAAACAGCTCCGACGGCGGTTTGAACATTGACTATAAGAATTCCGCAGTGGTTCTTAAAAATTCCACCATTACAGGAAAAAATCTGCGGTATAGTCCGCTGTTCGGAACGGCATTTAGGGAAGGGCCTGCCAGCATCCGGTTTCTCGGAGACTGCGTTGTCAACACCCCCGCCGGGGATAAGAATGCGGATAACGGCGGCGCAGACAGAAGCAATCAGGGAAGCTACATTGTGACCGGAGGCTCCTATCTGGTGGCCTACGATCCCGGCTACAGGTATGAGGTGACGACACCCACCAACGGACCGGAGCACGGAGACGAGTGGCTGAGTCTCTTTACGCTGTCAGACAGTAGCCAGACCCTGCTGCACCCCATCGACAAAAACGGGATGCCCTACGACTATTCTGTAAAAAAAGCCACCAGAGACGGAAAGAAGCATGTGTGGACGCCCAGGGCTCGGGTTTTTTATCAGCTCAGCAACGGAAACGCAGTTTTTCCGGACGGGACCACAAAGGACAAGACGGCGTCCACGATTCGCGGATACCGGCTTCAGGATGTGGAAGGGAATGTTTCGCCGGGGACGCCGAAGGACAAAAACGGGCGCACCTTCCTGGGCTGGTACTATCGGGATGAGACCGGGGAGGAGCATGCCTTTGACGAGACCCTGCCGCTGACGGACCGGAAGGATCGGATCGTCTATGCAAAGTGGGATATCAACATGGTGGTGTATCATCAAAATGTCGGGAGGCTGAGTTATACGGAGTCCATAGATCCCACGGTGACCGATGCGCCCGCTTTGTCCATGGAGGCAGTCGAACAGCAGGCAGTCGGCTTTTTGCCGCCGGGAAAGCGGTTCCGGTACTGGACCGAAAATCCGGACGGAACGGGAGAACGAATCCTGCCGGGGAAAACCCTGCATTTTAACCCGTCAAAGAAGCGCTACGATTTGTATGCCCAGTACCAGGTGTTGACCTATACCGTTGCCTTTTCTGCAAACGGAGGCAGATTTTCCGATGCCTCTGTGTACAAGACCCACCCGGAGGTCTTTGAAATTCTGGAGGATCCAAACGGAGGAGAGGTGGCAAGGCTTAAGAAGCCGGCAGAATACGGAACCAAGCTGAGAACGCTTTTGGGTGACTTGGATTACAATCTGCTGAAGCCGGATGCGCAGGCAGAAAAGCCCGGCTTCCTCCTGAAGGATGCTACGTATTGGAAAACGGATCCGGAGGGGACAGGGTCGATTCGCTTTGATGATTATAAGATTGCCATCTTCACTATAAACGGATCCAATCCGGCGATCACTGCGGACACCACATACTATCTGTCATGGAAGATGGACGACACCATTGACACGATAGAACAATCCTTTTCTCTGGAGGGGGATGTGTATGGCAAATCCAGTGCCGAGTCCAAAAAAACGCAGGTGGTTAAGGCCACAGAGGCAGGAAAAGGATTCCGTTTAACCTGCGGGCTGAATGTGGCATCCATTAAGGGCTATATGGATGCTTTGCCGGGGATGCTTGGCCTACCGGACTCTACAAACTACGAGAGCATCCGGCTGTTCGGCACCCAATCTAAATTTACTGCGGTGCTGAAGCTGCCGGAGGGCGTGGTGGTTCCGGATGAGAAGCGGTTGAAGGTGACGGCAAAAGGGCTGGGGGACTGCTTTGAGAAAACCAGGAGTACGCTTTCGGGGAAAACGCTGACCATTGTCTTTGATCTTAAGGATGGCATGACTAATTTCCAACGTCTTCACGAGGCTGTCTTTTCCACGGGATGGGAAGGAATCGGGCAGGGGACTGCCGCTTCGGATGACATTTTGGTCACGGTGGAGGGGCTTTCGCTGGATTCCGAGAAGGTGACCAATGGGCAGAAGCTGAAAATCATCGGGACACTGAAGGGGAGTTTTTCCGCGGTGGCAGTAAAAGACGGTCAGCAAAAGGGCTTTGTTTTTGACTGGACAGGGAAGCAGAGTGCGTCCGGAAGGGATGAAAATTCCGACCCGGGAAGTGATGAGATTACTTATACCCTTCAGGTTCTGAAGCCCATGGATGCCTTCCTTCCGGCGGATATTCTGAGTGACGGCGAGACTGAGCACGATGCGATCTATCCGGTGCTTCCGGGCACCATTCTTCCCTTTACCGGCGCCCTTAAGGTTTCCTCCATTCGAGAGCAGATGCGCGCGATTGAGGACATTTATCCGGATCATGCAGCCCATCCGGAGCAGCTGAAAATTCAGGTCAGGAGCTGCACCTTTACTGCGGAATTCACCTTGCCTGACGGTCTGGAATATCCGGAGGATGTGGAGCATAAGGTGACCCCAGAAAACTTCGGCAAAGGGGGAGAGTTTACCATTTCGGAGACGCGGCGGGAGGGTCAGAAGCTGACGGTTCGAATGAAGCTAAAGGACGGAATCCAAAATTACAAGCAGCTTCAGGATGCAGTTGCGGCAGCCGGAAAGGAGGGAGACGAGGAAAACGACTGGATGCGCCTTACGGTTAAGGGGGTTAGGGTGAAGCCGGGGGCGGCAGCCGGTACGAAGTTCACCGTGACAGGTACCATCAGCGGGGAGATGGATGCGACGGCAACCGCTCCTTCGGGGAAGGAGAGAGAGTTTTCGTTTGCCTGGCACGGAGAACAGTGGGATCCGGGAAGGGACTTTGTTCTGGAGGGTGATCCATCCGCTTCCAGACAGGCAATTCAGTTCACTGTGGAGGTGAGAGGAAAAACCGGCGTTCTGAACCTGAAAAAGATTGTGGCGGGAGAAACGAAGAAGCAGTCGGAGGAGCGCTTTGCCATTCGGATCTGGGCAGACAGTCCCCTGACAGGCGCATACCCGGCTTTAGCAGAGTCGGAGCAAACCGGCGGAGGTGCTGCAGTCAGGAGAAAGGTGGAATTTGTTCCGGCGGAGCATGAGAAGCGGGGAGAAGATGGGACAGACTATGTCAGCTACGCAGAGGTGGAGCTGAAGGCCGGGGAAGCCATCAGCATCGGCGGGCTGCCGGACGGCCTTGGCTATTTTGTGGAAGAGGAAATCACGGAGGAGCAGGCGCAGCAGGGCTACGTAAAGGAGTACAAGGTTTTTCCGCAGGAAGGAAGAATCGCCGGTGAGCAGGCAGCCTTTGTTCTGATTGTGAACTACCGACAGCATCAGGGTCAGGAGGTGCTCATCAAGAAGCAATGGAAAAATGATGAGGAGCAGATGCGTCCGAAATGCCTTCACTTCCGGCTGGTGCCGCACCGGGGCAGTGCGGACGGGGAGGTGTTCCCGTCGATTCCCCAGGAGGAGATTACCATGTATCCCGAGCAGGGCTTTTGGTATGCCTCCAGAATAGTACCGATGCTGGCAAGCATGAGCAATGCTGAGACGCGTTCGAATGCCAGCAACTCTGTGGCGGAAGCCGTGAAGAAAGAAGCAAAGAGGCATTCCCATTCCAATACGGCAGTGGGAAGCAATGCGGATGCGGGGAAACGAACGCCATCGGAGGCGGATTTGCTGGATAAGAACGGAAATTTGGCAGACGGCCCGATTTTCAATGATATTTTGAACGGGGTAGGAGCATTTCTTAGGAACACATGGAATGAATGGAGTGAGAAGCTGTTCCAACAGGAGGCGGTTATCTGGACATTGGAAGAGACCGATGTTCCGGATGGGTATACCCCGGAAATCGGGGAAGGAACCTGGGAGAACGGCACCTTGCATTTTGTTGTTACCAATCGCTATCAGAAAGACCAGCCGAATGTCACGCCGGAACCGGAGCCGAATGTGACACCTGGTCACGGAGGACACGGTCACGGCAAAGGCGGCGGGGGCGGCTTTGTGATTCGGAGGACGCCGGCGCCTTCGGAGCCGCCGGTGCCATCGGAGCCGTCTGTGCAGGATCACGTGACAGAGCATCCCTCCGGATATGAGGCAGTGTCAGAAGGCCCCTCTTCCTCCGGAGCGCTGCCGAAGACCGGAGAAGCGCTTCAGATGACAGGCATGTGGAGCTTGTCCGGTTTGGTACTGCTATTGTATGCGTTGTTTCTCAAGCTGCGGAGAAGATAGAACCCTTCGGTGCTTCTGCCCCTGGACCGTTGTTGCCGGGCGGGGAAAAGAGCCTTGCGAGTTTCAGGGTCAAGGATCAAAAGATGGAAAGGCGCCCACAGGGGCTGTCCGCCGAAGGGGGGAAAGGAGAAGGGGATGATTCGAATTTACAGCATGGAGGCTTGCCCGGACTGTGTTTCTGTGAAAGAACAGGTCAAGGGAGCGGAAGGCTTTCAGATTGTGGACATCGGAGAGACCACAGGGAATTTGAAAGAATTTCTGAAGCTTCGGGATACGAATCCTGTGTTTGAACCGGTCCGGCGGGATGGGCGGATCGGAATCCCCTGTTTTGTGAAGGAGGACGGAACTGTGACCTTGCAGCCCGAGGAGGTGGGACTTCGACGGAGGGAGCAAACCCCGATGCCACTTGCCTGCAGTCTGGAGGGAAAGGGCTGTTAGGGGGAACAAAGGGTCCCCGGTGGAATGGCAGCGGCTGAATCAGCGTTTCGCACAGAAAATGGTTATAATCTTGAGACAGACCGTCATATTTTTAAATAAAATGAAAGAGAAAGGGGATATTTAGAAAAAATAGACAATAAACAAACGGAATTTTTAAAATAATATTGCTAAACTCATAAAAAAGTGCTATGATCAAATCATAAAAAATCAGAAATGGTGCATGGCCTTTTGAGATGAGAGAGCGCGGCTGTGACGTGATGGGGAATCATGTGGTTGCCGCGCTCTTTTGGTGCGACAGGAGGAATGCATTTTTTGAATGAACAGGAAAAGGAATTGACGGATCAATGACAACGCGAGAGCTAAGTGAGGTGATTGCCTGCAACCCGGTGGTGGCAGCAGTGAAAAATGAAGAGGGGCTTTTAAAATGCCTGGAAACGGATATCGGAATCATTTTTGTTTTGTACGGAGATGTGTGCAGCGTCTCAAAGATTGTCCGGCGGATTAAGGAAAAAGGAAAGGTGGCCATGGTGCATATTGACCTGATCACAGGTCTTTCTCCGAAGGAGGTATCGGTGGACTATATCAGGGAATGCACGGAGGCAGACGGTATCATCACCACGAGAGCGAATCTGATTCCCCGGGCCAAGGCGCTGGGACTGAATACGGTGCTTCGCTTTTTCATGCTGGACTCCCTGGCGCTGATGAATGTGGAAAAACAGGCGAGACAGGAGCTGCAGCCGGATATCATCGAGCTGTTGCCGGGAATTTTGCAGACGAGCTTCATGAGCAAGGTGGTAAAGATTTCCCGCGTGCCGGTGATGGCAGGCGGCTTGATTACGGATAAGCAGGAGGTGATCAGTGCGCTGAAAAGTGGTGTGATTGCGATTTCCACCACCAATCAGAAGCTTTGGACAGAATCTTAATCGAAAGAAAAATCAATGGTGAAACCGAACGGCTCTTCGGAAGCGCGCGATCCGAAGACAGTCGGCGTGATACATGGCTGTTGCCTCACAGAATCCAATCCTACAAAGACCCAGGAGAAAGGAGAAGCGATATGGCAAAGTATGTAATGGCGTTGGATGCAGGAACCACCTCGAACCGATGTATCCTCTTCAATGAGAAGGGGGAGATTTGTTCCATGGCCCAGAAGGAATTCACGCAGTACTTTCCGCAGCCGGGCTGGGTGGAACACGATGCAAATGAGATCTGGCAGACTCAGCTTTCGGTGGCCCGTCAGGCGATGGCGAAGGTGGGGGCGACTTCGGAGGACATTGCGGCCATCGGCATCACCAACCAGAGAGAGACCACCATACTTTGGGACCGCAGAACAGGACTTCCGGTGAGCCATGCCATTGTGTGGCAATGCCGCCGCACGTCCGATTTCACGGAAAAGCTGAAGAATGACGATCCCGGCATTGTGGATCGGTTCCGGCAAAAAACCGGGCTGGTGATCGACCCCTATTTTTCCGGGACAAAGATTCGATGGATTCTGGACCATGTGGAAGGCGTGAGAGAGAAGGCAGAAAGGGGAGAAATCTGCTTCGGTACCGTGGACAGCTGGCTGATCTATAAGCTGACCAAGGGAAAGGTTCATGTCACGGATTATTCCAATGCGTCCAGAACGCTTCTGTTCAACATCAATACGCTGGAGTGGGACGAGGAGCTTTGCAGGATTCTGGATGTTCCCATGGGTATTTTGCCGGAGGCAAAGCCCTCCAGTCATATCTACGGAGAGACCGATCCGGAATTCTTCGGCGGAAGAATCCGCATTGCAGGCGCCGCAGGCGACCAGCAGGCAGCTCTGTTCGGACAGACCTGCTTTACGGCAGGGGAGGCAAAGAACACCTACGGAACCGGATGCTTTATGCTGATGAATACCGGTGAAAAACCGATTTTTTCGAAAAACGGGCTGCTGACCACCATCGCCTGGGGACTGGACGGAAAGGTGGAGTACGCGCTGGAGGGCTCTGTCTATGTGGCAGGCGCTGCGATCCAGTGGCTGAGAGATGAACTGAGGATTGTGGATACATCTCCGGATTCGGAATACTTCGCGACTCGGGTGCAGGACACCAACGGCTGCTATGTGGTTCCGGCGTTCACCGGTCTCGGCGCCCCGTACTGGGATCCCTATGCCAGAGGTGTGATTACAGGGCTTACCCGGGGCGTCAGCAAGTACCATATCATTCGCGCCGCCTTGGAATCTCTGGCCTTTCAGACCAACGACGTGCTGCATGCCATGGAACTGGACTCCGGGATTCATCTTTCTTCCCTGAAGGTGGACGGCGGCGCATGCAAAAATAATTTCCTGATGCAGTTCCAGGCGGATATCATCGGCGCACCGGTGAGACGCCCGGTATGTGTAGAGACCACTGCCATGGGAGCCTCCTACCTGGCTGGTCTTGCGGTGGGCTTCTGGAATTCAAAGGAGGAGGTCATCAAGAACTGGTCCATTGATCGCGAGTTCTATCCGGAAATGCCGGATGATGAACGGAGTCGGGAGCTGAAGGGCTGGAAGCAGGCAGTCAAGGCAACCTTCGGATGGGCAAAGGAATAACAGGGAGGAAAGAAAATGCCTAGATACATAGCGGAATTTGTGGGAACCATGATTCTGATTATCCTGGGTGACGGAGTATGCTGCAATGTAAGTCTGAAAAAATCCGGAATGAACGGGGCGGGAGCGCTGCATGTCACCACCGGATGGGGAATGGCTGTTTTGCTTCCGGCGATGATCTTCGGATCGTCCTCCGGCGCGCATTTTAACCCGGTTGTGACCATCGGATCCGCCATTCTGGGCGGAACCCCCTGGAGCGATGTGCTCCCCTACACGATTGCGCAGATGCTGGGGGCCATAGCAGGGGCCTGCATTGTCTATGTTCTGTTTGCAGAGCAGTTTAAGGCGACAGAGGATCCGAAGACGAAGCTGGGGGTGTTCTGCACAGGACCGTCTTGCCCCAACACAGGACTCAATTTCCTCTCCGAGTTTGTGTGCGGCTTTCTTCTGGTGTTTACACTGGACGGGATTGGGGCCTCCGGCGCGGCAGGCGGCTTTACCTGGTTCCTGGTTTACGCGGTGATTCTTTCCATCGGAACCTCCCTCGGGGGACTCACCGGTTATGCAATGAATCCGGCGAGAGATCTGGGACCGAGAATGGCGCACGCCTTTCTGCCGATTCCCGGAAAGGGGGACAGCAACTGGGGATATGCCTGGATTCCTGTTGTGGCACCGGTGATCGGAGGTGCAGTCGCTGCCTACGCCTATCAGGCGCTGGTGAACATGGGAGCGATTGTCATATAAGAACCGGAAGGGATCAGAGAGAACGCTGTCAATGGGAGCCATGCTGAGAACGGAAGGAAGCTTACCATTAGGGAAGCGGTGGATGCAGCATTTGCCGCGGTGCGGAGTGGCTTCGCCCGGAAGAGCCGAAATTTTCAAAAAAGACTGCTTGCATAAGCCGGGGAATCAGAATAGAATAAAAGCAGCTTAGGAGTAGGAGTCGGGCGATTTGCATGCGATGAGCGTGCATATTACCTGACTCCTTATTTATTTCAGGAGGCGACAGAATGATTTACGATGTAATCATCATTGGAGCCGGTGTGACCGGCTCTGCTGTGGCGCGGGAGCTTTCCCGTTACCGAGCCAATGTGCTGGTGATGGACAAGGGGGAGGATGTGTGTACCGGAACCTCCAAGGCCAACAGCGCCATTGTGCATGCGGGATATGACTGTGTGCCGGGCTCTCTCATGGCAAAAATGAACGTGCGGGGAAACGAGCTGATGGGGGATCTGGCGAGAGACCTGGAGATCCCGTTTAAGCGGAATGGTTCCATGGTTGTCTGTATTCACAAGGAAGAGCTGGGCGGTCTGGAGGAGCTCTATGAGCGTGGAAAAAAGAATGGGGTTCCGGGACTCAGACTTTTGAATCGGGAGGAGTGTCTTTCCGTGGAGCCGAATCTGAGCGAGAACGTGGAGGGAGCGCTGTACGCGGAGACCGCCGGAATTGTATGTCCGTTTAAGCTGACCATTGCCATGGCGGAGCACGCCAATCAAAACGGCGTTGACTTTGTATTCAATACAGAGGCGGAGAAGCTGTGGAGAGATGAGGAAGGAATCTGGAATATTCAAACTGCAAACGGTCGATACAGAACCCGCATTGTGGTGAATGCAGCCGGCGTTTATGCGGATGTCTTTCACAACATGGTTTCCGAGTCAAAGATTCACATTACGCCGCGGCGCGGAGATTACTGTCTTCTCGACAGGAATGTGGGGGATTTTGTCAAACACACCATATTCCCGCAGCCCACAAAGCTGGGAAAAGGAATCCTTGTGGCGCCCACCATTCACGGCAATGTGATCGTCGGGCCGACTGCGATTGATATTGAGGATAAGGAAGCAGTGGCGACCACACAGGAGGGAATTGACGAGCTGATCAGCAAAGCAGAGATGCACGTCAGACATCTTCCCATTCGACAGGTGATCACCAGCTTTGCAGGGCTCCGCGCCCACGAGGATCACCATGAATTTATTCTGGGAGAGCCGGAGGATGCACCGGGCTTCATGGACTGCGCAGGGATTGAATCTCCGGGTCTCACATCCTCTCCGGCCATTGGGGAGTATATCGGCGGTCTGATCCGGGATCGACTGACCCTTGAAAAAAAGGAACACTGGATCGCCACCCGGAGGGATGTTTTGGATCCCCAGACGCTGTCCGTAGAGGAGAGAAATGAGCTGATCCGCAAAAATCCGGCGTACGGGCAGATTATCTGCCGCTGCGAGACGGTGACGGAGGGAGAGATTCTGGACGCGATTCATCGCCCCTTGGGGGCCAGATCACTGGATGGCGTGAAGAGGAGAACCCGCGCCGGCATGGGTCGATGTCAGGCCGGCTTCTGCAGCCCGAGAGTCATGGAAATCCTTGTGCGGGAGCTGGGGCTTCCCATGGAGAAGATCACCAAGAGCGGCGGAAATTCCCGCATTGTGCTGGGGCGCTCCAAGGAGGTGAAGGAATGAAGAAATATAACATTGTGATCATCGGCGGAGGTCCTGCCGGGCTTGCGGCAGCGGTCGCAGCGCGGAAGGCGGGAGAGGAAAGCATTCTCATTCTGGAACGGGATCATGAGCTGGGCGGTATCCTGAATCAGTGTATCCACAATGGCTTCGGACTGCACACCTTTAAGGAGGAGTTAACCGGTCCGGAGTATGCAGCTCGTTTTATCGACCAAGTGAAGGAACTGAAAATCGAATATAAACTGAATACCATGGTGATGGATATCAGCGCAGATCGAGTCGTCACCGCCATGAACCGGGAGGAAGGACTGTTTCAGATCGCATCGGGGGCCGTGGTTCTTTGCATGGGCTGCCGGGAGCGCCCGCGGGGGGCACTGAATATTCCCGGCTACCGTCCGGCAGGCATTTTTTCCGCCGGTACGGCGCAGCGGCTGGTCAACATGGAGGGATACATGCCTGGACGCGAGGTGGTGATCCTGGGGTCGGGAGATATCGGTCTCATCATGGCGCGTCGAATGACGCTGGAAGGAGCCAAGGTCAAGGTGGTGGCAGAGCTGCTGCCCTATTCCGGCGGGCTGAAGAGAAACATTGTGCAGTGCCTGGATGACTATGGAATTCCGTTGAAGCTGTCTCACACAGTGGTCAACATTGAAGGAAAGGAGCGGGTAAGCGCGGTCACCATTGCAGAGGTGGGCGCGGACAGGCGGCCGATTGCGGGGACGGAGGAGCGCTACACCTGCGATACCTTGCTGCTGTCCTGCGGGCTGATTCCGGAAAATGAGCTGTCCCGATCCGCCGGTGTGGAGATGAATCCGGTGACCTCGGGTCCCGTGGTGAACGAGTCGCTGGAAACCTCAGTGCCCGGGATCTTTGCGTGCGGCAATGTGCTGCATGTGCATGATCTGGTGGACTATGTTTCCGAGGAGGCGGAACGCGCCGGGATCCATGCCATGAGGTTTGCCAGGGGAGAACTGTCCGGAGAACGGGAGACCGGCGGGCAGGAGATCCTGTTGAAGGCGGAGCAGGGCGCGCGTTACACAGTGCCGTCCCATCTTAATCTCCAACGCATGGAGGAGAAGCTGGTGGTGCGTTTTCGTGTGGGAGCGGTATTCATGAATTCCTTTGTGTCCGTTTACTTCAACGATGAGCGGGTGCAGCACAGAAAAAAGCAGATTCTGGCGCCGGGCGAGATGGAGCAGGTCGTGTTGAAAAAGAGTGATCTGGAAGCGTTCCCGGGACTTCAAAGGATTACCGTCAGAATCGAAGCGGAGTAAGGAGGGAACAGGATGGAAAAGAGAAGTCTGATCTGTATCGGCTGTCCCATGGGATGTCAGGTCACGGTGGGAATGGAGAATGGAGCCGTTCTTTCCGTAGAGGGAAATACCTGTAAAAGGGGAGATATTTACGCGCGCAAGGAGGTGACCAATCCCACCCGGATCGTCACTTCGACGGTTGTGGTGGAGCAGGGAGAAAAGGAAAGGCTGCCTGTGAAAACTGCCTGCGATATTCCAAAAACCAAGATTTTTGATGTGATGCACGACATTAACCGGGTCAGGATTCAGGCCCCGGTGCACCGGGGTGCGGTGGTGCTTCGAAATGCAGGGAATACCGGCGTGGATGTGATTGCAACCGGAAGCGTAGAGGCCGCCCGATAAGCCGCAGCGTGTTTGAAAGAGGACTGAATCGGAACGTGGGGATTCGGAAAGGCAATGGAAGGAACGAACAGAGGAACGGCAGGTAATCTGCCGTTCCTCTGTTCGTTCCGTTTCCGTTTCAATAGGCTCGGTTTTGGAAGGCGCCTTTCGCGCCGGCTGGCGCGTTCTTTTGTTTGGTTCTGTCCGAAGCGGTTAGTTTCCGGCAGTCGTTTCAGAGGCGGAGCTATCCGCACCCTCGGGAAGGATCTCCTGACCCTCCTCCTCAGTTGTCTTTTTCAGCGCTTCGAGATTGCTGTTCATGATGGAGAGATAGGTCTCCCCGTTTTTCATCTGCTCCTCTGTCAGGCTTTCCAGCGGATTCAGGACAAGCAGCTCAACACCGGTTTCCTTTGCAAGGGCTTCGGCAACAGATGCCTTTGCATTCTCTTCAAAATAGATGTAGTGAATGCCGTAGCGGTGAATGTATTGGCTGAGCTCCTCCATTCTTGAGAGGGTAGGCTCCACATCCGCGGACAAACCGGTAATCGAAACCTGCTTGAGGCCGTAGTCCTGCGCCAGATAGGCAAATGCTGCATGCTGGGTCACGAAGCACTTCTGCTTTGCGGCGGACAGGGTCTCCCGGTAGGAGTGATCCAGGGTGTTAAGCTTCTCAAGGTAGGCGGTTGCATTCTGCTCAAACAATTCCTTGTGCTCCGGATATTTGGCGATCAGGCCGTCCCGGATATTGGAAACAAGAAGCGTTGCGCGGTACGGAGAGAGCCAAAGGTGCGGATCAAATTCATGATGGTGCCCTTCGTGGTCGTGATCCTCCTCGTGCTCATGATCGCCGGCTTCTGCGTCGTGGTCATGGTCATCCTCGTGGCCACTGGCCTCGGCGTCGTGGTCGTGGTCATCCTCGTGGCCACTGGCTTCCGCGTCGTGATCATGATCGTCCCCGTGCTCGTGGTGCTCATCCGCATCTCCCGGGAGCAAAACCAGCCCATTGGACGCCTGAATCACATCTGACGGATCCTTTTGCATGCTGTCAAGAGCGGACGGCACCCAGGTCTCCATATTCGGATCCTCGTAAACGAAGACATCCGCCTCCTGAATATCTGCAATGTTCTTTGCGGAGGGCTCGTAGCCGTGCACCTCTGTGCCTGCCGGGATCAGCATCTCTACATCTGCGGCATCGCCTGCAATCTCTTTTGTAAATTCATACATCGGGTAAAATGTGGTGACAATTTTCACCTTTTTCGTTTCTGCGGCTGTCTCTGCGGCTGTCTCTTTGGCAGTCTCTGCAGCCGTTTCGTGTTTGGATCCGGCGCCGCCGCAGGCGCTAAGCAGTAGAGCAGATGCCAAAAGAAATGTTCCAAGCTGTTTTTTCATAGGTTCTCCTTTTTTCGTTCCTTTTTGATTGTTGTGACTATTTGTTACGCTTGCGGATCAGACTGACCGCTGCGAACATGGCGATGAACAGGATTGTAATCGTAGCGCTGGCCGGTGTTTCTGCGTAGTAGGAGGCAAAAATTCCGGCGGTCATTCCCGTAAGGCAGATCAGAATACCTGCGCAGATCACGGATCGGAAGCTTTTCCCCAGCTGCAGCGCGATGCTTGCGGGCAAGATGATGATGGTGGAGACCAGCAGCGCACCCACCGCAGGAATCATGAGAGAGATTGCAATTCCGGTCAGAATATTGAACGCAATCGAGACGGCGCGCACCCTCATTCCCTCTGAAAACGCAATATCAGGATCAAAGGTCAGGATGTACATCGGGCGAAAGCAGAGCACAGTCAGGGCGACAATGATAAGAGCCATCACAAAGAGGGCGATGACCTGCTGCCAACTGATTGTCACGACGGAACCGAACAGGTATTTTTCCAGGCTGATGCTGCTGGATGATGTTCGACTCATCACGATCATGGCAACGGCAAGTCCCATTGACATGAGAATGGCCGTTCCCAATTCCAAAAAGCTTCGATAAATCGTTCCGATGTAGTCCAGAAGGATCGAGGCGAGGATCACCACCAGGATGGTGGACCAGGTGGGGGAGATCCCTGTCAAAACCCCGAGCGCAACACCGGCGAGGGATACATGTCCAAGGGTGTCGCTTAAAAGGCTTTGTCTCCTCAGAATCAGAAAGATTCCGAGAATCGGAGCGAACAGGCTCATGGCCACAATGGCGAGGAGTGCCTGCTGCATAAAGCCGTAGCGAAGGATGTTCAGCACTGGCGGCCTCCTTCCGGAAATTCGCAGGAATCGGAGTGAGAAACGGTCTCCGTTCCCTTTGAAAGATGAAGGCTTTTGTTTGCATATTCACTCACCGCATCGTATTCGTGTGTAATCATAAGAATTCCGCAGTGTTCTTTCTGTACCTTTTCTGCCAGCAGATGGTAGAAGCGCCGGCGGGTCAGGGAATCCATTCCCGTAGTCGGCTCATCCAGAAGGTAAAGGTCGGAATCGGAGCAAAGCATTCTTGCAATGATCATCCGCTGCCGCTGCCCGCCGCTCAGTGTGCCGATTTTCTGCGCCCGAAGCTCCCACATACCGACGGAACGCAGGTTTTCAAGGACACGGGTCCGATCCTCTGACGTAAATGGCTTGAGCCAGGAGCCCTTCCGGTACAGACCGGAGCGCACAAACTCATATACGGTGGAGGGAAAACCGGAATTAAAGCTGGCTGCCTGCTGCGGCAGATAGGAGAGCTTCAGTGGGTTTCCCGCTTCATTTTGATCCGCTCTCACGATGGATCCCGACCTGGGGGTGAGAATTCCGATGATCAGCTTCATAAGCGTGGTTTTTGCAGTTCCGTTTTCTCCGGTCAGCGCCACAAAGTCGCCGGAATCGACCCGGAAGCTCACGTGCTCCAGCACCGGTTCTTTGTCATATTGGTAGGACACATCCTTAACTTGAAGATAGTTCATGGTGGTGATCGGATCCTTTTTTGAAGAGCGGCAACGGGTGATATGCGCTGCCGACATTGAAAACGACCAGATCATTATAGCGCAGATCTTTAAAAATGCAAATAGTTTTCAAATTTAGGATAAAAAGACGAAAAAGGGGGCAAAAGAGAGGGGGAAAAGAGAGGGGAAAAGAGGAAAAAAGGAGAGAAACAAGAGAGGAAATCAATAGAAGAAAAGAGGGAAAACAAGAGAGGAAAAAACAAGGGAAAACAGGGAGGAAAACAGGAGAAGAAAACAAGAGAAGAAAAGACAATAAAAGACGCCCGGAATCCTGCCGCCGAGCGTCTTTCCAGCAAAATCAAGTCAGAGACTGAACAGTCCGATGGACTGAAGGAACAGGATACTCATGATAACGGGAGAGACAAAGCGCACCATAAAGATGTAGATGGCTTTCCGCCGCATGGGATGCCCCCCGTACTCCATTTCTTCTATGATCCACTGCGGTCCCACAATCCATCCGATCAGGACTGCGGAGAGGATGGAGATAAAGGGCATCATGAAGGAGTTGCTTACATAATCCATGATATCCAGCAGCTGTCCCACAGAGCCGTTCGGGAGAGGCACTTCCACATAGAAGAGGCTGTATCCCAGTGCGATTACGACAGAGGCGGCTGTGTAGAGGAGGGTGAGGGAAACACAGGTCTTTTCCCTTGATGTGTGGAAGATTTCCATAAAGTTTGCCACAATGGTTTCCAATATGGAGATGCAGCTGGTCAGTGCGGCAAAGGCTGCCATGACAAAGAAGGCTGTGCCCACGAAGACGCCCACCGCTCCCATGGAAGCGAATACCTTGGGAAGCGAGACAAACATAAGCTTTGGTCCGGAATTCATGCCTTCCATGCCGGAAAAAACATAGATGGAGGGGATGATCATCATTCCGGCGAGTAAGGCAACGCCGGTATCAAAAACTTCAATCTGTGAAATGGACTGGTTCAGGTTCACCTCTTTTTTGACATAGGAGCCGTAGGTGATCATAATTCCCATGGATACACTGAGGGAGAAGAAAAGCTGGCTCATGGCGTCCAAAAGAATTTGGAGAAAGCGTTGAACGGTCAGCCCATGGAAATTCGGCATCAGATAGACGCGAAGCCCCTGCATGCCAGTGCGCACGGCGCCGTCCTCTGCAGTGCGGCGAAGGGTCAGTGCGTAGCACGCGATCAAAACAACCATTACAAGGAGACAGGGCATGATGACCTTGGAACAGCGCTCAATGCCGCCCTCCACACCCTTGTAGACAATCAATGCGGTTAAGAGCATGAACAGGATCGCATAGAGAACGGAATCCCGGGGATTGGTGATAAAATCAACAAAAAAGCTGTCCTCTGCGGCGAGCTGCGCCTTGCCGCTTACATAGGCGATCACATAGCGAAGAATCCATCCTCCGATGACCGCATAGTAAGTCATGATCACAGCAGGAACAAAAAAAGTGAGAATCCCCAGAAATTTCCACTTCGGCCGCATGGCGGCATAGGCCTGTATGGAATTCTTCTGTGTTCTGCGCCCGATGGCAATATCCGAGCTGAGAAGTGTGTAGCCGAAGGTGAGGACGAGGATCAGGTAGATGATGAGAAACAGGCCGCCCCCATCCTTGGCTGCAAGATAGGGGAATCTCCAGATATTTCCCACTCCGACTGCGGATCCCGCCGCTGCGAGAACGAAACCGATCTGTCCTGAAAAGCTGCTGTTTGTTTTTGTGTTCATAGTTCTTCCTGCCGATTCTTTATTTTCCTTTCGGAATGGCTATCATTATAGGAGGAAAGGATGTATTCTAATAGCGAATGTTTTTCATATTAACCAGTAAAGAATGTAATGGAAAAAGGAGAGCCGTGTGAAGGAGAGCAGAAATCGTTATGAAATTTTTGTTCGGGTGGCGGAGATGGGAAATATTTCCAAGGCCTCCGAGCTCTTAAATTACACACAATCGGGAATCAGCCATGTGATCGCCGGGCTGGAAAAGGAGCTGGGGATCCAGCTCTTTATTCGCAGCAAAAACGGAGTCATGCTGACGGAAAAGGGAAGTCGTATTTTGCCCTACGTTCGCAGCCTGATCAATCAGGAAAATAATATGCGGCAGGCCGCGTATGAAATGAATCACTCTCTTGCAGGGACACTTCGAATCGGCAGCTTCTCCAGTGCCTCTGCCTATTGGATGCCCGGAATTATCCGGCATTTCCGGGCACATTACCCCGAGGTGGAGATTGAAATTCTGGATGGAAATTACAATGAAATTCGGGAATGGATCAGCAAGGGGCAGGTGGACTGCGGCTTTTTGTCCTCGATTGTTGCGGAGGGGCTGCGGTTTTATCCTCTGATGGAGGATCCCATGTATGTGGTGGTGTCGAAGCATCATCCGCTGGCAAAGCAGGAGAAAATCAAGCTGGAGGAGGCACTTCGCTATCCCTTGATTCTGGAGACACCGGGCTGCGACAGTGACATTCAGGAGCTGCTGGAGCAGGCGAGCGTGGTGCCGAATATCTGCTACAGCTTTCGCGACGACTCGATTATTCTTTCCTTTGTGGAACAGGGACTCGGCGTCACCATTTCGCAGGAGCTGGTGCTGAAAGCCTTTGGAAACGACGTGATTGCGCGGCCATTGGACCCTGCCGGGCGCCGGATTATCGGACTTTCCTTTGCGGATACGATGAATTCCCTGCTTTCGGATGTGTTTCTTGAATATATGCGGAATCGGGAACAGGAGGTGCATTGAGAGGAGATGCAGCTATCCGAGCCAGCTCCAGTTTTCTTCCCGGGGCATGACGAGGGCAAGCAAAACCAGCTCCTCCCCTTGGTGAAGGCAGAGGTCTTCGGGAAGAGAGCGCCGGGGAAGCGGATTTTCCTCCATAAGCTCGGCTGCGATGCAGCATCGTCCCTCGTGCTTCGCATCCTCCAGAGCGCTTTCCCGATCCGCACCTTCTCCGTAGCATCCGGGAAAATCAGGAAAGGAGGCATAAAATCCGTCGCCGCGCTTGGTTACAATGACAGGGTAGTAAAAGGTCATACAGAATCTCCTTCTTTCAGGCGCTGCCCGGATAACCGGGGCGAAACCCGCGGATTTTCCGCAGTCATCTTTCAGGGCGCAGAGGTTTCAGATGAAAGCAGTATAGCAGAAAGAACAGCCGGAAAAAAGAGGAGCCGGCAGGGAACCGTGTTCGGCAGAACAGGGAGAAAATAAGCGCCCGGTGCTTACGGAGAGCTTAAATTTTTATGGATTCCGTAGCAATCGGAATTCAAACACGCTATAATGGGCATCTGCAGTATGTGGCGAAGGTGAGAACGAAGCAGTTGAGAAATGCTTCGAAAGCCGAAATCAAAGCAAACGTCATAGGAATCATAGGAAAAGGAAAAAAGAAACACAGGAGTGTATGCTCCGGAAAGAAGGAAAGAATGAGAAAAATCAGGTTGGCAGTAATTCTGATGGCTTCAATGATGACATTGGCGGCGTGCGGAAACGGTGCAGAGACAAAGACAAAAGCGGAGGAAAGCAGCACGGCAGCAGAGAGCACGACAGAAGCAACAGAAGCTTCGACGGAGGGGGAGTCAGCGGGAGAGACCAAAGCCGAGGAGGAGACTCTGGCAAACGGGGCTCATCTCATCAAGCCCATCCAGAAGGACACTGCAATCAGCGGAGAGATGCCGGACGGCGCATATCTTGTCAAGCTTGATGTGGAAAGTCTGAAGGCGGAGGGCAATCAAAAGACGGTACACGCAGCCTTCTTTGATTTTGATCGTTTTGATTCAAATCAGATTGACGGAATCAAGGAGGCGGATGTTATCCGCGTATGCGGAAAGGATATAGAGGTGCAGGGCGTTGAGCTGAAGCAGGATGAGTTCGATGCATTTAAGGTGGCAAAGATCAACGGAGGGGTTGATGAGGGCGGTGTCAGCCTTATTCAGGAGGAAAATCTTTATCGCACCCAGTCATCGGACGGAAGTCCTTTGTTCTATTCCCTGGGAGACGCCGTCATTCCGCTTGCGAAGGATGTGGTCTATATGGACTTCAGTGATCTGAGCCAGCCCTCCGGAACCACCTATCCGGCAGATCAGCTGGAGAAGGCGTTTGCACAGCAAAAAGGTGCGGAGTGGGGACCGAAGACAACCTCGATTGTCATTCAGAACCATGAGATCGTAAAGATCTTCCGCACCTTCAGCCAAAAGTAAGTTTCTGCATCAGAATCAAAATAAACCCCTCGAATGACTCAACGGATCACGTTGCCGAGGCTGCGTTTCGCATCCATTCCGGAGTGACATCACGTCCAATTTCTGTGAGCATGGCGCGGTCGCGGGCAACGCTGGATCCGGTGGTTGTGAGCATGTCGCCGGTAATCGCGGCACTTGCACCGGAAGAAAAGGCAAGCCTTCCGTTGTCCCGGAGGGTCTTTCGGCCTCCCGCGAGACGAATGTCGGCTTCCGGGTTGATGAAACGAAACAGAGCTACGGTGCGGAGCACCTCTTCCTCTGACAGAGGGGTTCGATCCTGAAACGGAGTCCCCGGAACCGGAATCAGAACGTTCAGCGGAATGGAACGAATGCCGAGGGAAGCCAGTGTAAATGCCATATCAATGCGGTCCTGCCAGCTTTCCCCCATGCCGATGATGCCGCCGGAGCAGACGCTCATCCCGGCTCTCTGAGCAGCGCGTATGGCATTCAGCTTCTGGTCGAAGCTGTGAGTGGTGCAGATATGGGGGAAAAAGTTGCGGGAGCTCTCAATATTATTGTGGCAGCGCTTGACGCCGACCGCTCTGAGGCGGCGAAACTGAACCTCGCTTAAAAGTCCCATGGAGGCGCAAAGCTCAATGCGGCATTCCCGGTTCAGTCGTTCAAAGCTGCGGACAGCCTTTTCGAAGGATTCCCCCTCCAGTGTCCTTCCGGAGGTGACGATGGAGAAGCGGGAGACCCCTGCCCGTTCGTTGAACATGGCGGCGTGCAGGATGGTTTCTTCATCCAGAAAGGCATAGGTTTCACAGCCGGTTTTGCTGTGGATCGACTGGGCACAATACTTGCAGTCCTCGCTGCAGCGCCCGCTCTTTCCATTGATGATGGTGCAAAGGTCCACATGATCTCCCGAGAACGCCGCCCGAATCCGATCTGCCGCCTGACATAGCGCATCCACCTTGGATGTGAGCAGGCATTGCACAGCAGGCTCCCCCTCCTTCAATCGCCTTCCGGCGATGATCTCCTCAGCCAGATTCCGTGCATTTCTTCCGGCCTCCTCGGCGGGATCCTGTGAGCTTCTTTCCATCTCTTGATCCGGATCCCGTGGGCTTCTTTCCACCTCTTCTGTGAGAACCATTGTATTCCCTTCGATGTTTTCGGTGCGGTTCCTTGTTTCTTCTCTGCTGATGTTTTCGGTAAGCGTCATTGTTGTTCCTCCTGTTTTCCTTCTGCAGTGCAGTATATTCGTAAAAAAAGCGGTTTGTCAACCGAATGAGTGAAAAAATAGTTGACAATCAGGCGGGGGAGGAATTATCCTAGGGAACGGACGCTGGAGTCGTTCAAAACAGGAAACGGGCGTATGGCAGAAGCAGCCCACAGAGGGGGAAAATATGAAGTCAATGAGCAGAACAGAAATTCAAAGTATGTGTCTGATGGCAGTGATGACAGCTGTCATGTGCATTTTCGGACCGATGTCGGTTCCGATCGGGCCGGTTCCGATTTCACTCACGGTATTTACGGTTTATCTTGCGGTTTATGTACTCGGAATGAAGCGCGGCACCATCGCCTACATCGTCTATTTGCTGATCGGCTTTGTCGGCGTGCCGGTTTTGTCTGGTTACAGCGGCGGGGCGGCAAAGGTGTTCGGGCCCACCGGCGGATACCTGTTCGGGTTTATCCTTATGGCGTTGATCAGCGGCTGGGCGATTGATCACTGCTACAGGAATGTGGTTCTGCAGTTTGTGGGCATGGCAGTGGGTCTTGCAGTTTGCTATTTGCTCGGAACGCTTTGGCTTTCGCATGTGACAGGGATGGATCTTCAAAAGGCGATGCAGGTGGGGGTGTTTCCCTTTGTGGCATTCGATTTGATTAAAATCGTCTGCGCGATTCTGCTGGGACGCCTGATTCGAAACCGCTTGAAGAAGGTTCTTGCAGCGGAACAATTCTGAGTCAGGAGATCTGATTGTAAGCTCCGAACAATTGTTTGTGATACCAAGCTTTCGAAGTTCTGCCCGGCAGAAACATTCGAAAGCTTTTTTGTTGACAGTAAAAATGAAGTTTGATACTATTATGTTACATAATGAATATAACAGATATAATATCTCTGAGCGAAAGAGCAGAGAAAGCGAAGGCAGCTTTCAAACGGCACAAAAGGCAGCGGAAAGGGAGGCTGACAGGCGCTTTTTGGTAAACAGAAGACATCGTTCAAAGAGGCGAAGGTGAGGAGTAAAGTATATGGCAGTTTTGCCCGTTTATAATGTATTGGCGGCTCCGGGATCGGATATCCCGATTTCGAAGGATGAGTACCAGAGGGCGGTTGGACGTGTGCCGGTCGTCGGAGAAAAGGTGACGATGATCTTCCTGAAAGAAAAGGAGATGCGCTTACGCCTTTCCGAGGACAGCTTTTTTCGAATCGGACTGAGCGGGGTGATCACAGAGATCGGCGAGCAGGGGCACCTGATTGTACAGACAGGGGAACGGCTTACGCTATGTGAAATCGCGATTGATCAGGATCAGAACATTCATCTGCGTGTTGAGCGGAGAGCGGATATCGATGATCTGGATCAGGCGGAGGCGGAACGTCACCTGAAGGAGGTAAAGCAGGCGCTGATCCGTTTCTTTGCGAATTCCCAGTGGGATGCCATGGTGCGCGGCATGCTTTCCGCCTGGTCCTCGATGGGGGATATTGCCGGAATGATGTCCCGCTGGATGGTGAATACACCCCAGGAGCGCTTTGCTGTTTTGGAGGAGGACAGCCGCGGGAAACGGGAGCAGATGCTGGAACAGATGATTTATGAAAATCTGGAGTTCAGCCGCGTCAATGGGGAGGCGCGTTCCGCACAGGAAGCGGACCATCAGAAGCTCTACCGGGAGACGGCGATCAAAAAACAGATGGAATATTTGCAGAGGGAATTGGAGGAGCTTCATCCGGAAGCGATTTCCGATCTGCGGAAGCTGGAATTGAAGGTGCAGAATTCCGGCATGAATGAGGAAGCAAAGGAAGAGGCGGAAAAAGTGCTGAACCGCCTGAAGCAGGAGGGGACCCGGAGTGCGGAAACCGGGATGCTTTACGAATATCTGGATTATGTGACAGGGCTTTCCTGGAAAAAGGAAAAGCCGAGTATCATCTCTCTGACGGAAGCAGAGGCCGTGCTGGATGAGGATCATTTTGGAATGAAGAAGGTGAAGGAGCGGATTCTGCAGCAGATTGCGGTCATGCGCCTGACCGGACGTCAATCCGGTTCTATTCTCCTCTTTGTAGGTGCGCCCGGAACCGGAAAGACCAGTGTAGGACAGAGCATCGCAAGGGCATTGAAGCGGGCCTGTGTGCGCGTCAGCCTCGGAGGAGTGAGGGATGAGGCGGATATTCGCGGGCATCGGAGAACCTATATCGGCGCAATGGCAGGGCGCATCATTGACGGCATTCGAAAAAGCGGCGTCTCCAATCCTGTCATGGTATTGGATGAGGTGGATAAGCTGGCATCGTCCTACCAGGGAGATCCGGCGAGTGCGCTTCTGGAGGTGTTGGATCCGGAGCAAAATGCGAAGTTTACGGATCACTATTTAAATGTGCCGTATGATCTCTCGGATGTTTTGTTCATTTGTACGGCCAATACCCGGAACACCATTCCGGAGCCTCTTTTAAACCGCATGGAGGTGATTCCGTTTCAGGGGTATACCGGGCTTGAAAAATTTCAGATCGCAACGCGCCATTTGCTCCCAAAGGCGATGAAAGAGATCGGGATCACAGAGCAGCAGTTCCGTCTGGAGGATGCAGCCCTTCGGACCTTAATTGAAGCCTACACACGGGAGTCCGGGGTGCGTGAATTGAAGCGGTGCATTGACCATCTGTGCAGGGCTGCGGCCGTTGAAATCGTGAAGCGGGAGACGGAGGAAGTCCATCAGACAGAGGCGGAAAAAGTCCATCAGACAGAGGCGGAAAAAGTCCATCAGACAGAGGAGGAAAAAGCCTATCAGGCAGAGGCGGAAAAAGCTCATCAGGCGGAGACGGAAAAGGCAATGATCACAGTCACGGAGGAAAACCTTGCCGACTACATGGACAAACATCCGCTGCGCGGAAGAAAAATAGAATCCTATGCTTCGCCGGGGATTGTGACCGGGCTGGCGTGGACGGCATTCGGAGGAGAGATTCTTTCCATTGAGACCATGCTGGTCAAGGGCAGCGGAAAAATTGTGATTACCGGAAGGCTGGGAGATGTGATGAAGGAATCGGCACAGATTGCGGTGAGTAAGGTAAAGAAGCTCCTTCCGGAGCAGGCAAAGTGCTTTGAAAACCATGATCTGCATATCCATGTGCCGGATGGGGCAACACCAAAGGACGGTCCCTCAGCGGGGATTACGCTGACAGTAGCACTTGCCTCTTTGGTTTCCGGGGTTGCCGTTCCGCCGGATACGGCGATGACCGGAGAGGTTTCGCTTCAGTCGAAGCTGCATCCGATCGGCGGTCTTTCAGAGAAGCTGATGGCAGCGCAGCGGGCAGGGGTAACGCGTGTTTTCATTCCGCCGGACAACGAAGAGGATCTGCAGGAGGTGGCAGAGGAGGTAACGAATCAGCTGGAAATTATCCCCATCAAGAGTGTGGAGGAAGTGCTGAGGAAGCTGGGAATTCCGGTGGCAGCGCCGGAAACTGCTACTGTCTGACAGATTGCGGGCTGAAGGCTTCGCTGTTCGGTCGGACCGTGATTTACCCGTATCAGAGCTTTCGACGTGCGTATCACCGGCTTGGAGGGATTTTTGATACGCTTCCGGTTGTGTTTGAATTGGAGAACAGGCGGAAGCTGGAATTAAATCCATATACACAGGATCTTTCGGAGCTCACATTAAGGCCGTTTCAAAGCATCGAGGCCTATGCAGAGCTGGAGGAAGGAATCCGTGCATTTGCGGAGGCCTATGCAGAGCAGAAATAAGAGGGAAGAAAAGGATTTTGAGGCAGGGTGTCACGGCAGGGTGCAATGGGTAGACCGGCTGCGGGGCATGACGCTGTGCAGCATGATGCTGTACCATGGGATGTGGGATGCAGTTTACCTGTTCGGATTCTCCGCCCCCTGGTATGAGCGCTGGCCGGGGGCACTCTGGCAGCAGAGTATATGCTGGACCTTTCTTTTGCTGTCCGGATTCAGCTATCCCATGGGGCGGAGGCAGGGAAGGCGCGGTGCGGAGGTATTTCTGGCTGGGATCCTGGTGAGTGCGGTTACTGCGGTGTGGATGCCGGAAGCTGCCGTCCGCTTTGGCGTGCTCACCTTGATCGGCTCAGCGATGCTGCTTTGGTATTATCCGCATCGGCTGTTGGAGCAGAGGTCACAGCGCTGTTCGATGATGGGAATGTGGTCGGGCGTGTGTTTCAGTGCCCTGCTTTTTTTCTTGTTTCGGGAGGCTGCACAGGGGTACCTTGGCTTCTCCCGCCTTCCCGGCTTACGCCTTCCCGGCTTACGCCTTCCCGGCTTACGCCTTCCGGAGGCGTGGTATCGAAGCGGATTCAGTACCTATCTCGGATTTCCCATGCCCGGTTTTTACTCCGCCGATTATTTCCCGCTGATTCCCTGGATCTTTTTGTTTTCCTGCGGCTATTTTCTTTCCCGAATCTGGGAGTGCTTCGGAAGACCGGGGCGGAGATACCGGGATTCAAAGGGACACTTATTCTGCTTTTTGGGGCGTCATTCTTTGCTGATTTATTTGCTTCATCAGCCCATCATCCTGTTCCTGTTTTGGGTTGGAGACACAGGGAGATGCCTGATCCGATAGCGGTCATGGCCGCATTCAGAAGGGCAAAGACAGGGGGATGACAGAGTGAGCTCCGTTTTTACAGGGGGGATTGCATCAGAATCGGAAGCCCCGTGAAAGCAGTCCCAGCAACAGAAGGTGAAGCGGATAGTAGCAATAGAAGAAGTAGGTTCCGATTCTGCCGGAGACAGCGCGCTCCTTTTTTCTGTCGTAAAGAAACAGACAGCAGATTGCTGCGGCAGCCGGTCCCAGGGCGGTGAAAAAAAGACGGAGAAGGGAGAGGAGAATAGTCTCTGAAAGAGTCAAGGCTTCCGGAAGACTGTCCAGGAGGATGAGCCCGCAGGAAAGAAGCCACGCATACGCTGGTTGGATTCGCCGCCTTCTCGACTCGTAAAAGAGCAGTACAAAGATTGGCGCCAACATTCCCCAGTCACAGAATTCCGAAAAAAGGAAAAGGAAGGAGATCAGGGCGATGCGAACCGGCGTGGAGCAGGCCGCACTCCGGATACATAGGATCAGAAAGCAGAGAAGGAGCGTGACAATCATATTGAGGGAGCCTGCCTGGAAGACGGAGCATCCGTCCGGGTGCTGCGAAGAGAATGCCAGCATGTAGGGCGGCTGGGAAAGAAGGGAAAACAGAAAAAGACGTCCTCCGTAGTTAAGGCGGGAACGGGTGTAGGCAAACCCTTCGGTCAGAAAAAAGCACATGCAGATTGCCGTGAAATAGCCGATCCCTGTGAGAAAGGCGTACAGGAGCGTTTCCGGCTTCAGAAAGATCACTGCAATGTGGTTGCAGGTCATGAGGAGAATCGCAAGGAATTTAATTCGGTCACGGCAAAACAAAGGGCTGCAAATAGTTACCGGCATGAGAATTCCTTTCGGGCAGGAGGAGTGAAATGTTGAACCTTATCATTTTGACGATTTGTCCGGAGCTGTTTCGGAGCTTTCTGGACTCCCACGTGGTTGTGCGGGCAAAAGCACTGGGAGCCGCAGAAGTAACGATTGTGGACATCCGGACATTTGCAAAGGGAAGCTTCCGTCACATCGACGATTCTCCCTACGGGGGAGGCCACGGGATGATACTCCGCTGCAAGCCGATTTTGGATGCCCTGGAATCCCTTGGAACAGGGGAAGAGACCTCCTCGATCACAGCGGTAATGACACCGGCAGGGCGCTTGTACCGGCAGGAGGACGCCCGCCGCTATGCAAAGCTGGAACGCCTGATTTTGGTCTGCGGACACTACGAGGGGATTGATGCGCGGGTGATGAAGCACTGCGATGAAGAGATCTCAGTGGGGGACTATGTGCTCACCGGCGGAGAGCTTCCGGCGATGACGGTGGCGGACTCGGTTCTGCGGCTTTTAGACGGAGTTCTGAAGAAGGGCGGGGCAGAGGAGGAGTCCTTCACAGAGGATCTGCTGGAATATCCGCAGTACACACAGCCGGCAGAGCTCGACGGAGAGCGGGTCCCGGAGGTGCTTTTGTCCGGAGATCATGAGAAAATACGGGCCTGGAGACGGCAGCAGGCGGAGAAGATGACGCGGGAGAGGAGACCGGATCTTTTCGGCAAACGGAGAGAAAAGAAATGAGGGCAGCGAAAGAAAACCGCTGCCCTTACTTGCAAAGGGCGGGAAGAAGGCGTTTTCTGACCTTTTTTGAGAGCGTATGCCGGATCCAGGAAATCCCATACATGACCTCATAGGCCGCCACCAGCTTGTCGGAGAGAATCAAAGCCCATGCGAGCTTGCTGGTGGGAAGGTGGAGGGAAAGCGGAAACATGTGGGAACGGATGGCCTTTTCCTCCGTGGGGGTGAGACCGTAGGCTCTTTTTGCGTTGTCGGCCGCTTCCTCCGGATGGTAGAAGCAGTAGAGTCCGGGATGATCATTGGGGCTGGTGTAATCGACAAAGCAAAGGTCGTGCAGGAGCCCGACCTTGACCGCACTTTGGGTGGAAAGTCTCATTTTCGTCGAGAGCCATGCCATGCAGACGGCGACGCGCACGCTGTGATCAAAGGTGTTGGTATAAATGTGACGCGGAAACCGGAGCAGATCACGAAAATAGGGACTCTCTATCATGGTTCTGGCTTCCGGGGAAGCGTCATAGAGATAGTTTATGTATTCCTGAGTCATGGCCGATGGAATCTCCTTTGGCAATCGTGGGGCGATGAGCTTTGAATTGCCGCTGCTTTCGCTGTTTTCTTTTATGATATCCAAGTATTATAATACAAGAATCGCATATGTGCCACCGGAGAATGGTGAGGTGGGGAAAAGGTGAGTGGAGGAAGAGAGTAAAATGACAGAGGTGTCCCTGATTGTTCCGGTTTATAACGCCGAGAAATCGCTGGCGCGCTGCATTGACAGTATCCTGGCGCAGGACTATGAAAATTTTGAACTGCTTTTGATGGATGACGGAAGCACGGATCAGAGTGCGGCGATTTGTGATGCCTATGCAGACCGGGATTCGAGGATCCGTGTGGTGCACAAGGAGAATACAGGCGTATCTGACACAAGAAATCAGGGACTCAAGCGTTCCCGCGGAGTCTACATTCAATTTCTTGATGCAGACGATTGGATCGCACCGGAGGCAACAGGGCTTCTGGTGCGGGCGGCGGAGGAACACGACGCAGAGCTGGTGGTATCCGATTTTTACCGCGTGGTGAATCAGTGGACCTCTCACAAGGGCTCCATCGATGTGGAGGGATGTCTGAATCGGGAAGAATTTGCCGACTGGATGCTGAAAAGCCCGGCGGATTATTACTACGGAGTTCTCTGGAACAAGCTCTATCGGAGAGCGCTCATAGAGAAATTTTCGCTTCGCATGGATCCTGCGCTGGATTGGTGCGAGGACTTTATCTTCAATATGGAATACATTCTCCATGTGAATCGCATTTTCATTCTTCGGGTTCCGATTTACTACTATGTCAAGACGGAGGGCTCCCTTGTGGGGCGTGGAATGACCTTGGGGGGAATTGTCCGAATGAAGCTGAGCGTGATCGAATATTATCAGGATTTCTACAAGAGCATTTACAGCAAGGCGGATTATCAGGAGCGGAAGCCGGAGATTTACCGTTTCCTGGTCAATTATTCCCACGACGATTTTGCCCTTCCGCTCCTTCCCGGGACGGAAAAGCTGGGGGCGGAGCGGGTGGTGTCGCTTCACCGACCGAAGTACTCCAATGTCTGGATTTACGGCTATTATGAAAATCGGATGTTTCGACGGGCGTTTGAAGCCATCGGGAAAAAGCTGGAACTTGACTACAGGGACCTCTGTGTTATGATGTTTTTGCATAGCTTCGGATCGATTGAGAATCTGAGAGAGGCCGCGGATTATCTGGAGATACCGCCGGTGGGCGTCCCGGCGCTGCTTCAAAAGCTGGCGCTTCGGGGGCTGATCAAGATGAAGCTGGGGCGGGCGGAAACTGCCTGCCTGACGGAAAAGGCAGCGGAGGTTCTGCAGGAGCTGGACGCAGCAGTTCAGGAGGTCTGGCTCGATTGTACAAAGGGGATGCAGAAGGAAGAGAAAAGGCAGCTTTTGCAGCTGAGGGAGCAGTCATATCAGAATCTTCGGGAAAAGCTGGAGCGCTGAGAAACCGGCATTCGGTTCGGGGGTACGGACACCGGCGGAAGAAGCGGCGGGGCAGTCCGAAGGTCAAAGAATCATGCACAACAGATCAGGAGGAGAAGCCATGAGATTGGAATTGCGGCCGAAGGAAGCGTGTCAGTTTGATGCGGTCAGTCTCGGGGAGGTGATGCTTCGGCTTGATCCGGGAGAAGGGCGAATCCGCACGGCAAGACAATTCCGCGTCTGGGAAGGAGGCGGAGAGTACAATGTGGTTCGCGGTCTCCACAAATGCTTCGGACTTAAGACCGCAGTGATCACAGCCTTTGCCGACAATGAGGTGGGTCAGCTTTTGAAGGATTTCATTGAGCAGGGCGGTGTGGACACCTCGCTGATCCGGTGGATGAAAACGGATGGAATCGGACGCATCTGCCGGAACGGATTGAATTTTACGGAGCGGGGGTTTGGGATCCGGGGGGCAGTGGGCTGCTCGGATCGCGCCAACACAGCGATTTCCAAGGCGCATGCGGATGATTTTGATTTTGACTTTATTTTCGGCGAGCTGGGCGTGCGCTGGCTCCACACAGGAGGAATTTATGCGGCTCTTTCGGAGCAGTCCTGTGAAACCGTCATCGCAGCGTGCAAGGCAGCCAAGCGGCATGGCACTGTGGTTTCCTATGACCTGAACTACCGCCCCTCCATGTGGAGCGGGATCGGCGGACAGAAGAAGGCCCAGGAGGTGAATCGGGAAATCGCAAACTACGTGGATGTTATGATCGGAAATGAGGAAGACTTTACCGCATGTCTCGGCTTTTCGATTGCGGGAAATGGGTCCGGCTGGAAGGACCTCAATCTGGATGGATACCGGGACATGATCAGAGAGGCCGCCAAAGTCTATCCGAATTTCAAGGTGGTGGCGACAACGCTTCGCACGGTGCACACCGCGACAGTCAACGATTGGAGGGCAATCTGCTGGGCAGATGGGGAAATTCATTTGTCAACGGCCTACGACGGACTGGAGATCATGGATCGCGTCGGCGGAGGCGATTCCTTTGCATCGGGATTGATTTACGGGCTGATGACCACCGGGGAAGCGGAGCAGGCGGTCAACTACGGCGCTGCGCACGGCGCACTTGCAATGACCACGCCGGGAGACACCTCCATGGCTTCCGTGAAAGAGGTGGAAGCAATTATGAGCGGCGGCGGCGCGCGGGTCAAACGGTAACCGACGGAGCCTGCGGGGGAGATTCGCGGGCTTTCGGCATTTCAGGTTCAAAAGGAGGAAAACGTGAGAAAAACGAAGATCATATGCACCATAGGACCAGCGAGTGAAGGAGAGGAAATTTTGAGCGCCCTGATGGATGCGGGGATGGATGTGGCACGTTTTAACTTTTCCCATGGGAATCATGCGGAGCAGGAGGAACGATTCAAGCGGCTGGTCAGACTGAGACGGGAAAAGGAGCTTCCGATTGCCACGCTTCTTGATACCAAGGGACCGGAGATTCGTCTCGGCTGTTTTGAAAACGGATCGGTTGAGCTGAAGCGCGGAGACAGCTTTACCCTCACGACGGAAGACATGCCGGGAAATGAAAAACGGGCGACGGTGAGCTACAAGCAGCTGCCCGGAGATGTCCGTGAGGGCGGGAGCATTCTGATCGACGACGGGCTGATTGAGCTTAAGATTGAACACGTCACCGAGACAGACATTGTTTGTACGGTGATGAACGGCGGCGTGATCTCGGACCACAAGGGGGTTAATATTCCGGGGGAAGACCTTTCCATGCCCTTTATCAGCGATCAGGATCGGGCCGACATTGAGTTCGGCTGCAAGCTGGGCTTCGATTATCTTGCGGCGTCCTTTACCCGTACGGCGGAGGACATTCGGGAAATCAGAGCCATTCTGGAGGCCTGCGGCAGCAGAATGAAGGTGATTGCAAAAATCGAGAGCATGCAGGGAGTCCGGAATCTGGAGGAAATCTTTAATGAGGCGGACGGAGTCATGGTGGCGCGGGGCGATCTGGGCGTAGAGGTTCCGGCTGAGGATGTTCCGGTGATTCAAAAGCAGATCATTAAGCATGCCAACAGGCTGGGGAAAATTGTGATTACCGCGACTCAGATGCTGGACTCCATGATACACAATCCGCGTCCGACAAGAGCAGAGGCGACGGATGTGGCCAATGCGATTTACGACGGCTCCGGAGCCATCATGCTGTCGGGGGAAACCGCAGCGGGTGCGTACCCCCTGGAGGCCGTAAAAATCATGGCAAAGATCGCAGAGCGCACCGAGGAGGACATCAACTACGCAGAGCGGAGGAAACGTCAGCAGACGGAAGGAAAAACCGATGCGACGACGGCCATTTCCCACGCCACCTGCACGGTGGCGGAGGATATCCGGGCAAAGGCCATCATCACCGTCACCATTTCCGGTTTTACCGCGCTGAGACTTTCCAAGTATCGCCCGGAATGCCCGGTGATCGCCTGCACCATCAACCAGACAATCGCTTGTCAGATGAATCTCCTGTTTGGCGTTGTGCCGATGCTCATTCCCCAGGAGGACAACGCGGATATGCTGTTTGACGCGGCAATCAGCGCAGCGGAGAAGCGAGGCTTCGTGGAGAAGGGGGATATGGTGGTCCTGACGGCAGGTCTTCCGCTGGGAATCAGCGGAAACACGAATATGATTCGTGTGATGGAGGTGATTTGAGAATTTGCGCAATTGAAGTGGTTTGAGAAAAGAGGGCGCGCAGCGCTCTTTTTTCGTTGCCGGTTCGGAGGCAGGAGCGGAAAGGCTTGCTACCGGGGGGATAACCTGATATATTGTGTTTGCATATTTTAAAAGCACAATAGATGGTATTTGGGGGAACAATATGAAAAGCATTATGAAGCGCAGTCTGACGGAGGAGAGCTATGATCCCGGCAAAATCATGCGGGCAATGGAAAAAGCGTTCCGCTCTGTGAAGGAAGGCTGCAGTGAGGAGCAGCTGCGGGCCATGGTTTCGGAAGTGGAGGGAGGCTTCACGGCGGACACGGTCAGCGTGGAGCAGATTCAGGATCGGGTTGAGCAGGTTCTGATGAAAAACGGACACTATGCAGTGGCAAAGAGCTACATTTTGTACCGTGAAAAGCGCACAGAGGCAAGAGAAGAGCGAAGGGCGCTGAGA
Source organism: Lachnospiraceae bacterium (assembly GCA_002892395.1). Taxonomy (GTDB): domain Bacteria; phylum Bacillota; class Clostridia; order Lachnospirales; family Lachnospiraceae; genus Moryella. Next base: position 176,786 of record NBBL01000005.1, read on the forward strand.
GAACAGATGGGAGATGATTCGCTGGAGCCGGTGTTAACACGCTGTCAGAGGGATTTTCCCGCCTGCCGTCTCGGGAGGCTGGCTGCCAAGTACAGCGCGATGAGCAAAGGAGAGACAGATCAGAGGCGCCGCCTGTCACTCCTGACACGTTCGGCAGCAGAGCTGACAACCCAGGAGGAGCCCCAGTGGGAGCGGCTGGCAGGGCGCCTTTTTTACTACGGCTTCCGGCAGGAATTGAATCGGACGGAGGAGCGCCTGGGTCTGCACAGCTTTTACGAAAAGCTGTGCTATTTGACGAAGGAGGGGTTATATGGAAGCTACATTCTGGAGCACTACGGAAAAGAGGAGATAGAGACGCTCTCACACCTGATGGAGGAGGAGCGGAACGATTTGTTCACGTATTCGGGTCTTGATCTTCTCACCACCCGGTATTTGATCCATGATCACCGGCACCTGGCGCTGGAGTCTCCGCAGGAGCTGTTCCTGGGTGTGGCGATGCACCTTGCCATGCTTGAGAAACAGGACCGCAGCTTTTGGGTGAAGCAGTTTTACGACATGCTGAGCCTTCATCAGGTCACAATGGCGACGCCGACTTTGTCCAATGCAAGAAAACCGTACCATCAGCTTTCCAGCTGCTTTATCGACACGGTTCCGGATTCGCTGGAGGGCATCTACAACAGCATTTCGAAATTTGCGGATGTCTCGAAATTCGGCGGGGGCATGGGGATGTATTTTGGAAAGGTGAGATCCCGGGGCGGCAGCATCCGGGGGTTTGAGGGTGCAAGCGGCGGTGTGGTTCGTTGGATTCGTGTGGTGAATGACACTGCAGTTGCCGTGGATCAGCTGGGAATGCGGCAGGGTGCAGTGGCAGTCTACCTGGATGTTTGGCACAAGGACCTGCCGGAGTTTTTGCAGCTTCGAACCAACAACGGGGACGACCGCATGAAGGCACACGATGTATTTCCGGCAGTCTGTTATCCCGATCTCTTTTGGCGGATGGCAAAGGAGGATCTGAATCAGGACTGGTATCTCATGGATCCGCATGACATTCTGATGACAAAGGGCTATGCGCTGGAGGACAGCTTCGGAGAGGAATGGGAGATGCGCTATCGGGACTGTGTGAGAGATCACCGCATCGCGAAGCGGGTGCTGTGCATCAAGGATATTGTCCGCCTGATCCTAAAGTCCGCGGTGGAGACGGGCACTCCCTTCGCGTTTTACCGGGATACGGTGAACCGCATGAATCCGAACAAGCACAAGGGAATGATTTACTGCTCCAATCTCTGTACGGAAATCGCACAGAATATGAGTGCAGAGGAGCTGGTCAGCACCAGGATTGAGACGAAGGACGGAGATGAGGTGGTGGTGACCACAGCGAAGCCGGGGGACTATGTGGTCTGTAATCTGGCTTCCCTTTGTCTCGGCAATCTGAATGTGACGGACAAGGAGGAAATGGAGCGCGTTGTCTCAACCGTCGTGCGGGCGCTGGACAATGTGATTGACCTGAACTTCTACCCGGTTCCGGAGGCAAAGCTCACAAACCGGACATACCGGGCGATTGGTCTCGGCGTCTCCGGGTATCACCACATGCTGGCAAAAAACCATATTTCATGGGAATCGGAGGAGCATCTGAAATTTGCGGATCAGGTGTTTGAGGAGATTGCCTATGCCGCGATTCGGGCCAGCAATGCCCTTGCAAAAGAGAGAGGAAGCTACCGCTTCTTTGAAGGAAGTGAGTGGGAAAGCGGAGAATATTTCACGCGGAGAGGGTATGACAGCGAACGGTGGAGATCGCTTTCAGAGGAAATTCGAAGGAGCGGAATGCGAAATGCCTGGGTCATGGCGACAGCCCCCACCAGCTCCACCTCCATTCTGATTGGAACCAGTGCGGGGCTTGATCCGGTGATGCACCGATTTTTCCTGGAGGAAAAGAAGGGGGCGATTTTGCCCCGGGTGGCGCCGGAGCTTTCCATGGACAACTACTGGTATTATAAAAATGCCCACAATATTGATCAGACCTGGTCTGTCCGTGCGGCAGGCGTGCGTCAGCGCCATATTGACCAGGCGCAGAGTCTGAACTTCTGGATTACCAATGAATACAAAATGAGCCAGCTTCTTAAGCTCTATCTCCTGGCGTGGGAGAGCGGGGTGAAAACCGTTTACTATGTGCGCTCGAAGGCGCTGGATCCGAATGAGTGTGAAAGCTGCTCGGCGTAAAGAGAAGGAATGGAAAACGATCAGAAAAGCGGGAGAGGACAATGAAGGACAATCGCGTAATGCGCAAGCCGCTCTTTAATCCGGGCGGAGATACGGAGGTGAAGAATCGCCGCCTCATCAATTTCAACACGACAAATATCAATGACTTCAACAATATGAAGTATGAGTGGGTGTCCGACTGGTATCGGCAGGCCATGAATAATTTCTGGATTCCGGAAGAAATCAACATGAATCAGGATAAGAGCGATTATCCGATGCTGCCTCCGGAAGAGCGCACGGCATATGATAAAATTCTGAGCTTTCTGGTGTATCTTGACTCGTTGCAGTCTGCCAATCTTCCGAATATCAGCCAGTTTATCACAGCCAATGAAGTCAATCTTTGCCTTGCGATTCAGGCGTTTCAGGAGTGCATTCACAGCCAGAGCTACAGCTATATGCTGGATACCATCTGCAACCCGACAGAGAGAAATGATATCCTTTACCAATGGAAAACGGATGCGCATCTTTTAAAGCGCAATGAATTCATCGGAAATCTCTACAATGAATTCATTGAAAAGCAGGACAAGGAACGCTTTCTTCGGGTCTGCATCGCGAACTTTATTTTGGAGGGGATTTATTTCTATTCCGGCTTTATGTTTTTTTACAATCTGGGACGGAACGGAAAAATGCCGGGGAGCGTGCAGGAAATTCGGTACATCAACCGAGACGAAAATACACACCTGTGGCTGTTTCGAAATATTCTTAAGGAGCTTAGAACCGAAGAACCGGAGCTGTTTGACGAGAGGCATCTTGCGATGCTGGGAGACATGATCCGGGAGGGAGTGGAGCAGGAAATTGCCTGGGGCAGGTATGTCATCGGCAATCAGATCCAGGGGCTGAATGAGCAGATGGTGGAAGATTACATTCGTTACCTGGGAAATCTCCGATACAGCTCGCTGGGACTTGGCACGCTGTACCCGGGATATGAGAAGGAACCGGAGTCCATGCGCTGGGTCTCCCAGTATGCCGATGCAAACATGGTGAAGACGGACTTCTTTGAAGCGCGTTCCACGGCCTATGCGAAAAGCACGGCGATTGAGGATGATTTATAATTACTATGTGAAAAATCGGCATCCAATGCGAGCCGCTTTCTCCGAAAATCGGATGAAAGCGGCTTTTGATTGCTCAGAGGTCTTCAAGATTGATTTCTTTTGGCTGTTCCATGTGGGTTATTGTTGTTTTGTAAATATTTTCTATGTCTCCCTGTTCCATACACCGTAAGATACTTCGATGTTCTTTGTAGGTATCTTCCATACGCCCTGTATGTGCAAGCGATAATTTTGCCAACTGCTTCATTCGATACATAAAGGCAGAGAAGATAGAAGAAAATTGTATATTTTCCAAATAGTTAATGATATGAATATGAAACTGGAAATCGTATTCACAGAAGTGGTCGATTGCATGAGTCGTCTGCATGACAGTTTGCATGTTATTCAGAATAAGGTGCAATTCTTTGAATAGTTTTTTTGCTTTTTGACATTCAAATTCTTGGCAGATTTGCATGGTGCAGTAGCATTCCAGCGCGGAACGAACTTGGAAGGTCTCGGTGATATCCTTTTTGTCGAGCTGGTGAAGCATAAAGCCTTTGCTGGGAATAATATCGATGTAGCCTTCTTGAGCGAGTCGATGAATGGCGTCTCTGAAGGGAGTGCGAGAGACTCCCAGTTCCTTTGAAATTTTGGTCTCGGAATATATTTTATGATAAGAAAAGTAATTGTTGATAATCAACTTCTGCAAGTGCAAATAGGTCTGTTCGTTTAGTGCGATCATTTAAAAATTTTCTTGCTCATGAATAATAAGTACTTCAGAGCTTTCTCCTTTAAAAAGTAATCATATTATACATGGGATTTTGAAAAACAGTAAATAGACAAGAAAAATTGTGAAAATAGACTAAAATATTAAAACTTTATAAGTTTAAAATATTGGAAATACATAAAAAAATAAAGCCTTAAATATTGAAAACAGAGAAAGAAAAACGAGATCTTGACCGGTATACCGGAATACTGTAAAATGCAGTCAGAAAAAGACACAAAAAATAATTGAAAAAGGCTGAAAAGTTGTAGGTTCGGGCGAAAAAATAATCGTTTGAAAGAGATATATCAGTAGGGAATTTTGGAGGAGAGTGCCGATACCGGAGGAATAGTGAAATAAAAACAGGAAACAGTACGAGAAATAGCAGATTCAAATCGGAAGAAGATGCATGCAATGTGAGGAAATTATACGGATGAGTCCGCATATTGCATTACTCTTAAATAAAACTAGGGCTGTTAAAAAGGGGAGGGAAAGAAATGCGTATAAAGAGAAAGTTTTATTTAAAATTTCTGGCGGTTTCCGTTTTGATTTGTCTGATGTGTATGACCGGGGCCTGGATGGTGAGGTCAAATCTCGGAAAAATTAAGATAAAAGATATCAGTATACTTGACGGAAACGGACATAAGATAGCAGCTACTATGTTCATTCCCTCGACAGCGACAAAGGAGACTCCCGCCCCTGCAGTGGTGGCTTTGCATGGCAGCTTTAATGCACGAGAGAGCGAGAGTTACTTATGCTATGAGTTGGCACGGCGCGGGTATGTAGGGGTTACTCTTGATTGCGATGGACATGGAGATTCCGATAATTACAAGGAAAATCCGATGGATGCTTTTTTCTTGGTAACAGCAGAGCCCGACGCAAATTTCGAGTCCATCGACACAGCTCCTACTTCCGGTATGGCTCCTCTAATTGAATATCTGTATGATCTGAGTTTTGTCGATGGAAATCAGATCGGAATTACAGGTCATTCCTTGGGTGGAAAAACAACAGACGCTGTTTACGCTTATTATAAAATACAGGAGATCAACGGAGGGATCAATAAGATCAAATCGGTTTATCTCGTTGATAACCAGCAGCTAAGTATAAATAAGCAGTGGATGAGTCATCTTCAATATCATCCGAGCTATGCTAAAAATGATGCAGAAATTATTGAGTTGCCTTATGACATTGATTTTGGGGTCAGCTTATGCAAAGCAGATGAAAATAACGGAACGACAGAAGCGGGAGGTCCGTGGAACTTTTCCAAATCAAATAACGCGAGGACTTTTATCAATGAGTTGGATGAGTATGATTTAAAAGAAGGAGAAGCAGTAAAAGTAGGCACATATTATCGCGGACATGTCGATGGATCCGAGAAAGAATATTTAAGGATTCTCAACCAGCCCACAGAGATTCACATGCTGGGACCATATGGGATCGGATCAAATTCCGGTGCAATTGATTTCTTTCAGATGTCGTTATCTGCGCCAAACGAAATTGATGCAAACAATTTGATTTATCCGCTTGAAATGCTTTTTAACGCACTGGGAGCCGTTAGCTTTTTCCTTGTTATTTATGCCTTTTGCAGATGGCTATTGACATGGAATTACTTCTCTTTGCTGTGTGCTCAATCAGAATCGGAAATCTATCGTCCGGCACCGCCGAAGAAATTGATTGATAAAGCATACTATTGGGGCTTCATGATTATCGGATCCATCATACCGGTTATGTGGATGATTCCTCTTGCCATGTGGGTCGGAGGACACAAAGGTGAGACTTTTGCTGCGAGAAGCCTGTTTGGAACCATCCTTTGGCCGCAAGGTAATCAGTTGGAGCAAGGGCTTTGGGTTGCGACTGCAGGGATTTGGACAGTAGCATTGTTTACAGCACGATATTGGTTGTCTATTCGAAAGATTGGAAATGTAAAACCCTCTGACTGGAACTTGAAAATATCGATTAAAGAATGTGGAAGAACTATTTTGCTTGCATTTTTGTCAGTAGGAATGGGTTATTTCATGGCGTTTGTTGCTTCCTATTTCTTTGGCTCCTATTTCGGACTGCTGAATTGGGTGATACGTTGGCCAAACAGTAGGATGATCTTGATCGCACTTCGATATGTCCCGATCTTCTTTATGTTCTATCTGACAAATGCGTTTACACAGAATATTGGGCGCATGATTTCCGGACGAAAAGAGTGGAAAAACGTCGCCTTGATGTGTGCAATCAATGGGCTTGGGCTTCTGTTGCTTTGGATATACCAATATTCTATGTTCTCTGTGCTGGGAAAGGTTCCGCTCAATAGTGCTCGAGTGATGCAAACATGGAGCTTTTTCATTGTTCAGAGTGTGTGTACAATTTTTGCAAGAAAATTGTATTTACAAACGGGGAAGCTCTATTTGGGCGCTTTGATTAATGCTTTGGTGTTTACGATGATCAGTGTAGGACACACCATGACCTTGAATGTCAGTAATTGGTGGTTTTGAAAATGACCTGGAATGTTCTTAACATTGGAACCAAATCCCCTTCTGTGAAAACAATGCGGTCATCCTTGACTTTTGTTCCACCGGCGTTTAGACTGTAACCAGTCAAATGCTTGGATGGCGCAAAGTAGCGCGCGAAACCGTTCAGAGAGGATTGCGGGAGCTGGAAGCAATTCCGGGGAAGCGAGAGCGAAATTTCACGCCGGAGCAGCGAAATGGAACTGCGTTTGGGGATTCGATCGGAAAGGGGAAGCGCTTGCGTCCCGCTCCTGTCACAGCATCGGATGCACAGTAGATTTCGACGTTGTCCGCGTTAAGGAAGAAAAGGGTTCTCCGCCTTGCGGAGGAAATTCGGGTGGTACCGCGGGTTCAATAAAACTCGTCCCATGTTCTTTTTCGAAAGAAAGAGAGCATGGGACTTTTTGCTGGATTCGCCAGGGTTGAGAGAGGAGAGAGCATGGATAAGAGCAGATTGGAGGAAATCCGAAGCCGGTTTCAGGAGGAAATGCAGACAGAGCTGGATTCGCAGGCGGTTTATGAGCTGAGAAAGCGCTATCTGGATCGAAAAGCGGGGCTGGTCAGCGGTCTGATGAAGGGAATGCGCGACATTCCGGCAGCAGAACGGGCGGAATACGGTGAGAGCATCAACCGGCTGAAGGACTGGGTGGTGGATCATCTGGGGGAGCTGGAGAAAAAGGCAAAGGAGCGGGAGCTTCAAAAGCGGTACGAACAGGAGAAGATTGACGTCACGCTTCCGGGAAAGAAAATTGTCCGGGGCAATCTCCATCCCACCACATTGGTACGGAACGAGATGATTCGCGTATTTTCCGGGATGGGCTTTGAGGTCTATGAGGGAACCGAAATCGAGACGGATTTTTACAACTTCACGGCGCTTAATACGCCTAAGGATCACCCGGCCCGGGACATGCAGGATACGTTTTATCTCAGCGATGAGTTTTTGCTTCGAACGCAAACCTCGTCCGGTCAGATTCATGTGATGGAAAAGAGGAAGCCGCCGATCAAGATTCTCTCCCCGGGAAAGGTATTCCGATCGGATGATGACGCGACGCACTCCCCCATGTTTACGCAAATGGAGGGGCTTGTGGTGGACAGAGGCATCACACTTTGCGATTTGCAGGGGATGCTGGATCAGTTTGTACAGAAGCTGTTCGGAGCGGAAACAAAAACGCGTCTCAGGCCCTCTTATTTTCCGTTTACGGAGCCTTCTGTTGAGGTGGACGTGAGCTGCTTTTCCTGCGGCGGAACGGGATGCAAGCTTTGCAAGGGAACCGGTTGGATTGAAATTCTCGGCGCCGGCGTCGTGAACAGAAAGGTACTCGAAAACTGCGGCATTTGTTCCGATGAGTACAGCGGCTTTGCATTTGGCATCGGCATTGAGCGCGTCGCCATGCTGAAATACGGGATTAACAACATCAAGCTTCTGTTTGAGTCGGATCTTCGGGTACTCAAGCAGCTCAGAGGATGAAAAAGGGAGGGATCATTCATGCTGGCACCGCTCAGTTGGTTAAAGGAATATGTTGAAATTTCCTGCACACCCAAGGAGCTTCAGGAGAAGCTGTTCTCCTGCGGCTTTGAAGTGGAGGAGTTGAAGGAGGTGGGTGCAGACATCAAAGGGGTTGTGGTGGGCCTTGTGGAGAGCTGTGAGCCGATTCCGGACACACATCTGCATGTTTGCCGGGTAGACTGCGGGGTTCACGGAAGGCTTCAGATTTGCTGCGGCGCAGACAACGTGGCAGTCGGAAAAAAATTTCCGACTGCGCTGCCCGGCGCCACCGTATATGAGACAAATCGTGAGCGCACGGAGGTCACCGGCGTCACAACCATTAAAAAGGGAAAGCTTCGAGGCTATGAGTCCCAGGGAATGCTCTGCTCCGGAACGGAGCTGGGGGTGAGCGAGGAAATGTACCCCGGGGCAGGCTACCAGGGGCTGCTCCTTCTGCCGGATGAGGCGGAGACAGGAGCGGACGTGAAGCCGATTCTGGGGCTTGATGACTGGATCTTTGATATCGCCGTCACGGCAAACCGACCGGATTGTCAGAGTATTTACGGGATCGCAAGAGAAGTGGCAGCGGTGCTGGACAAACCGATCAAGGAGCTGGAGACCGATTATACCATCTCGGAGGAGGCGCTTCCGGGGCTCAGGGTTTCCGTGGAGGCGCCGGAGCTTTGCCCCCGTTATCTCGCCCATTATGTGTCGGATGTGAAGGTAGGGGACTCTCCGGCATGGATGAAGCGGCGGCTGGCGCTGCTGGGCATTCATCCCATTTCCAATCTGGTGGATATCACAAATTATGTCATGCTGGAGCTGGGACAGCCCATGCATGCCTATGATCGGGGAAAGGTTTCGGGTGATGCAATCTGTGTGCGGCGTGCCTCGGACGGAGAAACCATTTTGACCCTAGACGGAGAAACGCTCACGCTGACCGCCTCCAATCTGCTGATTTGCGATGCGGAGAGACCGATCGGTCTGGCGGGAATCATGGGAGGGATGAATTCGGAGATCCTTCCCGAAACCAAAGAGGTGATTCTGGAAGCGGCAAAATTTGCGCGGGACAACATTCGCCGCAGCTCCCGTTCTCTGGGGAAGCGAACCGACGCCAGCGCCCGCTTTGAAAAGGGCTGTGATGAATACACAGCGGAGCTGGCCATGCGCCGCGCACTCTGCCTCATTGAACGCCTCGGATGCGGAAGGATTGCAAAAACCCAGGTGGACGTCAACACAGGTAACAGCATCGAAACGCGGGCGCTCACCGTCAATGTGGATCAAATTCAGGGGGTGCTTGGTATTTCCATACCGGAAACAGAGATGCTGCGCATTCTGGAACGCCTCCATATGGAGCCGACACTTGCCGACGGGACACTGAGCCTTAAAATTCCGCCCTACCGAGAGGACATGGAATCCTATCAGGACGTGGCGGAGGAGGTGATTCGTCTTTACGGATACGAGCATCTGGTTCCCAGCTTTTTGAAATGTGCGGAGGTGACAAGCGGCGGCCTGAGTCAGCAGCAGGAACGGGAGCTGGCTCTGAAGGAGACACTCTGCGGCGCCGGCTGCTACGAGTGCATCCACTACTCCTTCTTTTCCCCGGCAGATCTTGACATGCTGCGTTACGCAGAGGATGCCGCGGAGATGCGCGCGATCCGGATTCTGAATCCCATCAGCGAGGAAATTTCTCTGATGCGCACCACGCTGACGGCCTCCATGGCAAATGCGGTTATGCGGAATCAAAAGAACGGCAATCTGGAGGGACGTCTGTTTGAGATTGCAAATGTCTTTGTCCCAAAGGCGCTTCCGCTGTCGGAATATCCGGATGAGCGGACGCACCTCGCACTGGCTTTCTTCGGGGAACAGGAGGATTTTTACAGCTTAAAGGGCGCCTTGGATCTGGTGGCAGAGAGGCTGCACCGTTCCTTCCGCTATGAACAGGGAGGGGAACCGTTCCTCCATCCGTATCAGGCGGCAGCGGTTATCTGCGGAGACCGGAAGATTGGGTATCTGGGGAAGTTGGCTTATGACATTGCGGAAAAGCTTAGTCTTCGCAGTGACCTGTATCTGGCAGAGCTGGATTTAAAGGCACTTTACGGGACGGAGGAAGAAAAAGAAGTGTTTGAACCGCTTCCGCTCTATCCCGAGGTTACGAGGGATCTCGCACTTGTCATGGATCGGACGATCAGCTGTGGGCAGGTGGAGGATGGGATTCGCCGAAGCAACAAATATGTGAGAGAGGTCAAGCTCTTTGATGTCTACGAAGGGGCGCCGATTCCGCCGGACAAGAAGAGTCTGGCGTTTTCCGTGACCTTCCGTCCGAAGGAGGAGTGGAAGGCAGAGGACACCGAGCGGAATGTGGAGAAGATTCTGAACCATCTGAATCGGGAGTACGGCATTACCCTGCGCCTTTAAAAAGCTGCTTGCACCTGGACATGATTTATGGTAGGATGAGAGACAGATTTATGTCTGCTTTCGGCAGACGGGAGAAGAATTTCGGAGGCGCAGCATGCTGAGACATATGAATACGATTTTATCGGCGGTTTTTGTTATTGTATGTGTTGTTTTGTCGGCCATTATTCTGATGCAGGAAGGAAGAGATCAGGGTCTTGGTGCGATCGGCGGAATGGCGGATTCCTACTGGGGAAAGATTCGGGGGCGCTCCGTCGAGGGGACGCTGGAGAAGCTGACAACGGCGCTCGCCGTGCTGTTTTTGGTTCTTGCTTTCGTCCTGAATATTGTGTGAAGGCGCTGAAACTGCTGAAAGCTCCCGCAAGAATGCGGGAGCTTTCGTTCTGTCTGCCGGTATGATGTTAAAGGAGCATTTGTGAAAAAAGAGGAAACGCTGCGAAAAAAGCAGCTGCTGCTGGAATGGATGAACGATCCGGATTACCGCCCGATGCGCATACGTGAGCTTGCGGCGCTTCTTCATATTCCCCGGGAGGAGCGGGATCAGCTCAGGGAGTGGTTGGACGCGCTTTCGGAGGAAGGAAAAATCCGGTGCTCAAAGCGTGGACGATACGAGAAGACGGAAGAGACGATGTACACCGGCGCCTTTCTTGCAAATGCGAAGGGATTTGGATTTGTCCGCATAGAGGGAAGGAAGGAGGACATCTTTATTCCCCGCGGAGATGTTCATGGTGCGATGCACGGGGACACAGTGAGAATCCGGGTGAAGCAAAGCCGGAAAAGAGGGGGAGATCGGGCGGAGGGCTCGATTTTAGAGGTCTTGGAACGCGCCAATCTGCGCGTTGTCGGATACTATCGCAGAGTCAATCAGGGCGGAATTGTGCTTCCGGACAATCCGCGCCTCCCGGATGCGATCTGCATTGCCGCAGGAAAGACGATGGGGGCAGTGACCGGGTGTAAGGTGGTGGCGGAAATCACAAAATTTCCGGGAAAGGGATCGGCTGGGAGACTGTCAGGGCGGGTGATTGAATGCCTGGGCCGTGTGGGAGATCCGGGGACGGATATTTTGTCCATTGTGAGAAGCTTTGATCTGCCGGAGGAATTTCCGCAGGAGGTGACACAGGAAGCGGAAGCGCTGTCCGCCTCTGTCCCGGTGACAGCCGGAGATAGCCGGAGAGACTTTACTTCGCTTTATACGATCACGATAGATGGTGAGGACGCCAAGGATCTGGACGACGCCATTTCCATTGAGACACTTCCCAATCAAAATGTGCGTCTTGGCGTCCACATTGCAGATGTGAGCGCGTACGTGGGAGAAGGATCGCAAATTGATCGGGAAGCGCGGACAAGAGGCACCAGCGTATACCTGGCGGATCGCGTGATTCCCATGCTTCCCCATGCACTTTGCAACGGCAGTTGCTCTCTGAATGAAGGAGAGGAGCGGCTTACACTTTCCTGCCTGATGGAAATTGACGGAAGCGGTGTGATTGTTTCTCACGAAATCTGCGAATCGGTGATCCGTTCGAACCGACGCTTGACTTACGGTTGGGTCCATGCCATGCTGAGCGGGGAAGCAGTGCCCGTGACCGGCGAAGAAACTGAGCTCTGTGTGTTGCTTCGGCGCATGAATGAGACCGCGAAGCGCCTCAGAAAAAGACGGCGGGAGCGGGGCTCCATCGACTTTGATTTTCCGGAGAGCAAGGTCATCCTCAACAGAGCGGGGAAGCCGGTGGACATTTGTGCTTATGAGCGGAACGAAGCCACAAGAATGATTGAGGACTTCATGCTGGCAGCAAATGAGACTGTGGCGGAGGAGTACCGATGGAGACAAATTCCGTTCCTGTACCGCGTACATGAGCCGCCGGATCCGGAGAAGATGAAGGCGCTGTCTGTGTTCATTCATAGCTTCGGCCTGACGATGAAAACAAAGAATGGAGTGCTCCATCCGAAGGAGCTCCAAAGGTTGCTGGGGAAGCTGGAAGGAAACGAGGCCGAGAGCCTCATCAGCCGCATTATGCTTCGCTCTATGAAGCAGGCACGCTACGATGCCGTATGCAGCGGACATTTCGGGCTGGCTTCGCCTTGCTACACGCATTTCACCTCGCCAATCCGACGATATCCCGATTTGCAGATTCACAGAATTATTAAGGAAACACTGCACGGAGAGATGGACGAAAGGCGGATTGGGCATTTTTCTGAGATCCTTCCGGATGTTGCAGCCGAGAGCAGCCGCTTGGAGCGGCGAGCGGAGGAAGCAGAGCGGGAGAGCGTGAAATACAAGCAGTGTGAGTACATGGAGGCACACATCGGAGAGCACTATGAGGGAATCATCAGCGGAGTGACGCGCTTCGGTCTTTATGTGGAGCTTTCCAATACCGTGGAGGGCATGATCCGGATGCAGGAGCTGCGGGACGATTATTACCGCTACGATGAGGAGCATTGGATGCTGGTGGGAGAAATGACCGGAAGGACGTACAGACTGGGACAAGGGATGCAGGTCAGAGTGGTGCGGGCGGATCGACTGGCTCGAACCGTAGATTTTGTGCCTGTCAGGGAAGGTGCGAAAGAGGGGTAAGAAATGGAAAAGGAGAGCAGAAAGCTCATTGCAAATAATAAGAAGGCGCGCTTTGACTACTTTATTCTGGAGAGTATGGAGGCTGGGATTGAACTGTTCGGAACGGAGGTGAAGTCTCTGCGGCAGGGACAGTGCTCCATTAAGGAATCCTGGGTGGATTTAAAAAACGGAGAGATTTTTCTCTGCGGCATGCACATCAACCCCTATGAAAAGGGAAATATTTTTAACAAGGACCCGCTTCGCGTCCGAAAGCTCCTTATGCACAAAGGGGAAATTCGCCGCATGGCAGGAAGAATAAAGGAAAAAGGACTCACCATTGTTCCGCTTCAGGTATATTTTAAGGGAAGCCGCGTGAAGGTGGAGATCGGCCTTGCAAAAGGAAAAAAGAAGTATGATAAGCGCGAATCCATTGCGAAAAATGACCAGCGCCGTGAGTTTGAAAGAAATTTTAAAGGCTCGGTTCGGTATGGCACGCAGCCGTAAAGTCTGAAAAAATGATAAAAAAAGCTTTCAATATCATGAATTTTTTTTAAGATAGACAGAAGCTTCTTGATTCCTGCGAAAGGATGGGTATAATCCAAGCTTGTCAGGAAATGTTGACAACAAGTGAAATCAAGGAGATGAAAGTTATGAGAAAAAAAGGAATGCGTACGCTTTTGATCGGAGCCTTGGCGGTGACCGCACTGACATTTGCAGGCTGTGGACAGGGAAGTCAAAAGGAAACAACCCAGGCAGCAGCAGTGCAGGAGACCACGAAGGAAGCTGCGCCGGAGACGGAAAAGGAGACTATGCCGGAGAAGGAGTCGGAAAAGGAAACCGATGCATCAGAAGCAGCAGGGGAAACCGAAGCAGCTTCCACCATATCCGGAACCATCAGCGAGATCAAGGATTTTCAGTTCACGCTGGAGGACAAGGACGGGGCATTTTATCAGTTTGTTTTTGAGCAGGGGATGCCGCCGAAGGGTCTCTCGGACGTAAAGGACGGCGATCTTGTCTCGGTTTCCTACACCGGAAAATTGTCGGAAACCGATCCGTTTGAAGGTGAGGTTCTCTCTGTCACAAAGCAGTAAAGCAGAAGTGATGTATGTTGCGGCTTCGGGTGTGTTACGCACACCGGAAGCCGTTTTTGGTATGCTCCTTCGGAACGGAAAAGGAGACATAAACGACGCTGCCTTCCGGCAGCGCCTTGTTGACACCTTTATCGCCAAGATTGAGGTCAGAAACGGCGAGGCATTGATTTTCTATAACATTAGAGAAAATGGACCGCACTCAAAAGTTCGAGTACGGTCCGAATGCGGAACTTTTAAAAATGAATAAGCAAAAGATTAGCCGCCTATATAGGCGGTTATTTTTATACACATTTACCATTTAATAGTTGATGTATAATTTAATCAAGAATAACCGCCCGGGGTGAACGTGGCAAGCCTTGAACGCTTGCGAACGTGTCCTCGGGCTTGTGTCGTTCGTGAGTGTGGGTGCATTGTGTCCGGCGTTCACCGTGTCCGGCTTGCGTTGTGGGGCGTTTATAGGCGTTTCCCGGGGCTTTTGTTCGTGGGTGTATGGTTTTTTATATGGGTTCACCGTTTCCCGGGCTTGTGGCGGCGTTTTGGGGGCTTGTGGGTATACCCCCGGGGGGATTGACAAGGGGCGAAACCGGGCAAGGGAGTACGCTGAATATTACCAAAAAAGAAAAAGACCCTATTTTACACGAAAAAGTGTTTTAGTTATATTATTCGCATAAGGAGGTAACAATATGAAACCAAACGAAATAGTAAAAAATATTATGAAGCTCCGAGGTTTCAGCAATGCTTCTCTTGCCAGTAAGCTGGGAAAATCTACTGCATCTGCTGTCTCCAACCCTCTTTCTCGTGAAAATGGTATGAGAATTGACACGTTTTTAGAAATGATTGAAGCCATGGATTGTGAAGTAATTGTTAAAAGCCGACTTAAAGACAAAATCGAATGGAAAATTACCAATCACAAGGAGGTTGAAAACAATGTACATCAACAAAGCAATTAGAAACATAATGAAAGCGAAAAAGATTTCTTTAGGAACAATGGCGGAAATTTTATGGAAGGACGAACTTACCCAACCCGGAGTTAAAAATCAAGGAGGTAATAAGCGCACTGGAAACGCTGTGAGTTCAAGACTTAACAACCAAAATATGTCCTTCAATACTGCTGTTGAAATGCTCACTGCGTTAGGATATGAAATCGTTATTCAAGAAAAGAAGCCGGGAAACAGACGAGCCGACCAAATCGTAATCGATCAAAACGATTTTGTGAATTTAGACATTTTGCTATCTGACGAGAATCCACCTGTCAATGAACTACCCACAAAACAGAAGACATCTGAAAACAGAATCAAATTAAGATAGTAAAAGAGCTGGAAGCAATGGGCTTTTAGTTGGTGGTTCAGTGCATGGAATCTATTTGGTCCTGTGTCAATAAATAGCGCAAATTAAAATGAGAGATCCCGCCAGCCTCAGGCGGCTGGCAGCTTGTTTACGCTCTCATAAAGTTTTTCGAATTCTGCCGGTGACATGTAGTCGCAATGGCTGTGAATCCTAACAGTGTTATAAAACGCTTCTATCTATTCGAAGACAAGACGATACGCATGATTATAGTCGCGTATGTTAAATCGGTTGATCCATTCCCGCTTGATCAAGGCGTGGAAGGATTCGATACAGGCGTTATCGTAAGGATAACCGCTGTGAGAATAGCTCCGCTGCATCTTACCGGTTGCCTCGTGCCAGGCGGCGGATACATATTGGCTTCCTCTGTCTGTATGAATAATTAAAGGCAGAGCGGTGCTGCGGGTTGCTTTTGCTTTTTCAATCGTAGCGACGACAGTCGATACTTCCATGGTATCTGCAAGGGTCCAGGCAATGATTTTTCTGGAATACAGGTCCATGACACAGTTGAGATAGACAAAGCCATTCTGAGTCCAGATATATGTGATGTCGGTACACCAGACAGCATTAGGCCGGTCAGGATTGAACTGCTCATCAAGGATGTTGTGAAGCTCTGTACTGAAATCAGAATCCCGGGTGGTCGTCGTCCAGGGTTTGACCCATTGGGCTTTGATGCCCATCTCTTTCATGTATTTTCTGACAGTGCGCTGAGAGACGATATAGCCCAGCTTTCGAAGTTCTTTCGTGATCTTAGGAGCTCCATAGTTCTGCTTGGAATCATCATAGATCTTCCCGATCTGCTTCTTGATGCTTTCCTTACGCTGCCGGGACGGAGACACTTTTCTTTTCAGAAAAGCTCTGTAACCAGAGCGGGAAACGCCTAAGAACTTGAGCATTCCGGAAGCAGAGACACGGCATTTAGTGACTTTGGATGCCTCTACTTTGGCAGAAACTTCTGTGTAGATGGCTTCCGTCAATCTTTGCCCAGAATGCTGATGGCTTTTTTTAGGACATCGAGAGCGTCCTGTGCGTCACGGAGTTCACGCTTAAGCCGAGCGATTTCTTTTTCTTCGTCGGTAGCGTAGTTACCAGAACCGGAGCCGGGAATGTCACCGTCATTATCTCGGAACTGTGCTTCCCATCGGGCAAGTGTACTGAGACCAATGCCAAGGTTCTTAGCGCATTCAAGCCGGGTAAGATCAGGATGTTCCCTGCGGTAATTGACAGCATCCAGTTTGAACTGTTTGGAATGGTGAGGTTGTTTACGTGACATAATGAGTTCCTCCTAATGCTTATAATACAATGCTTCAAGGGGATATCTCATTTTGTTTTGTGCTATTTATATGCTAACAGCAAAGCATATAACAAAGCAAACAAAACCGATCTCGGAAGAAATGCTTTGCGAAACAGAGAAATAGGAATTGTACAGATTAGGGCCGGAGCAATTAAACATGGGTTAATCAGGATGGGGGCCGTAAATTATGCAGCCTATGAAAATTTACCTATGATTGTCAGCAATGCGATTGTAGTCAATGAAGCGGATGGAATGCGGAACGATGCTGATAAAGCGTATGTTATGTTTAGTGCGTTTACAGACGGGAAAAATATTCATGTAGCAAGGCTTGTTATAAACCATTATGAGACAGGGAATGAGTTTGAGAATGTGGAGGCACTCCATAGTTTCAGAGCAAAAAAGGAGGAGCTGCGCTCAATGGCGCCCCAAGTAGACATGTAAATGCCTCCGGCTCTCCTTCTTTTACAGTAAGTATAGCAGAACTAATTAACGGAATCAAGGTGGATTATCCTGATGTACTGCCGCAGGATGTACTTAAAAAATTCGGAATGAAACCTTCACGGAATTCAGACATTAAAGGTTTAAAGTATCAGCTTGATCTGAAAGATGATGTAGAACAAACAAAAGACCTGATCGCAGTTCACAATATCCCCGCAAACAAGCTTGCGGATGTATTACGGTTGCGTGGGCTTCCGATGCCCTCTATCGCTGTAACAAAGGCAGCCATGGGGTGGGATAACTTCGGTGAATATTCAATGATCTTTAACAAAAACACGATTGCACCAGAGGTAAACAGGAAGAATGGCTTCTATAAGCCTACGGCAGCGGAGATACAGAAGATCGCGGACATTTTGCAAGAAGTAAGAGAAATGCCGGTAAACATGTTCGAGGCGAAGCCGCAGAGAGTGGTTGATTTCAGCGAGGTTGTAACGGTTCTTGCGCCGAAGGATGGAGATCAGGAGCTTGCGAATGCGCTGCACAATGCCGGAATGACAACGATTGAGTATGACCCGAATGAGGAGGGCGACAGGCTTAGAAAGCTACAGTCTGTTGAAAATGTGAGATTCAGCCTCACCATCTCCGAGGATGGGGAAACGCTTTACGACAAAGACGGCAGAGATTACTTTTACGACATCAATAAAATAAAAGAAGGCACAACGCAACACGTTCAGGACTTGCGTCCATCCAGTGATGGGGCGTTGCAACCTTCTTTTGATAAAAGCATATCATCAGAAGCGAACAAAAACAAGCCCAAACTGAGTTATCAGTTAAATATCCTGGAGAACGGAAAAGGGAATATTATACAAGCGCATGATTCCGAGGGAACAGAGCTTACGGAGGCACAGCGTGAATTTTTTAAAGACAGCAAAGCGGTAAATGAGAAAGGGGAGTTAATTCCGTACTATCACGGAAGCAATTCGATTGAGTATGACCCGAATGAGGAGGGAGACCGGCTTAGAAAGCTACAGTCTATTGAAAATGTGAGATTCAGCCTCACCATCTCCGAGGATGGGGAAACGCTTTACGACAAAAACGAAAGAACAATTCCGTTAATCAAGATGGGGCTTATTACAGATGATGATCTGCAAAAAGATAATCTCGCGGGAACAAGAAAAGTTATCAGAGATCTTCTCAGAGAATTAAATGGAGAAAAGGTAGAAATCAGGTCGGATTCCAGGACTGTGACCTTTAATTCAAGAACGGCAAGGGAATACACAAACTCAAACTCTACAAAGCGTTTAAAAACCGATGGGAGAAGAACGAAATTCAGTGCTATTGAAAAAATAAAAGAAATTGTAGCCAATGCCAGTGATCCAAGGTGGGAAGAAAATAATGAGGAAAAGCATATTCTTGACGCCGAGAGAGGTTGGACAAAGTATAAAGTAGTGTTCGGAACGGAGGATAACGGAGAGACAAGAATATTTAGTGGCGAACTCAAGATAAAAATGAGTGGAGATGGTACAGACTATGTGTACGATATTGCGCAAATAAAAGAAGCCGCAGCACATCATGTTACGGGAAAAATCCCTACGCATAAAGTGGCGCTTCCGGCTTCTGAGAAAGCTGCATCGCAACGTGTTCCGGGGAATATTTCCTCGCACGATAGGGCGATGACAACTTCCTTTGATCAAAATATATCACCAGAAGCGAACAAAAACAAGCCTAAGCTCTCCTATCAGTTCAACATTTCAGAGGATGATCTGCCGAGAGAGGATTTAATCGCTGAGAATGCTGATCTTCGGAGGGCGAACGAATACCTTACAAAAATAGAAGAAGGCCCTGGAAGACAAATTCGGGACTTTCGTCCGTCCAATGATAAATTCCGGCAACCTTCTTCTGATGGAATTATATCACCAGAAGCGAACAAAAACAAGCCTAAGTTCTCTTATCAGTTAAACATTTCAGAGGATGATCTGCCGAGAGAGGATTTAATCGCTGAGAATGCTGATCTTCGGAGGGCGAACGAATACCTTACAAAAATAGAAGAAGGCCCCACAAGACAAATTCGGGACTTTCGTCCGTCCAATGATAAATTGCGGCAACCTTCTTCTGATGAAAGTATATCATCAGAAACGGACGGAAACAAGCATAAGATCTCCCATCAGTTGAATATTTCAGAGGATGATCTGCCGAGAGAAGATTTAATCGCTGAGAACGCTGATCTTCGGAGGGCGAATGAATACCTTACCGGTATGCTGAACACCTATAAGAACTTAACTCCCTCTGACAAAGACATCCACAGGGTGGTGAAAAGCCTTGCGGATGAGTTCAGCGTAGAGGGCGATTTAAAGCCCTTAGAGGCAAAAGTAGGTAAATTCTACACTTACCTCCGCACAGCGCAAAGAATCGATGGAGAGGAAGTGACACGGGTATCTGCGGCACTTGCGAATGAGATGCTTGATAAGGCGGAGCACACAGACCCGGAAGCGGAGCGAGTGTGGAAAGAGTTCAGAAAAACCATGCGCAGCATGAGAATCTATATCCCGGAGAGCAACATAGCTGACTATGCGCCGGACAGCTGGAACACCTTCCGTAAGGAGTGGTTCGGGAAGATTGCGTTCACGAAGAATAAGGAATTCTCAAGCGGCGCGTATGAGAGAGTATGAAATAAAGTCTGTAAAAGTGTAAGACGAAAGGTCTTCTATGATAAAATAAATCATAGGAGGCCTTTTATAATGGCAAACAGAAAGAAAGAAGTATACAAAGTACAACCCATGACAGAGGGAAAAAGGAATATCATCAGAGGACTGATCGATGAGTATGGAATCGAAACTGCCGAAGATATACAGGCAGCACTCAGAGA
>NBBL01000006.1 GCA_002892395.1 Lachnospiraceae bacterium
ATCAGGCACTGCTTAAGGCTTTGTACCTGTCAACATTTGAAGCCACTAAGAAGTGGACCATGTCCATCAGGAACTGGGGCAAGGTGTACGGAGAGCTGTCTATCATGTACGAAGGGCGTCTTCCGGACTAATAAAACAACAACCGATATGTCAGGAACCTCATCCGTTCAATAGCGGATGTTCTTGACATACCAGTTTGTATTTGTTACGTATTAAGTAAATGATCAGGTTCAACATTGATTCATATTTGCCTGATCTATCACTATTTAAATATCATAGAAGATCTATTTACAGAAAAGTATTCACACTCTCGAAACGTTCTGCATAAACACTTGGAAAGCCATTCAAACCGCAATGCAAATGCGTGGGATAGCGCTTAACCTCAGGAATATGATAACAAAACCTTCGGAAACGATCGTTCATCTCCTTAATTTTCCGGTTCATAGAATATTTTATTCCACCCAAATTCAAACTTATCAACCTCTACTTCCACAAAAGCCTTCCACCAAAACGATGGAAGGCTTTCTAAAATTATTTCCCTACCTTATTGCCCTTCGGTCAATAAGTATCGCTTGTAAAACTCGCTAAATTCAACAACTCCCTTTTGAACCTATTTTTTCAACTTTTTAGTATCGAACTAGTATCACTAAGGCAGTTTTCACGCTTTCAAATCACCAAAATCCAGCGTTTTTAAAGGCGCTATCACAGAAGCATTTTTATTCCTGTTATTCCAGCTCGCTCCTATTAGCTTTGTTTCTAAGCAAATATGTTCAGTTTTATAAATTGTTGTATCTGTATTATCTGAATCAGACTGTTTCTACTGGCTATCTGATTTCTTGTTGCCAAAGTGTTGCCATGCAAACACCTACTATGCCTTCAAAAGTGCATTATTCAAAATTTCATCCGAAAATTTCTTGTACTGACTGGATGTATATGGGAATTTTTCTCTCGTAAAATCTGTATACAAATCCTTGAATCTATTATTAAAAAATTTAAAGTCTCCCAAATTTTTTTGGTCAATATAACGATTGTACGCAATAATGAAACCGTTCAAAGATATGACTGATAACAGTTTGGAGTTAGGATCAGTCCATTCCTTCAGGTGACTGTCTCTAAGTGCAGAAAAATATATTCTAATTTGTTGTACACAAAAATCGATATAGGAATTATATGCCTGATCATTTAATTGCTTTAATTCATTTTCATCTCCATTCCAATAATCAAATAGGCTTTTCTTCTCTTTGGGTTCAATAGTCACCAGATATCTCAATGCAAATTTAATAATTGATGCGATCTTTATTTTCCCTTCATCCAAAGCTGACAGCTCAAACATATGTAAAAAAATGTCTTCCTTATTTAATCGTTCAATTACAGCACGTGCAATACCGATATCCGATAGTGGATCTTTCAACCCTTTAATATGAAGAAGTACATCTGGGGGTACGGGCTTTGCATTCGTGTTTATATCCAAGAAAATACCGCTTTCAATTTGTGCTTTTTGGACATCGGACATTTCCTCTGGAAAAACCAGACCTGTAACTAGAAGATGCAGTTTCTTTCTCAAATTTGCGATTTCAATTTCATCCGGGTCGTTTTCTTCCCCTTCGTAATGTGCATATACCCTGTGTTGCCCATCGATTATACAAATACTATTCATCTCATCTGGCAGCATCATTTTACAGACATCGTATCTTCCTATTGCATTTAAATTAATTGGATGGTCTTTTTCATCAAGGAAATAAACATTTGAAGGTAATGCCACAATAATATTATTATAAAAAGCTTCTTGTCTTGTGGCCAAAAACTTTCTGATTCCTTTGATTTTTTCTTTCTGTATTAACCGTTGATATAAAGTGATTGAGTCTTCCCAATTATCCTTTCTCAAAACATAAGAATTTTTTATTAATGTTTCTGCAGACATCATAAATGAAACAATTCTTACCCCATTTCTTAATCCAGTTGACTCCTTGGGGCTAATGATTGTTGCCGAAATACATTTCTTTTTACTTTCTGTAGTATTACTGCCTATCTGGTTACTGTCTATTTGTAGGAAACGAAAAACTTCGTATTTTATAGATTTATGTATGCATTGAGTCATTCGATTAAAATACTCAAGATATCGCGGTTCAACAAATTGAATAAGTGGATACAACTGTGCTTCTTCCTTGCTAAGGTTAAGTTCGTTCTGTGAAAAATACAAATACTTAATGATATACTGGTTTTCATCATACTGCTTAATATCTTGGTAAGAAAACTCTGTTGCGATCCAATCTAAAAAAGTGCGCTTATTTTTTTCAATCTGATCAAAGGCCTCATGCTTTTTTCTAATATGTGATTTTATATCACGAGTTGTACTAGTATCCTCACAGACAATCAAAATGTTTTCATTAATAAACAAAGAATCTATTTCTGCTCTGCGTAGGCCAATATCAAAATGATGATTTTCAGATTTAATCTGTTGAAATCCTGCTGAAACAAATAGTCTCTTGATTTTATTCTTAAAAATCCTATTGGCTCTTTTTTCTGACGCGACTTGTTTTTGCTTTTCTGGCATCGGCTTTCTTTTTCTTGAATTGGACATTCTAATCTTCCTCTCTCGCCGCCTTAAATTCTTTAGGTAATTTAGCCACTGCTGAATTTAGATTTGGCTTAATAACTGGCTTATCCTCTCGAATTTTCAGTGAGCCTTCCATTGCCTTTGATACACGGTCAATCGCAATCTTATAATATTCTTTGTTTATCTCTGCACCTAAAAAACGCCTATTTTCTATCACCGCAGCTGCTCCTGTTGTTCCCGATCCCATAAATGGATCTAAGACTACAGCTTGCTCCTCTGATAGTGCCCTAATCAAGCGCCGTGGTAAAGCAACAGGGTACTGACAAGGATGACTTGTTTTTTCTATATGGTTTGCCTTAACATTAGGAATATCCCAAACGTCTGAAGGATTTTTTCCAAGTGGATTTCCGCTAAATTCTCCTTTATGAGGTCCACGATAAGATTTCTTACCAGGATATTTTTGGGGAATACGAACGGAATCCAAGTTAAAAGTTTTCTGTTTGCCTTTTGTAAACCATAAAATAGTTTCATGTCTTCCGCTAAACCTTTTGACACTATTTAGGCCGTGGCCAAAAGTCCAAATTATCCTATTTCTAAGTATCAATGGAAAAGTTTTGTCTTGACTCAATGTTGTAAATAAACCATAGACAATAAAATCCAAAGGTATAACACATGACTCCGAAACATGATACCCAACCTGCCAACAAATACTACCTCCTGGTTTTAATATTCTGTATATATCCTGAAAAATCTTTATGTGCTGCTTCTTAAACGTTTCTATATCATCAGTAGGATTTTCGTATGCTTTTCCCATGCAATATGGAGGAGAAGTTATTATTAAATCAACTGACTCATCTGGTAACTCTCTGAAAAATTTTTGACAATCACCATTATATAAAACATTCTGAAATTTATCATTGTAATGCTTATATATTTTCATTTTAATAATTTCCTCGGTCCCATAAACCTGTCTCCATTAAGGTGGATCATGTGATCCGGCATATCCGCAATCCACACTTCCGTATTCCAGGCCAGTGAGTCTGTGAATTTCTTATAAGTCCCAAAATCCAAAAATGCCGTTACAAATATCTTCCCAGCAGTAACATCCTTTGTCATCTCAGTGATTTCCAGTATTCGCTTCGGATCCATCGGCCCTACAGAGGTTACTGACTCCACAAAATAGATCCAGTTCTTGTCTTCACGATACAGCACCACATCTGGCATCTTGTCATGCAAGGTTATCTCAAACCCTAGCATTCTCAACTTATTAACATTCTTCACAAGATCCTTTTCTGTAGTATCCCCAACATATAGGCATTCTGAATCCGGTGCGAATCGGGGTGCAAACTCCTCAATAATCGCTTTTTGAAGCTGGTTATGCTTTCCCGGCGAAAATTGAAAGTCCTGATTATTGATCTTGACAGGCATCATTTGCATCTTCTTTTTCGATGCGTACATGTCTATCAGTTTCTCATGATATAAGTTATATCTTCTGATGTTCTCCCTCCATCTGAAAGTGCCATATCCTCTCAACACGGACAGGACCTCCTCAGTAATACAATATCTGTAATTCGGACTATTTGTCGCCTTACCATTATCTTCAATGAGGGCTGCTGTTCTAAAATGGTGCATGGCTTGTTTACGAAAGGTCTCTCTGCTGTTTTCCGCATAGGTAGTAGCATAGTGCTCATTTGCAAACGCAATTACATCATGAATCCAGATCCAGTGATTTGTGGCTTTCTCCCAGCCATCCTCTGGCTTTAAATCTGCCATAGCCAACAATGTCAGG
This sequence comes from Lachnospiraceae bacterium, assembly GCA_002892395.1. GTDB lineage: Bacteria > Bacillota > Clostridia > Lachnospirales > Lachnospiraceae > Moryella. The sequence continues at coordinate 4,347 of NBBL01000006.1, forward strand.
CAGCATATATCTGCCTGCTGTGCTTTGGGCATCCCTATCTCTTCTAAAAAAGCTCTTGCCTCCTCTATCTTAGGCATACGCCACCTCCATAATGATACGGTCACAGTTCCCGGTAGAGAGATCACCAGAATCTCTTAAACGATCTCCTATGCGATCAATTATATTCATCGGCGGAACCGGAATGCTGTTAATCTCTGTACTGTTCACCTGCGTACTCCCATTCAGAATTCGGTAGTACATATCAAATAGGGTTGAATTAAGCAGCGCATACACGCCATAAGTAGTATCGATATCCATTTCTTCACCATCGACCCGATCCACATAATTGATCTTATTCTGTGTTGCAATAAACGAATACTGCTCAAATTCCTTCGGACTGTAAATGCCGCACTGCAATCGTCTTCTCTCTTCCTTTGCCGTAAATCGCTTACAGAAAACATAGTTCTGGTTTTTCTGAATCAGTCCTCTCTTAGAGTCAACAATCCAGTCATATTCTTTGCCTGAAGGGTTATGGTTTACCTTCCCCTCTCGGATATGCTGGCTATAGAAGAGTGGAAGATGATGTTCACCGGGTTCCTTGCGCAGATCTTCCCATTGCCTAAAATCAACTACAATACCCGTCCTCATCCGTAACCCTTCATCTGGAAATGTATGTCGATATGTATTTATCATATCAAGTACCCGAATATCCGCTTCTGATGTCGGCAGATATACATATAGAGAAGAACCAGTCACTACAGATGCATAGGGGACATCTAGCTTTGTAATGTCGTTAAAATCAGCATTGCTCTTGCTGGAAGTGATCAAAACATGTGGAGGTGTGTTCACAGTTTTCTTCACTCTGATAATCATTGTCTCCTGCAAAACCTGTTCTTCACTGAACACCTTATCTCTGCTCACAAAAAGATGAATCTGTTCCAGCCTGCCCTCACCTAGTAAATACTGCCTAAACGCTGTAAAATACGCTCCTGAAGTCCAGCTTCTGGGAATGATGTAAACCATTTCAGATTCCTGCTTCAAATTGAAGAGTGACATAGATGCAAACAAAAAATAAAGGTTAGGTGCACCGTGTACAACAGCAGGCATAGCGAGAGCCGCCGGATTATCCCGCATAACCCTTAGATATGGTGGATTCCCTATAACCAGATCATACTTAGCTGGATTCTTCTCAGCAAAAAAAGTTTCATTAAAGGTATCCTGCTGCGAGAGAATATAGTCTTCTTCCATAATCGTATAAGAAAATTCCTTTTTCACGTTTTCTGCGATATACTTCAAATTCTCTTTTAATATTGGCAACACATCTATGTCTGTTTCGTAACAGGTCAATTCAATTCTCTTTACTTTGTTCTCTTGGTTCAAACGTTCTACCAACGCTGCTGCTAATATCCCTGTTCCTGTTCCCGGATCCAGCACTTTAATCACTGAGTTTATTGAAGAAAGATCAAACATATTTGCCATAAAAACAGCAGTTTCAGAAGATGTAAAAAACTGCCCCTTCTTCTTTCGTTGGCTTTTTGGCATTTGATCTAAAAACGCATTTGTTGTTTCAACTATATATTCAAGCATTATTATCCAATTCCTTTTTCAAACTATCTACTTCCGAATCTATAATGAACTCAACAATATCTCCGATATTGCAATGGAGCGATTTGCATATCTTCCCCAAGCTTTCTAACGAAACTGCCTCATTTTTACCCATTTTAGCCAGCACATTAAAACTGATTCCCGATGAATCTTTCAGATCGCTCTTATTCATTTTTTTGTCTATCAACAGCTTCCACAATCCATCGTAACTGATAATCATCAGGATTCTCCTACTCAAAATTCAGCCTTTAAAAGTTTTAGTTATCATACCACAATTTCGCATCTTTCATCAAGGTTTCCTCATGCTTTCGTGAGATGTGTGATGAAGGAGGTGCTGTCATCACCGATGATCTCAGGTCTAGTTCAACATATATAAACGAAGATATTGAAAAGGTAATTACACCCTAATACAAATCCCACCAGCCTTTTCAGACTGATGAGATTATAATTACCGAACATTCTCTTTTGTTTTAATGTGTGTTTGTTCCTCTGCTCCTCTGGAAAAATCTCCCTTGCGAATCAGGGCCTCCTTCTCGTATTTTTTGAGTGATGCAATAATACTCTCTTTCTGCGGTTCTGTTCGCTTCATCGACTCCAGCAGCTTGCAGGACTTCTCATACGCTCTGGTGAAGGCGGCGACATTTTTATATCCGGCGCGTTTTACGATCTTGTCCGGTTCCGCGATTGCCTTCTCGTATTCCAGGAGAGAAGCCGACAGCTCCTTTGCCGCCTTTGTTTTCATATTGCGCTTGAAGATGTTTGTCGGTTTGGATGCCTCCGCCGAGAAGGCTTGTGCCCTCTCACAGCGCCGTCTTGCTGCCGCGATCACCTGATTCTGATGCAGGAGGTCTTTTCGTACTCCCTGCATCCTACGGAAGACCTCCGCATTAAAGACAGGTTCCTTGTGTACTTTCTTTGGAATCGTCCGGATCAGATCGAGCAGTACACGGATCGCCGCCTGGAGAATCGCACTTAAAAGATCCGGATGAAAACCGGTCTTCTCGATTGATTCATGGATCGGCTTCTGGATGCAGTCTTTCTTCACCTGACAGATCTTCTCCTCCGGAAGTCCGGCGATCAGCGCCTCATCCACGGCGTTGTTCCACTCCTGCCGTTTGGCATTGTCCGCCTTAATCTCCGCTTCCTTCGGATTGCGCTTTCCGATCTTCTTCGTCGCAAGATACGGCCTGTCATGCCGGAACACCGCGAGCTTGTTCTTGTCTTCTTTTACTAGTTCGTTGATAAAGTCCGTGTACATTTCCTTGACTCCGGCGGTGAAGGCTTTGCTCTTGAAGATCGGTTCCTTTAACTGGAAGTTTCGGATATCGTAGGTATCTCCCTTGGCGACGATATAGCAGCCCTTGCGGATCTCACCATTCTCATCAAGGATCTCTTTCTTCGTTCGCACATGCTTTCCGCGTTCGTCAAAGAACATGTTCCGGCTCGCCTTCTTGAACTCGGCGTGTTCCAGGAGCTTCCGTTCCGAGAAGATCAGATGGATATGGTAGTTGGTCATCGCCTTATTGTGATACAGCGCCGCGACCACGTCCGCCCCGTATTCCAGCTTGAACTTCATCACAAAGAGTTTCAATAGCTGTTCACGGTCGTGCTTCTGAAACTCCTCAGGGAGAGCGATGATCAGCTCCCTCGCTTCGATGCAGCTTCCCGCCGTTCTACTGTTCCGGAAGTCTTCCTGATTCTGTTTTGCAAGGAAGTCCCAGAAATTCGGATTGTCCACAGTGGAAAAAGTGCAGTAGAGATGTTCCTGTCGTTTTGGATTGCTGATGTAATCAATCCGCCCCTTTACGTCTGTCAGCTTCGTATGCTGAATAAATGAATGTCGTCCGATAGCTCACTCCTTTCCGCTCCGTCAACGGAGCCATCCGAAACAGCCAGATTAGCAAACTGTGCTGGTTCCGTTTATGCGCGTTTCCGCGCCTTTGGCCCCGGCGCAGCCGGCGACCTCGAATAAATTCGAGGTCCGCAGCAGTCGCCATATGCCGCCGCAAGCGGCGCATCTGGCTCGATACAATCGCGAAATACACAGAGCATAACCGCAGGTTGTGCGATGGGTGTATTTCGCTCTCAATCGCCGAGGGCTCTCCTGTCATACTTTCCCTGTTTGCTTTTGCATTTTTCATCGCCGTTTCCGGCGTCCTGCTTTTGATTTTGCCCGTATCCGGGTACCTTATCTTTTCCTGATTTTCATTTGTACCTGCCTGTAATCTATGAACTTTTCCCTCAAAATCCGCATCATTCCCGACCTTTTACTTAATCGCTTTCTACAGGAACGTGCCACGTTCCTGTAGCAGTCACGAAGGAAATGCCTACCATCTGAAATCTTCCGACACGCCCTTCTCATCCAGATAGGTCTGTCTCGCCTTTTCCCTCTCCACAGATGTCGCTGCTGTCTTCGATGTTTCATAGAGCTCATGGCGATACAGCGCGTTCATTTTCTTTTCCAGCTCTTTTCTGATTCGTTCTTCATCTCCTCGTAGATCAAAGAGGTGGTATCGAATCAAAGCAAGGAAGAGCTCTCTTGAGATCTGTACATTCTTTTTCATCGTTTTTCCTTTCTCGTGACGATGGTGACGGTCGTGACGGTCTTTTGCAGACCGGGCACTCCCATAATCATCGTCACCGTGATTCCTTTTCCAGCTGGAAATGAAGGAATCTGCCATTGTGATTTCTACTGCTCTCATATCGAATTCCGTACTCGTTCAAAAGTCGCGCTGCATTGACATTCAGCTTCATTGACAGCGTATTCGGCGGAATCTCCAGTCCAAGTTTCTCCGCAAGCTCCGTTGCCCTCCCTGACCATTCCGGCGTTTGTTCTGTAACGAGTTTCGCAACCGCTTCCAGTACAGGCTCCGGTTTCTCCATGCGCCGCTCGGTCTCCGCCTTGTCCAGTTCCCAGACAAGAGAATCCTCATTCCGATTCAGATAGAAGGTCTGATCCGGCTGATCTCTTCCGGAGACCTCCAGCACGGCCTCACAGCTGGTCCTCTTGTCCTTGTGAAGAAGAAAGGCGCCGTCCGCAGCTCCCAGAAGACCATTCGTACCGGAGATCATCTCGAACCTGTCGTCCGCCTGCTGTTTTCGCGTGTGATGGACAAGAAGCAGACAGATGCCATTGTTGTCCGTGAATTTCTTCAACCGGGTGATGACTTTGTAGTCACTTGCGTAACTGTATTTATCATCTCCGACTTCCCGGATCTTTTGCAGCGTATCAATGATGATCAGACTGGTATCCGGATGTTTCTTCACGAAGTTTTGCAGCTGCTCATCCAGTCCATTGTCCAGCTTCCCCGCGCTGACGGTCAGATACATATCCTCGCTGCACTCTGTCCCGAACATTCGGTACAGCCTCTCCTGCAGTCGTCCGTATCCATCCTCCAGCGCCAGGTAGAGTACAATACCCTTTCGGACGGGATAGCCCCAGAGTTCCGTTCCCGTACTGACATGCCAGGCAATCTGTGCCATCAGGAAGCTCTTGCCCAGTTTCGGCGAACCGACAAAGAGATAGGTTCCCGGATAGAGGAATCCATCGATCACCGGCGGCCGGTTCTGATAGATCCTGCCGTAAAGCTCCGTCATGGTGACAGTGTTCAGGTAGCGGGGATCCAGGCTCCGCTGTAGTTTCTTCCAGGCCTCCGCTTCGTTTAGGCCTTCCTCCTCCTTGCAGACTTCTTCCTCGCCGCATGCCTCCGCTTCATTTGCCTTTTCTGCGTCCAACGCTCCGGCATTTGCCCTGTTTTCGTTGATCTTGGGAGCTCCATCGTCTATACTGTTCATGAAATTGTTTACGGAAGGCTGCTCCGCGTCCGCGCCAACAGACGTGATTAGGGCAGTCTTTTCTTTTGTCTCACTCATCTGCATCCTCCTTCATTCCATACAAGGTCCGATTGATCTGCCGGATGACATCCAGAAGATCACGGTCGGCAGCTTCTTTGTTCTCTATCCTCTGGAGCTCCTTCAATACGCTCTCCAGCTCATTTCGAAGCATCTTGTAGGTTCTGGGAGAAGCCCTGACGGTCACTTCTTCCTGAAGTACTCTATGGATCAGATACTCCTGCTTCTGCAAGCCGGAGATCCGCACATAGCTGTCCAGCTTCTTCGCTTCCTCCGGCGACATCCGGAAGGTAACCGTTTTGTTTCTCCACCGGTTTTTGTTGTCCTTTTTCTTAGCTGACATGTTCTGCCTCCATTTCCCTGTGAAGTCCGCCGAGCTTCTTCGCCATCTCAGTCTGCGTCGATGGGAACAGGTGTGCATAGTGATAAGTGATATCAATGCTCTCATGCCCGACACGATCTGCGATTGCAACCGCAGAGAATCCCATCTCAATCAGGAGACTGATGTGACTGTGCCGAAGATCATGGATGCGGATTCGCTTGACCTTCGCTTCCTTCGCGCCGCGGTCCATCTCATGGTGAAGATAGCTCTTGGTCACCGTGAACATCCGGTCATTCTCCTCAATCCCATACAGCAGTTCCAGGTATTCCTGTATCTCTTCTGTCAGAAAATCCGGCATCCGAATGGTTCGATTGCTCTTGGGCGTCTTCGGGTCTGTGATTACATCCCGACCTCGGATTCTCTGATAGGACTTATTGATCGTTACTGTCCCGGCGGAGAAATCGAAGTCTGCCGGTGTCAGTGCCAGAAGCTCTCCCTCGCGGATTCCGCACCAGTAGAGCATCTCAAAGGCGTAATAGGATTGCGTCTTGTCCATCATGACATCGGCGAACTTCCGGTACTCCTCCTGCGTCCAGAAGAGCATTTCCTTCTGTTCTTCCTTTCCCATATTTCCTGCCTGCCGCGCCGGGTTGGCTCTGAGCCCATAGAACTTCATCGCGTGATTGAAAACAGCGCTCAGCTGGTTGTGTATCGTTTTCAAGTAAGTCTGGGAGAAAGTTTGTTTCCCCTTTTTATCCGTGCAGGTCAGCAGCTCATTCTGCCATGCCACAATATCCCTTGATTTGATCTCGATCATCTTCCGATTCTGGAAGTAGGGAAGAATCTTGGTGCGGATGATATGTTCCTTCGTGTTCCAGGTGTTCTCCTTAAGCCTTGGACTGATGTCCGCGGCGTAACGCTCATAGAAGCTGCCAAAGGTCATATCAAGGGATGCGGTCGTTTTGATGATCTGTTCGTGCTCCCAGGCCACAGCCTCTCGCCGTGTCTGGAACCCGCGCTTTTGGGTCTGTTTCCGCTCGCCGGTATAATCCGTATAGCGGTAGATCCCCCGCCATGTACCGGTCTTACCGTCTCTGTAAACCGACATTTACCGCTCCTTTCTGTCTTCGTCCTGATAATTGATTTTCCGCATGAAAAATTTCCGATTGACCTTGCCCGCCACCGTCAGATAACCCTTGGCCTGTAGTTCCTTGTTCAGCCGTTGGATCACCTTGTAGGCATAAGCTTTGGAAACTCCCATTGCCTCCGCAACTTCCGATGCAGTCATCATGATGGTATCCATCTTCATCCCTCCTTTACTCACTAAGCATATTTATTTTTGTTCTGATATTACTAAGCATATATGTATAAGTAAAGTAGCCTGATTGGAAATTTTATAAACTTTTTTGTTTAATTCATCTTGATGCTCTCCTTTCTCCGCTGTATACTGTCTTTAGCTTTTATGTTTAATTTCACTCGCAAGGAGCCGCTTATGACAATAGGTGAACGGATCAAGCGCGTACGGATGCAGTGCGGTCTGACACAGAAGGAGCTGGGCATCGCGCTGGGTTTTCCGGAACGATCCGCTGATGTACGTATCGCGCAGTACGAATCAGGAACCAGAAAGCCCAAGGACGATCTGATCCAGCAGATCGCCGAGGTGCTGCATGTCAATCCACATGCCATTTCTTCCGTGGATTACGGAACCTACATAGGTCTCATGTACACCTTGTTCGATCTCGAAGACACCTACGGGATGCACGTGGATGAGATCGACGGAGAACTCTGCATCCGGCTCGACCGGCACCGCAAGGATTATCCGGAGCTGTTCGATATGATGCAGCACTGGTATGAAGCCTGGAAACAGGACCAGAAGGATTCCGCCTCGCTCGATGACTACATCAACTGGAAGCTGAACTACCCGCATTACATAAATTGGAAAAAAGATAAATAGGAAGAACAGAAAAATAGCGCTGCCTGACTTACACGATGTAAATCAGACAGCGCTACTTTTTTAGAATGATTCAGGTGCCAGATACTGTTGCCAAAACGTTGCTACAGCTTAAACATTTTTGCTTGAAACCCGTATAAAATAAGGCTTTTTAATAGGTGAGATATTATTCCAGCTCAATAATTACCATAGCATATTTGTTTCTTTAATTCTATATCAGTATCTTTTTAGTTTATATTTTTGGCTATTTTTATGCCTATTATATGTGGTTTTAGAGTTTTTTAGTATCAAAATAGTATCAATAGTGATACTATAGTAACGGTAATTTTCCTAATAGAACACGTCATTCATCTAACATCAATTTGCCTTTTTTAGCCTTATCCTTTAGACGCTTCATCTGTTCTTTTTCTATCTGTTGAATGCTTTTCTCCGGAACAGGCAAATCTTCCGGCATAGTACCGCCAATCTTTTCAATAGCACTTCTCACTTCTTTTCCAACTGAATAATGAACTTTTGTTGCTGCTTCTGCACCTTCAACTTTGTCTTTCCTTAGCTTTTCTTCGGTCTGTGAAATTCTAAATAAATTAGCAATCAGTTCGGTACTTCCCATATAATCCAGAATTTTTTGTCTTGCGGTTAAGCCTTTTCTGTCATGTATATCTTCTACATCTAACCCACCATACAATCCCATGTACCCTGCATTCTGAAATATAGCAAATTCTTCGTTCGTGATGACTCCTGCATCATGTGCTGTTTCTACCAAAAGTTGATTCCATTGTTTTATATCACCACGAACTACGAGCCTTCTTCTATCTTCATCAAGTTGATTAAAATGGTCTGCAATTTCCTGTCTATATGTTTGTATAGCAAAATAGGTTTGTCCAAGTGCAATCACTTCTTTTCTCGGATCGCCGTTTTGCACAATCAAATAGCAAGCATATCTCGTAAGTTCATAATCTTTTATGGACTTGCTCGTAGCACCTGCTTCCACGATTTTGCTGACCTCAGCAAAATCGTATGTTATTTCATGGCCGCTGTTCTCACAGGCAATCATTGCTCTATCAATTACCTTTTGAAAGTTTCTCCACTGAGAATAATCAAGTACATCAGCAAGTTCCCTTGCACTCCAATACTCACTTCCATCTTTTCGGATGTACTTAATATCTTCAAACTTCCTATATTCTTTTGCTTTTAAATTTGGCATATAACATACACCTCCTTATCTTTACACTTGTTATAAACATAAATCCTATGGTAGTTGTTCAAGACCAAGCTCTTTCAAGAATACATTATGAGCATCTTTTGCCTTTTTGATGTCATTCTCTATTGTCCTCAATTCTTTTGCCACTTCTTCAATATCAATTATTTTTTCTTCAGGAGCTGTGCTTACATATCGAGAAATATTTAAGTTGTATCCATTCTTCTCAATTTCTTCCATAGATACACGGCGTGAATACCTCTTGTCATCTTCTCTGCGGAACTGATACGTCTCAACAATCTTGTCTATATGTTCAGGTAAAAGAACATTTTGTCTTTTCCCTTTTTCGTAATATTCACTTGCATTGATAAATAACACATCATCAGGTTTCTTGCATTTTTTCAACACAAGAATGCAAACCGGTATTCCTGTCGAAAAGAATAAATTAGCAGGCAATCCGATTACCGCATCAATATTTCCATCTTTCAGAAGTTTAGTTCTAATTTTCTCTTCTGCACCCCCTCTGAACAATACTCCGTGAGGCAAGATGATTGCCATGGTTCCATTCTTGCTCAAAAAATGAAATCCGTGCAGTAAAAACGCAAAATCAGCCGCTGACTTTGGTGCAAGTCCGTAACTTTTAAAACGAAAATCTTCAGCAAGTGTATCATTCGGTTCCCATCTATAACTAAAAGGGGGATTTGCTACTACAGCATCACACTCCAACTTTTTTGCCGGATTCATTTCGTTCAGCAACGACCAATCATTAAGTAGAGAATCCCCATGAAAAATTGTAAACTCTGAATCTTTAAAGCCGTGTAATAACATGTTCATTCGTGCAAGGTTATATGTCGTTATATTCTTCTCTTGTCCATATATTTGGCTAATACTATTCGGTTCAAGATGTTTCTTTACATTGATAAGTAAAGATCCCGAACCACATGCGAAATCCAAAAGATTATTTATAAAATCCCTTTTTCCTAACTCCGGTTTATGGCTATCCAATATAACAATTCTGGAAAGAATGTTGGAAATCTGCTGAGGTGTGTAGAATTCTCCGGCTTTTTTACCGGAACCAGCTGCGAATTGCCCTATCAAATACTCATAAGCGTTGCCTAACAAATCTACTTCATTGGTAAACTCGGCAAGTTTTTCAGCAATTTCCGTTATTATAGAGCAAAGCATTTCATTACGTAATCGATAATTTTTCCCCAATTTATCCGAATCAAGATTCACCTCTGAAAATAGTCCATGAAATGTACTATCAAACGATTCATTTTCAATAAATTTAAAACCGGCTTGCAAAGTCTTCAAAAGTTGATTATTTTGTGTTCGAGATAACTCATAAATATTACTCCATAAGTACTGTGGCTTAATGACAAAATGAACCTTTTTGCGCATCTGCTTTTCAAAAAAGGATACTTGGTCCAAATTATTGATATACCATAAACTCAAAGGGGTTAGCTTCTGACTTTCAAGTAAACTGGCATATTCATCGACAAGAGTTTGTCTTGCTCTTTTGATGACTTCATTATTTGTCTCATTTTCCTTTACGGGAAGCTTACTTACAGGCAATGTATTAAAATAATCCGTTATCTTTAATTTTAACTCGGCTATAACCTTATCTATGTTTTCACTATTTTTTATGTTTTCAATTTCTTTCTCACAATCCGTATACTCTTTGCCAAGCTCCTTATTTGCAGCAGTTTCATAATTGTCTGAAAGATATCTTAAGAAAAGAAAAGATAACATATAATCACGAAAGTCATCCGCATTCATAGTGCCTCTAAGTTTATCGGCGATTCCCCAAAGAGCTGATCCTAATTGTTTTTGTTTTGTATCATTCATTGCTCTTCCTCCTGATTTTGAGTTTCCTCAAATATTCTCTGATTAAAATTATAGTCTTCCAGAAAGTTATTTAGGATGTTTCTAAAATATTCTTTATTTTCCTCTACCATTTCTTTAGGATCAAATAAAGAATAGTTTCCATGACTCAAAAGGTTGACTATCCTTGTATATACTGGCTCATTTTCTGCATCACCTTTTCTAATGCATGAAGAAAAATGAGCATAACCATGAAATGACGCTGTTTTTTCTAATATGTTTCTCAATATATTAAAATGATAAGTATATAATATTCCAGTATCGGACGCTTTTTTTAATTCTTTCAATAATGCAACATGATGAAAAAACGGCGTCTTGGTAGTATCTTTTAAAATATACGTAGCGTTGTCTTTGCTTTTTTGCAAAAATAACTGCTCAGCTCTGCTAATTTCATTACATAAAACATTAAAAAACAATGTGTGATGTGATGATACAATAACTTTTACACCTTCTCCTTTCATAAGTGCAGCCAAATGGCTAGCTACGGCAATTGCATTATTATCATCCAAAGAAGAGACAGGATCATCTACGTAAATATACTTTACCCACTCATATGCCTCCGCTTTGTCTATTACCAATTGGACAATAGCCAAGAAAAAGCACCAAATAAAGATATTCTCTTCGCCTCGAGATACCTTAATATTGTCTATTCTTTGCGTAGATTCTTCTCTATAAAAATTTATAGATGCATCATCATAATTTATACTAAAATCAAAGTCAGCATATCGCTGAAGAAGAGGGCGAATCCTGTTATCCATATCAAGATCTTTTAATCCATTGAAAAAACGAGAACTCTTATTGAACTTTAACACACGCTCTGTATCATTATCCAAATCATTATCCCAATAAAACAAATCTTCTGTAAAAGCATTGTAATAGAGTGTATCTGCTGTTTTTTCTCCAGTTTCTTCATTCAATTGCTGTCCTAAAGATTTGAATTCACCAGAAAGTCGTGTTTTACCTGTCCCATTATAAGCAAATAAAACAATGTATTTTTTCTCATCCAATAATCTTTTAAAATATTCAGCAATTTCTCTAATTGAATTAAATTCTTTATATCCAATTCTTTTAAAAATAAAATCTATATTTACAAGTGCTTCATTAGATATTCCTTCTTTCAAAATATAATTTCCAGAACCTCTGTCTTTTTTATAATTATCCGTAATTATTTTTTTATATTGTTGAAATGGATTATTATCCTGAGGTTTATTTCCTAAGGTTTTGTTTGTTAGTTTTTGAAACTCTTCTTTTGTAAAGCTTTTTGGGATATTCAAACTCATTTTCAAACCTCCTCAGCGACAGGAAATAATCCTTGCATCAATGCTTTTTTATGTTTTTTTAACGCTTCTATTTTATCTATTTGTCTACACAGCAACTCGTCTATCCCTGATAAAAAATCAGCGATTTTGTTTTGTTCGTTCGAATCTTTTGGAATAACTACTGAACAATGTAACACATCGTTTTTTCTCAAATTTGTCTGTTTTACCCCGTCATCGAAAGCTAAAAAATATTTGTTTCTATCTATAGTATAAAAAAACAATATTGAATTTATTTTTTTTGGAGTTATTCTACAAACACGTTGGTTAACTGTATACAAATTATCTTTATCAACCAGATAACACTTAGATAATGCCCTACCATTTGGCACATCACTTAGTACCATAAGAATATCTCCTTTATATGCTAATAAGTTTGCTTCATTGGTATATTTTATTATTTCTCCTTCTGTAGAAATAAATTTTGAATTTACTACTATGTATTTTCCATTATTAATAATATTATTTTCATGCGCTTTGCCATTTTCATAATCTGCGATTTTCCCAATAGTAGTATTTTCCCATTCCCCAGAAGCCCTAAACTCTGGAAATCTCCATTCAGGAACATTTCTTCCTTCAATAGGGAACAATTTTTGCATCCAGCCTTTTTTATAGTCATTTAGCAATGACAATTTCTTTTCTTCAACAGAAATAAGGTCATCGATAGAAGATAAACAGTCTGCGATTTTTTGTTGCTCTGGTAATTTTGGAATTAAAACTTTAAGTTTCGAAAATATTGAAATCCAATGTCTCTTATGAACAGAAACCTCATAACTTACCATTTGCATTATTTCAAATATAAATTTAATATTAAAATTATATTTAGCTAACAATATTTTTATTGCTGATGATTTTACTTTAAATGGAAAATCAACGAATTTAGAATCAGTAGTAAAATCATCGAAAATAATTACAGGCAATTTATTATTAAAAATTCCATCTTTTTCATTCGTATACCCTAAAACAAAAGATTTTCCAGCAGTTAAAACAGGGGTTTCATAATTATTACTATAGTTTTCACTTTGAACTAAATATTGTGTTGGCTGCAAATAATCCAAACTTTCATTCAATTCTTTTTCTTCCCACTCGCCACTATCTCTAAATTCTAAAAATCTCCATTTAGGAATTGCACCTTTAATATTTTTACTCATACGCTTTTAACCCCACAATCTCTCGTCCATCTGCCATTTTCTTTAATAACGGAACTAATTCATCCATAAGCTCCAATTCTTTTTGTGTTCGTTCTCTCCAACTAAGATTCAGAGGTTCAAGTAAATCAATCAACTTTTCTCCATCAAAAATCATTCTTTCCATAATTCCATTAACAAAAGCCTCTAAAGAGCCAGACTCAATCCCATACTTTTCAGATATGGAAATCAGCTTCTTAGAAGATTTTTCATCTTTAAATTTCTGATATCCCTCCATTACTTCTTTTTCGCTTAATCCTTTATTCTCTTCTGAAGACTTAATAAATCTATCAAGCTCTTCTATATACTCTTCAATATCTTTCCGCTCATCCATAAGGTTAGAAGTGGAAGCAATCAAGTCAATCAGTTCTTTTTTCGTCATTTTTTCTTTCTTTGGCACATTAGATTGAGTATACCTTGAAATAAGTGCCATAATATAATCATAATCAATAACGGCAGATGCAAATAACACAAATTCAAAGTCCAATTGCTCTACTTCCGGAGATACATTATAAATGTCTTTTTCCTGTTCATCTTTTAACCTTCCGGCAATATCTAAATATGCCCCTCTAAATGCTCGAACTGTATCTTCTGGTAATAAAGTCTCAACATCAGCTACTTGTTCCTTTTTTATATCTGTGTATTGATCAAGTTGGGTTTTGAGCCTCTGTATTTGTTTAAATTTATCAATAAACATGGCACGAGCCGTATCACCTTTAAGATTACTTACTGCTTCAGGCTTACACTCAAGTCCTTGTGCCTTCATAAACTGCTCAAGTTCATCTACTGCTTTTCCCAACTTTTTAATCATAGTAGGAGCCGGATCTACGAGCCAAATTTCTTTAACTTTCTCGCTGTTTTCTTTTCCTGAAAACAATCTAATCGCTGCATCAACTTCATCTTCATGTCCTCTAAAATCAATAATATTGCCATAAGGTTTAGTGGTATTAAGCACACGATTAGTTCTTGAAAAGGCTTGAATCAATCCATGTTGCTTCAAGTTTTTATCTACATATAAAGTATTTAAATATTTAGAATCAAAGCCTGTCAAAAGCATATCTACAACAATAACAATATCTATTTTGTTTTCATGTGGATAATCCGCATTTGGATATTGTTGGTCTTTTATCCGTTTTTGTACATCTTGATAATACAAATCAAAGTCGTTGATAGTATGATTTGTTTTGTATTTTGAATTATAGTCGTCAATAATTCTCCTTAAGGCTTCTTTTTTCTTGTCTGGCTCTTGTTTATTATCTTCTTTTTCTTGTGCAAGATCCTCTTGCAGTTGTTTTACATCTTTATTGCCTTCAGCCGGAGGCGAAAAAACGCAAGAAATATTCAATGGAATAAAACCTTCATCTAAATCTAAGTATTCTTTCTGTACCTCATTAAATAAATCATAATACTCTATTGCTTCATTGATACTTGCTGTTGCAAAAATAGCGTTATACCGTCTACTATATGTTGCTCCATCATGCTTGGACAAAATAGCTTCTACAATTTTCCTTTTGCTTATCTTTGTATCTACTTTTGCTGCAATATGAGTATCATCAGGCTTAAAATAATCAATGTGAAAACGTAAAACATTGCCATCATCAATTGCATTCGTGATTGTGTAAGAATGAAGTTCTTTTTCAAAGACGTCTTTTGTTGTTTTATAAGAACCAATTGTCCCATCAACTTGTTTATAATTTGAATTTTCTTCAAAAATTGGTGTGCCGGTAAAACCAAACAATTGTGCTTTGGGGAAGAAAGTCTTTATTGCTTCATGATTATCTCCAAATTGTGAACGATGGCATTCATCAAAAATAATCGCCATACGCTTATCTTGAAGCTTTAGTAGCCTTTCTTTAAAAGTTAATTCGCCTCTTTTTCTTTTTTCTTGATTACGCTTACTATCGTCATCAAGTGCAAGTCCAAGTTTTTGAATGGTAGTAACTATCACTTTATCCTTATAATCATCAGATGTGAGACGCTTAACTAAACTTTCTGTATTTGTATTTTCTTCCACACATCCTTCTTGAAACTTATTAAATTCTATACGAGTCTGTCTATCCAAATCTTTTCTATCCACAACAAACAAGCACTTTTCAATATCTGGATTATCTTTCAAAAGTGTTGATGTCTTAAATGATGTAAGAGTTTTGCCGCTACCGGTAGTATGCCAAATATATCCATTACCTCGATTTTGCTCAATACAATCCACAATGGCTTTCACAGCATAAATCTGATATGGTCGCATAATCAATAATTTTTGCTCACTTGCTACAAGAACCATATATCTACTGATAAGTTCTCCAATAGTACACTTAGGCAAAAAACAATTTTCAAACTCATATAGGTTGGTTATTTTGTTGTTATCCTTATCTGCAAATTCATAAATAGGCAAGAATCTCTCATCTGCATTAAATAAAAAATGCTCCTTGCGATTATTGGCAAAATAATAGGTATTTGTTTCATTACTAACAATAAAAAGTTGAATAAAACAAAGTAGAGAATTTGTATATCCATTTCCCAGATCATTTTTATAATTCACTATTTGTTCCATCGCTTTTTTAGGTGTGATTTGTAAAGTCTTTAATTCAATCTGAACTACCGGGATACCATTAATAAGCAAAATTACATCATAACGATGGTTACTATTTTCTGTGTTAATACGCAGCTGGTTGACTACTTCAAATTCATTTTTGCACCAGTTTTTGAGATTCACAAGAGTATATTGCAAAGGCGTATCATCATCTCTTTTAAAAGTATTTATTTCTCTGAGCTTTTTTGCATTCTCAAAAACATCTGGATTTATTATACTATCACGTAATCTTATAAATTCAGAATCACTTAATTTTACACGGTTCAATCTTTCAAAATGCTTTCTGAAATTTTCTTCTAATGAAAATTTATCTCTAATATCTTCACGATAAACATATTTTAAATCTATCAATTTTTTGATAAATTCATTCTCTATTTGCTGTTCGTTCTTCATACTCATCATCCTTATCTAACTTAATTCATCGCTTCTAATAACGAAATCAAATCCTGTCCCAAATCTTTCTTTTTACAAAGCTCTATCAAGGCATATCTTGCTATCTGATTAGGTTTTGATTTATTATTTTCCCACCGATTCACTGAACTGAAGCCGACATGTAATTCTCTGGCTAATCCTTCTTGCGATAAATTTAATTCTGAACGAATGGTCTTAATTATTTCAGAAAGTTCCATATCAATCTTCTCCTTAAAAATTTTTATACTACATTTATATGTCATATATTATATCATAAGCTATAGTGTTTGGAAATATCATTCAATATTATTTCACTTTATAAATCAATTTCTTTTGGATTTTTTCTATTATTTCTTGCAGTCTCTTTTGTTGTATCCTTATCCCTAACCTTTTCTCTATTGAGGGTTTTAATAATTGATTCTTTTTCCTTTTCAACTTTATCTCTACCAAGATACTCATTCATATTAACCTTCAGATGTTCCAACTCCTCATACTGTGCTGCTAATGAATTGTATTTTTTAATTATTCCCCCTTGTTGTTCCTGCAGATTCTTAGAATACTCATTTAATTCCCTGAAAAGATTTTTACAGGATTTGCTCCTCATTTCTCCCAATACTATCTCTTTTAAATGTGGGAATTGCTTAAGAAAAATATCTATTTCCTCATAAGATTTTTGATATGCTTCAACATCTTTTTTGTTCATCATCATATAAATTTTATCATTCGGATTTTTACGATAACCCTCGTAATGTTCTCTCTTACTAATACAAATTTGAATATGTTTAACGACTTCCTTTATTCTCTTTTGCTCAAATGACATCTTATCAAATTCTCGTTTCAAGTCATTCTTTTCAATAGAAATTCGGCTGATACCACGCTCAAATTCTTCCATTGAGTTAAACCCTTTATTCCTGATTTCAACAAGTGTAGAAGCAGCAGTTTTAAGATTATGTTTTGTTGCCCAGTATTCGTAACCTTTGCTTGACTTTGCTTTATGGTTGTTCTTAATATCTATGATATTGCCCAACTCTTTGTCTTTATTCAGGATTCGCTCTTTCATTCTTTCTTCAGTATAGTTAGCTCCTATAGTTTTCGCTCTGGTAAATCTCTGCTGATTTTTACTTCTGAAAGCTATGTGTTTTCCTTGTTTAATTTCATAACCGTAGCTTTCCATTTTAGATAGAAAGGCCTGCCAATTGATTGACTGCTTTATAGTCCTATCAATATCAAATTGAAGCCTCGATTTATAGCTACTTCCTTTTTTATCTTCATTCCAGTCGTACCAATTCACAAATTTTCTTCGCCTAATCTCGTTGATTTCTTTTTGTGCTTCTTGGTCGATGACAGATAAATTATGCTCCTTACATAGCTTGTCGCTTTGATTTCTGATATTCATATATGAGCCATAGTAAGAATGATAAATCTTACCCTCATCCACATCTATGGAATTAAAGATTATGTGATTGTGTATATGGTCTTTGTCGATATGTGTCGCTAAAATATACTCATATTTCCCGCCTAAAATCTTTTCACAAAGTTCAATTCCTACTTGATGTGCTTCTTCAAAACTCACTTCTTCCGGAACAAATGATTGAATTAAATGATGAGCTAAAGTTTTGGTTCTTGAGTTAAACTGCTTTTTAGTAAGCTCAAATTCTTTATGGGCATTTTCCCTACTGCAAAGGTGTGTTGTAACATAGATTTCATCATCGGTTTTATCTCCGTTACAAATATAGTCTATCGCCTTTTTCAGTGTTGTTTTAATCGGATGTATTTTAGTAACAGCCATTATCCGATTACCTCATTGATGATATAGTCGGAAACTTTTTCTCTAAATTCTGATAGGAAAAGCAGTTCCCCTTGCAAAGCTTTCTTGATATTTTCAATATCATCTTTGTAAATAACCCCTGTGCTGTTTATCGCCTTTGCAATCTGATTCAGGTTCGCTGAGTTACGACTGACAAGAGAAGATAATTCCCTCAATTTTTTTCTAAACTCACCGGATATATCTATGCTGATAATTCTATTCTTGAAAATACTGTCTCTATAAAACTCCCTTTTGCTTTTAAAATTGGTCAATGCAAATCTTCGGTTAAGCTCATTCATATCTTCTTCATTCACCATAAAGTGAACGGTACAGTTGTTTTTACGATTAACGATCTTTGACATTTATCATCACTCCTTTCTTACTCGGGGTCTTAGGGTCTCCCTAAACTCTTTAAGCTGAATTCCCAGCTTACAAGCCTACTTTTTGGACTGTGGTCAAAAAGTATATGCTTGCTATCTAACTGAAAATAATGCTTTTACTAATAATTTCTTATAACTATCACAGAAAAATAGTTGGCTTTTGTCTAAATCGGTGCTGCACAATATTTCCTCTGTTTTTTATTAAAGTTTGAAAGTTGTCGCTACC
Source organism: Lachnospiraceae bacterium (assembly GCA_002892395.1). Classification (GTDB taxonomy): domain Bacteria; phylum Bacillota; class Clostridia; order Lachnospirales; family Lachnospiraceae; genus Moryella. The sequence continues at coordinate 23,055 of NBBL01000006.1, forward strand.
ACTACCTCACTACCTGCCTTATAGGTAGCAAAGTAGCGGTAGCGGACTTTTTCAAAACTATTAGAATGGTATGTCCGAAGAATCAACCTCAATAAAATCTTCACTTTCTTTTCTCTTATAAAATTTCTTACTTACCCTGACGACACCGTCAATCCTGACCTTCTTACTTTTAACAGACGGCTCTAATGTCCACTCACTTGCCATTTCGTTTGCCATAAGTTCCGAAAATACTTTTTCATTGGTTTCAGGATACTTACTTGTAAACTCGGCAGAGCATAACAAGTTCGGCGTATCTGATTTTGTAATTTTCCATTCCATGAAGTCAAAGAAGTTTTGTACATGCCTGTTATCGCTCTTGTGTGTTTGAATAACATAGTCTAAATCAGTTCGTAACTCTTTCGGCAAATAGAAATCGTGAAGCTTGTTTTCATAAAGATAGACAGCTTCTGCAACGGCTCCTTCAAAGTCCTGTTTTATGATTTCCTCATGTTCTTTTCTTGTGATAGTTTCCAATATCGGATATTTTTCGGGATCATACATTAACGGAATTTGTATGTTCTCAGCATTAACCTTTACAGGTAAATATCTTCGTTCTCCGGAAAAATCCCCTAAAAATGTTGCATCATTTGTAGTCGCAATCAATATGCAGGTTCGTTTTACATCTGTTGAAAACCGTTCATATGGAAGTCTTACTGTGCTTGTCCTTGCCGATATAAACAGCTTCGCTTCATCGGCACTTTTTGCATTTCTAAGAGCAACAAATTCTTCAAGTTCTACTACAACTTTCCCGACAAGATTACTGACTGCATCCTTACCTTTGATATTGTTTAAGGAACAGTACCATTCAGGAAGTAATGCAAGTTTTTCTATGAAAGAAGTCTTGCCTACACCTTGAATTCCCGTGAGAACCATCAGCTCATCAAACTTACAACCGGGATTAAAAACTCTCTTTACCATACCAACTAAAACATGCTTCATAATCCAAGCATTTAATGCTGTATCTTCTGCTCCAAGATATTTAGGCAAAAGATTTTTAATATGGTTTTCCCCGTCATAACTTAATGATTTCATATACATAGCCGGCAAATTAACCGTTCTTTTATGTGCGACAAAGGTAATGGCATCTTCCATTCTGTTTTTAGCATATTTGATTCCGAATTCTCTTTCGATTTCAACTCCAAGAACATTAGTCATATGGTCATTCCATTTTCTTATCTCCAATTCAGAATGATTTTCTCCTTTTAGCTTCCCAAAAAACTGAATCGTCCTGCTGCATGAATCGAAGAATATATTCCCTGATATAATGGATTGTTCTTTGCAAAAAGAGGGATTAACTAACACAGTAATTAGGTTGGTTGCTGTACTTTTGACTTGTCCTTTGTCTGTGATTTCAAGCTCACGATTCAAATAATCGTTAAGCTCCACATCATCAAATTTAAGCCAATTATTCAAGAGCATGACCTCCTCCATCTCTGTGATAGTTATATTCCCAATACTGCCCCCAGCCTTTCTTTACCGCTTTGTTGATACTCTCATCTAAATATCTAAGGTATCCTTCTTCGGTTCTTCTTTTGCTTCTATCATCAATTCTGTTAAGAGCCGATTGTAAAAAAATTTCTCTCATCATTTCCGCATTCCCATGTGTAAAACTGTTCAAGAAAAGAATCAGCCTGAAATCGTCTTTGCTCGCATCACCGCTTGTATAAGAACCTTCAAATAATGCCTTCGCTTTTGCGTTATACCTGCACATTGTTTCTATAACCTTATCTGTTTCCGGAACACTGTTTGACCTCTGATAAGTCAAAATCTTTTTTCTAATGCTGTCTTTAGGTGCAAACAACCTATAATATTTATCAAGTTCGCCTTGCTTTGAAATGATTTTCCGTACACTTGAGTTCTCAAATTTATGAATATCGCCTGTCATCGCAATACATCTGTTTTCTTGATACATTTCCACTTTCTCAAGTTGGTTATTAAAGTTCTTTTCAATTTGCCCTTTAACAAAAATGTGTATTCCTTTTCCCGATTGTGAAATTTCTACATAAGTACCGTTGAAGTCATTTATAAACATATCCAGTTTTTTATTATTTACATTATCCAAGTCGATACACACAAATGGATCATCCCTGCTTAACACAAAAGACAATCCGTCACAACCACTACCCTCTATATTATTAACTGCTGTTTCAAAATCTGCCCATTGTTCTTTATTATTCCAGTCATCAGATTTTAATGTAATCGGACTCACAGGAAGCTTCAGTATTTTTTCCTTACCTTTCAAACCCTGTTTTCTGATTTTCTTAAACCATAGCCACTGTTTGTATTCTCTTAATTCAATCGGAATATTTCGTAAGTAATTTCCCTTGTTAATCATCGTAACCTCCAATCTTTATATTGCTGACGGAAGTACAACCTGATAAAATAATCTTGTCAGGGATGAAATACCAAGCTGTACTTTCATCTTGCCTTTAGTCATTTGGCTAAAGGCTTTTTTCTTGTATTGCTGCTTCTATTATTTCAGTAATCATTTTCAATTCATGCCTATAACCCGCATCCAATTCTCCGTACTGCTTCACTCGTTTAAGTTCCGATAGAATTTCCTTTAGCTCATTTTTACAATTATCTATAACATTTCTTGTTGCGAATACTTTTATAGGAGCATTAAGGATTGCATTGGTCATATAATCCTGTCTGCTGAGTCCGGACATCGCAATCTTTTTGAAAATTAGCTCTCTATCTTTTTGATTTGTTCTGAATGCTATGGTTACATCCTTTTTCCTGTGATTAGCAAATCGCTTGCCTTTATCTCGTTCCTTTTGTTTCCTCTCATCCTCCAATGCTTGCCATTCTTCTTTACTCAGCAAATTTTTGGTCTTTTTCTTTTTACGATTTACAGCTTCATCATAACTTGGAAATTTCGGTGCTTTCACTATATTCGCCCTCCTTGTCCAATTTATCAGCCATATCCACCTGCTTATTTGGGAACATATGACTATAATCCATCAACACCTTTATGCTTTCATGCCCTGTTCTTGCTGCAATGTCAACAGGTGTAAAACCCATTTCTATAAGTAGCGATATATGGCTGTGTCTCAGTGCATGAAGCTTGATTTTCTTAACCTTCGACTTTTTAATTCCTCGCTCCATTTCCTTGTTAAAATATGTTTTACATTTTGGAAAGATTTGTTCATCTTCCGAAAAATATTCAATCTTCAAGAAATAGTCTTTAAGTTCTCTTATTAAAAAATCCGGAAGCATAATTGTTCTTTTGCTTTTCGGTGTTTTCGGATCTGTAATAACTTCTTCTCCATTAATTCTCTGTGCTGATTTACTGATTCGCATCGTCTTTTTATCAAAGTCAAAATCAGCTTTTGTTAATGCTCTAAGTTCACCCAACCGAATACCTGTCCAATAAAGAATTTCAAAAGCATAAAATGAAATATCCTTGTCCTTAACAGCTTCTATAAATTTTAAGTACTCCTCTTTCGTCCAAAACTCCACTTCCTCATCACTTTTTTGCTTTCCTATACGCCCTGTTACCTTGCAAGGATTTTGCCTTAACCCGTAATACTTAACTGCATGGTTAAACATACAACTAAGCTGTGCGTGAATGGATTTAAGATAGGTCGGCTTATAGGCTTCTCCTTCCGCATTTTCAATGTTTAAGAGTACGTTATGCCACTTCTTTACTACAACAGGTTTAATCTCACTCATCTTCATACCGCTGAAAAACGGTAAAATCTTTGTTCTTATCATATGTTCTTTTGTCATCCAAGTATTTAGCCTTATTGTGCCTATGACATCAGCCTTATAAAGTTCAAAGTAATCCTCAAAGAGCATATTAAGAGAACCCGACATCTTTACCGTAAAATTCCTCTCATAAGTAATTGCCTCTTTCTTCGTTTCAAAGCCTCTTTTCAGCTTTTTTCTGCTCTGTCCGTCCCAATCCTTATAATAGAATGAAGTGAACCATTTTCCGCTTTTTTCGTCCTTATATGCAGGCATTATTCTCCCTCCTTCGCTTTGTAGATTTGTTCCATAAAATATTTCTTATTGATTCTTCCCCTAAGGACAAGAAAGCCGTGTTCAGCAAGCTGCTTATTCATATCTCGGATGATTTTATAAGCTTGTTGCTGCGATATATTTAATAAATCGGCAACTTCATTTGAAGTAAGAAATAATTTCTCCATCGTACTTTCCTCCTTTCTTTTTCAGAAACATATTTGCTTCTGTTTCTATTTTAGATTATAAGTAGCTTTTTTGTTTCTGTCAATACTTTTTTCTAAATTTTATTTTTCTATTGTGTTTTTTCTTATTTTCGATTATATTATTAAGAGAAACAAATTTGCTCCTAAGGAGGTGTTTAAATTGAGTTTGGGTAAATTGATAAAGAAATTCCGTGAACTAAGGAGAATTACTCAAAAGGCATTAGGAGACAGAATCCATTTAGATGATGTAAGAATAAGACAATACGAACTTGATATTCGTACTCCTAAAGACGATGTCTTGGAAAATATTTCCGCTGCACTGCATGTAAACAAAGAGTATTTGAAAGAACCTGATTATCCATATACGGAACATGATTTAATGCGATTTTTATTTAAGCTGGATGACAGTATTGAAGTAAATATACGACCTGTTATCCTAAATGATGAAGATCCCGAATACACTACCACAGGTATATATTTCGGCAGTGAAGCTATATTAAGAGTTCGCAATATGCTTGAACAGTGGCAGGAAATGAAAGAGAAATATGAAAATAACGAAATTACTAAAGAAGCCTTACAGGATTGGAAAGCAAACTATCCTGACAGCCTGAAAAAAGATTATGTTCCTTTTGAAGAAAGCAATGTAAAGTTTTATAGAAAAGGCATAACGGCTAAGATTCCACCAGATATAAAATAAGCACAGAAAAAGCACATAGCTGAAAGATTTTTAGGCTCTTAAAGTTATGTGCTTTGCTTTCTTATAATATTCAATTATTAGAGGAAACTGTATTCCCATTTGACATTTACAGTGATTTTTTTCTTGTAATAATAATTCCTGCAATCAATGCTATTAAAGCAAAAGGAAACACTCTAATGAAAATCCATTCAAAGGCATGAACCAATACACCCGCAACGGCTAATTCAGGATTATTATAATCCCAATTCAGATATGAACTATTTATCATCAAGAGAACAAGAAAAACAATTATCACGCCAATGCATGATAATATCATGAGACCATGCAACAATTTTCTACTTGAATCTTTCTTCTGTGCTAATTGAAGATTTATCACCTCTAATTTTTGTGAAATTACCTCTAAATCATTTGCCTTCGACTCTTCAATATTTTCTCCTAATAATGTGCTGACGGGAATCTCTAATATCTCCGATAAAGAAATAAGCATTTCTGAATCGGGAACTGATAATCCTCTCTCCCACTTTGATACAGTTTGTCTTACGACATTAAGTTTAATAGCAAGCTCATCCTGTGAAAGCCCTTTAGATTTTCTGCTTATTTTAATATTTTCATTTAACATATTGAAAACCTCCTTTCACAGTGGATTATAGTCTTAAATATCCTGTTGCTTCAAGCAATGCATATTAACATACGTATAATTTCATATGATTTGACTTGTTTCTTCCACAAAAGCCTCCCACCAAAATGATGGAAGGCTTTTATAAACTTTTACCTACCTTATTGACCTTCGGTCAATAAGTATCGCTCGTAAAACTCGCTCAATTCAACAACTCCCTTTTGAACCTGTTTTTTCAGCTTTTTAGTATCAAAATAGTATCACTCAAGAGTTTTTTGTTTCCACATATCGCTAAAACCCACTGTTTTCAATGGTTTTAAAATAGTAACATATTTGTTTCTGTTACTCAAACTCAATCGTTCCCGGCGGCTTACTCGTAATATCATAGAGCACGCGGTTTACGTGCCTCACCTCATTGATGATGCGGCTGGTTACAGTCTGCAGCACGCTCCACGGAATCTCTGCGCTCTCGGCCGTCATAAAATCAATGGTCTTGACCGCACGCAGGCAAACGGCATAGTCATAGGTTCGCTCATCTCCCATTACGCCGACGGAGCGCATATTGGTGAGTGCTGCGAAGTATTGGTTAATCTCCGAATCCAGGTTAGCCTTTGCGATCTCCTCGCGGTAAATTGCATCCGCCTCCTGCACGATCCTTACTTTTTCTTCCGTCACTTCCCCAATGATCCGGATTCCCAGCCCCGGTCCCGGAAACGGCTGACGAAACACCAGCTTCTTCGGAATGCCAAGCTCCAGCCCTACTCTCCTCACTTCATCCTTAAAGAGAGGGCGTAACGGCTCAATGATCTCTTTGAAATCCACAAAATCCGGGAGCCCTCCCACGTTATGATGGGATTTAATGACTGCGCTCTCTCCGCCGAGCCCGCTTTCCACCACATCCGGATAAATGGTTCCCTGTACCAGAAAATCGACTGTTCCGATCTTTTTCGCCTCTTCTTCAAAGACGCGAATGAACTCTTCTCCTATTATTTTCCGCTTCTGCTCCGGCTCGGTCACTCCCTTCAGCCTCTGATAGAAGCGCTGCCTGGCGTCAACGTGAACAAAATTCAGCTGATACGCGCCGCCCGCACCAAAGACCGCATCCACCTCCGCTGCCTCGTTTTTCCGCAGCAAACCGTGATCGACAAACACGCAGGTGAGCTGGGAACCGATTGCCTTGGACATAAGGACTGCCGCCACGGAGGAATCCACGCCGCCGGACAGTGCGCAGAGCGCCTTCCCGTTCCCCACCTTTTCTCGAATTTCCTCAATCGCATGCTTGGCAAAGGATTCCATTCTCCAGCTTCCGCTGCACCCGCAGATATCCTGAACAAAATTTTTAAGAATCCTGGCCCCCTCCACCGTATGGAGCACTTCGGGATGAAACTGAATGGCATACAGATGATTCTCACGATTTTCCGCAACTGCCACCGGGCAGTGCTTCGAATGGGCAACAACAGAAAAGCCCTCAGGAAGCGCGGAGATATAGTCAAAATGACTCATCCAGACCGTGGTGGTCTCCGGCACGCCGCGCATCAGAGGGGAGTCCTCAACATCCAGCGTGATGTCTGTCTTTCCGTACTCGCGCTCGGTGGCCCGCTCCACCTTACCGCCAAGCACCCAGCTCATAAGCTGTGCGCCGTAGCAAAGACCGAGCACCGGAATTCCAAGGTGAAACAGCTCCGGATCACAGCTTGCCGCCCCCGATTCATAGCAGCTGTTCGGGCCTCCGGTCAAAATAATTCCCTTGGGCTTCATGGCCTTGATCTCCCGAAGGCTTGTCCGGTAGGAGTAAATTTCACAATAGACATTGTTTTCCCGCACCCTGCGGGCCACCAGCTGATTGTACTGTCCGCCGAAGTCGATGACTAAAATTTTTTCCAGTTTTTGAATTTCCAAATGTACCCTTCCTCCCCTTGGTTCAAGAATCTTCAACGTACCGCTGCTCCGATCTGCATCCCGGGCGGCGTAAAAAGCTTCCTTTATCCGGCATTTCCGATCTGCGTCAGATAATGCCTTACATAGTTTCCCGTCCAGGATTCCGGACGCTTTGCAATTTCCTCCGGTGTGCCGGTTGCCACAACGGTGCCGCCGCCTTCTCCGCCCTCCGGTCCCATGTCGATAATATAATCCGCCGTTTTTATCACGTCAAGATTATGTTCGATGACAATCACCGTATTGCCGCTGTCTGAAAGGCGTCGAAGAATGGTCACCAGCTTATGCACATCTGCAAAATGCAGTCCCGTTGTCGGCTCGTCCAGAATATACACGGTCTTTCCCGTGCCGCGTTTTGAAAGCTCGCTGGCCAGCTTAATCCGCTGGGCCTCCCCGCCTGAAAGCTGGGTGCTGGGCTGCCCCAGACGGATGTAGCCGAGACCCACCTCACAGAGCGTCTGTATCTTTCTGGCGATGGAGGGAACATTGGAAAAGAAGCCCAGGGCTTCCTCAACGGTCATTTCCAGGATATCATAAATGGATTTCCCCTTGTATTTTACCTCCAGGGTCTCCCGGTTGTAGCGTTTTCCATGGCACACCTCGCAGGGCACATAGACATCCGGCAGAAAGTGCATCTCGATTTTTACAATCCCGTCTCCGGAGCAGGCCTCACATCGGCCGCCCTTTACATTGAAGCTGAACCGTCCCTTCTTATACCCCCGCTCCTTTGCATCCGGAGTCGTGGAAAACAGCTCACGTATCATATCAAACACACCGGTGTAGGTCGCCGGATTGGAACGAGGCGTCCGCCCGATGGGGGACTGATCAATTGCAATCACCTTGTCCAGCTGCTCGATCCCTTCGATCGCGTCAAAATTTCCCGGAATGACCCGTGCCCGATTCAGACGCTTAGCAAGATACTTATAGAGAATTTCATTCACCAGCGAGGACTTCCCGGAACCGGAAACCCCCGTCACGCAAGTCATGATCCCCAGCGGAATCTCCACGTGGATTCCCCGCAGATTATTTTCCCTGGCTCCTTTCACCGTAAGCCACCCGATCGGCTTTCTTCTCTGCTCCGGCAGAGGAATCCGGATTTTTCCGGAGAGATACTGCCCGGTTATGCTGTCCGGATTTTTCATCAGGTCCTCTGCGGTTCCCTGGGCAACCACCCTTCCGCCGTGTTCTCCCGCCCCCGGGCCGATGTCCACAATCCAGTCTGCGGCCCGCATGGTATCCTCGTCATGCTCGACCACAAGAACCGTGTTGCCCAGATCCCGCAGGTGCTTCAAGGTTCCGATCAGCTTGTCATTATCCCTTTGATGGAGTCCGATGCTGGGCTCGTCCAGGATGTAGGCCACACCCACCAGACCGGAGCCAATCTGTGTCGCCAGGCGAATGCGCTGGGCTTCTCCCCCTGATAAGGTGCCTGTGGCGCGGCTGAGCGCCAGATAATCCAGTCCCACATCAATCAAAAAGGATACGCGATTCCGAATCTCTCTTAGAATCTGCTCCCCGATTCTCTGCTGCGTCTCCGTGAGCGCCAGCTGATCCAGAAACTCCCGGAAATGAACAATCGGCATATCAGTCGCATCGAAGATATTTTTGTCCCCCACCGTCACTGCGAGACTGGACTGCTTCAGGCGCTTGCCGCCGCAAAGCGGACAAGGCGTGATCCGCATATAGGACTCGTATTCCTCCTTCATTGTATCGGAGAATGTCTCCTTGTAGCGGCGGTTCTCATTTTCAATCAGACCCTCAAAGGCAATGTCATAAACGCCTTCTCCCCGCTGTCCCTTGTAGCGAACCTTTATTTCTTCTCCTCCGGTTCCAAATATAAGAATGTCCCGTATCTTCTTTGGATAGTCCTGAAACGGTGTGTCCAAGTTGAAGCAATAGTGCTCCGAAAGGGCACAGAGCAGTGCATTGGTAAAGCTGCCCTTCTGATTGCAGGAGTTCCAGCCCGGCGCGATGATCGCCCCCTCGTTGATGGAAAGACTCTCGTCCGGAATCATGAGCCCTACATCAAATTCCATTTTGTACCCCAGTCCCAGGCACTCGGGGCAGGCGCCGTATGGGTTATTGAAGGAAAAGCTGCGCGGCTCCACCTCCTCAATGGAAATTCCGCAGTCCGGGCAGGCAAAGCTCTGAGAAAAGTGAATTTCCTCACCGCCAATCACATCCACCGCAGCAATGCCCCCGGTCAGTGCCAGCGCTGTCTCCAGCGAGTCTGTAAGGCGTTTCTGCATCCCCTCCCGAACCACCAGACGATCCACAACCACCTCGATGGAGTGCTTAAGGTTTCGATCCAGCTTGATCTCTTCCGTCAGCTCATAGAGGCTTCCGTCCACCCGCACCCTCACATATCCGCTCTTTTTCGCCTGCGCCAGCACTCGCTCATGGCGTCCCTTTTTCCCCCGCACCACCGGAGCCAGGATTTGAATGCGCGTCTTTTCCGGCAGGGATCGAATTTTATCCACCATCTGGTCGATGGTCTGTTTTCGGATCGGTTTTCCGCAGCCGGGACAATGGGGAATCCCCACCCGCGCATAGAGGAGACGCATATAATCGTAGATTTCCGTCACCGTTCCCACAGTGGAGCGGGGATTTCGATTGGTGCTTTTCTGGTCGATGGAAATGGCGGGAGAAAGCCCCTCAATGCTCTCTACCTCCGGCTTCTCCATCCGCCCCAGGAACATACGGGCATAAGAAGAGAGGGACTCCATGTAACGGCGCTGTCCCTCTGCATAGATGGTGTCAAAGGCGAGACTGGATTTCCCTGAGCCCGAAAGTCCGGTCAGAACCACCAGCTCATCCCGCGGAATATCCAGATTGATGTGCTTCAGATTGTGCTCCGAAGCGCCTCGTATTTTAATGTATTGCTTTGCCATAAACTCTCAGCCTTTCATGGTTCCGAACCTGCCTTGCCTTGCACGCGGTACCTCTTCAGGCGCTCTCACCTGCTTTTGTCCACTAAAATCAGGTTGATGTTCTGCTCCTCGTAGTACGTTCGATACGGCTCTGCCAGTTCCTCGTTGCTGATTACATTGGAGATCTCATTGAGACCGGCAAACCGGGCAAAAGCCTTTCGGTCTGTTTTCCCTGCGTTCAGCATCAGATAGACAGCAGCGCTGTTTCCCAGTACATACCGGTACAACACAAGCTCCGAGCGATTCCGGATCGAATATCCGTATCCCAATTCCGCTCCGTCCACCGTAAAAAAGGCCTTGTTAAAGTAGTACTGTGAAAGATTTTCCACGGTGAACTCGTCTAAGGTCTCAATATGGTTTTTTCCCGCGTGAATTTTTCCTCCCAGCAAAAGAATGGAAAAGCGCGGATCCGAAGCAAGCTCCAGCACTGCAGTCACGCTGGGGGTTACCACCGTGACCTGCCTTTTATCCGATCCTGCCAGAAAGCGGCACAGCAGATTTCCCGTCATTCCCGCTCCCACAAATACATTGTCTCCCGTCTCAATCAAAGCGGCCGCCTCTGCTGCAATCTGCCTTTTTTCTTCCAGCTTGGGATCCGGTTTCGGGAGGAATCCACCTGTCGGAGCATGCTCCGCCCGGAACAGCCGTTCCGCCCCGCCCCGTCTTTTTAAAAGCTTTCCCTGCTTCGCCAGCTCTGCCAGATCTCTCCTCACCGTGGCGGGAGACGCCTCGGTAAGAAACAAAAGCTGTTCAAAGCTGGCCGTATTCTTTTCCCTCAGATAATCAAGAATCCGTTCCTGTCTGAGCTCCTTCAAGCTGCTCCCCTCTCTTGTAACCGGAATCTCCGCAATTACTTTGCTTTTTCAAGCTTTACCAAGCGGCTGGTTCCCAGCCTTCCCGCACCCAGCTCAATCATTTTCTCCGCATCCTCAAATGAGGAGATTCCGCCGGAGGCCTTCACTCCTACTCCTTCTCCCACGTGCTCGGCCAGGAGCTTCACATCCTCAAAGGTAGCCCCGCCTGTCGCAAAGCCTGTGGATGTCTTAATGTAATCCGCACCTGCCGCAGTGACAAGCTGGCACATCTTGATCTTCTCTTCTTCTGTCAGAAAGCAGGTCTCTATAATCACCTTAAGGATGCGTCCGCCCACTGCTTCCTTCAGTTCGCTGATTTCGTTCTCAACGTAGTCATAGTCTTTTTCTTTCAAGGCGCCGATATTGATGACCATGTCGATCTCATCTGCGCCGTTCAAGATTGCTTCCTCGGTTTCAAAGACCTTCGTGTCTGTGGTTGTATTCCCGTTCGGGAACCCCACCACAGTGGCAATCCTGACTCTGCCCTTCAGGTAGCTGCAGGCCTTTCGCACAAAACAAGGCGGAATGCAAATGGAGGCAGTGTGATACCGCATTGCATCATCACAAAGCTGCCGGATTTCCTCCCATGTACTGGTCTGTGCCAGCACCGTGTGATCAACCTTCCTTAAAATCTCCTCGTGTGTCATCATAACCTCCCTCTTCTGCATGGATGTCCGACTCGCTTCCGACTTGCTTCTGACTCGTTTCCGGCTCGTTTCCGGCTCGTTTCCGACGCGCTTCTTTTGATCCCATCATATCGTTTTTTGATCTCATGTCAATCATGATTTGCAATTTATTTGAGAATATTTTGTTTGAATTTGAGAATATCTCGTGTTAATTTGATTTTTTTGTGATTTTATTTGATTCTTTTTCCCGGCATGCAAAAAGGGATGCCGCGCTTCCCACGGCACCCCTTCCGATCTCCATCAATCTCTCACTGATTTGTTGTCAAAATCCGCCTCTCACCGCTTCCGGAACGATCATCAAAGAACCTTGCTCAAAAAAAGCTGAAGCCTCGGGTCCTTCGGATGAGAGAAGAATTCAGACGGCTCATTCTCCTCCAGAAAATTTCCATCGTCCAGGAACATGACGCGGGAGGCGACTTCCCGGGCAAATCCCATCTCGTGGGTGACCACCACCATCGTCATTTTCTGGGCGGCAAGATCCTTCATAACATTCAGCACCTCTCCCACCATTTCCGGGTCAAGAGCGGAAGTCGGCTCATCGAACAACATGACATCCGGCTGCATGCAAAGCGCCCGCGCAATGGCAATGCGCTGCTGCTGCCCGCCGGAAAGCTGAGAAGGGTACGCGTCCGCCCGGTCGGCAAGCCCTACCTTTTGCAGCAATTCCATGGCCAGCGCCTTCGCCTCCTCCTCCGATTTCCCCTGAAGCTTCATCGGCGCCAGCGTCAGATTTTTCATGATATTCATGTGGGGAAACAGGTTGAACTGCTGAAAGACCATCCCCATCTTTTGACGGTGCAGATCAATATTCGTTTTCGGATCGCAGATATCCACACCTTCAAAGTAAATATGCCCGGAGCTGGGCTCCTCCATACGGTTTAAGCAGCGTAGAAAGGTGGATTTTCCGGAGCCGGAGGGCCCGATGACGCAGACCACATCCCCTCGATTGATTTCCACAGTAATATGATTCAATACATGCTGCGCTCCGAACTCCTTGCTCAAATTTTCAATCCGGATCAGTGCTGTTTCATCGCCCACTTGTCTGCAGCCTCCCCTCCAGATATTTGACTCCTTGCGAGAACACCAGAACCATGATGAGATAAATCAGGGCAACCGCCATCATCGGCATGAATGCGGCATAGGTGCGGCTGCGTATAATGTCACCGCCCTTCGTCAAATCCTCCAGCGCAATATATCCTGCCACAGAGGTCTCCTTCATCAGAACGATAAACTCATTCGCCAACGTGGGAATGACATTCTTGAATGCCTGCGGCATGATGATATAGACCATGGTCTGAATGTAATTGAAGCCCAGGCTTCGTCCTGCCTCAAACTGCCCCTTCGGGATCGACTGAATCCCTGATCGAAAGATTTCTGCCTGATACGCGCCGGAATTGATCCCGAATGCGATGATCGCCACAAAAATCTTATCAATTCTCACCGAACGGAATACGCCGAAATAAATCAGAAGCAGCTGTACCACCACCGGTGTGCCGCGAATCACGGTAAGATAGAAGCCGCCGATTGCGCTGGCAATTGCAAGCCTTCCCGTGTTTGCATGGATGCTTCTCACAATCGCCACCGTGAAGCCGATAACCAGACCGAGAAGCACCGCAAAAAACGTGACCTTCAGCGTAACGCCCAGCCCGTTGACCAAATACCGCCAGCGCTCCTCCTTCACAAAATTGAGCACCAGTGATTCCGTAAACTTCTGCCACATGAACTGCTCCTTACTCTGCTTTGATATACTTTTCTACAATCTTGTCGAAGGTTCCGTCCTTCTTCAGCTCCCCGATTGCCGTATTGATCGCATCAAGCAGCTGTGTGTTCCCCTTCTGCACTGCCACGGCATACTCCTCGTCCGTATAAGACTCATCCAGAATGCGAAGACCCGGTACCTCCTTCACATACTGCTTTGCAGTCTCACCGTCGATAATCACCGCATCTACCTTGCTCTGAGTGAGGGCCTGCACTGCTTCCATTCCCTTTGAGTAGCGCTCGACGGCATCATCCCCCAGATCGGCACTTACATAAAGATCTCCGGTGGTTCCCTGCTGTACGCCCACCAGCTTTCCCTTCAGGTCATCCGGTCCTGCAATGTCGGAATCCTCACGGATAATGATGACCTGGGTCGCATGGGCATAGCTGTCGGAGAAATCCACATTCTGCTTCCGATCCTCTGTGACCGTCATACCGGCCGCGCCAAGATCCGCCTTTCCGGAGACAATCTCGGGGATAATCGCATCAAAGGCAATATCCTCAATCTCCAGCTTCAGCCCCAGCTTCTCTGCAATGGCGTTGCAAATTTCCACATCAATGCCCACAATCTCATTTCCATTGTGGAACTCATAGGGCGGGAACTCCGCGTTGGTGCACATAATGAGGGATCCCGGGGTCACCGTCTTGACTGCCGTATTTCCCTCTGTCTTCTCTGCTGCCTGTTTTGTTTCCTCCGCTGCCGACGCTGCCTCTGTCTTTTCTGCGCTCGCCGCGGTATCTGTTGTTGCAGCACTGCTGCCGCAAGCCGCCAACATCAAAGAAAGCGCCGCCGCCGCCCATATTCCAGTTGTTTTCCGATTCATATTATTTCCCTCCCATGTTTAAAAATTCATTTGTTAAGTAGAGATTATACCCGGTTTTTTAAATTAATCAAGTGTTTTTATATAAAAATCGAGATGGGCTAATGGGGGCCCATCTCGTCAATATGTACTATTTATTCACTTTTTAGAATTTCCAGTGCCTTCTTAAGCTGTGCGTCATGCGCCCCATTCTGTGTGTCCCCTGCCTCCGATTCCACTTCCACATCCGGTTCAATTCCCTTTCCGTGCAGATCAAAACCGCTGGGAGTGTAGTAATGCTGGGTAGTCAGCTTGACAGCAGATCCATCTCCCAGCGGAAGCACGAACTGGACGATGCCCTTTCCGAAGCTCTTCGTCCCCACCAGCGTCGCGGCATGAAAATCCTTGTACGCCCCGGCGAAGATCTCGGAACAGCTGGCCGAGTTTCCATTGATCAAAAGCGCCGTCGGCAGCTTGACCTCATGCCCGTCGGAGGAATAGTATTTGTCTCCGACGCCGGATCTTCCCGCGGTGTAGACCAAAAGTCCGTCCGGGAGCATGTAGTCCAGCATTTTCACTGCCGACTGAAGAACGCCTCCCGGATTGTTTCTGAGATCCAGCACCAGCGCTTTCATTCCCTGCTTGGTGAGTTCCTCAATCGCCTGCTCAAACTGATCCGGCGTCACCAAATCGAACTGCAGGATACAGACGTAACCGACGCCCCCTTCCTTCATCTCGTATTCCACGGTCGGCACGCCGACGCTGCGCCGGGTGATGTCCAGTGTAAGTTCCTCCCTTGTTTCTCCCCGAAGCACCACCAGCCTAACGATGCTCCCACTCTCTCCGTGAATATAGGTTGACACAAAATAATCGAGATCCTCTCCGGTGATTTCCTTTCCATCCACGCTGAACAGAATGTCCTTCGCCTGCAATCCCGCTTCTTCCGCAGGAGAACCTTTGAACACATTGATTACCGTACAGATGCCTGTCTTCGGATCCTGAGAAAGGAGTGCTCCGATCCCGGAGTAGGTTCCTCTGGTCTCTTCGTTTATTTTTGCAAATTCTTCCGCCGTATAATACACCGTGTAGGGGTCCCCAAGCCCCTTCATCATGCCGGAATAGATTCCCTCCTCCACCGCTCGGGGATCCTCATCAAACAGATAATTGTTCCGAATTACCTGCTGCATCAATTTGATTTTTGCGGTAATTCTGTCATATTCCAGATGCTCCGGGTTTGGCTTCCCCTCTGCCGTTCCGGTGACTTCTCCCACCGTTCCTGCCGCACCGCTTCTTCTTGCAAAATGGCCTAAGAACAGGCGGACTGCAAAAAAACCGCCCAAAAGACCCAGTACGACAGCCAGAAGAACACCGACCAACAGCCCCTTCAAAAAGCCCGATTTTTTTTTCGTTTCCACATGAAAATCCGAAGGCATCATTTCCTGCATCTCGTTTCCCTCATCCTTCATTTGATTTCTCCTGACACATGCTGGACCGGCATCCCTGCCGCGCCGCCGGTTCGCTGACTTTTCCTCGCGTCCCTATCCCGCCGCCAGTTCGCTGACTTTTCCTCGCGTCCCTATCCCGCCGCCGGTTCGCTGGCTTTTCCTCGCATCCCTGCCACGCCGCCGGTTTGCCGGCTTTTCCTGCATCCGGCGCCGGCTCACGGGCGGACATAGGACGCAGGATCCAGATAGTTCCCGCCTGAACGGAGGCCAAAGTGGAGGTGCGGTCCGGTGGAGATTCCTGTGGATCCCACCCTTCCGATGGTCTCCCCTGCAGTGACTCTCTGTCCGACGCTGACGTCGATTTCGGAGCAGTGCATGTAAAGCGTGTAAACGCCTCCGCCGTGACTCAGCATGATAAAATTTCCCGCCGCTCCTGTGTAAGAAGCCGTCACCACTTCTCCCTCCGCCGCTGCCACAATGACGGTTCCCGTGGCCGCGGCAATGTCAATGCCCTGATGGTAGCTGCTGGCTCCCTTGACCGGTGACGTCCGCTTCCCGAACGGAGAAGTGACCCGCGCACTTCCGGGGCAGGGCCAGAGAAAATGAAGGTCTCCGATGGACTTTTGCTTTTCCTGCGCCTCTCCCTGCCGACGTCTTGCTTCCTCCTCTGCTTTCCTCTGCTCCTCCTCCCGCTTTTTCACCGCAGCTTCCACCGCGCGAATTTCTGCCTCCTGCGCGGCGATTTGCGCCTGATATGCGCTGAGCTCATCCTGTGCTTCCCCGATTTCACCAGCGTACTGCTCCAGCTCCCTTCGCTTTTCCCTCATCAGTGCCTCGGTGGCATTTCTCTTTGCCTCCGCTGATGCCTGCAGCGCAAGCAGTTCCTCCCGTTCCTTCAGAAGCTGCTGCTTTTTTTGCTCTGTCTCTTCACAGAGCTGCCCATAGCGATCCAGCTGTCTGCGGTCATATTCGGAGATTTTCTGCACGTATTCCACCCGATTAAAAAACTCCGAAAGGTTCCCGGAGGAAAACAAAAGCTCCACAAATCCTGTATTCCCTTTTTCATACATATAGCGGATCCGAAGCTTCATTTCCTCATACTGCTTTTTCCTGTCGGCCTGCTTGGCAGACAGCTCCTCTTCTGTCACCCCAATCTCTGCTTCCTTGTCTGCCCCCTTAGCCTCCAGCCCGGAAATTTCTGTCTCCAGTGCGGTCATATCCTGATCCAGACTGGCAATGTATGCGGAGGTATCCGTCTTCAGAGCACTCAGCCTTCCGATCATCTCCTGTGTGCGCTTCTGTTCCGCTTCCAGCTCCCGCTTCTTTGTCCCCGCATTCTCAATCTGCTGCTGCTCCTCAAAGGTGGGAGCTGCCTGTGCGGCCGGTGAAAAAACCAGGCCTTCGCCCAGACAGAACAGCAAAACGCCAAGAACCAAGCTCTGCCTGCGTGCCCTGCGCGCATGCGCCTTTTGTTTCATCCTCTCACCTCCGTCACACGCTAAGATGCTTTTGTATCGTGAAAAAGCTGACGGCAAACCCCATGCCGCCGCCCAAAAGGAGCGCTACCAACGCCATGACGGGAAACACCTCCTCCCGCGGGAGAAAGCGAATCACATCCGACAGCATGTGGAACCGAGCCGTGAGATCCTGCAGCACTCTGCCATAGAGAACATAAACTGCCGCCAGAGGAATCCCGGCGCCAATCAGGCCGATGACGGTTCCCTCAATCACAAACGGGGCGCGGATCATCCCGTTGGTCGCGCCGATCATTCGCATAATTTCATTTTCACTTCGCCGAAACTCTGCAGCCACCGTGATGGTGTTGGCGATGAGAAAAACGGCAACCAGAAGAAGAATCGAGATGATGAGACCCGAAAACAGGGTGATCACCCGGTTTAAACGAAGAAGAATCGCCACCGCACTGCGCGCATAATTGACCTGCCGCACGCCGGGGATTTCCCGAAGCCACTGCACAAACGAATCCTGCTCTTCGATATCCCAAAGGAGAATATTGTAGGAGGCGCTCCCCGCCAGCGGGTTGTCCTCCTCAAACCCGGCTGCCAGCTCCTCCCTTCCCGCAAAGTAGTCGCGCTGAAAGCTCTCCCAGGCCTCCTCTGCGGAAATGAATTGCAGCTCCCGAACCTCCGGTCTTGCTCCGATCTCCTCTCCTGCCTTGCGGATTTCCTCTTCGCTCAGCTCCTCCGAGAACAAAACCGTAATTCCCACATTGTTCTCTACATTTCGAACCACATAATCCAGATTTCTCACAATGCTGTAAAACATGCAAAATAAAAAAATACATGCCGCGACTGTCGCCATGCTGGCTAAAGAAAATTTGACATTCCGGCATATATTTTTAAGCCCCTGTCTGAGGCAGTAGCCAACGGTATTGAAATTCATGGATTCTCTCGCTCCTCATCCGTTTGCAGGATTCCGTGGTCCAGGCAGAGAACCCGCTTCTGCATTCTCTTCACCAGCTCTCCGGAATGCGTAATCACAACAACCGTCGTGCCCGTCTCGTTGATTCTTTCCAAAAGCTCCATGATTTCTCCGGCGGTTTTTGTGTCCAGATTTCCGGTCGGCTCATCTGCCAGGAGAAGCCGCGGGCGGTTCACCAGCGCCCGGGCAATTGCAACGCGCTGCTGCTCCCCTCCGGAAAGCTCCGTCACGTTTGCCTTGTACTTTGCGGACAGCCCCACCAGCTGAAGCGCCTTGGATACATTTTCCTTCAGCTCTCCGGTGCCTTTCCCAATCACGCGCTGGGCAAAGGCAACATTGTCAAATACATTCAAATGCCGCAGCAGGCGAAAGTCCTGAAACACGACACCGATGGTGCGGCGATAGTTGGGGATCCTGCGCCGCGGCATGGAGCCGAGCTCGATATCGTTGACCAAAAGACGTCCCTCGCTGGGCTCAATTTCCTTTGTCAGGAGGCGGATCAGAGTCGACTTCCCGGCTCCCGACCGCCCCGTGATGAACACAAATTCACCATCTGCAATCCGCAGATTGACATGCTTCAGCGCCCGTTTTCCCCGCTCAAAGGTCTTACTGACGTTTTCAAGCTCTATCATCAGTAATTCATGGTCTCCATATACTTCATATATTTCACCACCATCAGCGCAATCTTAAAGGTGATGGCGTCCTCAAATACCCGGAGATCCAGACCGGTCGTCTTCTGGAGCTTATCCAAACGGTATACCAGCGTGTTTCTGTGTATATAAAGCTGTCTGGAGGTCTCGGAAACATTCAGACTGTTCTCGAAAAACTTGTTAATGGTCTGCAATGTCTCCTCGTCAAAGTCATCCGGATTCTTTCCTTCAAAGATTTCCCGGATAAACATTTTGCAGAGCGGGATCGGAAGCTGGTAGATCAGCCGTCCGATTCCAAGGCGGCTGTATGCTACGATGTTCTGCTCCTTGTAGAAGATTTTCCCCACGTCCAGCGCCATCTTGGCTTCCTTATAGGATCTGGACACTTCCTTGATTTCATTCACGATGGTGCCGTAAGCGACATTTACCTCGTCGATTTTTTCTGCCTTCAGCCCGGATAGGATCTCCTCCGCAGTTTCGTCCAGATCCCCGTAGCTCTCCCCCTCCTTCAGCTCCTTCACGAGAATGATGTTCTTTCCGTCCACCGCAGTCACAAAATCTGTGCTTTTCCCGGAGAACAGGGAACGAACCGTCTCCAGAACATTCACCTCCCGGTCGTTTTTCGCTTCAATAATGTAAACCGCACGGCGCGCATCCATCACGATATGGAGCTTCTTCGCGCGATTGTATATATCAACCAGCAGCAAATTGTCAAGAAGCAGGTTCTTGATGAAGTTGTCCCGATCAAAGCGCTCCTTATAGGCGGTCAGCAGGTTCTGCACCTGAAATGCAGCCAGCTTACCCACCATGTAAACATCATCCGTTGTCCCCTTGGCAAGCAGAATATACTCCAGCTGATTTTCGTCGAACACCTTGAAAAACTGGCAGCCACCTACCACCTGAGAATCCGCGGGAGAATCCGCAAATGCCAGTGCGGAGGCCTCGTACTCCTCGGCCCCTGTGAAGGTTCCTGTGATCACCTTTCCGTCTGTATCCGTAATGCAAAGCTCAATTCGAGTAATATTTTTCAGACCCTCCAGAGTCGTTTGCAAAATCTGATTTGATATCATCCCTGTCTCCTTTCAGTCGAGCCGTCTCCGTCGGCGCGCCGATCTGCTTACTCCCCTTCCGTAGAAACACTTCCTATCATAAGTCAGCAGAGACAGAATTTCAAGCGAATTGTAGAAAAATGTCCGGATTTTCTGTGCATATTTTACATTTACTTTTCCGATAATTGGTGAAATTGCGTGTTACTTCCTTTGAATTCCCCCATCCGTCAGCGAAATTTTACCTTCTTTTAATAAATGGCCTATGGCTCTTTTAAATGCGTTTTTAGAAAGCCCAAACGCTTCCCGAATCACATCCGGTTCGCTCCTGTCTCCATAGGGCAGGCTCCCGCCTGCTTGCTCCAGCCTCTCAAGGAGCAAAGCAGCGTCGTCCCCCATCTGGAAGTAGCTCTTCTGTCTGGGGCTTAAATCCAGCTTGCCGTCCTCCCGCACGCGCATTACCCGGACACGCACTTCCTCTCCGATTCGGTAAGGTCCGTAGACCTCACTTTTCGGAATCAGACCGAAATATCGATTCCTGACCGCGACAAAGACCCCTGTGTCCCGAATCCCATAAACGGTTCCTTCCACTTCCTCATCCGCTGTAATGCCCTCTGCCTTCTCAAGATAAGGGTAGATTCGCATTGTGGCTGCCAGGCGCCCGCTTTTATCAACATACAGCGCAACCAGAACCTCAGCTCCCGGCTTCAGCTCTCCCTCCCGTTCCCGGAAGGGCAGAAGAACATCCCGCTCCAATCCGATGTCCAGAAATGCGCCGATCTTTGTCACCTCCCGGATGCGAAGCCTGCCGATTGTTCCCACTGTCAAAAATGGCTTCCGGGTCGTGGCAATCGGCCTGCCCAGACTGTCCTTATAAAGAAATACCTCCAGCAGATCGCCGACCCCGGCGTTGGGGGGAAGCTGTTTTCCGGGAAGCAGCACTGCATCCGCTGATCCTTCTCTTCCTGCCTTCTCTTCCTTCTCCTGATCCTCCAAATAAGCGCCAAATTCCTTGAAACGTGCAATGCGAAGCGTCTGTATCTCTCCTAACTTCATATAACCTCCGACTCCGTAATGGATGCTCATCTCTGATGCCACTCAATTTTGATCGTTCCAAAACTCTGCTTCCGACGAATACAAAGAAACGCTGGGTCACCTGGACTCAGCGTTTTCACTGGGCTAGAAGGATTCGAACCTTCACAATGACGGAGTCAGAGTCCGTTGCCTTACCATTTGGCGATAGCCCAATTCGGAACAACGAGTGCATTATATCCTGCTCTCCCGCTCTTGTCAAGGTGTATTTTGACGGAGCCAAAAATCTCCTGCGGCTCTGCCGCAGGAGATTTTTTCCATTTCCTCAAAGCATGTCTCGCTTTTCCGAGGCACATTTCCTCCCGGCGGGAGTATGCCCCTCTTACCAGCACCTGGTCCCTCTCCGGGGACAGCTGCTCCGTTTCTGCCGTGACGGCAGGTGGGACTCCGCCCTTCCGACGGAAGCCGTTTCGGCAAAATCCTGTTTCGTTACGGCGTTTCCCGAATCCATGCGCCCCGGTCATCCACCGGATATCCGTCCGGCGTCATTTCGTTCCGGTACATGGCGCCGAAGGGACGGCTCTTGCCCTGTCTATACTCCCAGCGCTCTGCTTCCTGATTCCAGAACCAGGTCTGCTCCGTACTGCGGGTATTTAAGAAGTACCAGACTCCGTCAATCTCCTGCCAGCCGCTCAGCATGGCCCCGTCCATCAGGTTCAGGTAGTACCAGTTTCCGTCGGAGGCGTCCAGATGCCAGCCCTTGGTGAGGCCGCCGAACCAGCCGTTATGATCCGTGGAGAGGAAGTACCACTTGCCTGTGCTGTCCTGATACCAGCCGCTGTCCATGACGCCGTTTGCGCCAAAGTGGTAGGTGAAGGTCTTGGATACGCCGCCGTAGGTGTAGACGATATCCGCCCACTGATTTTCAAGCTGCTTTCCGCCGGTGGTCACAAACCTCCAGCCATGACCGGCAGGGTTGAAGTTGTCCCAGCTTCCGTCTGTTCCGCTGGAGTATGTGGTGCGTGACGACAGTCCGGAACCAGAGCCCATGCTCCGGGCAGCACCGCCGCTGCCGCCGCTTCCTCCACTGCCGCTGCTGCCTCCGCTGCCACCGCCATCAGGTGCAGGGGGAGTGGGAGGCGTGGGTGGTGTAGGAGGCGTGGGAACGCCCGTCCGAACGCGATCCACCACTTCCTTCAGCACCTGGTAGGCGTCATCCAACTCTGTCCTTGTGGGCCTCGGAATCCTGTTCAGCACATCCACAGCACCCGAAACGGCACCTGCCAGTGCATCCCGATCCTCCGGTCTCAATCCTCCGTCGTTACTCAGTGCATGGGCAAGGTCAATTTCCTTTCTGAGTTGATCATGTGCTGCCCGCCATGCGGTATCGTCCGCCTTGACGTACACTGCGTAAAGAGTCAGGTTCCGCTTCACCTCGTCGCTGGTATGATAGAGCGGCGCGGATTCTGTGTTTGCCTTTTTCAGTCCCTCCAGCTCATACTCAATTCCCGTGGCAGGATCTGTCCAGCTCTCTTCCAGGCTGCCCCACACATCTCGGAAGTTCGCTGCATCCTTAAGACTCTTCCCCTTAGGTACCTTCAGCTTCCACAGATTTTGAGGTGCCGCTGCCCGTCTGGTATCCATGATGGTAACCGTGTACGCCTTACTGTAGCTGAATATCACAGTATCTCCGATGTTGGCAGGAAAATGGAACACGCCCTTAAAACGGGACTCCTCATGATCGGAATCCTCATTCCAATTCGGCTCCACCTGTGTAATCTCCGTATAGACCGGCTTTCCTTCCCCGTCCCATCCCTGCTTGTAGAGATGGTAATTCATGCCGCGATCCAGCAAATTCTCGTTCACCTTCGCGAGAACCGAAACCGAGGCGTTCGCATTGCTGCCGGAAGCCAGGGGCTTATTCACGCCGTTCACCGCCCGCTTAAGACCGATGGTAAGGCTCCAGGGGAACTGAACGCCATCTTCCTCGGTTTGCTCTTTGAGCGCATTGGACACAGAGGCGGGAACGCTTCTCTTATTGAACTGCACCGTGTAGGAAACGGACATTCCGGGATCTCTCAGAAGACGTTGATCCTCAGAATGATTGATCAGCGTTTGCCGCAGCACTTCTCTGGCGCCATTCTCCGGATCCAGCGCAAATTTCCCGTCCTTCGGGGCGTAGTCCAAGGTAGCATTGGATGCCGGCACGTCTTCATATACTGCCTGCAAAACCACAGCGCCCCTGGGCATGGTGACCATCTGGTTCCGCTGCCCGGGATACAGCATTCTCATGCTGCCGATCAGGACCTTCCACTCCTTAAAATCATGTCCCGATTCATCCGCGGCGGCGGCTTCAATCTTGATCCGGTCTCCTTCCTTACTCATCACCTGGGGACGGTCAAGTCCCACTGCCACATCGGCTCCGTCTCGTTCAATCCTTTTCACCCTTCCACCGCCAAGAAGGCGAAGCAGATACGTATTTCCGGCGGATGATCCTGTGCCTCCCACTGCCACTGTGCTGCCCATGGGCTGCTTATGGGAAGGCGTCTCGGTTTCGGAGGCAGGCTTCGCCACCACCGTATATACCGTGTTGGCGTTCAGTCCTGTAAATACCACTGCCCGGGGCGTACCCTCCGGCGTCTTCCATGAGGATGCGACTGCGCCGTCGGCATCCAGAAGGGCATACTGGGTGTCTGAGGCCGCCGGGGTCACGGTGATCTTCTTTTGATCCGCCGCCTGATCGTCCTCCACACGGTAATTCTCTCCCAGCGTCGGCACCACCACGGATGCAGGCTGGCTCCTCTGCACCGGATCCACAGTGGAAATATTGATTCCCGCTGCAGGGTTCACATTATCAGTAAGCTCGTGAACCAGATACTGACTGCAAACCGGGAGACCGGTAAAGAAGTGACCATCCCCAAGGGCTCTTCCGGTTTTCACTGAAAGAATGGTTCCCTCAGAATCCGTGAGCGCATAGTTCCGGCTCTCATTGGGTCCATGAATCACCACCTCTCCGCTTCCGTTCCGCATAACACTGCCCGAAGCGTCCGGAATCGCCAGGAGTCCGTCCTCCGGCGGGCCGATCTTGGTAAAGTGTGCCTTGTAGGTCTGATCTGACAAAATCAGATCGTCCCCATTTCTCATGGGTTCGTCCGCTTCGCTGTACCAGGCGTCAAAGCGGTACGAGGGATCCTTCGGAACTGTCCTCGGAAGGGAGAGCTGTCCCCAGGTTGTACCGCGCGCCACATGGGCTGTCTGATTTCCGGAGATTCTGCCATTGGGATCTGCCGTAAAGTGTAAATCACACCAATCTCCGGGCTTCTCCTCAAACATCGCAATGAGGGTCAAATTTCTGTCAAGCGACAGCGAAGCATTGTCATGGAGCAGCTCCCCTGTGGGTCGATTTCCGGAACCTGCCAGATACCAGCCCTTGAACTGATAGTGTTCCTCTGCCCTCACCGTTATTTTTTTCGTCAGATCCTTGATGGTATACGAGCCCTTCCGGAAGGTTCCGGGACCGGTTTCCCCAATTAATTCTCCGTGCTCTCCGAATACGTAGCTCACACTCGCCCAGTAATTGGTGTTGTTGACATCCTCCCCGTATGTCATGTCAATGGTTCCGCCGTTATTCTTAAGCGTAAACTTCAAACCGTCTCCGGTGTACTCCGCTCCTTTAAAGTTTGCATTCGGCAAAACCTGGAAGGTCGGAGGCAAATAGCCCGGTTTCTGCGGAACCGGGATTGTACTCTCCTTGTTCAGAGAAAGAGCATACTCGCTTTGACCGTTGGTTCCCAGATCTGTCAAGAGCATCCCTCTGTCATCATAGTAATGCACCATGACCTTGGCTGTGAATTTGGGATCCAACTTGTAATAATAACGGAGTGTTACATCCTGGTTCGGCATGGTTCCCCGGAATTTTCCCGTATTAGAATCCAGTGTGCAGCCTGCCTCCGCCGCCGAGTAAACGCACCGCTCTGCGTCGGAAGCCGTGCCTTCCGCCAAAACTGCACGATCAAATTTGTAGGCACGGATGACGTCCGGCTTTTTGTCAAGCGCTGTCTCTACGGCACACTCCTTAACCTCCGCCTCTTTGATTGAACGTTTAGTTTTACTGTTGATATACTCGACCCGAAACGAAAATTTACTGTTTTCATCCGGCCGATAGCGGTACGCTACGGTGAGGTCATCGTTCGGCATGATGCCTGACAGCTTTTTCCTGTCATCCAGATCCGCTGCGTCCGGGACAACGGTTCCGTGTCCTGAGCCCTCTCCGAATCTTCTGCTCTTGTTGTTCTTAAGGATCGCATCCTGAAGCTGATATCCGGGGATGCCTTGCCGGGGAAATGCGGAAATCGGATGGTTTGGAACAACACTTTGCTGCCACGATGACTCCCCCATCGTGAAGGCGTGGATAGAGGAAGCCCTCTCATTGGCGTAATCAATCCCTTCCCACGCTGCCTGGTCGGTCTTACTGTTTCGCTCTGGCTTAAGATCCCGGTAGTACATGACACTGAATAAAAAGGGAGCGTCTATATTTCCTGTCCACCGCGCCGTGTAGACGGCGGGTGTTGTGTAGGCAAAATAGGGAAACAGATACGGGCGCCTCGTTCCTTTGCTGTCAAACCAGCCTTCAAATGTGTACCCCGGCCAAACTCTGCTGATCTCATCCAGATCAAATTTAGGAAGCTCCGGTCTAAAAACAGTATCCTGGTTTGCACTATGCTGTGCCTGCTGTGTCACAATCTCCTTCAACGCATCGGATTCCGTCAGCGCGTGTCCTGCGCGTCCTTTGGCAACAGAAATCTTCCTTCCGTCCTCCCGGATCGTATCCAGCCTGTTGTATCCGTTCGTCGAGTGGCTCAGATCCGGCCCGATTCCCGGATCAAACCGGATTTCCACAGGATCTCCAAAATTCAGTGATGATGTCCCTTCCGACTGCGCATGCGCCGGCATTGCCGGCGCTGCCATGGTAACCGCCATGACCAGCGCCAGAGCCGCGGCAAAACGCGCCTTCGTTGTTTTTCCTCGTCTCATTCCATGCCTCCTCACTTGACCCACGCGCCGTCGCCGTCCACCCGGTACTGATCCGGCGTGGTCTCGTTCTGATACAGGGAGCCGAAGGGTCTTCTCTTGTTGTCGAGATAGAACCACTTCTCCGCCGCTCCGTCGTACGCCCAGGCGCTGCCTTCCGTGTGCGGTGCGAAGTAATACCACTTTCCGCCGATCTGCACCCAGCCGGTGGCCATCCTCCCGGTCACAGGATCCAGGTAGTACCAGCGGCTGTCGTCCCGGTCGTAATGCCATCCGGTCTTCATCTTGCCAAACCAGCCGTCGTGCGCCGTGTTGCAGTAGTACCAGTTCCCGGCTTCATCCAGGAACCAGCCGGAATCCATGATTCCGTGGGCGTTGAAATGGTACCAGCCGTTCCGGTTCACGTCGCCGTTTGCGTAATCCAGCTTTCCCCAACGGCCCACCAGGCGAATGCCGCCGTTCAGCACAAAGGCCCATTCATGCTTCTCTGCATTCAAAAGCTCCCAGCTTCCGTTGGTTCCCACCACGTAGCTCTTCGGGCTCTCCGGGACAAAGGGGGACGCCTGTACCCCTGCTCCCCGTCCGCCGCCGCCTCCGCCGCTGCCACCCACATTTCGTTCGGTGTTGATTCGCCCATAGTGGTCATAGCGCTTGTCCAGGGTGCGGTCATAGGGCTCCAAAAACCGCTTCAGCGTATCCAGTGCCTTCTGAAGCTCCGGGGCAGTCGCCCCCGGTGTTCTGTCAAATACCGCCAGGGCTTCCTTCACCGCATCCAGAATCTCTCCGGTCTCCTTCCGCTTTAAGAAGAAGTCGTCCGCCCGCCGGGCGGCCTCCCGGATGGCGTCGTCCAGCTGCTTTCTGGTGTTTCTCACTTCGGATCCGTTGTCCTTATAGTACGCGTAGACGTAGGTTCTTTTTTGGATCGGCTGATCCGCATCAAAGGCTTTCAGCTTATCCCTTCTCCGGCTCCAGTCTTCGAAATGATACTCAATTCCCTGATCATCCGTCATATGCGGTTCCGGCTGCTCCAATTTCTCATAGTCAGTTTCATATGTGGAATCACTGGGCGCCTCTCCCTTTCGCACCTTGAAGTCGTGCTTCGGCTGGCTCCGGGAGTGCTCATTCAGGAAGGTGAGATGGTACGCCTTCGAGTAGGTCAGGACATAGTGGGTGTCAGGCCTGGCGGTGAACTGGAAGAGCCCGCCGGTCTCCTCCGGATCGCCCACCGTATCCACCTGATCCACCAGGTATTTCCCCGGATGATCCGGGTCTTTCCGGTACTGGTAGAGCACATAGTCCATCATGTCCACATCTTCCCGATCCAGCTGCACGTAGGTATTGAAGGCAGCATCGGAGGGGGTGGTCCGCCCCACTCTTCTTCCGTTGACATAGCGCTCAATCAAAACCCCCAGATCCCACGCCTCCGTATAAGCGCTCTTGTGGAGATAGTTTTCATATCCGTTAAAGTTCCGCAGCGCATTGGAGACGGTGGCCTTCACTCTTCCCTTTTGATAGACCACCTTGTAGGTGACGTCCGCATGGTTCACATCCATCAGCTCCCGGTCCTTAGGTGTGGTCAGGGACTCCTCAAGGCCGCTGACCTCCTTCGGATCCAGCGCCATCTCCCCCGGATTGCCGCCCCGAACCTCATCTGTGACCCTTGCATTGCTGGGACTGCTCTGCCGGCTTCTCTCGTACTCGGCGCTGAACACCACATTGGTGTCCGGCATGGTAAAGTCAAAGACCAGCGCCCTAAGCTTCGCTCCCAGTCCGGAAACGGCGCCTACCAGCACCCGCCAGGCACGGAAGCGCTGCCCGGCGTCATTCTCTGCCTCTGCGCTCACCCGGACAGAATCGCCCCGGTGTGCCTCCTCATATTCCTCTCCATTTACCGTGTGTTCTCCCACGGTCTTTACGGTTCCGTTCACCGTCTTCACGGTAAACTTGGGGATCTCCAGCTCGCCCCCCGGATCCATGGTAAGCTCCGTCCCGTCAGGGCGCTTACTCTCCGCCGTGACGCCGCTCTTCCCCTTGGGACGCGCTACTACAGTGTACACCCCATTGTAATCGAGACCGGAGAATACCACCCGACCGGGCTTTTTCACCGGGGTCTGCCACCCGTCGGCGCCACTCTCCTGGGTGTGTACCACGTGACCGTTTTGATCCAGCAGCGCGTAATCCGCATCCCGATCCGCCGGTTCAATGGTGAGCACCGTCTTGTCCTCGTGCTTCGTGTCGTAGGTGATCTGGTAATTCCGCTCCACCACCGGAGTCAGAACCTCCGACGGATGTCCGTGGGCGCCCCTCACTTCTGCTGCCTTCATGCCGGGGGCTGCGTCGCTGCTACCTTCCGCCTCATACACCAGATACCGGGTTCCCGGGCAACGCTTGTCAAAGACGGTTCTTCCGGTGACGCTTCCGTCCTGCACGTCCAGAATAGTTCCATCCAGATCTGTGATGAAATACCGGTAGCCGGGCTTTGTGTCAAAGGCGGTGACTCTGCCCTTTCCGTCCTCATCCAGGCTCCCTGCGGCGTCCACATCCCCTGCATTGGTTCCGAACACCAGGGGATCCGGGTAGAATTGAAGGGTGTAGGTGGCTCCGTTCCTCAGGCTGTCATTCTCCCCCATCTTACGGGCGCCGTCATACCAGCCCCTTACCAGGTAGTTTACCTCCGGCTTATTGTTGGGCAGCAGGAGATCTCCCCATTTGCTGTCACAGCGCGTGTGGATGGTGACCGGATGGGAAATCGGGTTACCTGTACCGTTTTCAGTCAGCGTCCCGTGGTCTCCGGCTGTCAGCTGCACATCCACCCACTTGTCAGGATCCTCCTCAAAGGCTGCGGTGAGGGTGGTGGCCCCGGCAAAGGTCTGATCCTCCGAGATCAGCTTCTCTCTATCATCATTTTTGTCCCATACTCCGTCTCCGTCTGCGTCAATAAACCAGCCCGCAAAGCGGTAATACTGACTCTCTGAGTTAGTAGAATCCAAGCTGACCAGCGGAACCAGCCGCTTTTTCTTTACGTCGGCCCAGGTGTCCCCGTGGCCCTGGTTGTCTGCCTTCAGAACCTCGGTCAGGTAGCTGCCGTCGTGATCTTTGATCACATCCGGCGACACCTTCTTGTTCGGGTCGTCAGACGGTCTTTCGTTGTCGTGGGACAGCGCGCCATAGCGCCCGCCATTATAATGGATGGTTGCCCACTGGCTGGAATCCCGCTGGTGACGGTAGGTCACCGTAAGGTCATCCACCGGCATGCGCGCCGTATAATTATGTGCTCCGTCAAACTGAGCCTCCGGAGCCTGGGGCTCCGCCTTCTGCTCCGCATAGCGGTAGCCATAAGGCAGTGCATAGGTGGCTTTCACATTGGCATCCGCAGGATGCTTCTCGGTGACGGAAGAAATTTCCTTCAGGAGGCTGTCCTCACTCTCCATATCTTCATACCGCACCTGGAAGCGGTAGCCCTCGCCGTTGGGCTTATAGGTGTAGGTAATCTCCACAGGCTGGTTTGGCATCTTGCCCGTGTAATTCCCCGCAGAGTCAAAGTCACCGGTCACCTGACTGACCAGATGACCATCTCTGTCATCGGCCTGGTCGCCTGCTGTGATCCTGCAGTGCTCCGGGTCCAGATCGTAGCCAAAGACATTCACCGGAGACACCGAAATGCTGTCCTCCGGGTAAAGCTCCTGCTGGAACGCCGTAGACACCTCTCTTTCGCTTCCGCCGCTCCCTGTCACATATCTTACGGTGAGCGGAGACCGACCGTTGGGGTCGCTGTAGTCCACTTTATAGCGGTAGATGACCGACGCATTCTGTCCCGGCATGATTCCGCTGAAGTGTCCGTTTCCGTCAAAGCTTCCGAAGGGAGTCGGCTCCTGATTGCCCTCTCGGTAGAATGGAAAGACGCTGGGCATCTGGCGAGAATCCTCCGGGGACCATTTGTAGCCCTTAATGGGCTTTTGATTCGCTGCGACGGGATTCTCCACACTGTACGCCTTCTCAGTGATTTTGGTCTGAAATTCAATGCTTCCGTTCTGATTCTGATACGCTGTGGTCCAGTCAAATTTCACGCTGTGATCCGGCGTAAACATCGCGTAATACGCCACCGGATCCGGTAAAAATTCGGTAGGAAGCCCGCTCACATAGGTGTAAGGCTGACTCGGATAACGCCACGTTTTGCTGCCCGGCTGATAGATTCCCTGGATCCAGCCCTCAAATTTGTACCCGCGCTTTGCAATATTCTTTCCCGGAAAGACTCCGTTCACCGGGGAGCCAATGGTTCCTTCAATATCTGCCGGCTTCGGCGTACCGCCGTTTGCTACAAACCGGATGGAGCCTTTCACCTTTTCGTAGAGATAGGTGACGGTGACATTCTCCGCCGGCATGGTTCCGGTGATCTTCCCCATGTCCGTTCCGCTGGTCTCTGCCTTCAGAGCGGAACGGCCGCCCTGTTCTATCTTGACCTCTTTCAGCATGTATCCGGTAACCGGAGCCGGGGCATTTTCTTCCACCGGTTCCCCTGCACCAAACTGCTGTGTGCGATTTTTGGTTCCCCGGACCGCTCCCCCCCGGATGTCCGCATAGACAAAGTTGATGCGGTAGCCGTTTCTCCGGAGCACTGCATATTTGCGATTGTCGGTGCTGCCGGTAAACTTGGTTCCCACATACACCCCGACCCCCTGCTTCTCCTTCTGATCCGCCTCAAAATTATCTGCAAAGGGGAAGGTGATGGGCGGATTTTGATACGAATCGCCGATCTTTGCCACCGGAATCTCCTGATTCGCTGCTGTGGGGACACTGCCCGGCATGACCTCCGGAAGGGTCTCACTGGTAATGCCGATCTTGCCTTTCTTCAGATCTCCCTCCACAGCAATGGTCTTTCCGGCAGCAAGGGTTGCATTTGCCGGCGTTCCTGCCCTGTCCTTGTTATCCTGGATATTCACTTCGTTGGAAACCCGGAACGCCCCGGAGCTATGATAATACACGGCGCCTTTTCCGCCTTCTGCCGATTCGTTTCCCGTGATCCTTCCGCCGTTCATGACGAAATTCGCGCTGCCCCTGAGATCAATCGCGCTTCCCTGATCCGTCGCTGTTCCCTTGGCGTTGATCACCCTCGCCGCGGTACCCAGCGTAAGGGTCCCCCCTGTCGCTTCAATTAAAGGACCCGCACTTTCCTTTTTTTCACCGTTGATGTCGATTTGTCTGAAAGTCAACTTTCCCCCCGTCACTTTGAAAAGGGGACCGTTATAATCCTTGTCTCTCTCCAATGACCGGATGTCCTCGTCGCCTTCTTTTTCAATCTTGGCAGGAGAGATAGTCGCATCATCATCATAGTTGTCTTCGTCAACCTTATAATCCGAGCTTTGAATCGTAATGTCACAATTTTGACCGGAAAGCTCAATGGGAGCATCAATCATCTCGTAGTCTATAATAAAAATATAACCCTTCCTGTCTCCGATTTTCTCGATTGCATGCTCCAGCGTTAGGAATGGATGCAGAAGGGTTCCGTTATTGTCGTCATCTCCCCAATCATAGCTTACGTAATACGCGTTTACCCGACAGGAAAAGGCAACTCTTCTATGAACCATTTCGTGAGGATGAAGGGTAATATTCCATGAATACGCCAGACCCGAATCCATGCCTACGCATGCCTGGTTAACAAGGTCATCATTGTCAAAAACGTAGCTCTTCCTATCGTTAAAGTATCCCCTCCAATACGTATCGGGTCCCTTCAGCCCTGTGATGCTCTCCCCCGTATAGAGATTAAAGGAAGAATGATTGTCCGTGTTCTGCATATAAAAGCCTTTGTCCGTCCTGTAAAGCGCTGCCGTATCCGCCGGATCGTCGGCCCCTACGCCGTGTCCGTCCATCTGAATGTCTGCGCAGCTTCCAAGCTTCACCTTCTTTTCTGTATTCTCCCGATTGTAAACATAGTAATTCACAAACATATATTCGTTGTCCGGGCTGGGCAGCACAGTCATCTTTACTTCAATTCCGTCAATCACAGCGACGCCGCCATTTGTCCTGCACTGGACAGCCTTTTGTTCACCTCCATCGACGCTGATGTAGGTTTCATACCCGTTGTTACGAAAGGTGGTATTAAAGCCTGCGGCGTTGCTGGCAGTGTATTTGGTTGATTGATCCCGCTTGCCCTGAATATCAAAGGATATCTCTTTTTTTTCTTCGTTGTGTTCGTCGTAGTATATGGTTCCAATGGTGGAATCACAGCTTTGTTCCCCCAAATTCTCCGGCTCCAGCTCCGACGCATACGCGGTCATGGGCGCTGCCGGTGTGAGGAAACTGAGCACCATGGTGAGCGCCAGCGTCTTCGCCAGGAAGCGCCGCAGGATTCCCTTCCCTGATTGTTGGTTTTTTTTGTTCTTCATGTCTCTTTTTTCCCTCCGCTTCCCGTTTAAAAGTTAAGGCGCATCTCAGCCGGAAGATTTCCCGGGTCGGCAGGGCTTTTGCTCCCTGCGATGATGCCGCCTTCGTAGCGGTTCTTCCTGTTGCTTCTGTCGCAGTGATAGAAGCCTGTCCCCTCGCTCCCCTTTCGCCACCGGGGGGCATCGGCGTCGGTGCAGTAGGCGGCAAAGTGTCCGTCGATTACCAGCAGGTATCCGCCGTCCCGATCCTTAAGCACCCGCCGTCCGGTGACGGCTTTTCCGCTTTCATTCACCACCTGATAGCTGACGCTTTCCCGGTCCTCCGTTTTCACCACGCCGTAGCCGTATTCCTCATCGGCGTCCAGCCGAAGACCGTTGATGTAATACTTGCCGTCCTTTTTCTGAAGGCGGTTCCGATTTCCAAAGGCCTTTCCGTTTGCCCCGAAGCCGAAGGTAAAGACCCCGTCCGCCAGTTCCACCTTGATTTCCTTTCCGCTTTGCATGGAGCCGTCGTTCAGCTCATCCGGCGAAAAGAGGTAGAGATCCGCCTTTTCAATGCCGTACAGATCCCCCTCAATAAAGTCCCGGGAATCCCAGACGTCCACATCGTACTGCGCCACAAACTGGCTCTTCCCCTTAAAGAGCACGAAGCCGGTCTGCATTCTTCCGATGCCGTCGAAGGCGTACTTTCTTCCGTTGATCTCCCGGATGCGGTTCCGGTACACCTGCCCCTTCCCGTCTGTTCTCCACCAGCTGCTCTCCAGATCCAGGTGATCGTCCTCACTCAGCTTCTCCGACGGGAACATCCAGAGCCAGCGGTTCTTCATCAGCGGCCCGCCCTCGTAGCCGTTGTAGTACTTGACGGCCTTTTCCGTGGTGGGGTTGCTCCGGACCGCGTCGCTTAAGCTGGCCAGGTTTCCCCACCAGGAGAGCATGATGCCGTTCTCGTCAAAGCCGTAGGTGGCGCCGCCGATTTCCTTCTGCAGGGGATCCTTTCCCCGGCTTCGGTACTTCTTGGAGTCCGCCCCGAAGTACATCCACATCTCCGGGTAATCGCTGTAACTTCTTCCGCCGACTTCGCTCTCCAGGTTGGAGCCGCCCACCCCCTCCAGAGTGCCGATGCCGCCGTAGTTCAGCCACTGTCCCGTGTACAGCGCGCCGTCTGCCCCGGCGAAGTAGTACCCCTCCGTGAAGGGATCGCTGCTTTCCACGGGATCGCCGTTCTCGTCCAGAAAGCCGGTTAACATAACGCCGTTTTCATCGAAGGCGTAATACGCCCCATTGATTTCCTTTCGAAAGCTTTTGTTCTTTCCCCGGTACGCCCGTCCGTCTGCTCCGAAGTAGCGCCAGCCCTCTTCACAGACCTCCCGGGAATTGCTCCCGTCGATCCGGACCCAGGCGTTGGTCTTCATCCTTCCGTCGGAATCCAGAAAATAGTCGGAATCCCGCCAGGAAATCATCTGATTCTTGACCATGTGTCCGTCCTCCCCCAGGTAGTACCAGGCGTCCTGGGACTTTCTCCAGACGTTGGTCACCGGAACATTGTCCCGATTGAGGTAGCTCCACTCGTCTCCGCTTCGGATCCACCCCTCCACGGCATAGGCCGGAGCCGTCGGCAGGATGCACCCCAGCGCGACAGCCAGTGCAAACGCCCCGGCGATCTGTTTTCTTTTCTGCATGTCTTCCCCCTCCCGAATCCGATGGTTCAAAGAATCCAAGATTCCATTCGGCATCCATCGTTCTGTCTCAACCTAAAATAAAATACACAATATTTTAACGTATTCTTTTTTTCCGTGTCAATATGATGGAAACCGGGAAAGAAAAAAATTCTAGCGATCCTTCCCGTTTTATTCAAAAAACAGCCATATCCCTGATAAACGTTGGGATTATGGCTGTTTTCCTTCCGTTCCATGCTCCGCCGGATTTTTCGGTCACT
The DNA here is from genome assembly GCA_002892395.1 of Lachnospiraceae bacterium. Lineage (GTDB taxonomy): Bacteria > Bacillota > Clostridia > Lachnospirales > Lachnospiraceae > Moryella. The sequence goes on from NBBL01000006.1 coordinate 57,498, forward strand.
TCAATGCATCCAGCACCGAGACTCCGATGCTTCCTTTTGGCATCTCCACGCCGAAATTATCGCAAATCGTGGCGCCAATCACCGCAAAATCCTCCGCTGTTTCCAGCGCTCCCCCGCCGCGCTCCGAAAAGCGGGGTGAGTAGGCGAGAAACGGCACCTCCTCCCTGGTGTGATCCGTTCCCCTCCAGGTCGGATCGTTTCCATGATCCGCCGTGAGAATCAAAAGATCATCCGGGCGAAGAGAACGGATGAGCACCCCCAGCTTCTCATCAAAACGCTCCAGCTCCTGCCCGTAGCCAATCGGATTCCGCCGATGTCCCCACAGGGCGTCGAAATCCACCAGATTGACAAAACAAAGGCCGGTAAAATCCTCCTGCATGCAAAGAGCGATGGTCTGATCCATCCCTTGCACGCTGCTGTCTGAGTGCAGGCTCCTGGTGATTCCGCTTCCGTCAAAAATATCGCGGATCTTTCCGATTCCAATCACTTGGAGCCCCGCGTCCTGCAGCGCATTGAGCGCCGTATCCTGCGGCGGTTGAAGGGCGTAATCTCTCCGGTTGGATGTGCGCCGGAACTCGCCCCTTTTTTCTCCCACATACGGACGGGCAATGACCCGGCCCACCCGCCACTCGTCGCGAAGTGTAAGCTTCCTTGCAATCTCACAGTAATGGTACAGGGTTTCCAGCCCCATGTGGGTTTCATGACCGCAGATCTGCAGTACGGAATCCGCAGAGGTGTAGACAATCAGCTTGTTTTCTTTGATTTCCTGCTCTCCCAGCTCATCCAGGATCGCAGTTCCGCTCGCCGCTTTATTTCCGATGATGCTCCGCCCGGTCTCAAGCTCCAGCGCATGGATGAGCGCCGGCGGAAATCCCGTCTCGGTGAAGGTGATAAAGGGCTTGGTGGTATAGATCCCCATCATCTCCCAGTGCCCCGTCATCGTGTCCTTTCCCAGGCTTTTCTCTCTCAGCGCAAAAAAGCGCCCCATCGGATCGGAAACCGGGGGAACATGAGGAAGCGGTTTCAAATTTCCGATTCCCAGCTTCTGCAAATTCGGGATATGAAAGCTCTCCATCCGCGCCGCAATGTGCCCCAGCGTATCCGCTCCCTCGTCCCCGAAGCGCGCCGCATCCGGCGCATTTCCGATCCCAAGGGAATCCAAAACAATGGTGAATATTCTCTGATATCTCCCCTTCATTCCGCTTCTCCCCCGTCCTTTCCATGCACTTCCGCCGATTGCCGCAGCTGTTCGGCTCCAAATCCCAGCGGAAGCAGATCCTGTAAACGCAGGGTGCGCAGCACCCCCTCCCGGTTTCCCATGATGATGCGAAACTCCTCCCCGCAGCAGAACTCCTGCATAACCTGACGGCACACGCCGCACGGCGGACAAAAGTCCAGCGCCTCCGAATCGGCGGGGCCGCCTGCGATTGCAATTGCCAGAAACCTCCGCTCTCCTTCGCTGATTGCCTTGAAAAATGCTGTCCGCTCCGCGCAGTTACTCGGACTGTAAGCTGCATTTTCAATGTTCCCGCCGCTGTATACCTTCCCCTGATCCGTCAAAAGCGCCGCCCCCACAAGAAATCCGGAATAGGGCGCATAGGCCCGTTTCCTCGCCCTCACCGCTTCCAGATACAACTCCTTGTCAGTCATGCCCGTTCCCCCTCTCGCGCAAAATCAGCATACGAATGGCGTCCACCGCTGTCCGGATCGCAGGCTCCGGGTCGTGAACCTGCGGATTGGGAAGCCCCTTTTTCGCCCGCTCCTGATTAGCAATCACCAGAAAGCAGGAAGCCACCCGCACCCGCAGGCAGGCGCCTGCGACAAAGAGCGCCGCCGACTCCATCTCGGAGGCGAGGCACCCCAGCCTGAGCCACGCCTCCCACTTGCTTTGCAGCTCATAAAACACCGGCATCTTCTCCGGTTCGTGCTGACCGAAAAAGGAATCCTTGCACTGAACCACACCAATGTGATGGCAAATCCTGTTTTTTTCCGCCGCCTCCTTTAGAGCTGCCGTCAGTGTCCAGTCGGGAACGGCGGGATACTCCGGCGGCGCGTACTCATGGCTGGTTCCTTCCATGCGGATTGCTCCGCTGGCGATCACAAGATCGCCGCCCTTCACATCCTCCCGCATCCCTCCGCAGGTGCCGACCCGGACAAAGCTGTCCGCCCCGCAGCGGGCAAGCTCCGTCAAGGCGATGGCGGCAGAGGGCCCTCCGATTCCGGTGGATGTGACGCTGACCTTCTCCCCCTCCAGGTAGCCGGTATAGGTCACAAACTCCCGCACATCCGCCACCTGCTCCGCCCCATCCAGATGAGCGGCTATGGCCTTGCAGCGCTTCGGATCTCCGGGCAAAATGACAAAGCGCCCCACATCGCCTGCTCCGACTCCCGTATGGTACTGCTTTCCTGTGCCTCCCGTATAGTCGATCATGGCTGCCTCCTTCGTTCCGCTTCTTCTGCTTTTTATTATACCATCCGTTCCGAAGACAGCGCTCCTTTTTTGCTTCTCTTTTTCCGCTTCTCTTGATTTCAGCTGCGGAAGCGGGCACAATAGAAAGAGAAGCATTTCGTTTTCCGAACACAGGGGAGGGGCCGCGATGAAAGAAAGCGAATCTTACGAACATTTCATAAAGGTAGAGACACTCCGGGAGGAGGTTCAGCGAACGGCTGCCGCCCATGGGTTTCAGCAGACGCTGGATGCCCTTTCCTTTGCGGAACGCTGTCACGCCGGTCAGAAACGAAAAGGGCCGGCCAGGCTCCCGTACATCATCCACCCCCTCACCATGGCTTCCCACGCCATTTCCCTCGGCCTCCTGGAGGATGATCTTCTGGCTGCCATTCTTCTCCACGACACCTGCGAGGACTGCGGCATCCTCCCGGAAGAGCTGCCGGTTCGTCCCGCTGCCCGGGAGGCGGTGCGTCTTCTGAGCTTTTCTGTTCTGCCGGGGGAAGAAAGGGCTGCTGCAAAGAAGCGCTATTTCGCTCAGATTCCTGCCAACCGCATTGCCGCCATCACCAAGCTTTTAGATCGCTGCAACAATCTCTCCTACATGGTGTACGGCTTCTCCAAGGAAAAGATGCTGGATTACATAGACGAAACCAAGCGGTACGTCATCCCCATCCTTCAGTACGCAAAAGAGCATTACCGGGAATACGGCAATGCCCTCTTTCTCATCAATTATCAAATGTGCAGTCTCCTGAATTCCATTCAGGTTCTGCTGGAGCGAAGTCTCTGAATCCTGAAATCACGCTGCATTCTTTTCCCGCAGGATGGAAATCAAAACCATGAGAAGCAAGAGATACGGATAAAACAGCCAGGGCATGATGTGAATCCCCGGCACGCCTGAGAGCGAGGCTGCAATCAGAACCTGGGCGCCATACGGGATGATTCCCTGGGCAATGCAGGAGCAAGTATCCAGAAGCGAGGCCGTCTTTTTCGGATCAATGTCATATTCCCCGCTGATCGTCTTTGCAATGGGCCCCGCAATGACGATTGCAACCGTATTGTTTGCCGTCGCGATGTCCATGAGCATCGTCAGAAGTCCGATTCCGCACAAGCCGCCTCTCCTGCCCCGAAACCGCCTGCGAATGAACGATAAAACCGCTTCAAAGCCTCCATGTGCCTCCATCAGAGAGCTGATGGAAACAACCAGGATTGTCACCACCATGGTCTCAAACATCCCGGAGGTTCCTGCCCCCATGGCAGAAAACGCGGCGGCAATCGTCAGGCTCCCGCTGTAAATGCCGGCGCAGAGAAACAGCAGCACGCCGACCCCCAGCACCGCAAACACATTCATTCCCAAAAGTGCCAGCGTCAGCACCACCAGATACGGAAACGCCAGGATCAGAGAGTAAGCCTGCACCTCAATCTGCGCGCTGTCCCCCAAAACGGAAATGACGCACAGAATCAGTAAGGTTACCAGGGAAGCCGGAAGGGCGATTCGAACATTGGTTCTGAATTTATCCTTCATTTCGACGCCCTGTGTCTTGGTCGCGGCAATGGTTGTGTCCGAAATAAAGGACAGGTTGTCGCCGAACATTGCGCCGCCCACCACAGTTCCGACGCAAAGAGGAAGAAACAGTCCTGCCGTCCCGGCGATGGATCCTGCAATCGGCACCAGCACCGTAATGGTGCCGACGCTTGTCCCCATGGACATGGAGATCAGGCAGGCAATGAGGAAGAGACCCGGAATTGCAAAGCGCCCCGGAATCATATTCAAGAGAAGATTCGCCGTGGATTCCACACCGCCCGCCGCCTTTGCAAGACCGCTGAATGCACCTGCCATCAAAAAGATGAATAGCATGAGGACGATGTTCTCGTCGCCGATTCCGCCGGCGCAGACCTTGATTTTTTCTTCAAAGGACAGGGCGGGATTTTGCAGGAAGGCAACGATCAATGCGATTCCGAAGGCTACCACCACCGAGATGACGTAGAAGCCCATCTGCCCCTCCTCAGGGCGGATGTATTCAAAATAGATTCCGCTTCCCAGATACAAAATTAAAAAAACAAGAATCGGAATCAGCGCTGCCGGATTGGCTTTTTCTTTCATTTATTCTCTCCCCTTTTCATCATTTCACTGTACGAAAAAGACCTCCCCGCCTCCGGGGAAGCCTTCTCCTGTGACGCACCAGCTGGGCTGGCCGGATTCGAACCGTCGAGTGAAGGAGTCAAAGTCCTTTGCCTTACCGCTTGGCGACAGCCCATCATTGCAACCATGCTTCTGCATTTTTGCAAGCAATATCTTATCACATCTCTCCCGACAAGGCAATTTATATCTTGCATCTTACATTTTTGTTGAACATTCTTAAACGGTACGGGGGAGGGCAATTGCTGCTCCTTTCGTGAGTCTTTCAGATAGATTTTTCGAGGTTTTGTCTAAAATATATCTATTCTTGTCTTTTCCCATTGAAACGTGTACTGTATAGTACAGTACACTGTCAAAGGGGGTTCTACCTATGGAAATGTATTTTGCTATCGGTTTCATCGGCGCAGCCATCGCCCTGGGCTTTGCCCAATCCCGCAGAGCCAGCGTAATGGCCTGCTCTGAGGGGAATGAGCGCATGCAAAAAATTGCCGCCTCAATCCGGGCAGGCGCCAACGCCTATCTGAAGCATCAATACTCAACTGTTGCCAGAATTTTTTGCGTCGTCTTTGTCGTTCTGCTGTTTATGGCATTCGGAACGAACGGCTCCATGCTTTCCCGGTTTACGCCGTTCGCATTTTTAAGCGGCGGCATTTTCTCCATGCTGGCCGGATACATCGGCATGAAGATCTCTACACAGGCCAATTCCCGCACGGCCCAGGCAGCAAGCGAGAGTCTGAATCACGGACTCCGTGTCGCATTCGCCTCCGGATCCGTCATGGGCTTTACTGTGGTCGGGCTCGGCATGCTGGATATCTCTGCCTGGTTCTTTGTACTCCGCTACGGCTTCGGAATCTCCGATCCTCTCACCCTCGGAAATATTATGGTCATGAACGGCATGGGTGCCTCCTTTATGGCGCTCTTTGCCCGCGTCGGAGGCGGCATTTACACCAAGGCTGCCGATGTGGGGGCAGATCTCGTCGGTAAGGTAGAGGCGGGAATTCCGGAGGACGATCCCAGAAATCCTGCCACCATTGCAGACAATGTGGGGGACAACGTGGGAGACGTGGCAGGCATGGGCGCGGATCTCTATGAGTCCTACGTGGGTTCCATTCTCGCCACCTTCGCGCTGGGACCGCTTGCCGGATACGGATACCGGGGCATGCTGCTTCCGGTGGTGCTTGCAGTCACCGGCATCCTCTGCTCCGTCCTCGGAACCTTTCTCGTCCGAACCGACGAAAGCACCGATCAGAAGACGCTGCTCTCCTCTCTTCGGAGGGGCACCTACTCTGCGGCGATTCTCGCCGCGATTCTCGCCGCTCCGCTGACCTGGTATCTGCTGGGCAATCTCGGCATCTACGTGGCGATCCTCTGCGGTCTTCTGGGGGGAACCCTGATCGGCTACTATACCGAATACTACACCTCCGATACCTACAAGCCGACCCAACAGCTCTCTGCTTCCTCCCAAAGCGGAACCGGTCCGCTGATCATCGGCGGAATCTCCCTCGGCTTGAAATCCACCATGTCTTCCATCCTGATTGTCGCCGCTGCTGTCATGATCTCCTTCATCAGCGCCGGTGGCTTTGAGAGCTACAACAAGGGACTCTACGGAATCGGCATTGCAGCGGTGGGTATGCTCTCCACCCTGGGCATCACACTCGCCACGGACGCCTACGGGCCGGTGGCAGACAATGCGGGAGGCATCGCAGAGATGTCCGGTCTCCCGGAGATGGTGCGGGAGCGCACAGACGCGCTGGATTCCCTGGGAAATACCACGGCAGCCACCGGAAAGGGCTTTGCCATCGGCTCTGCCTCTCTGACCGCACTGGCGCTCCTGGTGTCCTACGTCTCCATTGCCGACTCCAAGCTGGAAGCGGCAGGCAGGTCCGCCATGAACCTCTCTCTCACCAATCCGATGGTTCTCGTCGGTCTGTTTGTCGGAGCCATGCTGACCTTTGTCTTTGCTTCCTATACCATGAGCGCCGTTCAGACCTCCGCACAGCACATCGTGGTGGAGGTGCGCCGTCAGTTCAAGGAGATCAAGGGCATCATGGAAGGAAGCGCCGACCCGGATTATGCCACCTGCGTCGCAATCTGCACGAAGGGTGCGCTGCATGAGATGGTGATTCCGGCTCTGCTGGCAGTTATCGTTCCGATTCTCACCGGTCTGATTCTGGGCTGCGAAGGGGTGGTTGGTCTCCTCGGCGGCGTTTCCGTCACCGGTTTTGCAATGGCTGTGTTCATGTCCAACGCAGGCGGCGCCTGGGACAACGCAAAAAAATATATTGAGAAAGGAAACTTCGGAGGAAAGGGCTCTGAAAATCACAAGGCCGCGGTGGTTGGAGACACGGTGGGAGATCCGTTCAAGGACACCTCCGGTCCCTCTCTGAACATCCTGATTAAGCTCTGCTCTACGATCTCGATTGTCTTTTCCGGATTGATCGTATTTGCAAACCTGACCAACTTCTTCCTGTGACAAGGAAAGAAACCGCATACTCAACATAAAACAGGATGGAACGCCGCTTCCCGGCGTTCCATCCTGTTTTATGTCTGCCTTCCTGATCCCGGATTTCCCGATTCCGGATTCCTGATTCCTGATCCCGGGTTTCCCGATCCCCTGATTCCGGATTTCCCGATTCCAGCTTTCTGATTCTGGGTTTCGGGTTTCAGATTTTCGATTCCCGGGTTCTTGACCCTGGTTTTTCAGATTCCAGATTTCCGTTTTCCCAATTTTCGATTCCGGTTTCCTGATTCCTGATTTCAGAAGGCCGCTCCTCATATCCTGAAAAACTGTCCCGATTGCTTCAAAATCGGGCGCAGCGCCGCATAAACAAGTACGACAACCACTGTGCCGACTGCTGCATTCAGCGCAGTCGCTCCTGCCGCCCAGGTCGCCATAATCCGGGATGCGTCCTGCGGGATCCCGAGAAAATACGTCTTATAGAGGTATCCTGCCAGCGGATCCATAATGACATTAAAGCCAAGCCCGGCGAGCGAAGAGAAAAGACTCCACTTAAAAATATACTTTTTATCGTGCTCCTCCGTGATGTGCCCGATCCTGTGGGCCACCAGACCGGAAATCAGCCCGATCAGAAACTTCAGCACAAAGGTCTTCGGTGCACTCACCACGTAGACGGGATCCATCACATCCGCAATCGACATGCCGATTGCACCTGCAAGTCCCCCGCAGGGACCGCCCAGAATCAGCGCTGCCAGCACACAGAAGGCATTCCCGATGTGCAGTGCCGTCATACCGCCTCCCGGCGTCGGAATCGGAATCTTTAGGAACGCGAACGCCACATAGCAAAGAGCTGCCATCAATCCGGTCAGCACAAGCTTATGAAGCCGTTCCCTTTGCCCCTCTCCCCGCGCTGCTCCGCGTCTTTCCTGCCTTTTCTTCGCGCCCTCCGGCTGTTCCATCTGCTCCCTGTACCTGCGTTCTTCCATACTCCTTCTCCTTCCCGTTTCTTCCGTTTCTTCCCTTTCTTTCGTTTCTTCCGTTTCTTTTCCTTTCCTTTTCGTGTCGGTTCCCTTTCCCGTGTGCGCCTGATCCGGATGCCCCGGTCGTTCTAATCCGCGTGCGCCTGATTCGGATGACGCAGTCGTTCTGATCCGCGTACTACTCTGCCCGGCTTTTCGCTTTTGTCCCCCTCTGTCTGGTAATCCGGCAGTACCCCACAGGCTTCTGTCAGTATAGCTCTTTTTGATATGATTAATATTCTCAAAATCCACTTTTATTATAAGGTCAAATTGTGTAAAATAAGGTCAAATTCAGGGAAGCTCGGAAAGGAGACCCCATGCTGACCTATGCAATGGAACATCGCGGCAGACAGAGCAAATATGCATACCTGGCAGCCTCCATCAAACAAGATATTCTGAGCGGAGCGCTGAAGGCCGGGACGCGCCTGCCGGCGAAGCGGCCCCTCGCGGCGCATCTGGGAATCAGTGTCGTGACCGTAGAGGCGGCATACGGGCAGCTGTTAGACGAAGGTTACCTGGAGGCGCGCAATCGAAGCGGCTTTTATGTTAATCCGCTCTGCCTTCCGACCGCTCACCCGGCGGCGGAGATCCGTTCCGGCGAGAGATCCCTGCTCGCCGATGCCTCCGGGCAATCCGCATTGTGCTCTCCCCCCGCTCCTTCCGCTTCTCCCGATGCCTCCACGCCTGTTTCTTCCGCTTCACCTGATGCCTCTGCGCCTGTTTCTTCCGCTTCACTCGATGCTTCCGTGCCCGATGCTTCCGCTTCACTCGACACCTCCGCGCTCGATGCCGCTTCACTCGACGCCTCCGCGCTCGATGCTTCCGCTTCACTCGACGCCTCCGCGCTCGATGCTTCCGCACATTCCCCGGCCATCCCCCCGGATTTTCCCATTACCCCCTTTCTCCGCATCGTCCGCGATGTGTTGAATGATTACCGGGATCAGCTCCTCCAACGACCGCCGAACGCCGGAATCCCTGAACTGAGAATGGCGATCTCCGATTACCTGAAGCGCTATCGGGGCATGAAAGCAAAACCGGAGCAGATCATCATCGGCTCCGGGTCTGAATATCTCTATGGATTTGTCGCCCAGCTGTTCGATCGCCAGGTCATCTACGGCATTGAAGGTCAATCCTACGAAAAAATCCGCCTCGTGTACAGCGCGTATGCCCGCCCCTATGAGCTTTTGCCAATGGATCGCTTCGGCGTGAGCAGCGAGGGACTAGAGCATTCCCGCGCCTTGGTTCTGCATGTGACCCCCTTTCACAGCTATCCCACAGGGATCACAGCTCCTGCCGGCAAGCGCTACGAATATCTTGCCTGGGCGAAGGAACGTGGTGCTTTTCTCGTGGAGGACGACTTCGAGTCGGAGTTTTCCGTTCAGCGAAAGCCCCTGGAAACCATGTATGCCATGGATCAAACCGACTCCGTCATCTATTTAAACACCTTTACCCGAAGCATCGCCCCTTCCATGCGCGTCGGCTACATGGTGCTTCCGGAGCGCCTCCTTCCGCGCTACCGGCAAAAACTCGGCTTCTACTCCTGTACTGTTCCCTCCCTGGATCAGTACGTGCTCGCCGAATATATCGCACAGGGACACTTTGAAAAGCGCCTGAATCACATCCGCCGCCTGCAGCATCAAACATAATGTCCGGACGGAGACTGGCTTCCGTATCCGGACAGGGACGATCTTCCCCATTCAGGCGGGAACGGTCTTCCCCGTTCAAACGTGGGCGGTCTTCTTATTTCCGCGCCAGCGCTTCCGAATCCAAAATGACGGTAAACGGTCCGTCGTTGACCAGCGAAATTTTCATATCCGCGCCGAAGATACCCCGCCCAATCTCAGAGTCGGGCATTGCCTCTTCACAGCGGCGGATGATGTACTCGTACAGCCGTTCGGCGTGCTCCGGTTTCCCCGCGTGAACAAAGGACGGCCGATTTCCCTTTCTGCAATCCGCGTACAATGTGAACTGAGAAATCAGCAGCAGCGCCCCGCCCACATCCTTCAGGGCGAGATTGGTCTTTCCCGCTTCGTCCTGAAAGATGCGGAGCCCCACCATCTTTTTTACCATCTGATCGGCAGTTTCCTCTGTATCCTCGTCGGACACTCCGATTAAAACCATGAAGCCGTTGGAAATTGCCCCCGTGACCCTTCCATCCACTGTACAGGAGGCTTCTGTTACTCTCTGGATTACAAATCGCATCGCATTCACCAGCCTTTCGCTTGCTTTATCCTGTGTTTCCTTTCTGTTTCTGCCGCCGGATGAGATCCCGCCGTTGCCGACCATATCCTGCGCTGCCGACAGCCTCCCCATTGCCGGTCATACCCCGTCCTGCGCAACCGGGTGGGACGCTCCCACTGCATAATTATTACATAGGACGCCTGATATCCCCCATTGCTAAAGCAAGGGGAATTACAGCGACATTCAGTAATCAGGTCGCACCATCTGCATTGTCATCGGAGCGAAGCAATTCACGGATCACCTCTCCCGCCGCAAGAAGCCCCGCCACTGCCGGAACAATCGCTGTGCTGCCCGGGGTCTGACGACGCACCTTTTGTTCCCCTCCGCCGGAGGCTGCTTCCTCTCTGAACGAAAGCGGCGTTCTCGCCTTTTCCGTTGAATAGACCACCTTAAGCGAAGGCACACCCCGCTTTTTCAGCTCCCGTCGCATAACGCGGGCCAGCGGACAACCTGTGGTCTCATAAAGATCGGCGACACGCAGCTTAGACGCATCCATTTTATTTCCCGCTCCCATACAGCTGATGATGGGAACCCCTGCTGCTCTCGCCTGCAGCACCAACTCAATTTTTCCGCTCACCGTATCAATCGCATCAATCACGTAGTCATAGGAATGAAATGCAAACTGTCCCGCTGTCTCCGGCAGATAAAAGGTTTGATGGCAGCGAAGCTGTATTCCGGGATTGATTGACAGAATCCGCGCTCTCGCCACCTCAATCTTTGCTCTCCCCACAGTGTCATGTGTCGCAAGGATCTGACGATTGAGATTGGAGAACTCCACCGTATCGTGATCAATCAGATCCAACGCTCCGATTCCGCTCCGCGCCAGTGCCTCCACAGCGTATCCGCCCACGCCTCCGATTCCGAACACTGCGACACGGGAGGCTTGCAGCCGGTTGATTCCTTCATCTCCCACCAGCATGCGAAGTCTTAAAAACTGATCTTCCATCCTTGTCCTCTTTTCCATTGCTCCAGACATCGTAGCGGCAAACAGATCCGCTGTCAACCGGGAACGCCGCTTTCCTCCGCAGCCTTCGCCATGTCCTGCGGTAAGCCCGCTTTCCTCCGCATCCTCCGCCATGTCCTGCGGTAAGCCCGCTTTCCTCCGCATCCTCCGCCATGCCCTGCGGTAAGCCCGCTTTCCTCCGCATCCTCCGCCATGCCCTGCGGTAAGCCCGCTTTCCTCCCTGTGCCGAAGTGCTATAATGGTATGGACACCATGACCTTGGCAGCTCTTCGCCGCCTTCGAAGGGAGCAGTTCATGACAACCCGCAAGCAAATCACTTCCAAACCAATTAAAAACCCCCTGACTCTCTCCGGGATCCGGAGAAAATTAGAGGATTTTAACCGAGGGGAAAAAGGGAAAAAGCGGCTTCGTGCTGCGCTGCTGATCCCAATTTTGCCGGGAAATGGTGAGCCGGAGCTCTTGTTCGAGGTTCGTTCCCCCCGGCTTCGCCGTCAGCCCGGAGAAGTCTGCTTTCCGGGAGGCATCGTCGAGCCCCAAGAGTGCTCCGAAGCCGCAGCAATCCGGGAAGCCGAAGAAGAACTTCTCATCTCCCGCGATCAACTTGAAATGCTCTCGGATCTCGGAGAGATCTTCGAGCCCACCGGGCTGCCTGTCCGCGTCTTTTCCGCTGTTCTGCACCGTTATCGCAACACTGCATCAGCGGATGAGGTTTTGCACTGCTTCTCCGTTCCTGTCCGCTGGTTTCTCGAACATCCGCCCACCGTCTACCACGGCAGCCTGATCGGCGTGCCGGGAGAGGATTTTCCCTTTGACCGGATTCCGGGCGGCAGGCAATATCCCTTTGCAACGAGATCCTATGACATTCCGGTCTACCTGGAAACAGAGCCCCTCATCTGGGGGCTGACTGCCCGCGCCGTCCTTCGCTTTTGTCATGCGCTTTCATAACGCTTCCCTGCAGCGGCGCCCTGAAATCGAACATTCAGCGCGCCGGGAGGGGAACTTCAAAACCTGTCTCACAGGAAGAAACGGTTTTCCTTCAGAGGCGATGCATAGTTTAATGTTAGCATTTCCACATGGGACAGGAAGGCGGGATCATCAAAGTACTTGGCCCCCTCCGGACATCCTCTGACGCAGGCCTGACATTTGATGCAGATTCCCGGAACCTGGGAAACATGCTCCGCGCTGATCGACTGCATTGGACACAGACCTACACAGATACCACAGTTTGTACACGCTTCCATGTCTGTCAGCGGCTTCGCCTTTAAAAATTTAGCCGGCTGACCATCGGTTCCCAGCGGGACATAGTAAGGCGCCTCTGGGTTTCCCGGGACAGAAACCGACCATTCCGATGGATTCTCCCCCTGAAGGCGGACAGCAAGCTTCTGCTGAAAGTCTTCTGCTTCCGCGAAATCCTCCTTGGAGGGTCTCCCTCCTCCAAGCATATCCGTGAAGGCATGGCGACATGCAAATGCAGCTGCGCCCGCCACAAAAAAGCCGTCCGCTTCCAATGTCTGCTTCAATTCCGCCAGAGAATTGTCAAAGCTTCTGTTTCCGTAGGTCACAACGGCCACTGCAACAGCGCCGTTTCCCTTAAGCTTCTCCTGAAAATCCGGCAAAATCTTGTTCGGGAGTTTTCCGGCGTAGGTCGGAGAACCGACAATGACCACATCTCCCTCCTGGAACGAATAGGTCTGCTCTCTCGCCGCCTTGGGCGTAAAATCCACCTCCTGAAAGTCACAGGCAACCCGAGATGCCAGACCGCTCCCGATGTTTAGTACCAGCTGTCTTGTGTTCCCCGTTGCACTCCAAAATACGCCGATAACACGATTTATTTTCATGGCTTCCTCCTGCTTTTCTTCCGCTTTTCCCGGTTCCCCTGACTGTTTTCCTGCTTTTGCTTTACCATTGTAACGTAATCTCAATTGATCTAGTTTTATCATACCCCATGCCGATCTACAAGCACAGAATGCCCCATCCAAGCACCGTCACGGCGGACGATTTGAAAAGTCTGACGATTATGTTATAATATATAAGAAGCATTTGCAACTTTACCGGAATCCCGGGAAGCAGAAACTTCTTTCGCCGGTTTGCTTGTGCCGTCATACACCTGGAAAGAAAATCGGTTCCTGCAAAAGCGCAGGCGGACAGGAGCCGCTTCTTTCTCCATTCTGTAAAGGAGGTCTCGTTTGCTGAAACAAGGTGATTATATCTACTACGCCGACAGCGGCGTCTGCCGCATTGACACCATAGGAACGCTGGACTTTGTCGACAACGAGGAGCCGTACTACTCCATGTCCGTTCTCCACTCCCCCTTTCACGAACAGCTGTATGTCAAGGTCTCATCCGGCGCGGACCGCATCCGTCCCCTTCTGAATGAAACCCAGGCACAGCAGCTGATTGATCAAATCGACCGGATTCCCTCCATTCCGGGTGTGACGGAGCGGAACAAAGAGCGGCTCTATCAAAACATGATTGCGGAAGGAAACTGCAAAAACTGCCTGAAGGTGATTCGCACCATCAACCGGAGGAATCATGAACGGAAAAGCCGGGGCTTAAGTCCTCTGTCCGCAGAGCAAAAATATCTGAGCAAAGCCACTGCGCTGGCCTCTGAAGAGCTGTCCCACGCGCTGGACGTGGCATATGAGCACATGGAAAAGTGGCTGGGCGAGATACTCTGCTGATTTTCTTGACTGAAAGCCTCCCTTCCCTTATAATAAGTTTGATAAAAGGGAGTAGCTGGCAGTGCCCGGCACGGCAATCGAATCCGCCATTCCCGGTGCGTGCACCCGGATTCGATCTAAGGATATGAACCGACAGCAAGACTTTTATCGCAGCTCTGTCTGCGATAAAAGTCTTTTTCTGATCCGGACAAGCCTGGTCTCCCACCGTCGCACGCACATCAGGAGGTACTGTATGCAGTTTTTGTTGGAGGGTCTATACGCCGTTACCTGGCAACAGCTGATCTTATATCCGGTGGGTATATTCTTGATTTGGCTCGCCGTCAAAAAGGAATACGAGCCCTCGCTTCTGCTGCCTATGGGCTTCGGCACCATTTTGGTCAATCTCCCGTTCTCCGGCGTGTTGGATCAGATGGTGCAGGGAACGGTTCCCGCTGCCGGTATCATTGAGTGGCTTTACAAGGTCGGAATCAGTTCCTCCGAGATGATGCCGCTTCTTCTGTTTATCGGAATCGGCGCTATGATTGACTTCGGGCCGCTTTTAAGTCAGCCCTTCTTCTTTCTGTTTTCCGCTGCTGCACAGTTTGGCATTTTCGCTGCCATCCTGATCGCCTGCCTCCTCGGCTTTGATCTGAGAGATGCAGTCTCCATCGGCATCATCGGGGCGGCAGACGGTCCCACGTCGATTCTGGTTTCCCAGGTGCTGGAATCCCGGTACATCGGCCCCATTGCGGTGGCAGCCTACTCCTATATGGCGCTGGTTCCCATCATTCAGCCGATGGCGATTAAGCTGGTCACCACCAAAAAGGAAAGACAAATCCGCATGAGTTACCGGCCGAAGCACATCTCAAAAGCCACCCGCATTGCGTTTCCCGTTGCGGTGACCATCATCGTCGGCTTTCTCTCCCCCCAGTCCGTCTCCCTGGTGGGCTTCCTGATGTTCGGAAATCTGCTGCGGGAATGTGGAGTGCTGAACAGCCTGAGTCAGTCTGCACAGCATGAGCTGGTCAATCTCATCACCCTGCTCCTGGGCATCACCATCTCCTTTAGCATGCGCGCAGAGGTATTTGTCACGGTTCAGACCCTGCTGATCATGGGGATCGGTCTGCTTGCCTTCTTCTTTGATACCATAGCCGGCGTCCTGTTCGCCAAGTTAATGAACCTCCTGCTCCGGATCGCAGGCAAGCCTCCGGTGAACCCCATGATCGGAGCCTGCGGAATCTCGGCCTTCCCCATGTCCTCCCGCGTCGTGCAGAAGCTGGCTTCCGAGGCACAGAAAGGCAACGTCATTCTCATGCAGGCAGCCGGCACCAATGCGGCCGGTCAGATTGCGTCTGTCCTGGCAGGGGGGCTCGTCATCAGTCTGGTCTCACAGTACTTATAACGAAAGGAGTCTCTTATGAACCATCTCCCAATTGCACTGGAATTAATGGCAAAGGGCATGGGCGGTATCTTTGCCGCTTCGTTCCTTCTCATGATTCTGATTCTGATTCTTCAAAAATTGACTTCAAAAAAGTAAGCGCCGGTTCCCGCTCCGCCGCTGCCCGAAGGGATTTTCCGATCCCTCCGGGCTTTTTTGTTGCGTTTGCTTTGAAAAACAGCATTGATCTTTCACAAATCCGTGCTATAATATGCTTTGTATTTTTACAAAAGACAAACGTCTTTGTTATAAAGACAACGGGAGGGTATTATGAGAACAATCCAATCATTCGCAAGGTTCAGTCTGGCCGCCTGCATGATCGCCGGCGTGCTTTCCTCCTGCGGGGCCTCCTCTCAGGGCAGCTCGGCGGGAGCAGGTGCTTCCGGGGAAAAGGTTCTGAAAATCGGCGTCTTTGAGCCGCAAACAGGAGAGAACGGCGGCGGCGGTTTTCAGGAGGTTCTCGGCATTCGATATGCCAACCAGAAGTATCCCAGTGTCAAGATCGGCGGAGAGGACTATCGGATTCAGCTGGTTGAGGTGGACAACAAGTCGGATAAGACGGAGGCGGTCACCGCAGCTCAGAAGCTGGTTAGCGAAAAGGTATCCGTGGTGCTGGGAAGCTACGGCTCCGGTGTTTCCATCGCGGCAGGACAGTACTTTTCCGATGCACAGATTCCTGCCATCGGATGCTCCTGCACCAACCCGCAGGTCACCCAGGGAAATGACTTCTACTTCCGCGCCTGCTTCCTGGATCCCTTCCAGGGCACCGTCATGGCAAATTATGCCTGGCAGAACGGAATGAAGAGTGCTGCCATCATCACCCAGCTGGGGGACGACTACTCCTCCGGTCTCGGCTCCTTCTTCCGTGATTCCTTCAAAAGACTGGGCGGAAGCATCACCAATGAGGAACAATTCCAGACAAACCAGACAGATTTCAAGGCAATCCTGGGCAACATCAAAAACAGCAATCCTGACATCATTTTTGCGCCTTCCTCCATCACCACCGCACCCAATATCATCAAGCAGGCCCGGGAGCTGGGAATCACTTCCGTTATTGCTGCCGGAGACACCTGGGAAAATGCGACCATCATTGAAAACGCCGGTGCCACCGCAGAAGGCATTGTATTCTCCACCTTCTATGATGAAGGTGCGCCTGCAAATGAAGAGGGAACCCAGTTTATCCAGGGCTTCAAGCCGTTCCTGAAAGAAAATGACCAGCCCGACATCATCCCTGCCGTTTCCGCACTCGGCTACGACTCCTATCTCACCGCTGTAAAGGCCATTGAGGCAGCCGGATCCACCGATACCGCCGCCATACGCGATGCGCTGAAATCTGTCACCGTCGAAGGCGTGACCGGTACCATCCGCTTCGATGAAAACGGAGATGCGGAAAAGGACATGGCCTTCATCAAAACCGTGAAGAACGGCGCCTTCCAGTTCCTGACCACCACCTCGGTGGAGTAACCGTCCACAGCTTCCAGACAAACGGAGACATGTATTATGGATGCAACCCTGTTTTTTCAGCAGTGCCTGACCGGAATTTCCCTCGGCGGGGCTTATGCGCTGATTGCCATCGGCTACACCCTGGTCTACGGCATTCTGCGCCTCATTAATTTTGCCCACGGAGATATTTTCATGATGGCCGGTTACTTTATGATCTTTGCCATGGCGGTATTCCCCTGGTGGCTGTCCATCCCCATCGTGCTGCTCTCAACGGTTCTGCTGGGTCTCCTCATTGAACGCATCGCCTATCGGCCGCTCCGCAGTGCGCCTCGCATGAGTGTCATGATCTCTGCCATCGGCGTTTCCTATCTGCTGCAGAACCTGGCGACCTACCTTTTTACTGCGCTGCCGAAGGGCTACCCGGATCTGCCGGGTCTGAAGCGAATTTTTCATATCGGCGGGATCAGCGCTTCCCTCGTCACCTTTCTGACTCCTGTCCTCACGCTTCTCTTGGTCGCCGGACTGATTCAGCTCATAAACCACAGCAAAATGGGCATGGCAATGCGTGCGGTCTCAAAGGATTATGAGACCGCGGCGCTCATGGGAATCCATATCAATCATGCGATTTCCTTCACCTTTGCCATCGGGTCCCTGCTGGCGGGGATCGGCTCCATTCTCTACTTTACGGACCGCATGACGGTATTCCCGTTCTCCGGTTCCCTGCCGGGTCTTAAGTGCTTCGTGGCGGCAGTCATCGGGGGAATCGGTTCCATTCCCGGCGCCGTGCTGGGCGGATTCCTCCTGGGACTTGGCGAAACTGCCCTGGTTGCCATGGGATACTCCACCTTTTCCGATGCGTTTACATTTATTCTGCTGATCATCATGCTGCTGGTGCGCCCCACCGGTTTGTTCGGTGAGAAAAAAACAGACAAGGTCTGAGAAAGGAGATTGCCAATGAAACCGCTTAAAAAACAGGAAAGGGACAGCTCCCTTCGCCGCCCCTCTCTTCTGCTCAATCTCCTGGCAACGGCAGCCTTTGTGGGAATGATCGCCTTTCTGGAGCAAAACCGCTCCGGCTTCGCTTATGAAATTTCCACTCTGGAACGGGCCGCGATTTATGCTGTTGTCGCCGTCTCCATGAACCTGTTAACCGGATTTACCGGATTGTTCAGTCTCGGGCAGGCAGGATTTATGGCTATCGGCGCCTACGTGACCGCCATTTTAACCATTCCTCCGGAGAGCCGCGCCGCAGTATACTACGTGGATGGCATCTCTCCTGCCATCGCCGGATTGCATGCTCCCTTCTGGCTGGCACTGATCTTAGGCGGCCTGGCATCCGCCGGAATCGCTGCGCTGATCGGAATCCCCATTCTTCGCCTGAAAAGTGATTACCTTGCCATTGCCACCCTCGGTTTCTCCGAAATCATCCGCGCCTTAATCAGTGCGCCGCAGTTCAACCGCATCACAAACGGCTCCTTCGGCTTGAAAAACATCCCCGGGTTTCCCAATCTCTTTGTTTTTTTCGGGCTTGTCATTCTTTGCATCGCGCTGATGGTGCTGCTCATTCACTCCTCCTACGGGAGGGTCTTTCAGGCGATCCGGGAGGATGAGATCGCCGCGGAATCCATGGGGATCAACCTGTTTCATTACAAGGAGCTGTCCTTTGTCATCTCTTCCTTTTTTACAGGCATCGGCGGCGGCATGCTTGCCATGTTCATGCGTTCCATCGACTCCAAAACCTTTCAGGTCGCACTGACCTACGACATCCTGCTCATTGTCGTTCTGGGGGGAATCGGTTCCGTGACAGGTTCTGTGCTTGGTTCGCTGTTGATCACCTTCGGGAGAGAGTGGCTCCGCTTCTTCGATACCCCCTTATCCATTGCAGGAATCAGCATTCCCCTGTTCCGGACCGGCTTTCGCATGGTCATTTTCTCTGTTCTTCTGATGGTTGTCGTCCTGTACTACAGGCGCGGGCTCATGGGAACCGATGAGTTTTCCTGGGAAAGGCTCCTCCAATGGCTTAACTCACTTCCTTGCCGGATGAAGCGGCCAAGAAAGGCACCGGAAGAAAAGGAGGAGACTGTGCAATGAAGGAATCAAATACCCTGCTTAAGGCAGAGCATGTCACCATGCAGTTTGGCGGCGTCATGGCAGTCAATGATTTCAATCTATGCGTCTCGGAACGTGAAATTGTCGCTTTGATCGGTCCAAACGGCGCCGGGAAAACAACGGCCTTCAACTGTATCACCGGGATTTATAAACCAACAGGCGGAAGGGTCTTGTTTGACGGACAGGTGATTTCCGGAAAATCTCCGGATCAAATCACCCGACTGGGAATTGCCCGCACCTTCCAGAACATTCGCCTGTTTCATCATCTGAGCGTCTTTGACAATGTTCTGATTGCCAAGCATATGCGTGCAAAGCAGACGGTTTTTTCTGCCACACTGCGCCTGAACCGGGCGGAGGAGCGGCGCATGCGGGAGGAAACTGCAGCGCTTCTTTGCGAACAGGGGCTCTATTCCCACAGGGATGAGATGGCGTCCTCCCTGCCCTACGGGCTGCAGCGTCGTCTGGAAATTGCCCGCGCGCTGGCCACGGAGCCAAAGCTCCTCCTGTTGGATGAACCGGCCGCCGGCATGAACCCGCAGGAGACTCAGGAATTGACGGACTTTATCAAGGTGATTCGAGACCGGTACCATATGGCCATCTTCATGATTGAACACCACATGGATCTGGTCATGCAAATTTCCGACCGTATCTACGTCCTGGATTTCGGCTGCTGCATCGCTTCGGGAAGCGCCGCCGAAATTCAGCATAATCCGCGGGTGATTGAGGCCTACCTGGGCGTGGAGGATGAAAATGCTTAAAGTGGAAAATCTGAGAGTCAATTACGGCGGCATCCGGGCAGTCAAGGGAATTTCCTTTGAGGTTCCGGATCACTCCATCGTCACACTGATCGGTGCGAACGGAGCAGGCAAGTCTACAACGCTCCGAGCCATATCCGGCCTGGTAAAATCGGCGTCCGGTTCCATTCAATTCGACGGAACGGAGCTTCTTTCCCTGGAAACGCCTGCCATCATTTCCCGCGGCATCACTCTGGTTCCCGAGGGACGCCATGTTTTCCCCGATATGA
Source organism: Lachnospiraceae bacterium (assembly GCA_002892395.1). Lineage (GTDB taxonomy): Bacteria > Bacillota > Clostridia > Lachnospirales > Lachnospiraceae > Moryella. Next base: position 77,440 of record NBBL01000006.1, read on the forward strand.
CGGTTCTGGAAAACATCAAGATCGGCGCCTATCTTCGCAGGGATTCGCTGGAAAAGGACATCAACTGGGTCTATCAGCTCTTTCCCCGCCTGAAGGAGCGAAGCTGGCAGCTGGCCGGCACCCTCTCCGGCGGAGAACAGCAGATGCTGGCTGTCGCGCGGGCGCTTATGAGTCACCCCAGGCTCCTTATGATGGACGAGCCTTCCCTTGGTCTGGCGCCCTTGATCGTTCGGGATATTTTTTCCATCATCCGGGAAATCAACCGTCACGGGGTCACGGTGCTTCTGATTGAGCAAAACGCCAATATGGCGCTCCACATCGCAGACCGCGCCTATGTGATGGAGACGGGAACCATCACGGTGTCCGGTTCCGGAAAGGAGCTGCTGGCAAACGATGCTGTGCGGGCAGCCTATCTGGGAAAAAGCAGATAACAGAAGGTCTCCGGCTAAACTGCCGGAGACCTTCTGTTATCTCTTCCTGATTCCCTTTATTGTTTCTTCTGGACGTATTGGACAAACTGCTTCAATTCCTTCATGGTGGAAACACAAGCTGTGTACATCTGATTCCCCATGGACGGCGCCATAATATCCGGCACACGCTCTGCCATGCGAATCCGCCTTCCGTACTTCGCCATAATCTCGTCGTGGGAATGCATATAGTGAAAGCGGTCTCTTCGCGCGGCGTAGACACAGTACTGACTCTTTCTCGGATCATTCACCGCATTGCTATCCAGCACAATCATGTCTGCGTAAATCTGATAGACGTCCGTCGCATGTGCAAAGTTAATCATGTCGGGCGTCACGCCCTCTCCGGGACGCATATTGACCTTCAGCCCCACAAAATCTCCGGCCTTTCCCAATCCCTCCTTCGCTTCCGTCAAGCAAAAAAATTCCAGATGGACAAAGCGGCTCTTGACGCCAAATGCCTTGACCGCCGCCCGCCCTGCATCCCTTAGCTTCTTCGGAATCCGGGATGTAACATAATAGGAGGGATCCTCCCGGTCATTCACGATGCGCAAAAGAGCCGGCCAGACAGTCTGGGACTCAAACAGCGGCTCTCCGCAGGAATTGATGATGGCATCATAGGAGCAAATATCCCCCTCTACATACTCCTCCATCACATAAGTCTGATCCAGCTCATGCTCAAAGAAGCGTTCCATCATCTTTTTGTTCTCGATTTTCCCACTGTACTTGGACCAAAGACCAATGTTCGGTTTTGCCATGATGGGGTAACCCACCTTCTCCGCGAAGGCCTCTGCCGCCGAAAGATCCGTCACCACGATGTGACGCGGTGCAGGGATACCTGCTTCCGCATAGTACCGTTTCATGGCGTCCTTGCTGCGATACCGGTTCACCTCGTCCTGCTGAATCCCGGTATTGATATTAAAATCCGTGCGGAGACGGGCATCCACCGGAAGCCAGTGCTCATTGTTGGACTCAATCCAGTCGATTTTTCCGTATTTGAACGAGAAAAATGCCACTGCGCGAAACATTTCATCGTAATTCTCCATGGAATCCACACGGTAATATTCGGTCAGAGCCTTCTTTAATTCCGGTTCCAATGTGTAGTACTCGGTATCACCGATTCCGAGTACATTGACGCCGTTTCTGTGCAGGCGATCGCAGAACTTCCAGTAATGCCGCGGAAAATTGGGAGAAACAAAAATAAAATTCATAGGTCGGTATCTCCTCTCATGGAATCATAGTCTGCTCTCAGTGGGTCGCCAAAAGCGCCTGTGAAAAATCTGCGATGAGATCCTCCGCATCCTCAAGCCCGCAGGACATGCGGATCAGCCCTGCAGGAATGCCCGCCTCCTTAAGCTGCGCCTCCGTGAGCTGACGATGTGTGGAGGTGGCCGGGTTCAGACAGCAGGTTTTGGCATCGGCCACATGGGTCTCGATGGCTGCAAGCTTCAGCGCTTTCAAAAAGGCCTCCGCCGCTGCTTTTCCACCCTTCAATTCAAAGGCCACAACGCCGCAGCCGCCGTGGGGCATATATTTCTTTGCCAAGTCGTAGTACCGGTTTTCCGGTAGACCGGGATAATTGACATAGCTTACCTCCGGCCGTCCGCTCAGGAACTCCGCCACCGCCTGTGCAGTCTCCACATGGCGCGGCATCCTGACGTGCATAGACTCTAAGCCCAAATTCAAATAAAAGGCGTTCTGCGGAGACTGTATGCTCCCCAGATCCCGCATGAGCTGTGTGGTCGCCTTGGTGATAAAGGCGCCGCCCATTCCAAATTTTTCTGCATAGACGATACCGTGATAAGAGTCGTCCGGCTTACAAAGTCCGGGAAACTTCTCTGCATGTGCCATCCAGTCAAAGTGACCGCCGTCAACAATCACTCCGCCCACTGCCACTCCATGCCCGTCCATGTACTTGGTGGTGGAATGCGTGACGATGTCTGCTCCCCACCGAAGCGGCTGACAATTGATGGGTGTGGGGAAGGTGTTGTCCACAATAAGAGGAACGCCGTGTGCATGTGCAAGCCGCGCGAACTTCTCAATATCCAGCACCGTAAGCGACGGGTTGGAGATGGTCTCTCCGAACACGGCGCGGGTGTTGTCCCGGAATGCCGCCTGCAGCTCCTCCTCTCCTGCATCCGGAGAGACAAAGCTCACCTCCACGCCCATCTTTCTCATGGTCACATTCAAAAGATTGTAGGTCCCTCCGTAAATCGCTGAGGATGCCACCACATGACTGCCTGCCTCACAGATGTTGAACAAAGCAAAAAAGTTGGCCGCCTGACCGGAGGACGTCAGCATGGCTGCCGTTCCTCCCTCCAGCTCCGCTATTTTGGCTGCCACAAAATCGTTGGTCGGGTTTTGCAGACGCGTATAAAAATAGCCCGAGGCTTCCAAATCAAACAGCTTTCCCATTTCCTCGCTGCTTGCATATTGAAAGGTGGTGGATTGTATAATCGGGATCTGCCGCGGCTCCCCGTTTTTCGGATGGTAACCGCCCTGTACGCAGCGGGTGCCGCTTCCATATGATTTTTTCTCGGAATCGTTCATAAATCTTCCTCCTTCTCCGTTGTTTGTCTTATTCTACCACAAAGAAAAGTGCGCGCACAGTCCCCTGTGCGCGCGAATGCGAGGCGAAGCTCTCAGAGTGAAAACGGAGGATCCACTCGAAATTTCATTTTTTTCTTTGTCCTGGGATGTGTGAAACCAAGAGATACTGCGCAAAGGCAAAGCTGCTTTCCCAAGTCTGAGTTGCCGCACACTCCCTTTACAGGCGTCTCCCGGTACACCGGATTATATTTTCGATCCCCTGCCAACGGCATCCCCCGGGAGGCAAACTGCACGCGAATTTGGTGGTGCCGTCCGGTCATCAGGTGAATCTCTACCTCGGCGATCTGTTCTCCCTCTGTAAACTTCTTTTTCAGGAGCGTATAGCGAAGCTTTGCCTCCTTTGCCCCGGGCTCCCCCTTTGCTCCGACCCGCGTCATATTTCCTTTTTTCTCCTGAACCAGCCAGTCTGTCCACTCTGCAGACTTCTCCTTTGGCTGACCGCAGAGAATGGCCCGATATGTCTTATGGATTTTTCCTTCTCTCATCTGCCCGGAAAGCTGTGCCGCACATTCCGGTGTCTTTGCGAACACCATAATCCCGCTGACCGGCTTGTCAAGACGATGGATCACGCCGATATAAGGCTCCTTTCCGGTTCCGGCACAGTGGGACTTAAGGCAGTTTACCATGTCCGGCTCCAATCCCTTTGCGGACTCGCTCTCCACACCTGCCGGCTTCACTGCAACCACCAGATCCCTGTCCTCATACAAAATATTAAGCTTTGCCTCCATCCCGAATCAGCGCCTCCTTCTCCCTATGGGTAAGCTGCTTGATCTCCCACTCCCGCCTGAGTGCATCCCGCTTGGATGCACAGCGCTCAATATACACCAGCGTACAGGGGCCGCGACTTCTCGTATACTTTGCCCCTTTTCCGCTGTTGTGTGCCTGAAGGCGTCGCTTTGGATCTGTCGTGTACCCGCAGTAGTAGCTTCCGTCTGCACAAAGGAGGAGATAAGCATAGGCCGTCTCCTCCTTGGTTCCGCCAAAGGCGGAGCATTCCGTTTTTCTCTTCATTTGGCTCTCTACCTGAGTGTTCCCGGGCGATCCTTCGAAGCGCCCGGTCCCAGTTTTCCTCTTTGCTCTCTCACAAAACGCCCAGTGTATTCAGCGCCCGCGCAATCCCGTCGTCCATCACCTTATCCGCGATCAACGTGGCGTACGGCTCCAGCACAGTGTCATGGATTCCCATCAAAATTCGATTCCCCGCTTCGGAACAGAACATGGACATGTCGTTGGTGCTGTCTCCAAACACATAGCAATCCTCCGGCGCAATGGGATAACGCTTCAGAATATATGTGATGGCTGTTCCCTTGCTGCAGCCCTTCGGAACAAACTCATAAAATCCCCGTCCCCGCTCGATGCAGTCAAAATCCGGAACCTGCTCCACCAGCCTTTGCACCCGTTCCCGCTCCGAGTAGAGGGGGTTGGTCTGAATACAGAACTTGTCAAACTGATAGGACGTGTCTCCCAGTGCATTGACCTCCGTATCACAGTAACCACTGAGATAGTCCAGCAAATCCTCCATCAGCTCCGCATTCTCGAACGGACGATCCGAAAAGTAAATTGCTTCCTGCGCCTCCAGAATTGCATCCAGCCTGAGATCCCGGATCATCTCCCGGATTTGAAGCCCCCGGGCGTGCTCCACCCGCCGCTCCATCAGCGTGTTTCCGTCCACGATGATCTGTGTTCCGCAGCCGCAGGCCGCACAGGAAATCCCGAACAGCTCCATCTGATACTCCAGCAGGCAAAGCGTCCTCCCGGAATTGATAAATACCAGATGTCCCTGGGCGCGAAGAGCCTGAATCGCTTCCACCGCGCTCTTCGGAACAATTTTGGTTTCCTCATCGACCAGGGTGCCGTCCACATCAAAGAAAAATATTTTTTTACCCATTCTTACTTCGCTGCAGCGCTTGTTTCTGCTGCCTTCGTATCTCCGTTCTCTGCCGCAGCGCCGCTCTCCCCGGCGGCGGTTGTTTCGGTCTGATTCCCCTCCGTCTCGCTCACCTTCTCAGCCACCTTGTTCGCGTGGTCAATCAGGAAATTTGCGACCCGCAGGTAGCGGGCATTGAGATCCACACTCTTCTGTCCGGCTCTCTCAATCAGCATATCCTTTGACATGCCGAACTGCTCCTCCAACGCCTTGTAATCCGCTTCTCCCAGATGAAACCCTTCCTTGTTAAAGATTTCGTCGATCACGAGACGGTACTTGGCTTCGTTTTCTGCGTCCTTCTGCATCTGCTGATCAAAATCTTCCTGCTTCATTCCCGACATTTGGAGATAGCTTGCCATGTCCATCCCATACTGTTTGAGCTGCTGCTCCATCCTCTTTTTGATCTGTGCCGTCTCATAGGCCACAGCCTCCGGAGAAAGCTCAAAGGTTGCGTGTTCCACCGCGTCCTGGAGAACCTGATTCATCTCCATGCTTTTTTCATTCTTCTTCCTCTGATCCAGAAACTGCGCCTTCAGCGCCTCCCGGTAGGCGTCCACAGTCTTTTGTGCGCCCTTCGTGTACCTTTCAACCCAGGCGTCGTCCAGAACCGATTCCTTTTCCTCCTTCACTGCGTTCACCGTGACGTCAAAGGTCACCGCCTTTCCGGCCAGCTCCTTGTTCCCGTAGTTCTCCGGAAACGTGAGATTCAAGGTCTTATGATCTCCCTTTTTCGCGCCGATCAGCCCCTCCTCAAATCCCTGGATGAAGCTGCCGCTGCCAAGCTTTAAATCATATGCGGAGGCGGTTCCTCCTTCAAAGGCGACACCATCCTTTTTTCCCACGTAATCGATGTTGACGACGTCGCCGTCAGCCGCCGCCCGATCCACCTCTGTCTGCTCCGGATTGCTCTTGACCAGTCCCTCAAGATAACTCTGAATTTCTTCGTCCGTCACCTTGATTTCCTTTACTTCCAGATCCATTCCCTTGTAATCTCCAAGCGTTACCTTCCCGTAGCTTTCAGGCTCCGCCTCCGCCGCTTCCGCGGGAGTTGCCTCCGGGGTGCTCTTCTTCGCCCCCAAGGCTCCGCAGGCAGAAAACAGCAGTGCAAAGGCTGCCGTTGCAACAATAACGCTCATTTTTTTGGAAGAAACATGCATAAATTTAAACTCCTTCATCGTTTGTTTTTCACATTTTGGTTTCGCGATTCCGTTTTCGCTTTAAAACACCACGCTTCCAGTTGCCTCGCTTACACTTCCTCCTGGTAGAAGGCCTTGAACGCCAGATAGGCATTGTAGAGATCCAGCTTACTGGTAATTTCAAAGGGCGCGTGCATCGAGAGCACCGGGACGCCGAGATCGACCACATCAATATTCAGCATTGCCACGAACTGCGCAATGGTTCCTCCGCCGCCTGCATCCACTGCTCCCAGCTCTCCGATCTGCCAGTATACACCGGCGCGATCCATGATGTCTATGACCTTTGCCATAAATTCTGCGCTGGCATCGGAGCTCCCCGCCTTTCCCCGTGCCCCCGTGTACTTGGTCAGCACCACGCCATGGTTCAGATAGCTGGCGTTCCTCGCCTCAAAGACATCCGGAAAGGTGGGATCGAACGCCGCGTTCACATCCGCGGACAGGCAGGCCGAATTAGAAAAGACCTCCTTCGGATCCGCGCCCTGATTCTGGCAAAGATAGGTGATATAATCCCGCACATAATTCGAGTGCAGTCCCGTGTTGCCAACCGAGCCGATTTCCTCCTTGTCCGTAAGAATGGTCACCGTGGTATAGAGCGGCTTTTGGCACTCAAGCTGTGCGATCAGCGCCGGATACGCACAGACCCGGTCATCCTGACCGTAGGCGCCGATCATGGAGCGGTCAAAGCCCACATCCCTCGCCTTATGCGCCGGCACCATCTCGATCTCCGCCCGGGCGAAGTCCCGTTCCGTGATTCCGTACCGTTCGTTCAGAATCCGGAGTACCTCCAGGCGGAACGGATCCTTGATCTCCTCATCGGCATAGGGAAGGGATCCGAGAATGATATTCAGTTCTTCGCCCCGGAGCCCGTCTGCCAGTGTCCTTTGGGACTGCTTTGCAGCGAGATGCGGCAGCAAATCGGAGATGCAGAACACCGGATCTCCCGGCTCTTCTCCGATGTTGAAGTTCACAACGCTGAAGTCCTTCTTAATCACCACGCCGTGCATGGCAAGCGGAATGGTTCCCCACTGGTACTTTCTGATCCCGCCGTAATAGTGGGTCTTAAAATAGGAAAGCTCATTCTTCTCATAGAGCGGATTCGGCTTCAAATCAAGGCGCGGAGAGTCAATGTGCGCGCCGTTGATGCGAACCCCCTCCCGGAGATCCCTGGACCCGAAAACCGTGGCGAGAATGGATTTTCCCCGATTGACTTCGTAGACCTTATCCCCCGCCTGATACCGTTTCCCCGCATCAAAGCGCTCATAGCCTGCACGAACCAGCAGACTCTCCGCATAGTTCACGCACTCCCGCTCTGTTTTGCAGCCGGAAAGAAAGTGCTTGTAGTCCTCTGCAAACGCCATTGCCTTCTCAAGCTGCTCCGGCGCCTCCTTTGCGATATGCGGATATTCCCAGCAAAGCTCCGCTTCCAGCTTTTTCCCGCTTGAACGTTTTTTATCAGCCATTTGTTTTCCTTTCTGAAAATGAACAGAGAGCCCGGCACACCGGACTCTCACGCCGCCAACAGGCGTCGGCACTTTGTTTAGTTCAGCTTCACGCCCTTCAGGAGCTCGCCGAGATTCGTCGTTGCCCGCGTCTTCTCTTCATATTTGAAGCCCCCGGTCTCCTCCAGCACGTTGTGCTTTTCAAACGAGCCCTCCGGCTCCTCCAGCGCACGCATGGAAAGAGAAATCTTTCCGTCTCCCAGCTTGATCACCTTGACCTTGACCTCCTGTCCCTCCTTCAGGACATCAGCCGGTGTTTTGACTCTTTTTCTGGAAATCTGGGAGACATGCAGAAGCCCTGTCGCCCCTCCTCCGATATTGACAAATGCACCGTAATCCTTCAAGGTCTCCACCGTTCCGTCCAGAACATCTCCCACCTTAAGCTCCGCAAGGCGTGCCTTCTTTTCCTTCTCCTGCTCTGCCCGCTCAATCTCACGGTGAGAAAGAACCAGTCTCTTCTTCTCCGGATCCGCCGTGATCACAACCACCTGAATGCGCTTGTTCTGGTAGTCTTCCAAATTCTCCACATACGAAGTAGAAAGATGACTTGCCGGAATAAACGCCCGCGTGTCCTCAAAGTATGCGACGCAGCCGCCCTTTACCACCTCAATGATCTTCACCTCAAACGGTTCCTTGGTCTCAAGCAGGTTCTGGAAGCGCTCCCATTTCCCCCCGTCTTCATGTTCAACCTTTTGCGCGGTCTGAAATGAATCATTGATCTCCTGTTCGAAATCCTTCATGCTTTCTTCAGCCATGGTAATCCCTCCCCAACGAACCGGCCTTCAGCCGTTATTGAGTCGATTATAACACATTTTAAATCGCTTGGGAATGACTTTCAAAAAGAGCTGAATATTACCCTTGACTAATCGCGTACCCCCTTTTTATAATTGATTTTGATAACAGTTCCTATTATCGAAAAGAGAGTATCCATGCAAAAGCACAGCCGCCAACGAGATGCAATTTTACAGAATCTGATGTCGCGACGCGATCATCCCACCGCCGATGCGATCTATCAGTCGCTGCGTCATGACCTTCCCCGCATCAGCCTCGGTACCGTGTACCGCAACCTGAATTTGATGGCGGAAATGGGAATGATTCGAAGCATTTCCTGCGAAGGCGGGATCCGGCATTACGACTACGACACATCGGATCACTGTCATTATGTATGCACCTGCTGCGGCAATGTCATGGATCTCCCGATTCCGGCGGACAAGGAGCTCAATCGGCTGGCACAAGCCTCGGGAATCGGCAGCATCGACTGCCACTCCCTTATCTTTTACGGCACCTGCAGCCGCTGCAAAGAACAGGTGTCGGCCGGAAACAGGGAACTCTAATCAATCGGTACCGTCGACCAGGTTTTATTTCATAAAGAAAAGGAGAATGACTATGAAGCAGTGGAGATGTAAGGTTTGCGGATATATCTGGGAAGGTGAGAACCCGCCGGAGCAGTGTCCTCAGTGCAAGCAGCCCGCCAGCATGTTCGAAGAGGTGAAGGACACGGATGACATGACCTGGGCTGCAGAGCATGTGGTGGGGATTGCCAAGGATGTGGACGAAGAGATCAAGCAGGGTCTCCGGGCCAACTTTGAAGGCGAATGTTCCGAGGTCGGAATGTACCTGGCAATGTCCAGAGTCGCGTTCCGCGAGGGCTATCCGGAGATCGGCGAGTACTGGAGAACTGCCGCATTCGAAGAGGCCGATCACGCCTCCAGATTTGCGGAGATGCTCGGCGAGGTGATCACCGATTCCACAAAGAAAAATCTTGAAATGCGCGTTGCCGCAGAAAACGGTGCAACCCGAGGAAAGGTTGAGCTTGCCACACTGGCGAAAAAGCAGAATCTGGACGCCATTCACGACAGTGTGCATGAGATGGCACGCGACGAGGCTCGTCACGGAAAGGCCTTCGCCGGTCTCCTGAAGAGGTACTTCGGCGCATAACCCGTACCGTTTCCGGATTTTAGAGTTTGAATTTCTCAGTTCGGATTCCGGATTTCGGATTTTGCGGTTCGGATTTTAGATTTTGGATTCCGGATTTCAGATTTTGCAATTCGGATTTCGCATTTTGGATTTCAGATTTCGAATTTCCCGTTCCGCAGATCCCGGACGGCTTCGCAGCTCCACGCTGCGAGGCTGCCCGGGATCGTTTTGATTCCCTGCCTCTTCCGGCGTAAAATTCCCGTTGCATTTCTTTGCGTTCCGTATGATGATAGGACGTGAGAAAAATCATTCAGACGGGAGGCAACCAATGAGTGCTTGCAAACACACAAAAAAAGAAACGATGCCATCTGCCGAAGCAGGAAACATGACGGCAGAGGAGGCGGTTTTTTCACTGATCCGCTATGCCCTTCGCTGTCACCTGATTGAAGAGAGTGACCGAATCTACAGTGCAAACCTCCTCTTTGATGCACTGCGGCTTTCACCCGCCGAATTTCCTGCCGATCCCTGCCCCGCTGCCCTTCCTGAGGCAAATTCAGCCCACCGGACAGGCGCCGCTTCTGATACCGGAGATCCCTCCGAAACAGAGGACGGAAGCGAGCTGGAACAAATCCTGGGCGTTCTCCTTGACCACGCAACGGCGATCGGGCTGATCGAAGACGGAATCGCAAGCCGCGACCTCTTCGACACGCGGCTTATGGGCATTCTGACCCCCCGTCCCTCAGAGGTGATCGCCCGCTTTTGGCGCGCCTATCGTGAGTCCCCCCGGCAGGCCACCGATTATTTTTACCGCCTTGCAAAGGACTCCGACTATATTCGCCGCTACCGGATCCGCAAGGATCGTAAGTGGACTGCAGAGACCCGTTACGGAACGCTGGATATCACCATCAATTTATCCAAGCCCGAAAAGGATCCCCGGGCCATCGCCGCGGCGCTCACCCAGACACAGGTCCATTATCCGAAATGCCTCTTGTGCCGGGAAAATGAGGGGTATGCCGGCAGGCTGAATCACCCTGCGCGTCAGAATATCCGTCTCATTCCGCTGACACTGAACGGGGAATCCTGGTTCCTTCAGTATTCCCCTTACGTCTACTACAATGAACATTGTATCGTGCTCTCATCTCACCACACGCCGATGAAGATCGACCGGGGCACCTTCTCGCGCCTGCTGGAATTTGTCACGCTGTTCCCCCACTACACCCTGGGCTCCAACGCGGATCTCCCGATTGTCGGCGGATCCATTCTGACCCACGAGCACTATCAGGGCGGACGCTATTGCTTCCCCATGGCGCGGGCGGGCATCCGAACCCGGCTTTCCTTTTCGGACTACCCGGAAATTCAGGCCGCCATTCTGGATTGGCCAATGTCCGTGATCCGTCTCTGCGGCGCCGATCCCCAGCGCATCACAGCGCTGGCCGATCGGATTCTCTCCTGCTGGCGGCAGTACAGCGACCCCGAAGCCGGGATTTTCTCCCACGGGGACAGTGAGGAAAGCGCCAAAAACAGACAGGGCGAGGCCCATAACACCATCACGCCGATTGCCCGCAGAAACGAAAGCACCTATGAGCTGGATCTGGTGCTTCGAAACAACCGCACCACGGCGGAATATCCCCTTGGGATCTTTCACCCCCACGAAACGCTGCACCACATCAAGCGCGAAAATATCGGGCTCATTGAAGTCATGGGACTGGCAATTCTACCCGCCAGACTTCTCACGGAAATGGAGCTTTTAAAGAAGACCATCCTTGACGGAACCGATATTCAGACGGTTCCCGCGCTTGCTGCCCACGCTCCCTGGGCCGCCGAACTGTTACAAAGGCACCCGGAATACCGACCCGAAGCAATCTCCCGGGCGCCGGCGAATCCGGCCGTCCTTTCTCATGTGATCCGGCAGGAAATCGGCCTGGTGTTCTCAGAGGTTCTGGAGCACGCAGGCGTATTCAAGGCAGATGCCGCCGGACAGCAGCAGTTTCTCCGCTTTATCGATCAAATCAATCAATACAGGAGCTGATATGACTTCGATTTCTTCCGTTCCGGTCTCCCCCCGGGAGCACAGTGCAACCCATTACTTTGCCATCAAGGACATCAACCTCCGGGAGCGTTCGCTTCGTCAAAGGCTGGAAGCATATCCCGACTCCCTGGAGGACGAAATTCGTCTGTATCTCCTGCACCGGCGTTACGGAACGGTTCCTCTTCCCACACTCAGTCTTAAAGCTGCATCCGGCAGGGCTGCCCGCCCCGACGGATTCATGGGAGCCTGGCTTTCTCTCAAGCTCCTTTCCCAGGCCGGCACAGGTCTTTGGGGCAAAAAAAAGAGGGAGGCAGAATTCAGAGCCCATTGCTCTGCTCTTTGCATCCCTTCCTTCTCCGCTTCCCCTTATGAGGCGGAAAGCCAAGACTCCCCGCGGAACACCCGCTACCTCTCCCTTCTCCGGGAGGAATGGGCGGACTTCGCCTCCCTTCTCATTGAAACCTGCCTGAAGGATCGAAATTACAGCTCTGTCGCCTTCGGACTGATCCCGGTGCAGGAGCAGGCCCTGCAGCAAAAAATTCAGAACGAAATCAACGATATCTCCTCTGAGCTCCCCGCCTCCTACCGAAAGGAAACAGAATGCAGGCTTTTTCATGACACGATGCAGGCCGTCTACGACGCCCGCTTCCCGCGTCAACCTCTGTGAGGAATCTCCGGCAGTGTTCCGAAAGCAATTCCTCAGTGCTGCTTTCGGTTTAAATAGGTCTCCGCGTTCTCCTTTGTGACCTTTTGGTAAGGCAGGCGGATGTATTTCCCGTTGATCAGCCGATACCGCTCCATCGGCTCCTGAAGACCGATGGCGCACACCAGCTCAAACATGGCTTCTGCCTGCCCCCGGTTATCGTTATAGACGGTCCCCGCCATCTCGCCGTCGATCACAGCCCGGCAGCCCGGGACGGTTCCGTCGATTCCCACAATCAAAGGCCAGCGCTCCCGTTCAATTTTTTCTTCCTTGTAGGCGTCAATTGCACCCAGCGCCATATCATCGTTATTTGACATGATGAGCTCAATCCGGTCTCCGTAACGCGCAATCATTTGTGAGACCTGCGTCTGTGCCTGCAGACGATTCCAGTTTGCCAGAACATACCCCAGCTTTTCCAGGTGGAGACCCGCGTTCAGCATGGTATTCACACAATACTCCGTGCGGACAATGGCGTCCTGATGTCCCACCTCCCCCTCCAGCACAACATACTGTATGCTTCCGTCTCCGTTCCGATCAACCTGCGGATTCTCCCGGCAGCTCTCCGCAGCGATTTTCCCCTGCAGCATGCCGGATTGAAACGCATCCGCCCCCACATAATAAAGCCGATCCCAGCGGAACAGATCCTCCTCCACCAGCTCTCGATTGAAGAATACCACCGGAACTCCGTGCTTCTTTGCCAGGTCGATGATCTTGGTCGGTGCCGTTCGATCCACAAGATTCACACAGATCACGTCGCAGCCGTCCTCAATCATCTGCCTCACCTGCTTATCCTGCGTCTGCTGGCTTTTTGCGGCATTGAACAGAACCGTGGTCATTTCCTCCCTGCGCTTCTGTACACAGCCGTCGAAACACTGAATCAGCTCAGAAATAAAGGTGTCATACTGATCGTAAACTGCAATGCCGACTTTGATTTTCCGCGGAGATGGCTCCGCCTTCTTTCCGCACGCCAACAGACATAGCACCGCGAGGAAAACCGGAAGCAGCCCGAACAAGGCGCGCCCTGCTTCCGTTCTCCTACATGAATCCAATGCTTCCCTTCTCCCCACAGACATTCTGCTCCTCATCTCTTCTTTTTACTCCACCAGCGGAAACAAGAGTCTCTGATTCTCCGGCTGAAACATGGTCTCTCTCCTTACCATGTGAAACTGAATCGGATGCTCCTTCGGTCGGAAAAACCGATTGCGAAGGGCAAGGCCGGCTTCCTCCGCCGCCTGGTATCCCATATTAAAGGTGTCTACCACTGCCATGGTACGTATGATTCCCTGATCCAGGTGGTATACGTTCCGGTCGGAATGCCCTGCGCCATAGACACTGACCCCGTGCTCCCCGTGCCGGATGATATAATCCACCGCTGCCTCCAGTCCTTCATTGTCCATCGCCACAAAGGTATTTGCCTCTTTCGTTTCCTGACGCGCCCGGATGCGGGCGTCCAGATTCAGCATGGCGCCGCTGTCCCACACCGGTCGGATCCCCGATTCTGCCAGTGCCTCCTCCAGTCCCTCTTTTCTCCGACGCATGGATCGCTTCCCAAGATCCCCGGTAATGACTCCCACCCGGAGATCATGCTTCCGGTTGGCAAGAATCGCATAGCCAAGCGCCTTTCCAATCTCGTAGTCGTCTGCACGAACCACAGAGGCATGTGCTTTTTCCTCCGATTCCCCGGCATGTTCTCCGCTTTCGCCCTCACTCCCATTCTCAATCAGCACGATCTTCACCCGACCCTCAAATTCCGAGAGCATCTCCCGGCTCCCTTCGCTGACACAGAGCTGCAGCACAATCGCCTCTGCCCCCTCTTCCAGCTCCTTCTGAATCAGGTCTCTCTGATCTGCCAGGGAAAACAGCTTCCCAGTGTTCACAAAATTGACGGTCAGACCGTTGTCCTCTGCCGCCCGCTCCACACCCGACCGAAACGCCACCCAGCGGGAATCCTGGCTGCTGTCCACGATTACGGACAGCTTCCTTTGCTTCACCTCATCCCCGCCTCCTAAATGCAGCATCCACCAGGCAAATGCTGCAATCAGTGGAAGTAAAACCATGGCATACAAAAACCGGCTTTCATTTACATCCCCCAGTCTTTTCATGTCGCATCCCCTGCTTTTCTTCCCTCTTCCAGACGCTGCTGCGTTTCATCGCTGTAGAGAATCGCCGGCAAATGAATTGTGACCCGCGTCCCCTCATCCGGCTCGCTCTCAATCTGAAGCCCGTACCGGGCACCGAAGCGAAGGCGGATCCGACTGTGGACATTGATCAGCCCCACACCGGAGCCATGTCCTCTGGCCCGACCCGTATCCACCAAAAGCCGGGACAGCTCAGAGGCGGGAATTCCGTACCCGTTGTCCTCAACCGTGATTTTGATTCCGCCCTCCTCAAAGCCTGCCCGGACAACAATCTCCCCCTCATCCTCCATGTCCTTGACTCCGTAGTAAATCGCGTTTTCCAGAATCGGCTGCACAATCAGCTTGACCGTGCAATACTGCTTCACCTTCGGATCGATCTCATAGCGCACGGTAAACGCATTCTTAAACCGAACCTTCTGGATATTCATGTAATTTTTTGCGTGGTGCAGCTCGTCCTCCAGGCGGATGATTGTCTTCCCGCGGCTCAGGCTGATCCGAAACAGACTCGCCAGCTCGCTGATCATAAACACCGCCTCTCGATAGGACTCCCCTTCAATCATCCAGATAATCGAATCCAGCGTGTTGTAAAGAAAATGCGGGTTGATCTGGGACTGCAGCGCATCCAATTCACTCTTTCTCTTCTCCTCCTGCTCCACCACAATGTCGCGCATCAGCTTCTGGATCTGCTCCATGTAGGCTTTGAGCGTCCGCCCAAGATGCTCCACCTCTGTGCTGCCCCCGATGTAGATATGGGGATGGACGCCGCGCCCGGTCTCCAGACGGCAAATCGACTCGTTCAGCCGGGTCAGCGGCTCGGAAACCCGCTCCGCAACAAACCGGTTCACGAGAAGCACTGCAAGCAGCACCAGTGCCGCCACCAGAAATGCCAGCGTCCGGGTGCTGTTTAATCCCAGTGCAAAATAGCTGGCAGGCATGACGCTCACCAGCTTCCAGCCTGTGTAGCTCACCGTATCGACAACAATTTCCCGCCGCTCCCCGAGAAACACCTCGCTGTGCACGCCGTCGTCATAGGATGCAGCCACTTTGTTGTTCTCTGCCAGCACGCCGGACAGCACCTGCATCTGGCGGGGATGATAAATCAGCTCTCCGTTGCCGTCGCACAGATAAAAGTATCGGGTTCCCGAGTCTGCGTTGACATCATCCATCATGCGTTCAATCGTGCTGTAATTCATGTCAACCAGCAGAATGCCCTCCGACGGCTGTCCCTCCTCTGTCAGATCCACCAGTCTGCTGAGGGAAATGACCCAATGATAGCGGTAGCTCAGGTCATCGAACAGATTCTGCACGTGAGGCGTGGAAAAATGCAGGTTTTCCATCTGCCCCTTGGCGCTTCGGAACCACTCCTGCCCCCGGACATCCACCCGGGGCTTTTCGATGTCCACCGGCACCGCGGAGACCAGCGTTCCATTTCTTCGGTAAAGTGCAAAGCTGATCAGGTTATCCCGGTTCGCCTCATAAAGCAATTCCATCTCCCGATCCACGCTCTCTATTCCGATGTCCTTGTTCTTAATCACCGCGAAGTACATGGCGTCGGAGATTCTTCGCATATTCCGAAGGTAATCCTCCAGATTTTCCGATACCTGCTCTAACACCTGCTCCGTGCTCTCCGTCAGCATCTGCTGCGAGCGCTGCACAAACAGCCGGTATAAGCTGAGCGCCAGAACCGTGGTGCAAATCACGGAGACGATGGAAAAGGAAAGCAGTATGGTGAAGCGGATGGTTCGCGGAAACACGCCCAGCAAAGCCCTTCTCCCCGCTTTCCCTGTCCGTTCCCTACTGCCCATCCTTCGCCCCCTTGTACCTGGATGGGGACATCCCGTGCTGCTTCTTAAACACATAGCTGAAATAATTCGGATCCGCATATCCCACTTTTCGCGCGATGACGTAGGTCTTTTCATTCCCGTTCAGCAAAAGCTCCGCCGCCCGCTTCATGCGAAAATCCGTCAGGTAATTGATAAAGGTCTTTCCTGTCTCCCGTTTAAACACCGTGGAAAAATAGGCGGCACTCACACCGAGATGACTACACACGCTGTCAATGGACAGCTCACTGCTTCCGTAATTGTCCTCCACATATTCAATGGCCCGCCCGACAAAGGATCGGGTGGTATCGCTCCGCTGATTTCGGACCATTTCCTGCATCTTCATGCACACTTCCGTCATCCACTGGGTAAGCTCCTCCGGCTCCAGCTGCTGAATGGTGCGGTACATGCCGTCATTATCCCCGAAAATTTCCTCCGTACTCAGCTCATTGTCACGGGAAAAGCGATACAGCTCTCCCGCCAGCCCCATGACAAAAAAGCGATATTCCTGGATGGTTCCCCGAGACGCCGTTTTTTCTTCGATATAAGCGGCAATTGCTCCCGGCAATTCCTGCCGCCGATCCATCCGTATCATGCGGAAAATATCCCGCAGCGACTCACTGCTCTCCAACTCGGCCACACTCCGCTCCTGGGGTGCAATCTCTGCGATATTGATGGCCTTGGAATTGCCATAAATGATCCGGTAGGATACCGCGCCGCGAGCGCCGCTGTAAGAGGAGGGCAGATCCTTCACCCGACTGCAGGAAATACCGATTCCCGCAGTCACCGGTGCCTTCAGAACCGCCTTGGCGAGACGGCAAAACTGATCGCAGGCATCCGTCAGGCGGATGAGATCCCCCTCCTCCGAAAGCTGTGCGATCATCACCGTATTGCCCAGATAATGAAAAAACCGTCCGCCCCAACTCTTCTCGATTCTTTCCTCTGCCAGCTTCCTCACGGACACAGAAAGAAGCACCGATGTCATCCCCTCCGACAGCTCCGCCTTGCTAAGGTGAAATACCACCGTGGTAAACAGGGGTCCGTGCAGATCAATCTGGTAATCCTCCATCTGCTTGTTCAGCTCTGCATCCGAGAGCTTCCCGTCCATCAGCGCCGCATAAAAATTTTCCTGGAGCATCGGAAGGCTCTTGTTGTAATAATCCTTCAGCATCCGTAAATTCCGGCGCTCGTCCGCCTCCCGATCCAGCTGCTCCCGTATCCGCAGGAAAATTTTTTCCAGCTCCTCGGAGTGAACCGGTTTAAGAATATATTCCTCCACCTCAAGCCGAATGGCCTCCCGGGCATACTCAAATTCATCAAAACCCGAGAAAATGATGATCCGCACATTGGGATAAAGCTCCTTCAGGCGGCGGCTCAGCTCCAACCCATCCATGTAGGGCATCTTAATATCGGTCAGAACCACATCCGGCGGAACCTCCTCCGCCAGCTCAAGGGCCTCCAGTCCGTTGGTCGCGCAATGGGGCACATCATAGCCCAAACCGGCCCAATCCAGCTTTTTCCGGATCGCACGGATCACCTCAGCCTCGTCATCTACCAGTAAACAGGAATAGCCCATTGTCAACCGCCTTATCTTTGAGAAGTCAAGGAGCCACGGCTGAACCGTGGCTCCGAATGAAAGAGCTTAAGTGCTCTTTATTATAGCATATTATTTACTTCTTCTGAACATACTTAAGGCAATCCAACGTGACGGCTGCAAGGATAATGATGCCCTCAAACACAAACTGAAGATTGGTATCAATCCCCAAAATCGTAAGGGAGTAGGTCAATGCAGTAAAGATCAGGACGCCCACCACCACGCCGGAGATCTTTCCGATTCCTCCGGTGAAGGAGACGCCGCCCACCACGCAGGCCGCAATCGCATCCATGTCCCAGCCTTGCCCGTAAGCGGCGGAGCCGGAGCCCACCATGCGTGCGCACTCAAGCCATGCGCCAAAGCCATACAGCACGCCTGCCATCATAAATGCTCCCATCGTAACCGCAAACACAGAGATTCCGGAGACCGCCGCAGCCTCCGGATTCCCTCCGACTGCGTAGAGATTCTTTCCGAAGCGGGTCTTGTTCCAGATGAACCAGACGATCACAATCGCTGCAATTGCCCAAAGAATAATCATCGGGAAGCCGTTTACCTTCGGGACAATCATGTTGGATATTTCCGGCTCAATGGCGCCAAAGGAAACTCCCTTGGTGGCATAGGTCACAAGACCGAAGATCATCAGCATATTGGACATGGTGGAAATGAAGGGGTGCATCTTGAATCTGGCGGTAAAAATACCCGCCAGAGAGGTGAAGCAGGTACACAAAATGATGCAGGTGATCAGCGCAAGAATCGCCCGTCCCACCAGCGGCACTCCCGTAAAATCAAAGATATGCCCGAACACACCGCCGGTATTGATTCCCTTATGCATAATGATGGTGGCGGTGACCATGCCCATGCCCATCATGCGGCCGATGGAGAGGTCGGTACCGGTCAGCAGGATCAGTCCTGCCACCCCAAGGGCGAGGAACATACGGGGCGATGCCTGCTGTAAAATATTCAGCACATTGTTGTAGGTAAAGAGCGGTGTGTTCTTCACAATCGGTGTCACCACACTCAGCATGATAAAGATGAGGACAATGACGATATAGAGTCCGTTCTTTAAGAAAAACTGCTTTCTGTTAAAGGTATACTGATAATTCTCCATCCGCTGCGCCCGCGCCTGAGCAAAGGTGAATTTGGACATTCTGAGAAGATCAATCATGTGGTACTGCTGCGTGAATGCCTCGTGGCGGCGATCCTTGATGGTCTGCAGCTCCTTTTCATAATTGACTCTGGAGTCGAACACCTTGTTTTTGTAGACGTATTTTTCGTCCCTGATCTCCTGCTTAAGCTCCGGCTTGTTTTCTGCCTGAAGCGCCTGAACGGCAGCTTCGTGCTCCTTTCTAAGCTGTGCCAGCCGCGCCGCATACTTCTCTTTTGCAGCCGCCTTTTCCTGACGGCAGCTTGCATCCACCGGGCGGAAGTAATCCTTGTCGAAGTGCTCCTTTAAATACTGCTCTGCCTCTGCGATCAGCCTGGAAATTTCCCCTTTGTTTTTTGCCTCGACCTCCTGTGCCTTTCTAAGCTCTTCCCGGTCCTTGGCAATCAGCTCATCCTTCTCTGCCTTCAGGTAGTTCCGGTCCTCCTTGACGAGCTGGATATGGTTTTGAAGATGCAGAACTCTGCTGGTTCCCTCAGCGCGAAGCGCATCAATCTTTTCCTGAATCGAACCGATGTGATCCAAAATCGGCTGAAGCAGCTTCTCCTCCTCTTCGGCGGTCAGAATCCTGCTCCCCGCCGTCTCATTGTTTGTCTGACTCATAAGCGTTCTCCTTCGTTACAGGTATCTTGCGCTGAGCTTCAAGAGCTCTTCCTGATTGGTTTCCTTCGTGTTGACGATTCCGGAGAGATAGCCGTTGGACATCACACCGATCCGATTGGTAATTCCGAGAATCTCGGGCATCTCGGAGGAGACCACAATGATGGTCTTTCCTTCCTTCGCCATTTTAATGATCAGCTCATAGATCTCATATTTCGCACCCACGTCAATTCCCCGGGTCGGTTCGTCCATCATGAAAATATTCGGGTTTCGCTCCAGCCACTTTCCGAAGATCACCTTTTGCTGGTTCCCGCCGGAAAGGCTGGTGATCATGTCGTCCGGTCCCATACATTTGGTCCGCATGATCCCGATCTGCTTCACAGTCGCCTTCACCATTTTCTGATCGGAAAGCGCAACCCCGGTCTTATAGTGGTTCAAATTCGCGATGGTGGTGTTAAAGGTCAGATCCCCCTTCAGGAAAAGCCCGTTTGCCTTCCGCTCCTCTGTAATCATGGCAAACCCGTGATCCATCGCCTGCTTCGCGCTGTTGAAGTTCATCAGCCGTCCCTTGTAATACACCCGCCCGGCGGCTCTCGTCCGCACGCCGAAAATGGTCTCCAGAAGCTCCGTCCTTCCGGCTCCCACCAAACCGTACAGCCCGAAGATCTCCCCCTTCCTCACCTCAAAGCTCACGTCCTGTAAATAGGGCGCATACTTGGTGGACAGGTGCTGAATGGAGAGTACCGTCTCTCCCGGCACATTCTCTACAGGCGGGAAGCGATGATCCAGAGAACGGCCGACCATTGCGGCAATCAAATCATTTAAATTGGTGTCCTTGGTATCCTTGGTTGCAACCAGCTTCCCATCCCGAAGCACGGAGACCTGGTCGCAGATCTCAAAGATTTCATCCATTTTATGAGAAATATAGATCAGAGAAATGCCCTGATCTCTCAGTTTCCGCATCATTTTAAACAGCTTCCGAACCTCCGGCTCTGTGAGAGAGGAGGTCGGCTCATCCAAAACAATGAGCTTGGAGTGATAGGAAATCGCTTTGGCAATCTCACACATCTGGCGCTGTGAAACGGACATATTCCGCATGGGCTGCGTCAGATTCACTGTCATTCCGAGGCTCCGGAACAGCTCCGCCGCCTCTTTCCGCATCCGTCCTTCGTCTACCACCCCCGCCGAAGTCAACGGGTAGCGCCCGAGGAACAGATTGTCGACAACACTTCTCTCCAGGCACTGGTTCAGCTCCTGGTGTACCATGGCAATCCCGTTTTCCAGGGCGTCCTTCGGCCCCGAAAAGGAAATTGCTCTTCCATCCAGCGTAATGTCGCCCTCATCTTTTTGATAGGTGCCGAAGAGGCACTTCATCATCGTGGATTTTCCGGCGCCGTTCTCGCCCATCAGCCCCATAACCGAGCCCCTTCTTACATCCAGATTGATGTGATCCAGAACTCTGTTGCGCCCGAAAGACTTGGACATACCGCGTATTGAAAGGATTATATCGTCTTTCCTGTCTGACATGGTTCTTACTCCTGACTTTTAAAAAGAGGTTATCAGGAAGGGAGCTTCCATCCTGATAACCTCAAACTCACATTGATACGGCGCGCCCGGCACCATATAAAATTACTGGTTCAGAATTGTGGTGTAGGAAGCCGCGTTGTCTGTCTTAACCATGTTGATCGCAAATGCATCGTACTGGCTCGGATTGCCCAGGCGGTTGGTGATGTTGGACTCTGTCTGTCCGTCTCCGCCGATGTACTCGACCTTCAGATTCAGCAGATCATCATAGTTCTCAAGAAGCGGCTGATAGGTTGCGCTCAGGAAGTTGTCCGCTGCATTGTAGATGTTAAGCCATACGCTCTTTTCCGGATGTGCTGCCGCATCCAGCTGTGCGGAAACCGGTGCATAAACCTTGGTCGCATCGGTGAATTCCTCGTAATTCTCTGCGGTGACTGCCAGATTCAGTGCGTAGTAGGAGCGCTCCTCCGGCACATACTTGTAATCCGTATCGGAGAGGACATTGCCTGCATCATCTGCGGTTCCGATTCCTGTATCCACATCCACGCCGTCCAGCATGTTTCTCAGAACCCGGAGCGTCAGATATGCCTGCACGTCGGCGTGCTGGCTGATGGTGCCGCCGTATCCTTCCGGAATCGCTGCAACTGCATCGCTGTTTGCATCGTATCCGAAGGTGGGAACCTTGTTCTCCTTGGACCATGCGTTAAACATGGACATTCCCATTCCGTCGTTGTTGGAAGCCACAACATCAATCTGATCGCCGAAGGATGCGGACCAGGTGCCGATTCCGTTTCCTGCAGTCGCTGCATCCCAGGTAGCGCCTGCGGAGTTCTTCATCTCCTGGGAGGCAAGCTCACGGACAACATAGGTCTTGCCGTTGACTTCCAGGGAGCCATCCTGAACCACCGTCGCAGAACCGTCTACGTTGGTTCCTGCCGGAGTGGGATCAATGACCCCGTCCTTCTCCACTGCGGTGCCCAGTGCCTTGCGGACGCCTCTGGTGCGGGCGATGGAGTCATTGTGTCCGATGTCTCCGATTGCGAGGACGTAGCCGATGGTTCCGTCTCCGTTGCGGTCAATCTCCTCTGCGTGTGCCTTGATATAATCAACAATCATCTGCCCCTGCAGCTCTGCGCCCTGGTTGGCGTCAAAGCCCACATAGTAGGTCTTGTCGTTGAAGTTCAGCGCTTCCATATCCAGCTCACCGGTGGAGCTGTTGGAGGGCTGACGGTTGTACCATACCAGCGGCTTATCCTTATTTGCGACTGTTCCTGCCTCAGTGGTCTCCGCGGCTTCCTTGCTTGCGCCCTCCGCCGGAGCTGCCGTGGTCGCTGCCGCGCCGCCGCCGCATCCCGCAAGAATCGTGGTCGCCATCACTGCCGCGGTTACAATGCTCATTGCTTTTCTCATAACTTTTGATTCCTCCTTTGTAAAATCTGCAGTTCACAGTACTTTTACTGCTTCTTACTGCTGTCTTTGATTATAACAGGCAGAATTACACAAAAAAATAGGATTTTCTATTCTTTTTCTAGAAAATCCTACTTTTCTTTTCTGCCCTTTCCGGCAGTTCGGACAAATTCTTTGCCAATCTGTCTGCTTCCCCGGCGTACAGGACAGCGGCTTTTATCTGTTTTTCATGGGAATCCGATCTCAATTCAAACGGAAAGCTCCACCGCACCTGCCCCGCGGATTCCCATCACATACACATTTTCCTTCCCTGCATAAGCCGCTATATAATCGAAAAACCGTTTCCGCTCCGCCCGCGGAAGCACTGCCATAATCACGCCTGCGAACCCTCCGCCGTGTAAGCGGCAGGCGCCGCTCCCGCAGCTTCGAATGTAACGCTCCGAAAGCGCGAGCATGAGGGGAACGGACTGCTCCCCGGGCGTCTCGCAGCAATAGCCGTTCTGAAGCCACATCAGTGAAGAAGCCCCACCGGCATTGATGAGAGAAAGCACCCGATCGGTCTGTCCCCGCCTCAGCGCCTCCACTGCTTCATCCACCCGGCGGCATTCCTCGTAGTAGTGAAGCGCTCGTAAAATCGCCCGGTCGTTCTTCAGCGTTTTGCGAAGGGAGGGAATGGCAGAAAGAAGGGTCTCCTCATTGCTGTCACTAAGCTGTTTTACGCCGAGTGCCTCTGCCACCTCATGCATTTCGTGGGGGATGGAGGAATATTCTGCGCTGAGATCCGCATGTCCTTTTCCGGTGTTCACAATGAACAGATCCATGTCCAGTCGGTCAAACGAAAAATCCACGCTCTCATACCGTACGCCTTCGGAGAAATCAAGCAATATGGTGCCGCCCACCGCACACGCCATCTGATCCATGAGACCGGAAGCCTTGTTCCACCACCGGTTTTCCGCATACTGCCCCATGCGGGCATAGTGGGCATAATCAATCGTCCCTCCGTTGTACAGGTGATCGATCACGGCACAGAGCAGCATCTCAAATGATGCGGAGGAGCTGACGCCTGCAGCCGCAATCACCTCGGTGGTCACCACAGCGCGAAACCCTCCGATCCGATAGCCGAAGTGCTGCGCTGCCTCTGCCAGTCCGGCCACAAGAGAAATGCTTCCGCTCTCCTTCGGAACCGAGGAAAGCGCTGCCAGCTCCACCTGAATGGGTTGATAGCCTTCGCTGAGAATGACTATGGTTTTGTCGTCTGTTTTCTCCGCCGCGCAGATGGTGTCCAGTGTGATGCTGGCCGCCAGAATCCGCCCGCCGTTGTGATCCACATGATTCCCTATGATCTCAGTGCGGCCGGGCGCCGAGAACAAGCGGGGATTCCCGCCGGGGAAGCTGTCATGAAACATGGTCAGAAGGTGCTGAATGCGCTCCTCTGCCCGCTGACCCTGCGCTCCGTAAACCTCATCCGGTGTCCGTATCTTACCTTCCATTCCTGCATGCTCCATTTCCGTACACTCCATTTCTGTATGCTTCATTTCCATATGCCCCGTTCATTTTTTGCATCATATCACAAGCGGCTTCGCTTCGGTAGCTCCGATTCGGGAAATCTTATCCTCTCCTGTCTTGTGCGGAAAACAGGAGACGTGCTAAAATAAAGTTTGTTTCCGGAAGTCATCGAAGAAAAAACAAAAAGGAAAAACGAAGATGGAACATCAATCCTCAACTATAGATTCCCAGGTGGAAGCCCTGCTTCAGACCGATTCCCCGTCGAAAGAGAAAAAACAACCGTTCCTCCGCAGACTGTTTTCCTCCAAACGGAGGTCCGTGGGCGTCCTTGTGGCCGTCCTGGTGATTTTATTCCTTCTGTTTGCCATCGGAACCCGGGGCAGCCGTTCGCTTCCGGAGGTTCAGACTGCCCTTCTCAGCAAAGGGAACCTTACCGAGACCCTTACAGTAACCGGCCCGATTGACGGCAGCGAAAGTGTGGATATCACCTCCAGCCTGCACGCAAAGCTCACCGAGCTCAACGTAAAGGAAGGAGACCGGGTGAAAAAGGGCATCACCGTTCTCGCCCGAATTGATGATGAAGAGCTCCGGCGGGAGGTGGCAATCGCAGAGGGAAATTATAAGCTGCAGATTGCAACCAAGGAGGATCGCCTTAGGCAGGAACGGGCAGACTACGGAAAAGCACTCCAGGCGCGGGACACCGCACAGCTTGACTATGACAGAAAATCTGCCCTCTATTCCGTCGGCGGCATCGCTCTTTCGGAGCTGGAGGCTTCCCGAAATGCGCTGGCCGATGCAAACAGGGAGCTTTCCCTCTATCGCCTGCGGAACGGAGTCCCCGTTCTCTCCGATTCCTTCGATATTCAGATTGAAAACGCCAAGCAGGAGCTGGAAAAACTGAAGACCCGGCTGGATGGCGCCGTGTTGATCGCCCCCATTGACGGAACCGTCACCCGCGTCAATGCAAAGGTGGGGCGCTTCGCGGACGACACGGAGGACAAAAAGCCGCTGATCACCATTGAAAATCTGGAACAGCTGCAAATGGAGCTGCTGGTCAGTGAATATAATATCGGAAAGGTACGGGTGGGGCAGGATGTCTCCATCCGGGCCGATATTCTGGGAAAAGGAAACACGGTCTCCGGGAAGGTCAGCGGAATCAGCCCCAGCGGAGAAAAAAGAAGCTATGACAGCTCGGAGCGCGTGATCCCGGTCAAAATCCAGATCACAGATCATAACAGCAAATTGATCTCCGGCATCACCGGCAAGGCAGAAATCGTCCTGGGCAAAGCGGAGCAGGTGGATGTGGTCCCCCTCTCCGCAGTCGGAACAGACAAGGACGGCAACGATGTCATGCAATTTGTGCTCACGAAAACCGGCGGTCATTCCCTGGTCCAATCCTTTCCCATTGAGACGGGAATTGAGGGCGATATGGAAATCGAGCTGAAGAAAAATCCCCTGGACGCCCTGGATACAGCCTACGAGCCCCGTTATCTGACCACCTACAATTCCGACCTTGCGGACGGAACAGAGGTTCGGATCGCGCCGGAGGAGGCGAAACAAAATGGAAACTGAACTGATCCGCCTGGAAAATCTGGTGAAGGTATATGATACCGGCGCCTTGAAGGTGTTGGGACTGAACCGGATCAACCTCAGCATTCACCAGGGAGAATTTGTTGCGATTATGGGGCATTCCGGCTCCGGAAAGTCTACCCTTTTGAATATTCTGGGCTGTCTGGATCACCCGAGCCTCGGCAATTATTATCTGGACGGACAGAACGTGTCCTATCTCAAGCCGAACGAGCTGAGCCGAATCCGAAATCAAAAGATCGGGTTTGTCTTTCAATCCTTTAATCTGATCAGCCGCATGAGCATTCTGAAGAATGTGGAGGTACCCATGATCTATGCCGGGAAAAAGGCGGCTGAACGGCAGATCCGCGCCAAAAGCCTGCTGGAGATGGTGGGGCTGGGAGCGCGTATTCACCACCAGCCCAACGAGCTGTCCGGCGGACAAAGACAGCGAGTGGCCATCGCCCGGGCGCTGGCAAACAATCCCCCCCTGCTTCTGGCGGACGAGCCCACCGGCAATCTGGATTCTCAGGCCTCCATCGAAATTATGGAGCTGTTTGCGTCGCTGCACAGCCGGGGGGTCACGGTGGTGGTGGTGACCCACGAGGACAACATCGCAGCTTATACGAACCGAATCATTCGGTTTCAGGATGGGCAGATCCGGAGTGACGCCCAGAATCCCGCCCCCACGCCAATCGGAAAAAACGCCGGCCTCAAAAGCCGCCTGAGCTGATACGCAGACACAAAACGGAGGTTCCCCTTGCTGATTGAAAATCTGAAAATGGCACTTTCTTCGCTCATCGCCAATAAAATGCGTTCTCTCCTCACTATGCTGGGAATGATCATCGGAATCGGATCGGTGATTCTCACCACCTCCCTGGGGGATACGCTGCGCAAGGCTTTCTCCGATATCTTTGCCAATCTCGGCGTCTCTCAGGCCTTTATCTACGTACATATGGAAGAACCGGGGGCAAACGACTGGTTCTCCCTTGATGATCTCGCCTCCTATCGGGAAGCCTTCCCGGAGAAGCTGGTCTATCTTGACGGCTACGACAGGGCGGACTGTGATATCCGGACAAAATCAGGCGATGCCAATGTCACCTTGAACGGCGTTGACTCCCCTTATGCCTCGCTGCAGCCCTCTCTCAAGCTGATTCACGGCCGCTTTCTGAATGAAAAGGACGTTCGGGAGGAAAAATTTTGCTGTGTCATTGAGGATCGCACTGCCCTTTCTCTGTTTGGAACGGAAGATGCAGTCGGCAGAAGCTTTCGCACCAAATTTTTGAACGATGTCCAGGAGTTTTCCATCGTGGGCGTATATCATCTGGAAATGCCGGTATTTCAGCAGCTGATCCTTGGAGTGGGCAAGGGGCCGGAGCGGGATGCCTACGTTCCCTGGTCTCTCTTTAAGGCGCGGCAGACGGAAATGTATATGTTTCGTTTCTTTGTTTCCCCGAAGCTCTCCCCTTCGGAGCTGGAGACATTCCAGCATCAGTTCTTTTCTTATGTCGTCAGGCAAAAGGGGCGAACCGAAGCCGATTACGGGCTGGAGTCCGCAGAGCTGCAGCGTCGACAGGCCGATCAATTTCTTTCTGTTCTCTCTCTCATTGTGGCGTGTATCGCAGGGATCTCTCTCCTGGTCGGAGGAATCGGAATTATGAATATCATGCTGGTTTCCGTCACGGAACGCACAAGGGAAATCGGCACCAGAAAGGCCCTCGGCGCAACCACCGGCGATATCATGCTGCAATTTTTAATTGAGTCCGCCGTGCTGTCTGCCTGCGGAGGCATCATCGGGATTCTTCTGGCCGTCGGACTGGCCGGTCTTGGCGGTCTTCTGCTGCATCAGGCCATCGTCATACGGATCCCGGTGATCCTGCTGGCAGTTGGCTTCTCCGCTCTGGTGGGGATCTTTTTCGGGATCTATCCAGCAAAAAAAGCGGCAACCTGTGATCCGATTGTCGCTTTGCGCTACGAGTAAAAACCCGGCGGGCGGGGATCGCCTTCTGCGGTGATCCCCTGCTTTCCTGCGGTGATTTCCTGCTTCCTTCCGTTACTCCATGTGTGACAGCTTCTCCGCCTGATCCGCCGCAATCAGAGCATCCAGAATCTCATCCAGCTCTCCGTTCAGGATCTGGTCAATTTTATAAAGTGTGAGCTTAATCCTGTGCTCTGTCACCCTTCCCTGGGGAAAATTATAGGTTCGAATCTTTTCTGACCGATCTCCGGTCCCGATCTGGCTTCGCCGGGTCTCGGCTTCCTCCTCCTGCTTTCTGAGAAGTTCCATCCCGTACAGCTTACTGCGCAGCAGACGAAACGCCTTTTCCTTGTTTTGCAGCTGCGATTTTTCTGTTTGTGAGTAGATCACAATCCCTGTCGGATAATGGGTCAAACGAACTGCGGAGTCGGTCGTATTCACACACTGCCCTCCGTTTCCCGAGGCACGCATCACATCAATGCGGATGTCCTTCATATCCAGCTTCACATCCACCTCTTCCGCCTCCGGCATGACCGCCACGCTCGCAGTGGAGGTGTGAATTCTTCCGCCGGACTCTGTCTCCGGCACCCGCTGCACCCGATGGACGCCGGACTCATATTTCAGGCGGGAATACGCGCCCTTTCCGGAAATGGTGGCGATCACCTCCTTAAAGCCGCCGATTCCGTTTTCACTCAAGCTGTCAATGTCCACGGACCAGTGATGGGCGTCGGCATAGTGCTGGTACATGCGGAACAGCTCCGCTGCAAACAGGGCCGCCTCGTCGCCGCCGGCTCCCGCGCGAATCTCCAGCACGATATTTTTTTCATCATTCGGATCCTTCGGCAGCAGCAAAAAACGGATTCTCTGCTCCAACTTTTCTCTTCTCTCCCTTGTGTCCGCCAGCTCCTCCTTGGCCAGCGTTCGCAGCTCTTCTTCGCGCTCCGTCTCCAAAAGGAGCTTTGCCTCCTCCTCATCCCGTTCCGCCTTCCGGTAGGCGAGATACGCTTCCACCAGCGGCTTAAGCTCGGCCTGCTCCTTCATCATGGAACAAAAGCGGCTCTGATCGCCGGTCACCGCCGGATCTGACAGTCCTGCCATCAGTTCCTCATAATGCACCAGCATCCCCTTTAAATGTTCAAACATAGTCGTTCCTTTCCATGCTCACGCTCTTCCCGCTTCTTTTCCCTTCCTCTTCGGATTCCCGGCGCTCATCCCCGGCGCCCGCATACCACCCGATCCAGCCCCGAACGATCCTTCACACAACGAATTCCCCGGAATCCATGTTCCATGAGCAGGGTTTGTACAACAGCTCCCTGCTCAGACCCGATCTCAAGAAAAATCCAACCGCCCGGCGTCAAATGCTCCGGCGCTTCTTCGGCGATCCTCCTGTAGAAGGAGAGCCCGTCCTTTTCTCCGTCCAGCGCCAGTCTGGGCTCGTGTTCCCTCACTTCCTCCATCAGGGTGTCAATCTGAGCGCTGGGAATATACGGCGGATTTGCGGTCACCACATCAAAATGTCTCCCGCAAAACGATGCAAACAGATCCGATCTCACCAGCTCCAGCTCCACATGATTGTTTGCTGCATTTCGATTGGCGACCCGAAGGGCATCTTCGGAAATATCGCCGGCGGTCACCGCGGAAAAATGTCCGAGCCGTGCAAGTGCAATCGGAATGCACCCGCTCCCGGTGCAAAGATCAAGAAGGGTCAGGGGCTCCTTGTCCCCTCCCCCGGACATGTTTCTGCCCTCCCAAATCTTCAGCACTTCCTCCACCAGGATCTCCGTATCCTGCCGGGGAATCAGGACCCGCTCATCCACCTCCATCGGAAAGCCGCAGAAGCTCTGCTCTCCGGTGATGTACTGAAGCGGAACGTGTGCGGCGCGGCGCGAAATTCCGGAAAAATAGGCGCGGATCAACTGCTCTCGCCTTTTGTCTTCCCCTTCCTCCCAATGACCCGGGGAGCAGGGGGGCATGTCTTCGTAGTGAAGCAGAAGCTGATTCCATGTCACAGAAAACACGGAAAAGAAAAGAAGCCGTGCATCCAGCTCAGCTTCCTCGATCTGCGCCGCTCTCAGGCGCCTTTTTCCCTCCCGGACCAGCCCCCGGCAGGTCCATTGCTTCGAGGTCACAGCGCTGCCTCCTCCTTTCGGTCGAAATGCTCTCTGAGATAGCGCTTCCAGTCGAATACCGCCTCCACTGCCTGAATCGCCACCTCAATCATGTCTTCTGTCGGCTCCCGGGTCGTCAAGCTCTGCATCCACATGCCCGGCCTGCTGAGCGCGTTCACCAGCCCATTGTCATGTGTCCCCGCCCAGCGCAGAACCTCATAGGAGACCCCTGCAATCACGGGAATCAGCACCACCCTGGACACCGCGCGCATCCACAGGGTATCCGCCCGGATCACCATAAAAAACAGGATGGAGATCACCATAACAATCAGAATAAAGCTGGTACCGCAGCGCTTGTGCTCCCGGGAGCTTTTCATCACATTTTCGACTGTAAGCGGAAGCCCGTGCTCCACACAGTTAATGCACTTGTGCTCTGCTCCGTGGTACATGAAGGTGCGGTGAATGTCCTCCATCCGGGAGATCAGCTGAATATAACCGATAAAAATCAGAATGCGCAGCACGCCCTCCAGGAAGGCGACAAGCGTGTCCCCTGCTCCGACACGGCGTAAAAGCGACGCCAGCGCCATTGGGAGCAGCATAAAAATACAGATGCCCGCCAGAAACGAGCCTGCCATGATTGCACCCATGATGATTCCCTCTGCCCGCTCTCCGAAGTGTCGATCCAGCCACTGCTCAAGCCCCGA
This sequence comes from Lachnospiraceae bacterium, assembly GCA_002892395.1. Taxonomy (GTDB): domain Bacteria; phylum Bacillota; class Clostridia; order Lachnospirales; family Lachnospiraceae; genus Moryella. Next base: position 107,892 of record NBBL01000006.1, read on the forward strand.
GGGCTCCTCTTCCTCTTCTGCGCCCTCCGCACAGATTGACGCCGACCAGTTCAGCGCCCGCATTCCCAGCACCATGGAATCCGCAAATGCAAAGACGCCGCGGATCAGAGGAAGGCGAAAAATGGGGTGACGCTCCGTCATGCTCACATAGTGCCTTCGATCCACCGCAATGCTTCCGTCCGCTCTTCTGACCGCACAGGCGTACTCATCCCGGTTTTTCATCATAATGCCCTCCAGGATCGCCTGCCCTCCAATGCCGGAATATTGTTGTTTCATGTTTCCTCCTCCTGCTCATTCGAAGCAGAATATAGCAAAACGGGACTGAGTACGACTTCTCATACTCAGCCCCGCCTTCTTACCGTTTTTACGCCTCAGCGTTCATGCCGTACTTTCTGTTGAACTTCTCAACACGACCGCGGGCAGCGCCTGCCTTCTGCTGGCCGGTATAGAAGGAGTGACACTTGGAGCAAACCTCCACGTGAATCTCCTGCTTGGTAGATCCGGTCACAAAGGTGTTTCCGCAGTTGCAGGTAACAGTCGCCTGGTAGTAATTCGGATGGATTCCCTCTTTCATTTGTTTCACCTCACTTCAATCGTGTTATCTGAAAGCGGCAGACCGCTTTTTCCATCAATAAAACCTGCTGTTCCGTAGAACAGCTTAGACAGTATAGCACAGAGCATTTTCAAATGCAAGAAAAAATATGGCGGCATCACAAGGATCGGGAAAGCTTTGCATTTCGTATCAGCTCCGCATTGCTTCGAGTCGTGGCAAACCGGTTTAAGATGCGCTCCACGCTGTCCTCCGGATGTGCGCCGTTTGTCATGCGGCGTATCATGTCCAAAACCTCCTTTTCGTCCCGCGTCAGCAAAAGATCATCCCGACGGGTTCCGCTTTTCAGTATGTCGATCGCGGGAAACACCCGCCGCTCCGACAGCTTGCGATCCAATACCAGCTCCATATTCCCGGTTCCCTTAAATTCCTCATACACCACATCGTCCATGCGGCTGCCCGTATCGACCAGCGCCGTCGCAAGGATCGTCAGGCTGCCGCCCTCTCTCATGTTTCGCGCAGCGCCGAAGAAGCGCTTCGGCATATATAACGCCGCAGGATCCAGCCCCCCGGAAAGCGTGCGCCCGCTGGGCATGACAGTCAGGTTGTAGGCCCGGGCCAGACGGGTGATGGAATCCAGGAGGATGATAACATCTTTTTTCTGCTCCACCAACCGCTTCGCGCGTTCAATCACCATTTCCGAGACCCGCTTATGCTGCTCCGGCTCCCGGTCAAATGTGGAATAGATGACCTCGACCCGCGGTCCCTCAATGTACTCCTTGATATCCGTCACTTCCTCCGGGCGCTCATCAATCAGAAGAATGAGCAGCTGCATATCCGGCATCGTTTCATTCACGGTCTTTGCGATCTGCTTCAGAAGGGTTGTCTTTCCCGCCTTCGGCGGAGAAACAATCATGCCGCGCTGCCCCTTTCCGATGGGGGAGATCAGGTCCACCATGCGCATTGCCGTGGAGCCGCCCGCCGTTTCCAGATGGATTCGCTCATTTGGAAAAATCGGCGTCATATCTTCAAAATTCATTCGCCCCGACAGCTCTCCCGGGCGCATTCCATTGACCGTATTGACATATAAGAGGGCAGCAAACTTTTCCTTTTCGCTCCGGATGCGTTTCACGCCTGTGACCATGTCCCCTGTTTTCAGGCGGAATCTGCGAATCTGAGAGGGGGAGACATAAATATCGTCCTCCCCCGGAAGGTAGTTTTCCGAACGGATAAAGCCATACCCTTCCTGCATCACCTCAAGAATCCCGGAAGCCAGCGGTCCCTGATCCGCCGCCTCCCGTAGCTCCTCCGGGAGTGCCGCTGCTCCGGACAAGGCCGCTGCCCGGACGCTCTGCTCCGCTTCCCCCCGCTGGCGAATCCCGGTGTCCGACGGCTGATTCGCCCCGGTCTTCGGTACCCTAGTCTTCGGCATTCGGCTCCGCTCCGCTTCCCCCTGCTGGCGAATCCCGGTGTCCGGCGGTTGGTTTGCCCCGGCCTTCCGTGTCCCGGTGTCCGGCGACTGGTTTGCCCCGGTCTTCGGCATCCCGGTCCTAGGCATTCTGTTCCGCTCCGCTTCCCCCTGCTGGCGAATCCCGGTGTCCGGCAGTTGGTTTGTCCCGATCTTCCGTGTCCCGGTGTCCGATGGCTGATTCGCCCCGATCTTCGGCGTCTCGGTCTTCGGCACTCGGCTCCGCTCCGCTTCCCCCCGCTTCCGGGAGGGAGGCTTCGACGGTTGATTTACCTCGGCTTTCGGCGTTCCCGGCGTCTCGGAATCCGCTCCGGAGGCCGCCTCCTTTTCCCGAATTCCCTCCTCATATCGTTCCGACAACCAGTCCACCAATTCCTGCTTCCGCTTAGAGCTGCTTCCCTTCATCCCCTGAAGCTTCGCCAACTCTCTCAGCTCTGCCACTGACAGGGTTTTCAGCTTTTCTTTCATCTATCTTCCTCTCCGCGCAGAACGTTCAAATGCGCCTGTATGGTTTTTTCATATCCGTTTTCTGTCGGTCGGTAAAATTTTCTGTCCGTCAGTCCATCCGGCAGATATTGCTGCTTGACATAATGGTTCGGGTAGTCATGGGCATACAGATAGCCGATCCCGTGTCCCAACTCCTCATGTCCCCGGTAATGCGCATCCTGCAAATGCACCGGAATCGGCGCGGTGACTCCCGATTTCACCGCCTCCATCGCCTCATAAACCGCATTGGTGGATGCATTCGATTTCGGAGCGCAGGCAATGTAGATGCACGCCTGACTCAGAATCAGCTGACTCTCCGGCATTCCCACACGCTCCACCTCCTGGGCTGCGCTTGCCGCCACAACCATCGCCATCGGATCTGCGTTTCCCACATCCTCCGATGCACAGATCATCATGCGGCGCGCAATCAATTTGATATCCTCCCCCGCATACAGCATGCGGGCCAGATAATAGACCGCCGCATCCGGATCGGAGCCCCGCATGCTTTTGATGAACGCGGAAATTGTGTCGTAATGATTGTCCCCATCCCTCTCGTAGCGAAGCACCCGCTTCTGAATACATTCCGACGCCACCTCCGGTGTAATGCGGATCACCCCGTCCTCTTCAGGCGGCGTCGTCAATACGCCAAGCTCCAACGCGTTAAGGGCCGCTCTGGCATCTCCGTTTGCCGCATCCGCCAAAAATTGAAGTGCATCCTCTGCAATTTCAGCCCGGTAATTTCCCAGCCCTTTCTTCTCATCCCGAAGCGCGCGCCGAAGCAACACACAGATCTCTTCCGGCTTCAATTCCTTCAGCTCAAAAACCCGGGAACGGCTGAGCAATGCCGAATTCACCTCAAAGTAAGGGTTCTCTGTGGTCGCACCGATGAGAATCAGCGTCCCGTCCTCCACAAAGGGCAACAGGTAGTCCTGCTGGCTTTTATTGAAGCGGTGAATCTCATCAATAAAGAGAATGGTTTTCTTCCCGTACCCAAACCCTGCCTTTGCCTGCGCCACAGCTTCCTCCATGTCCTTTTTCCCTGCGGAGGTGGCATTAATCTGACAAAACGCTGCCTTTGTGGTATTTGCAATGACGCGGGCAAGTGTTGTTTTTCCGGTGCCGGGCGGACCGTAAAAGATCAGGGAGCCCAGCTGATCCGCACGAATCGCCCGGTAAAGAAGCTTATCCTTTCCCAGAATATGCTCCTGTCCCACCACCTCCTCCAAGGTCTCAGGACGCAGACGGACAGCCAGCGGCGCCTCTTTTTTCAGCGTTTCTTCACGCATGTAATCAAACAAATCCATTCTTCACTCCCATTGACTCATTTTGATTGTTTCGGTTCTTCCGGAATCAGGCGAAGATGCGAAAGATCCGATTCCGGGCCCTGAGCTTCCTCCTCCACCAGACGAAAATCCTTGTAATACGCGCCCTCCTGAAGAAAATCGGAAAAAATCCATTCGGCTTCTCTTCCCGTCTCTCTGTCATAATTGCTGGTGTCAAAGATGCGCCAGACTCCGTCTATTTTCCCCATGCCGAAAATATGCTCCATGCTGTCATCCTTTGTATCGGCCACAACGCTGACATAGGGAATTCCGCTGTGACCAAACAAAAGCCCGGTCAAAGCATTGTATCCAACACAGGCTGTCACCCCGCTTTGAAGCGCATCCTCCAGGCTGTTCCGCACAAACGTCTTGTCGTAGCTCAACCGATCTGCCACGTAGTCGCTGATGTCCTTCGCCCGACCCGCTTCGCTCTTTCCCTCCGTCCGTCTCTTCACCTCTTCAATCACAGCCAATGCCTTCTGAACCGTCCGATAATGATTCGCTGCCTCTTCTTCGGTAAACCGCCCCTCCGTCTCCACACACACCAGCAGCGCTCCGTTTGGCTCCGTCAAAAACAGCACATTCGGCGTCGAAAAAAACAAAAGTCCGCTCAGCACTTCCAGATAAGCCCGGGTGTAGTGCTCCGCCGGACCTTCATAAAGCGTAAGCACATGCTGCTTCTTCTCTTCCAGCATGACTCGTTCCCGCTCATACCAGATGCAGCTCATGAGGTAACTGATATCCACCTCTTTTTTGATTGCATTGGTCTCAAAGCAATAGAGTGCCTCTGCCGCTGCCCGCGCGTCTGCCTCGGTGTAGCCGAAGTCCCGCTTCGCCTCCGGCGCATCCGGATCCTTTTCCATGCGAATCATCGTCTGCGCGTGCTCCGAAGCCTCCCGAAGCACGCCCGAACCAAGCGCCGCCCCTCGCGTACTGCCTCCGGCTTTCGCACTGCTTCCGGCTTTCGCACCGCTTCCGGCTTTCGCACCGCTTCCGGTTTCCACACCGCTTCCGGATCTCGCACTACTTCCGGATTTGGCACGGTTTCCGGTTTCCGCACCGCTTCCGGTTTCCGCGCTGCCTCCGGTTTTCGCACTGCCTCCGGTTTTCGCACTGCCTCCGGTTTTCGCACTGCCTCCGGCTGCCTCCGCCCTCTGGGGCAAGCCACTGATCGCCAGCAATGCTGCCAGCAGCAGCGCAGCCGTCTTTTTCACAGGATTCCGCTTCAAATGACGTCCTTTCTTATGATAAATCATGCCGCTCTATGCTATAATAGCTTCGATTCATGTCGTACTGCTCTCTTGTCCGGATGCCCGACTCCTTCCGACAGGAGATTTGCAGTTCACAATCAGAAAAAATAAGGAGATTTATGAATACAGAAAACAAAGAAATGCGCATTGCCGTACTGATTGACGCGGAAAATGTCGCGAGCAAATACATTGATATTGTGCTGAGCGAAGCCAACGCACTGGGAAATATCATCATCAAACGCATCTACGGGGACTGGACCAGCCCGCAAATGAGCTCCTGGCGCCCTGTCATTCTGGACAGCTCCGTGCAGCCGATTCAGCAATATTCCAACGTGTCCGGGAAAAATTCTTCCGATTCTGCCTTGATTATTGATGCCATGGATCTGCTCTATCAGGGTCGTCTGGACGGCTTTTGCATCGTGTCCTCCGACTCAGATTTCACCCGGCTGGCTGCGAGACTGCGCGAATCCGAGATGTACGTCCTCGGCATGGGAGAACAGAAAACGCCAAAGAGCTTTATCAGCGCCTGCAATAAGTTTTCCTACATTGATCTGCTCTACAATGCAAGCCTGACAGAGCGACGCACCGTGAAGGGGGAGGAACGCACCGAGACCGGAGAAAAGTCCGCCGATGGAGTGCGCCTCAAAGCCATTCGCGCGGCACTGATCCGCATTGCAGAGGAAAATTCGGATGACGATGGCTGGATCGCCTCCAGCCTGCTGGGAAATGTCCTGAATAAGCAGTACCCCGATTTCGATGTGCGTAACTTCCGCTACAAGAAATTCGTGCAGTTTATTGAATCTCTGCAGCTCTTTGAAAGCCGCCGCCAATCTCTGAACGTATATTTTCGACTCAAGGAGCCGCGTCAGTGAGCGCTGCTCCCCAGGCAGCGGAAAACCGCTTCGAACGCCGCCCGGCATGAACCGGGCTCCCAGAGGGAAGGCGCACCGCATCATGCCGGTGCGCTTTTTTTATTTCCGGCCTCCGTGCCGCTCTGCCTCTCAATCCGAACCGGGAAGGATAGAAAAACAGCGAACGCCTCGCAGTGCAGGGCTTCCGCTGTCATTCAATCATGTGTCTGGCGGGATTCGAACCCGCGACCTTCAGAGTCGGAGTCTGACGCGCTATCCAGCTGCGCTACAAACACATTGGAACAAACCCATGCTTTTATGGAGCCGATATGGATTTGCAAGACTCATCATACACTGTTTTCCCGTTCTCCGCAAGTTTTAATCCGGAAATCTGCTCTTTTTTCTGCCGCCTTCTTCCGGAAGCCAATTGAAGATTCCCATCCGGCGTGATACCATTTCCATATTGCTACGGAAAGGAAAAGGCATGTCCAAATTACTTACGCCGGATGATGCAGCCAAGCTGCTGAGCTGGTACCGGAAAAACAAGCGCTGCCTCCCCTGGCGCGATACTGACAACCCGGAGGATGTCTGGATCTCGGAAATCATGCTCCAGCAGACTCGCGTAGAAGCCGTCAAGGCTTATTTTGTCCGCTTTCGAACCGCGCTTCCCACCGTTTCCTCCATTGCTTCCTGTGAGGACGACCGCCTTATGAAGCTCTGGGAGGGCCTCGGCTACTACAGTCGGGCGAAGAATCTGAAAAAATGCGCCCAGGTGCTGCAGGAGCGCTACAACAGCACCCTTCCCAGTGACCCGGAAAAACTGAAGCAGCTGCCCGGCATCGGCTCCTACACGGCAGGCGCCATCGCATCCATTGCTTACAACGTACCGGTTCCTGCGGTGGATGGCAATGTGCTCCGGGTCTTTGCCCGCCTCACCGGAAATGATTCCGATATCACACTCACAAAGACCAAACAGCACGTCACCGAAATGCTGCAAACTCTTTTGTGGGACTGCTCTGCCGCTGCCTGGAGTCACACCGGCGGCACTCGCTCCTTCTTCTCCACCTCTGATTTCAATCAGGCGCTTATGGAACTGGGTGCAGTCGTCTGCATTCCGAACGGCGCTGCGCTATGTAGCCGATGTCCTCTGTCTGACTGCTGCGAAGCAAGGAAAACCGGACAAGTCGAAAGGCTGCCCGTCCGCAGCCCCAAAAAAAAGCGAAAAATTGAGCCTCGTACCCTCCTCATCATCCGGGACGGCGAACGCTTCCTGTTTCAAAAGCGGCCTTCAAAGGGTCTGCTGGCCGGGCTTTACGAGTTCCCGGGGCTGCCCGGAACGCTGGATGAAGAGGGCGCACTGCAGGGAGCAAAGCAGCTCGGCTTCACGCCCCTTCGCATTCGTCCTCTGCCCGGCGGAATCCATGTCTTCACCCACATAGAGTGGCATATGACCGCCTGGGAAATACAGGTCGCCGAATTTCCGGCGGAATCCTTGGTTTCCGAAGCCTCCGCCGTTTCGGAATCGAACGCGCTTTTACCGCGACCGGCATCGGACGCGCTTCCACCGCAACCGGCATCGGACGCGCTTCTACCACAACCGGCATCGCCCGGCTCTCCGGACTCTCCGGCAGGCGTCCGCTCCGGCAGCCGAATTCTGATTCGCAAAGAGGAGCTTTCGCATGTTGCGGTTCCCGCAGCCTTTCGCACATGGATTCAGTGGTATGCGCTGAACGCCTGACCCATCCAGCGCCCGGGCGGTCACTCCCCATGATTCGCTTTTTCAAAAAAACACTTGCTTTTTATAAACTCTCCCGGTATAATTAGCTCCATTGGAGATATAGCTCAACTGGGAGAGCATCCGCTTGACGTGCGGAAGGTCACAGGTTCGAACCCTGTTATCTCCAGCAAAACAATATAATCCGAACCTTGTACTGATTGGTCATGGGTTCGGATTTATTGTTTTTATAGAAGAAGTTGAAGACTGGTAATAAAGAAACCGGGAGGACTGCCGATCAGGGCAATCCTCCCGGTTTCTTTATGTAGATGCACTGTCTGAAATCTCCTTCTTTGCTTTCCATTCGGCAAATGCCTTTTTGCCACCTTCGCTTTCGTAGTACTTCTGAATTACCGGAAGCAGACTCCGTGCCAGCGATTCAAAGACGTATTCCGGAATTTCGGCTGCATCAACACCAGTCTGGATATTGGCTTTTTCTGCGTTCACTTGTTTCCTCCTTTATCGCTTCTGTAGGTGCATAGATACGCTTTTCTGAGGTGTTATGGGAAAAGATATTCCCCTGTGTTTTCTCAGCGCTTGTGGGGCGGAAAACACCTTGTTTTCGACCTTTATTCGTGCAATATTGCGCCATCCTCTTTTGGCTGAATCAGCTTTGCGTCCGCTGGATAGTTCAGCGTGATGAGGGCGGGCTTGCCCAGCCCCTGCTTTTTTCGGATAATCAAGCCGCTGTACTCCAACTCCTGGAATATCCGTGTGGTGCTCTGGCGGCTGCGGTGCAGCTTCTTCTACGCCTGTTCCACGGTGAAGTAAATTCGGATGGTGCCGTCAGTTTCAAGAAAACCGTTGACTTTTGAAATGCTCGCCCGATCCAGCATCAGGGCATACAGCACTTTTGCATCGTTGGACAGCCCGGCAAGACTATCCTCCATCAAAAACCGTGGAAACGGTATGTAGGATGCCGACAAGCTCTCGCTTGTAAACTTCAAAAACTTCTGTGACATAATCCTCCTATCCCATCCATCAAAACCGGTATTGATAGGATTGATGGATGACTATATTGAGCGTTGATTTATTTCTTATTGATTTGGATATGAATTTCATCCCCTGTGACAGTTTGGAAATCCATGCTCCAAAAATCCGGTTGTGGTACGCTCCGGAGCGTCAGCTTGTCCACCGTCTGGAAAACCGGTGACGGAAAACCCACACATGGAAAATCCCGTTGTGGTCAAAGCTCATCTCTCTGCCGCACTTTCAGCAGTTCCCAGATCTCGGCTTGCCGCGCTTTCAGTTCGGCAACGTCATCCTCGTAGAAATGCCCGGTGCTGTTGATGCGGCGGCAGACGTGGTTGATATTGGTGGCAATCCTGCTGACAGCGGCAGCTAACTTTTTCTGCTCGGTGTAATCGACCTTGATGATGTAGCCGTCGATGAGCATCTTGCGGGCGTATGCGCCGAAATTTCGGGTGACAAGCTGGTTCATCTTGTGACGGATCAGGCTCAGTTCCTGCTCATTCAGGCAGATTTCCTTGCGGATGGGTCGTGTGCGGTCTGGCATATTGAAACACTCCTTTCACAATACAACGGACAATTTTTCGGCGGATTAGTGGGTCTCCACAGAGAAAATTCTGAGGACAATGGCATTGGCGATTCGTTGCTCCTCACTTTACAACGGACATTTCTTCATCTAAACGCAGGTATCGAAACGAAAGATTTTCAAAAAATATGCAGTTCAGCTTTGCAGCCGATACGCTCATTTTGATTTTTGGGGAAGCCCCAAACCCTTGATTTTTGAGTTGAAAATACTTCCTGAACTTTTCCGAAAAGCCCTTACTTTTATTCGCTTTGGCGATTATAATTATACTGCGATTTTATAAGCAGGCGCAGAACTGAACTGCAACAGGAGTACTGCCCATGAAGTATTTATCTATCATGCAAACCGCCGAACGCTGGGGTATCTCCACTCGCCGTATTCAGATTTTGTGCGGCGAGGGGCGCGTCCCCGGTGCTATCCGCATTGGCACGGTCTGGGGGATTCCAGAGGACGCCGAAAAGCCGGCAGACGCGAGAATCAAGAACGGGAAGTATATCAAAAAGCCTGTCGAAAATGAAAAATGAGCCGCATGGCAAGCTGTATGAGGCAAAACCTCCGGTTGACGCGAACAATCCTGAACTGAGGAAGTTCGTTGAGATGTGCTTCGATCCGGAATCACCGATGAACGAAAAACTGAAAGAAGCGATGCTGAAAATGCTGGGGGAGGCGAAGACATGAGCAGTGAATTAACCCATAATCCGGGACAGTTTGACGAGGTCATCCATATCATCGATAATGCCCGCAGCCGCGCCATGAAAGCGGTCAATGCAGAGCTTATTCAGATGTATTGGAGCGTCGGTGCGTATTTGTCAGAGCTTTGTTCTGCATCAAGCTTTGGCGATAAGATCATTGACGAAGTTGCCGCATACATTGCGCAAGAGAACCCCAACATCAAAGGTTTCAATCGTCGCGGTCTCTATCGTATGAAGCAATTCTACGAGACTTACAAGGACGATGAATTTGTGACACCACTGGTGACACAAATCAGCTGGACAAACCATCTGCTTATTATGTCTGGCTCCAAGACGGCAGATGAACGGCATTTTTACATGGCGCTCTGTGCGAAGGAACATTATTCCAAACGCGAGTTGGAGCGTCAGATCGGCACATCGTACTATGAGCGTTCAATGATTTCTGCCAAGAAGCCGATGCCTGAATCCGTTTCGCATGATGTGCGTGAAAGCATCCTCGATACCTATGTGCTTGAGTTTCTGGACTTGCCGGAGCAATTTTCCGAAAAGAATCTCCGTAAAGCAATCATCGAAAATCTGAAGCAGTTTATACTTGAATTTGGTCGGGACTTTACCTTTATCGGTGAGGAGTACCGTGTTCAGGTCGGCAATACAGATTTCTTCATCGACTTGCTGTTTTATAACCGTGCGCTTTCCTGCCTTGTCCCGATTGAACTGAAAATCGGAAAATTCAAGCCGGAACACATCGGGCAGATCAATTTTTATCTCGAAGCACTTGACCGCGATGTGAAGAAGCCAAATGAAAATCCAAGTGTAGGCGTTATTCTTTGCGCCAGCAAGGATGACGCGGTTGTCGAATATGCTTTAAGCCGCAGTATGTCGCCCACACTCGTTGCGGATTATAGGCTTTGTCTTCCTGACAAAACGCTTCTGCAAAACAAGCTGCGTGAATTGACAGAGCTTGCGTTAGAAAGCGGCGAAGGCAACGAGGGTGATGAAGAATGAACGCTGTCATCTATGCCCGCTATTCCTCTGATAGCCAGCGCGAGGAATCCATTGAAGGTCAGCTCCGCGAGTGCAGGGAATATGCTGAACGCAACAACATGACCATCGTTGGAACGTATATTGACCGGGCATTATCTGCAAAAACAGCAGATCGACCGGAGTTCCAGCACATGATCAAGGACAGCGCAAAAGAGTTGTTCGAGATTGTGCTTGTATGGAAGCTCGACCGTTTTTCCCGCGACCGTTACGACAGCGCTCACTACAAGCACATTCTGAAAAAGAACGGCGTAAAGGTTGTTTCTGCGAAAGAGCATATCTCCGAAGGCCCGAAAGGAATTATTCCGGAAGCGATGCTGGAAGGCTATGCCGAGTTCTACTCTGCTGAACTATCAGAGAAAATCTATCGCGGACAGAAAGAGAACGCGCTGAAAGGGAAAAACAACGGTGGTGGCGTTCCGCTCGGCTATCTGTTGGACAAGAAAGCGCAGAAGCTTGTGATTGATCCTACGACCGCGCCATTAGTGGTTGAGGTGTTTGAGAAGTATGCTGACGGCAAATCGGTTCGTTCTATTGGTGCATTTGTCACACCTGTGACAAATGCACCTTGCTTCCATCTGAAAAAAGGACGTGACTGCTGCCGAATCCGGAACCCATGGCAGGATCAGCCGAAGGCTCTCCCTGCACTTCCAAACAGACGAATTTTTCCGGCGATCACCCGCTCAATTGCTGCGACACCCGGAGCCAAAAATCGGGGCAGCCTGTCGCTCTTTGCTTCCTGGCCCTCAGCAGAATGCACCCAGGTGCGAATCGCTGCGGCAAACGCCTGCTGGCACTCCGTATTCACATTGACCTTACAGATTCCGCGGCGAATCGCTTCCCGCATCATGTCCTCCGGAATGCCGCTTCCACCGTGCAGAACCAGGGGAAGATCTGTTTTTGCCTTGATCGCTTCCAAGGTTTCAAAGCTAAGCCCTCTCCAGTCCGCTGGATAACTTCCGTGCACATTGCCGATTCCGGCAGCCAGACAGGTAATTCCACAGGCAGAGATGGCTTCGCACTGCTCCGGACTCGCCAACTCCCCGGTTCCGACTACGCCGTCCTCTTCTCCGGCAATGCTCCCGACCTCCGCTTCCAGCGAGACATTCCTCCGCCTGCAAATCGCAGCGAGTGCTGCAGTCTGTTCCAGATTCTCTTCCCACGCCTTGGCAGAGCCATCGTACATCACTGCGGTAAAGCCAGCATCCATCGCCTGCAGGCAGGCCTCATATCCCGCGTGATCCAGCTGCAAGGCAATCGGCACCGTGATGTTCAGATCCTCATTCATGCCGATTGCCATACCTGCAACGGTACGAAATCCGCCCATGTAATTGACTGCCGCCTCGGTGACGCCAAGAATGAGCGGCGCTTGTTCTCTCTCCGCTGTGAGCAGCGCTGCCTTGCACCACTCCAGATTGTTCAGGTTGATCTGCGCCACAGCATAATGCCCGCTGCGCGCTGCCTCCAGGATCGGTTTTCCAGTTGTCAGCATGGTTTTCTCCCGTCAATTCCATGGAATGCTTGGTTACTCAGGTGGCTTCGCTGCTTGTCACCTTCACACCCGAGAGCATCTCAAAATATTGCACATATCCCGCATGATCGTCCATCACATGTCCGTTTGCCTTCAAGCTCTGCTGAATTTCAAAAAGCTGTGCCGTCAAAGGAAGCGGAACATCCACATCATGGGCAGTCGCCAGCACATTCCGAATGTCCTTTTGGTTCACCTTGATGGTTCCGCCCGGCGCAAAATGACGCGCACACATCATCGGCGCCTTCGCATCCAGAACGGCGCTTCCTGCCAATCCGCCGCGAATGGCCCGGTAGACCTTCATGGGATCCACACCGCACTTAGTCGCAAGCACCAGCGCCTCACTGACCGCGCAGATGTTGAGATTGACGATGATCTGATTGGCAAGCTTTGTGACGCTTCCGCTTCCGCTGGCCCCGATCAAAAGCGCGCTGCTCCCCATGATGTCAAAATACGGCTTTGCTGTCTGAAAATCCTTCTCGTCTCCGCCGCACATGATGGCAAGGGTCCCTGCGATCGCGCCCGGCTCTCCTCCTGACACCGGGGCATCCAGAAATCCCACTCCCATCTTTTTCAGCCGTTCATAGCACTCATTGCTTTCGCCTGCCGTCACGCTGGAGCAATCCACAACCAGCTTTCCCGCCGTCAGCGTACTCGCGACTCCGCCCTCGTCAAAGAGGACACTCTTTACAATCTGCGCCGTCGGAAGAATGGTGAACACAATGCCACATGCCGATCCGATCTCCGCCGGACTCCCGGAAGCCGCGCCTAAAGCCTTCAATTCTTCCACCGGCTTCGGGTTCAAGTCGCTGACCATCAAATCGACGCCTGCCCTCACAAGCTGTGACGCCATGGGTTTTCCCATAATTCCCAGTCCGATAAATCCCACCTTCATAATTAATCCCCTTTTCTTATGTAAAATCCTTCCCGGTTCTCTCTGCCTTCCTCGGGCTTCTCCGACCATCCCAGACTTTCTTTCCTTTTCTCCGGGCTTCTCTGCCCTTCTCAGGCTTTTCTTTACTCTTCCCGGTTCTCTGCGCCTTCTCCAGGCTTCTTCGGGCTTCTCTGCCCTTCTCAGACTTTTCTTCACCCTTCCCGGTTCTCTGCGCCTTCTCCGGGCTTCTTCGGGCTTCTTCGGGCCACTCCGGGCTTCTCCGGGCTCTCTCGCCCTTCTCAGACTTTGCTTCATCCTTCCCGGTTCTCCGCCTTCTCCGGGCTTCTCCGGGCTTCTCTGGGCTTCTCCGCCCTTCCCTCCGGTGCCTTCCGGACTCCCCGGCATTACCCCTTGGTCTTGAAATTCGGCGCATACTTCGCCGCAAGACGAATTGCCTCCACCATACTGACCTGGCTTACAAGGTTCTTTCCGGCAATGTCAAATGCGGTTCCGTGATCCACGGAGGTTCTTAAAATCGGCATCCCGTTGGTGATGGAGATGGTGCGTTCAAAATCAAGGGTCTTCGTGGCAATGTGGCCCTGATCGTGATACAGCGACAAGACGCTGTTATACCTTCCCTGCGCCGCCTGGTGGAAGACGCTGTCCGCTCCGATCGGTCCCTTGACCCGATATCCTTCTGCCTGCAGCTCCTTCACCGCCGGTTCGATCTCATTAACCTCCTCCCACCCAAAGAGTCCGTGCTCCCCGCAGTGCGGATTCAGACCTGCCACCGCCATGGTTCCCTCCGTGACACCGAGCCGCTCCAGCGCTGCAAAACACTCCTTTGCACAATCAATAATCCGCTGTTTTTTGATTTGACCCAGCATTTGAAGCAGTGAGACGTGTCTCGTGAGGAAGAAAACACGAAGCCCGTTGGTTTCAAACATGGTCAGCGGATCCTTTGTCCCTGTCAGCGCACCGAAAATTTCGGTGTGACCGATAAAGGGAACCGCCGCCGCATGGAGCGCTTCCTTGTTGATGGGTGTGGTTGCCACCGCATCCGCCTTGCCTGCCATGGCCAGCTCCACCGCCTTTACAATATACTCGTACGCTGCCTTGCCGCACATGGCCTGCACGACGCCGAAGCGGAACTGCTCCATATCAATATTGTCCAGATCCATCAGATTCAAGACGCCGGGAACATATTCTCCCTCCTCCGGCTCCCGGATCAACCGGATCTTCAAATCAACACCGGAAATTCGAATTGCCTGTTCCACAATCTTCCGATCGCCGATCACAATACAGTCGGCACAAGCCGAAACCGTCTTATCTGCAATCGCTTTCACAACAATTTCCGGACCTACGCCTGCCGGATCTCCGATGGGAACCGCGATCAATGATTTTTCCATATAACAGCTCTCCTTTCCAACGCTACTGCTCTCATTCTTCGCCCCATTATACTACAACAGCCACGCCTTGCCGCACCATCAGATAAAGAGCTTTTCCTTCAAATAATTGACGCAGAAATTGATGGCGTTTTGATTGCCCTGACTGCCGCCCTTGGTGACAATCTTTAGCCTGTCAAAGCTGCCGCCCAGAAATTCTCCGTATGCAGCCAGCGGAAGCACCTCGTCCTTCAGGTTCAACCCCGCTGCGCCAAACCGCCGGCAGACCGCCTGGGTCACGTCTCCCCCGCTGGAATAGAGTGCCTGAACGGATGGGTTCCCCTTCAAAATTCTCTCTGCGATCTGGGCCAGCGAGTCATTGATGATCCCTGTCACTGCATCCAGGGAGCAGTGAAGCTTCTCCATATACGGTTCAAACCGGATGCGGTTCTCCGGATAAATGCCGTCTCCGACAACGGTCAGCACGGAATTTCGATCCGCATGCTCCAAAATTTCAGCCACAACCCGCTCCACCTCAGCCTTACGCGCCTCTTCTCCCGCCAGAAGACACTTTGTTTTCACCAGCACATTGTAAATCGGATGCTGGGTCAGCCAAAGCTCCTCCAGCTGCCTCTTGGTGTTGGCGTTCACGCTGCCCACCAAGACCAGGATGCGGCTCTTCTCCCGTTTTTCTGTCGGCGTAATTTGCTTTCGGGCAAGGGTCGCCGTAAACGCGCCGGGATCCACTGAGATCACCTTGAGCCCGCTGGTGATAACTGCGTCTGCAATCAAATCCAGATCCTCCTGCGTCACACAGTCGAAGGTAATGATCCGTGCGCCCTGCCGCACCGTCTCCAGGATCCGCGCAGCCAACAAATGCTTGCCGCTCTGCATGTGGCAGAACTGGACGGACGCCACGCCGTAATGACTTTGCCGCTGAAACACCTCCTGTACCAGCGCCGTCTTTACCGGCGTTTTCGGATCCAGTGCGATATTGGTTTTGTTAACCGGAAGTCCGTCCACCAGCAGATACCCGCCGGCAACGGTTCTCCCCGACGAAGGAAAGCCCGGCACTGCAATCGCCACATAGTCCTTTCCCAGACAATCCAGCATCGCGTCCGTCTCCCGCCCCAGATTGCCGCGAAGCGTAGAATCAATGCGGTGCGCATACAGCTTGATCCCGTCCCGCTTAAGCAGGTTCGTCGCCTGATAGACACAGCGGTATGCATCCTCCCCATCCATTCCCCGGCTGTCCGTGGGGTAAATCACGCAGTCGCACCGTGCCAGCAGCCCCTCACTCACACTGTCTGCATTCATCACTGTCACCGCTCGATAATCCAGCTTGGTCAGCAGAACCCCGGTTGCATTTCCCCCGGTCAGATCATCTGCCACCACGACACATTCTGCCATCAGCCACCCTTCCTTCCGCGCACCGCTTCCGCTTACCGTATGAAAAGACTCAAAATCACAATCTCCGCCACGCCCACTGCCCAGGCAATGGTGGAGGTAATGGACCAGATCCGAAGCTGATCCTTTGCTTCGCTGACCCCCAGCGTTCTGTTCACCACCCAGAAGTAGGAATCATTGAAATATCCAAAGAACAGAGAACCGACGCAGCAGGCGATGACGCCCAGCAGCGGATTGACCCCTGCCGCATTCAGAATCGGCGCAGAAATCGAAGCCGCCGTCGTCATAGCCACGGTTCCGGATCCCTGAATAAAGCGCATGGCAGTGGAAATCACCAGCGGAAGAATCACCAGCGGAATGGAAGCTGCTGCCAGTCCGTCCGCCATATAGCTTCCCAGTCCGGAATCCTTGATAATCTGCCCCAGGGCGCCGCCGCCGCCGGTAACCAGCATGATAATCCCCGCAGACGCCATGCCCTTTTCCATCTCAAGCAGCGCAGTCTTTCGATCCAGTCTCGTCCCCAGTGTAAAAATAGCAAGAACCAGCCCCAGTCCCACCGCAATAATCGGCTGACCGAAGAAAATCAGGTACGACATGACCCCGCCTGTCAGCTTCATCGCGGTGGCAATGGTGTTGATGAGAATCAAAACAATGGGAACCAGAAGCGGTGCAAAGGACTCAAAAGTCCCCGGAACCGCCGTCATATCCATGTGGAAGGCTGCATTGTAATCCGGCTCCCGGTACGTCTCCGGCTTAATCTGATCCGCATCGTCCAGAAGCCAGTAATACTTTTTGGAAAGGCTGAGTCTGGAATAGGCAATACAGGCAACCGTCATCGGCAGTGCCAACACAATACTCATCAAAATATAGACCCCCACATCGACACCGAAGATGCCGCACACCCCCAGCGGCCCCGGAGTCGGCGGTACCAGGGAGTGGGTGATCACCAGCCCCGCTGCCAGCGAGACCCCCAGTCCCACCACCGATTTTTTGGTCACCCTTGAAAGCGCCTTCGCAATCGGAGCCAAAACAATGAATCCGGAATCGCAGAAAATCGGAATCGACACCAGAAATCCGGTGAAGGCAAGCGCCTCCTCTTCCTTCCCCTTTCCAAACAGGTGCAGGAACGTAAGCGCCATTCTCTTTGCCGCCCCGGTCGCCTCAAAAATCTGTCCCATCATGACCCCGAAGCCGATGATGATTCCGATGCTTCCCAGCGTGCCTCCGAAGCCTGCGGTAATGGAATGCAGAACACCAAGTGTCTTTTTCGCGCCGTCAGCCGTCTCATACGTAATGTTGGTGAGCGGCATACCGCCGATGACGCCGACAATGACGGTGGCAATCAGCAGTGCCAGAAATGCCTGAATCTTTGTCTTCAGCACCATGAAGATCAGCAGTATGATCCCAATGGCAAGTCCCGCCAACATCCTCTCTCCGCTTAACCCGTTAACCATAGTTTCCCCCTTTTATTCCTGTTTTCAGCTTTTTATTTCTGTTCTCAGCTTTTATTCCTGTTCTCAGCTTTTATTTCTGTTCTCAGCTTTTTATTCCTGTTTTCAGCTTTTTATTTCTGTTCCCAGCCTTTATTCCTGTTCTCAGCCGGATACCCGTGCTGCCCTCCGGTTCTTATGCCTTCTCCTTCTTGCCCGCTTCAACGCCCATTAAAATCTCCGCAGTTTCCCTCAGTGTCTCCGCTTCCCCCACATTCCCGGGAAAGATGACGTAGGGCGTCCGGGGAAACTTACTTTCCTCCCCGGTTTGCCAGACCGGGATCCCCGGTCTGATCTGACCCAGAACATTCGCCTTTTTCACTGCCAGCGCCTTGGTACCGATATCGCTGGAGGTGATTCCGCCCTTGGCAATCACAAAGCTGGGCGTAACCGAAAGCCCTCCCACCAGGGACTGGACCGCATCGGAAATTCGGGTGGAAAGCCGCAGCTCGTCCTCCTTGTCTCCGGTATCCGCTGTAATCAGTGCTCTGGTGGTGTAGCAGCAGACGGTTTTCCCCGATCGAATCCACGCCTCCTCCTGTTCAAGGCAGCGCTGCACCTCCGCCCGGAATTTCTTCTCGTCCCTCACCAGTCTCGCATCCAGCTCAATCAATTCAATGTTTGTAAGCTCCTTCAGCGCTTCCAGCTGCCTGGTCGTCTTTTCCGTGTGAGAGCCTGCCACAATAATGCCTCCGGTTTTCACGTCCGCTGTAATCATCTCTTCCCTGGTGAGCAGCGGACGGTCGGAAATTCCTCCCATCACCTTGACAATTGCAGCCGCCGTGCGAAGCATAAATACCTTTCCCTTGTTCATCGCCCGGTACAGTGAAACACAAAACACCTTGATATCCGAATAATCAACGGCATTGACTATGATCTTATTGAAGCCCCGGACCCCCATGAGCTGCGCTTCGATCTTGTCATAGGCACAGGCTCGGATGTCCTCCAACGAAATGCAGACCACATCCTCTGCCCGGTACCGCCCCCCGGTCTTCTCCTCCACATATTCCGGCAGTGTGGCCGCGGTGTATCCAAAGGTTCTGTCCTTCGCAAATTCCGTCTCATTTGCCGGAATCAACCTGTCCCCATACTGCACATAATGGACATTGCCGATGGTGAATCGCCCGCCTTCCTTAAAAAAGGGGCACAAAATCTCGCCGTCCACTGTCTTTCCGGTGTTGGCCTCGTAACAGTCCTTTAAAATTTCAGTTTCCAGCGGATAATGTCCCCGTAATGTACTGTCGCTGCGGCTGATCAACAAATATTCCCGTCCGCTCTCCCTGGCTGCCGCGTCAACTGCTGCCGCGATCTCCCGGTGCATCCCGGCGGTCTGTTCAGCCGGAACCCCCCTGGAATTGGTGAGAATATAGAAAAGCTTCTGCTTCTCCGAAAACCCGTCCAGCATGCTCTCCCTGTCCCATCCGGTGTAGACAGAAATATCGTGCACCGTCTGCACACCGGTGGGATCATCGTCCAGAACCACAATCTTTTTGTTGTTCCTTTCCACCTCCTGCTTTAAAAGCTGATCCACCGCCTCCAAATCAATGGGCGGATACTGCTGAAACACTTCTTTTGTCAGATGCATGATCCTTGGCTCCTCTCCCCCCGGCCCCCCGGGGATCCCCTTCCGCTCTCCGTATTCCATCAACTTTCATAATAAATGGTTTCTTTTTTTATTATTTCTATCTATTTTGATTATAGCCTTAACCGGTATACCGGTCAAACACAAAGATTTACAAAGATAAAAAATTTTTTCATGCATTTTTACAGTCTTACCTGCATCGCTTTGCCGCCTCCTCTTTCGTTTTTTTCCATAAACTATGGTACACTGGGGACAGCCCATCAAAACGCCGGCAAACAAAAAGGCAGCAAAGACAAGGAGCTTGGTATGGCACCGAAAAAGCCGCTGGAAGAGTACGCATATAAATATATGAAGCAACGCATCAATGACGGAACCCTTGAGGCAGGCGTCATCTACTCCGAGACCAGGATGGCAGCGAAAATCGGCATTTCCAGAACGCCGTTTCGAACAGCCCTCGCGAAGCTGAGACAGGATCACTATATTGACATTCTTCCCAGCAAAGGCTTTCAGGTTCACAACATGACCCTGGACGACATTCATAACACCTATCAATCCCGCATTGCAGTGGAGGGGTACTGTACCCTCTATCTGCACTGGAACAAGCATACGCCGGAGGGGCAGGCGGCCCTTAAGGAACTTGACCGTGTCCTCCATGACGCCGAGCATGCCCTGAACCGAAACACATCCGCCGGGGAATACCTTCCCCTGGACGACGCCTTCCACCAAGTCATTGTCGCCTTCTGCAAAAATCGAGAGCTTATGGCACTCTTTGAAAACTACAACCATCTGCTCCGCTTGATTGCCCTGAAAACCTTTGAAGCGCCGGGTCGATTTCAGCAGTCCCTCTCGGAGCACCGCGAGATCTACCAAAGCATCCTTTCGGAGGGAGCCCACGCCGGGGAGGCGGTCTACCGGAGCGTCATCCGCCACATTGACGCCACGAAGCAATGCGCTCTTTCGGTACTTGAGCAAAACAATACAGCGTCCGAAGGGGGCTGAGACAACGGAAGCCGCCCTCTTCCCCTGGCGCCACAAAAAGCCGCTGCAAGGGGGCTACGACAAAGGAAGCCGCCCTCCGCCCTTGGCCCCCGCAAAAAAAGCAAAAAAAGCGCCCGAAAGGGCGCTGAAAAAATGTTATGGCATAAAAGAAGGAGCCTCCCGGCTTTCACGCCCGGGCAGCTCCTTCTTTTTGATCCAAGCCTTGGAGCCGGCTTATTCTGTTTTCTTTGGGCTTAAAAGAAGACCCACCAAAAATCCCAGGATGGTCGGGCAGACCCAGCCAAAGCCCAGCTTGAAAAACGGAAGATAGCTTTTCAGGAATTCAATCAGGGCCTCTGCGTGGGTGGCTGCAATCCACTCCGAAGGCATTGCCTTAATAAAATCAAAGATCGCGCTGAGGAAGGTGGCGCCCATCAGGCAGTGAACCACCCGCGGCCGTTTCTCCAGCCAGGTTCCCCCAAAGGCAATGATAATCAAGGTGATGGACAACGGATACAGCATCATCAGAACCGGGATGGTAACCTTGATGATGGAGGAAAGTCCCACATTGGCGATGGAAGCCGTGATCACACTGAAGAGCACCGCCCACTGATTGTAGCGAAGCGTTCCGGGAAACATCTCCTGAAAGCAGGTGGAGCAGCTGGTCACAAGGCCGATTGCCGTCTTAAGGCAGGCAAAGCTCACGATGAGCGTCAGGAGAACCGAGCCGAAGCTGGGGAAATAGTGTGCCGCTGCATCTGCAAGAACCGTGCCTCCGTTCTCTGCCAGCTCTGCATAGCCCCGGGTGCCTGCGCCCATCAGGGCCACCAGAACGTAAATCACTGCCATCAGAAGACAGCTGGTCAAGCCTGCCATAATGGTGTTCAGCGCAACGTACTTCGGCTCCCGGATCCCCTGCTTTTTGACCACGTCTACCACGATGATGCCGAAGGCAAGCCCTGCCAGCGCATCCATGGTATTGTACCCGTCCAGGATGCCCTGTATCACCGCGCCGCTTTTGTAAGCCATAAGCGGCTCATACTGGCTGATGGTCCCGGCAGGACGGAGCAATGCAGAAAACACCAGGATGCCCAGAACCACAAAAAAGATGGGATTCAGTATTTTTCCGATCCAGGTGAGAATGTTGCCCGGGCGAAGCGAAAACCACAAAATCAAGACCAGAAAGAGGAGCGAAAACAGAAGCAACGCCAGCCGCTCATCAAAGCCCGCCGGGAGCATTCTCCGGACGCCCACCTCAAAGGGAACGGTGACGCACCTGGGACAAGCGAAAAAAGGTCCGATTGTCAGATACAGCCCGCAGGTGAAGAGGTAAGCAAATTTCCTTCCCACCCGTTTGCTGAGCATGAGTACACCGCTGCTCTCGGTAATGGCCAGTGCAGCCACCGCAAGGAGCGGAAGCCCGACCCCGGTAACCGAAAAGCCCGCCACGGCCTTCCACACGTTTCTGCCTGCCAGCTGTCCCAGGCGCGCAGGGAAAATCAGGTTTCCCGCCCCGAAAAACAGACCGAACAGCATGCTCATGATGGATGCCGCTTCCCAAAATGTCAGTTTCTTTTTCATACCTTTACCCTCCTTTGTTTCTTGATTTAAGAATTTATCATGATTGAAATCAAAATACAATCTTTTTTTGACACAACAAAGACGGGAGACCTTTCGGTCTCCCGTCCGCCGCAATTAGAATTTCAGTGTAACACTCAGCCCGTATTACCGGTTGGGGAAATTAGTCAACAAAGACCTGCTGAATCTTGTTTTCCTTCAGAACTACCTTGAAGCCGTCGCCGTCCTTCTTGGTGCCGCTCTTCACAACGGAACCGGAGGTGTTGATGACTACATAGTTAGCCATGTCGAGGTTATCATACTTGTTTGCTGCGGTGCCATACTGGCGAGCACCCTTCTTGCCTTCCTTACTGTTCGGAAGCTCTTTCTTAACAAACTCAGCAACAGTCATCTGCTCGAAGGTGCTCGTATTGAGAACCTCAATCTTGTTGTCGCTGCCTGCGGTCATCAGCTTGCCGCCCAGGTAGTACTTCTTATCACTCAGATCAGAGATACCCTGACCTCTCTTGGTGCCTTCCTTCGTAAACTTGAAGGTCAGCTTCTCGCCGTCCAGCTCCACTCTCTGAATGCCGGTCTTCATGCTGCCGTCATGATCTGCATCATCGGAGAAGTAGTAAACACCGTAGCCGTTATCCACATTCTTGTAACCAACCTTATGATCTCTGACATACTTATCAAAGGTATCCTCGGTGTCGTAGTTGCCTTCGCTGTCCACATACTCAAGGATGTTGTTGCTGGGGTCGGTTTTCAGAATCGCCAGACCCGAAATCATGCCGCCCTTCAGGTCAAATGCGTACTTCTTGCCCTTGATGGACTTGATCTGACCGGCATAGATGTTGCCGTTTCCGTCTGCATAGTACCACTTGCTGGAGCCGTCATCGTAAGAACCAAAGTTCAGGAAGTAACCCGGAACCACCTTGAACCAGCCCTTGGTGTAGCGGGCGCCGGACTCCGGAGAAGAGAAGTACTGGAACGTTCTCGCATATTCGTAGGTCTTCTCAGCATCTGCCTTCGTAGCAGAACCTCTGCTCGACAGATTCTTATTCGCATCGTCAACCGTTGCACTGTGCCAGTCAGCGATCATACGGCCGTATCCATCAAAGCCGTACTTCTTGCCGTTGATGGTCTTGTTGGTCTTGTCGGTCTGCTTCTGTCCGGAGGACTTGAAGAAGAACCAGCGAACCTGATCCTCATCCCAGAAGGAATCGCCGGGCTGCTCAGCATCAGCATCTGCCACATCGGTCAGAGCGATCTCTCTCCAGCCTACGCTCATGGCGCCGTCGTTCTCATCGCCGAAGTAGTACTCGCAGTCGGTGAATGCGTTGTCGTCATGATTGGTTGTGCCGTCGTCCTTCTTGACCCAGCCGTACTGCATTCTGCCGTCCTCATCGAAGCAGTAGGTCTTTCCGTTGATGACCTTCTTGAAGAGTCTTCCTGAGGAGTGGGTGTTCTTGTATGCCTTGCCGTTGCCCTGGAAGTAGTACCACCAGACATCCGGCTGATCGTCCTCGCCTGCGTCCTCGTTGTCGATGGCAACCCACTGGTTGCGGACCATTGCGCCGCTGGCGTTGACATAGTAGTAGTCGTCATTGTCCTCGACCAGGCTGTCGGTTGCCATCTCGCCGGAATCGTCAAGATAGAACCAGTTGTCACCGGACTTCTCCCAAGAATCGGTAACCATTTCGCCTGCCTTGTTGTAGTATACCCATGTACCATTTTCTTCCTGCCAGCCGGTCGCTGCGAAAGAGGTCATGGATGCACCGATTGCAAGAAGCGCCGCTGCGGAAACAACTGCAGCAATTTTCGTCTGCTTTCTCATAATAAATGCACTCTCCTTTTCTCTTTTTGAAAAACATGTTGAAATCCCTAATTGCGTTCAAAAGGAATTTTACCGCGGATGGTTCGAAAAAGCAACTTACAAATCCCTTACGGCTCGGCTTCCTTTCGTGTACGGTTCTTAGTATAGCGGGGATCGGACCAAACTTCCATCACTTTTCTATGGCTATTTTCTTACGGAAAGTTTACGCTTGTGTTATAATGTTCATATTACAATTTTGTTTTCTGTAATTGAACAATGGGAGGTCATATGGACTACACCGCATGGTTATTACGGGAATACATGGAAAACAGCGCCCTGACCCAGCGGGCGCTGGCAAAGCGGCTCGGCATGTCTCTCGGCAGCGCCCACGCCCTGCTGGCCGACGCCGAGAGGCGGGGGCTGATTGTCCCGGTCACCCACGCCCTCACCCCGGCAGGACATTCCTATCTAACCCCTTATCAAGTGGACGGCGCGGTGATCCTGGCTGCCGGCTTCGGCTCCCGCTTTGTGCCGCTGACCTACGAGACCCCGAAGGGGCTCCTTCGGGTGCGGGGCGAGCGCATGATCGAGCGGCAAATCCGGCAGCTCCGGGAGGCAGGCATCCGGGACATCACGCTGGTGGTGGGATACCTGAAGGAGCGCTTCGATTATCTGATTGACCGGTTCGGGGTGAAGCTCCTCTATAACCCGGATTACGAGACCAAAAATAACCTTTCTTCCGTATATTATGCCCGCCATCTGTTTCGCGGCAGAAATGTCTACCTTCTCTCCTCCGACAACTGGATGCGGGACAACATGTACCACAGCTATGAGCCGGGGGCCTGGTACTCCGCTGTCTACCAGGCGGGGGAAACAAACGAGTGGGTCATTCGCTGCGACCGGAAAAATCGGATTTCGGATGTGCGGATCGGCGGCAGGGACAGTCTGGTGATGTACGGTCCGGTCTACTTTTCCCGGGAATTTTCGGAAGCCTTTCTGCCGGAGCTGGAGCAGGCGTTTTCGGAGCCGGGCACCGAACAGTACTACTGGGAAAATGTCTACCTGGATCTGCTGCACGGCGTGCGGGGCAGCGGGAGCGTCCCTCCGCTGTTTGTGAACCGGCAGCCGGCGGATCAGGTCTACGAATTTGAAAATCTGGAGGAGCTTCGCCTGTTTGATCCCTCCTATCGGGATCACTCGGACAATGCTGCCATGGAGCTGCTGGCCCGGGTTTTTCACATCCCGGAATCCGGGATTCACCACATTCGGCGGGTGAAGGCGGGCATGACCAATCAGTCCTTTCTCTTTATGGTAGAGAACCGGGACTACATCTGCCGCATTCCCGGGGCAGGCACCCGCCGGCTCCTGAACCGCCGGCAGGAGTACCAGGTCTACCAGACCATTGCTCCCCTGGGCATTTCCGATGAAATCATCTACTTTGATCCGGAAACCGGCTATAAAATCTCAACCTACTATCAGGGAATGCGAAACGCAGATCCCGACAGCGAGGCGGATCTGGTCCGCTGCATGGCGCTGCTTCGAAGGCTCCACGCCTCCGGTCTCCGGGTCGACCACAGCTTTGATCTGGGCGAACGCATTTCGTTTCATGAGGCCCTCTGCCGGGAGCAGGGCGAAATTCCCTTTGAGGACTACCGGCAGGTCTCCCGGAACATGCAGGAGCTGCTCCGCTTCCTGGAGACGCTGCACCGCCCCCGGGTGCTGACCCACATCGACCCAAACATCGACAACTTTGTTCTCTCGGAGCAGGAGATCCGCCTGCTGGACTGGGAATATGCCGCCATGGCAGATCCGCTGCTGGACGTTTCCATGAACGCCATCTACTCCCGCTATGACCTGGACCGGGCGATTCGCCTGCTCCGCCTCTACCTGCAGCGGGAGCCGGATGAAACGGAAACTCTTGTTGTGTGGAGCTACATGGCGCTGGGCGGCTTCCTCTGGTCCCTCTGGGCAGTCTACAAGGAGCAGCTGGGCAAGAATCTGGGGGATTACACCCTGTTCATGTACCGCTACGCAAAGGACGCTTACCGCAGGGTTCTTGCGTCAAATGTAAGGAATTATTAGGATTCCGGACTCTTCTCCCCGGCAAAGCCGGGTGCTATACTAAAGAACAAAGACTGTAAAAGGAGGATTTCTCATGAAAAAGAAGCATCTTGCTGCTGCTGTTCTGGCTCTTTCGCTGGCTGCGGCTCCGGTTTTGACCGCCTACGCTGCCACCGGATGGGTCTCGGAACAAAGCGGCTGGGTCTATTACGATACCAACGGAGCAAAGCACAAGGGCTGGATTCAGACCAAGGACGGATACTACTACATGGATCTTTCCGACGGAACCATGACCAAGGGCTTCAAAAAGGTGGACTCCAAGTGGTATTATTTCGGCGAAAACGGCGTCATGAAAACCGGATGGATCAAGGACAACGGCAAATGGTACTACTGCCTGGAGAACGGCTCCCTGGTCCAGTCCAACTGGCTGAAGATCGGAGACAATTATTACTACATGCGCGGCACGGGAGAGATGGCCACAGGCTGGCGCGACATGCACGGGAGCTGGTATTACTTCAAGCCGGACGGCCGCTGCGCCTTCAAGTGGAGGGAGCTGAACGGGCGGTGGTACTGGCTCGGCACCGACGGGAAGATGAAAACCGGATGGCAGCAGATCGACGGAACCTACTACTATTTCAGCGCCGCCGGCGACATGAAAACCGGATGGCTCTCCGACGGCACCAACCGCTATTACATGGACAGCCAAAACGGAGGAATGTCCTACGGCTGGAAGCAGATCGACGGCCGCTGGATGTGCTTCAATGAGAACGGACACATGATGACCGGCTGGGTCAAGGTGAACAACAAGCTTTACTATCTCGGCACCGACGGCAAGATGGTCGCCGATACAACCCTTACCATTGACGGCGTGAGCTACCATTTTGACGGAAGCGGCGCCTATACCGGCGGAAACAATGTGGCTGCCACGGAGGTTCGTCTCCGCAAGGCTTCCGGCGGTCAGTCCGGCAGCACCGGGCAATCCGGCAGTGCCTCCTCCTCCCGTTCCGACGCCCCCGGCAGCAGATCCAGCCGCGGCTCCGGGCAGGACAGCGACGCCACCAGCGGACCGGGGGTAAGCCGCTCCGGCGCTTCCTCCGGTAATTCCTCCGGGAATGCAGGCGCGGCTCCTGAAGGGTGGCAGTGATCCATGGGAACCGTCAGACTGTTTTTGCGCCTGGTTCTCTGTGCTCTTTGCAGCCTCGCGCTCTGTGTCCTTTGCAGCCTTTCCCTCAGCTTCCCTTCCTTCGCCGCAGAGAAGCTGTCCCGGCTCCCCTCCGGCAGCTACCGGCTCTTTGATGACACCGATGTCATGGACGGGGTGCTTCACCGGGGCATTGACGTCTCCCACTGGCAGGGAGAGATCGACTGGAAGCAGGTGGCTTCGGACGATGTGGACTTTGTCATGCTTGGCACCCGCTATCGGGGGGAGGTGGACCCCATGTTCCGGCAGAATGCAACCGGCGCTGCCGACGCAGGGATCCGGATCGGCGCCTACCTTTATTCCTACGCCACCTCAAAGGAAATGGCGGAGCAGGAAGCGGATTTTGTTCTGAAGCTGGTTCGGGATTACCCCATTTCCTATCCCATCGCCTTTGATGCGGAAAATATAGAAAGTCTGGGCTCTCTCCCAAAGGCGGAAATCACCGACATCGTCCGCGCCTTCTGCAATAAAATCCGGGCGGCGGGCTATGAACCGATTCTCTACGCCAACGACTATTGGATCGCCAATATTCTGGATATGGACGCGCTGTCCCAGTACCCGGTCTGGGTCGCAGCCTATGAGCGGAAGCCGCTTTGCAAAAATCCTGTCATGTGGCAGGGCACAGACTCCGGCCGCATTCAGGGTATTCAGGGAAATGCGGACATCAACCTGCAATTTTCGGACTTCAGCGACCGCATTCCCCCTGACAGCTGGAAGCAATTGGACGGCAAGTGGTACTACTACCGAAATTACCGTATTCAGAAAAATGCGCTGATTTTTGACGGCGCCCACTCCTACTACATGGAGGACGACGGCACCATCTATACCGGCGGGTGGAAAACGATGGATGGTGTCAGGCGTTATTTTTCCCCTGCCACCGGCGTCATGGCTGTGGGCTGGCTTTCCATCGACGGCAGCTGGTACTATTTTTCTTCGGAGGGCAGCCTCAAGACCGGATGGATTTCCCATCAGGGCGCCTGGTATTACGCCAATGCAGAGGGCGTGATGCAAACCGGACGAATTGAAGTGGACGGTGTATCCTACTTTCTGGGAGCAGACGGCGCCATGTACCATGACACGGTTATTGAGTGGAACGGAAAACGCTGGTCCATTGACGGCAGCGGCGCCATGAGTGAATATCAGGAGCCCACCGAAGCGGCAGAGCTCTCCGGACAGCCGGGAGAATCCGTTTCCCTCACCGAAGACAGCGGCGCTTCTTACGTGAAGCCGAGCGCCTGAAGCTGGCGGCGCTTCCTATGTGACAAACGCCTGAAGGCGGCGGCGACTCTGTTGCCTTTCCAACGAAAGAAGCTGCTGCAAAACAGATGGGGCATCCCCCGTTCTGTTTTGCAGCAGCTTTTTATTTCCCAATCTCAGATTATCGGTCCTTCCAGCCCGGTGTGCCTCGTCCCCCGGTGAACAGGGAATACAGCCGCGGCGCATACCGCCTGCCTGCAGCCGATACCAGGGCTGTCATCAGTACAATGAGACCCGGCATCCCCACATACAGGAACAGGGCGGCGGCACTACTCCCGTGGGCGAATAGGTTCACCGTCTTATTGAAGAGCCGAACCGGCGCAAAGTGAATGGCATAAATGAAAAAGGTCTCCCGAACAATCCTGAAGCGCGTTGGCTTCCCGCCGTCGGGCATCAAAATCCAGAGAGCTGCCACTCCGGCAAAGCGGAGCAAAACCGTAAGCAGATCGCCCCC
Organism: Lachnospiraceae bacterium; assembly: GCA_002892395.1. Lineage (GTDB taxonomy): Bacteria > Bacillota > Clostridia > Lachnospirales > Lachnospiraceae > Moryella. Next base: position 136,471 of record NBBL01000006.1, read on the forward strand.
CATTTGGCTCCGATTTTGCCAAAGCATGAAGCCGATCAGCAGCACAGCCCACAGCGCCCAAACCCCGCCTCCGGCGTCCGGATTCCGGAGCCGCCGAAGCGCCTCGGCAGCCCTGCCCTCTCCTTTCCTCACAAGGTGGGTGATTCTGGCTGCGCCCATGTAGTAAAATAGCGCGTCCGCGTTGAGAGGTGTTCCATCCATCCGCCGGGCAATGATCCAAAGAAGGGCTGCTGCAACGAGCCAATACCGGCTTCTTTCCTCAGCGATCCAATAAATCAGCGGTGAAAGCAGTGTCAACAGCAGCAGCTGAAACACGTACCAGAACACATAGTGATATCGATACAGCAGGACTGCGCGGCAAAGCTCCTCCCACGTACACGAAATCTCCCCCTTGCCGATCACGGCGGTAAGGACGGGAATGCGGGATCCGATCACATATCCTGCGTAGTACAGAAGATTCCAAAGAAAGTAGGGAATCAGGAGACTTCTTACCCTTCGCTTCCACTTGTTCGCCGTGCTGGCCCAGTTCAACTCATAATTTCGAAAAAACAGCGCAGAGGAAATCATAAAAAATCCGGGCACTGCGGCCTGCGCCACACCTCCGCCTAAAAAGCGCTCCAGCCATCCGGTCATTCCCTCTCTGCCTGCCGCACCCAGAAACAGCTCTGCATTGTATGCGTGTGCCCAGATGACCAGAACCGTGAGGAAAAAGCTGAAGCGGCGCACCCGGTTTTGCAGCGCCTCCTCCCGGCAGTCAGAGCCTTGCTCTGACCGCCGATTCCCCCTGTTCTGTTCCTCCGGGTGTTCCCGTCCCTCCGGCCATTCCCGTCCCTCCGGCCATTCCCGTCCCTCCGGCTGCTTCCGCCCCTCCGGGTGTTCCTGCCCTTCCGGGCGTTCCCGTCCCTCCAGGCGTTGCCGCCCTTCCGGGCATTCCCGTCCCTCCAGGCGTTCCCGTCCCTCCAGGCGTTCTCGTCCCTCCGGGCGTTCCCATCCCTCCAGACGTTCCTGCCCCTCCGGGCGCTTCTGTTCCAAGCTGTATCCGTCCATCTGCACCATACGATCTGCATCCGGACTGTGCTGTCAGCATTGCCGGACGCTGTCTCTGCTCATCACTTCATGTTCCGCTCGTAATCCTTAAGTGCTGCAAGGGCCTCCTTGGACTGAGGGTACATAACTGCGATATTAAAGATTGTCATAAGGCCGATTCCCACATCTCCCAGATCCCAGACGATATGGTAGGATGCGAGACCGCCTACAAACAGCATAATCAATCCCAGTATTTTATACAAGGTCTGTGAGGTCCAGTTGTCGCCGAACAGGTATGCCACATTGGATCTGGCATAAAAGAGAATGCCGATAAAGGTGGAAAAGCTGAAGAGCCAAAGGATCACTGCAATGAACAGCACCCCGAAGCGTCCGAAGTGGAATGCCATGGCCGCCTGCAAAAGATCCATGCCCTCCATACCGGCAACCGCCTGCTCCGGCGCCAGAAGCATGATCATGGCCGTGCAGCTGCAGATCACCAGGGTGTCGATAAACACACCCATCGCCTGAAACATTCCCATCTTAACGGGATGGCTGGAATCCGCCGCCGCCGCCGCGCAGGGCGCCGAACCGGATCCGGCTTCATTGGAAAACAGCCCTCTCTTCACTCCATTCATCAGCACGGCACCGAAGCCTCCTGCGGCGACCTGTCTCAGACCGAATGCCTCCGAAAAGATCTGTCCGAATACAGACGGAAGAAGTGCTGCATTCTTCACAATTGCAAACACGGTCAGGAAGAAGTACACCCCTGCCATGATGGGAACGATCCAATCCAGCACCCGTACCGTCGCATGCTTTCTCAGCACAATGACGGCTGCAATAACCACGAGAACCACCGTGGAGTAAAGCGGCGGAATCTGAAATGCGTTCTCAAACGCAGACGAAACAGAATTTCCAATCACCTGGCTGATGCCGCACCAGCAGATCAACCCGGATACGGCAAAGAGAACCGCCACCGGATGTCTGCGGCCCCGGGCAGCGGACGCCTCCTCTCCGGAGGTTTCCGGCAACGCTTCGATCCGCCCCGGCTTCTTCGCAAAGAAATCGTGAATGTAGTACGCCGGTCCGCCCCGGAATCCCCCGTAGAGCGGATCTCTGGTTTTATGCATCTGCGCCAGCGTCCCCTCAATGAAGGCGGTGGAGGAACCGATGATGGCCGTGATCCACATCCAGAATACGGCACCCGCCCCTCCTGCTGAGATGGCAGCAACCACGCCCACCAGGTTTCCCATGCCGACCCGCGTCGCCGTCGAGACGATCAGCGCCTGAATGCCCGACAGCTTCCCCACGGAAAGATCGCCTGCGTCGCGCCCGTCCGGCTTCGTCAAAAGCACATGCAGCATCTCACGGAACAGACGAATCGGCAAAAACCGGGTGCGAAGCGTGTAATAAATCCCCGCCGGAATCAGGAGAAAGATCATGAGGGAAAGCCCCAAGGTTCCTCCGGAAGGCAGCGGGATCGTCACCAGATCCCCCCACAGCAGCTTACAGCTGACTTGAATGATATTTACCAAAAAGCCGGTCATTTCTATCCTCCGATCTGCCGCTTCCTCTCTTTCTGCGGCACTTTCGTGATTTTATGTCCCACTAATTTAACGCGCTAAAGTTATTGGGTTAAAAGCTGAGGGATGCCTGTTGCATCCCTCAGGATGATGGTCTCTTTCCTTGCCTCAGCTCAGCTGAAATCAGTCAAGAATCTTGACGACTCTGCCGGATCCAACCGTTCTTCCGCCCTCACGGATTGCGAAGCGAAGACCCTGCTCGCATGCGATGGGGTGAATCAGCTCAACGGTCATCTCTACGTTGTCGCCCGGCATGCACATCTCGGTGCCTTCCGGCAGATTGCAGACGCCCGTGACATCCGTTGTTCTGAAGTAGAACTGGGGACGATAGTTGTTGAAAAACGGGGTGTGACGGCCGCCCTCGTCCTTGGTCAGGACGTAAACCTGAGCAGTAAACTTTGCGTGGCAGGTAACCGTACCCGGCTTCGCAAGAACCTGTCCGCGGACAATATCCTCACGGTTGATTCCGCGGAGAAGAAGTCCTACGTTGTCTCCCGCCTCTGCAAAGTCAAGGAGCTTACGGAACATCTCGATTCCGGTGACAACCGTCTTTCTGTTCTCCTCCTTGATTCCTACCAGCTCAACTTCCTCGTTCATCTTCAGCGTACCGCGCTCCACACGACCGGTAGCAACAGTTCCGCGGCCCGTGATGGTGAACACGTCCTCAACCGGCATCAGGAACGGCTTGTCGTTCTCGTGCTCCGGCTCCGGGATGCTGGTATCCACTGCGTCCATAAGCTCCATGATCTTGTCGCCCCAAGGACCATTCGGATCCTCAAGCGCCTTCAGAGCGGAACCGCGGATGACCGGAATGTCGTCGCCCGGGAACTCGTACTCGTTCAGAAGGTCTCTGATCTCCATCTCCACAAGGTCAAGCAGCTCCTCGTCGTCAACCATGTCGCACTTGTTCATGAATACAACAATGTACGGAACGTTAACCTGACGGGCAAGCAGAATGTGCTCACGGGTCTGGGCCATAACACCGTCGGTGGCGGCCACTACCAGGATTGCGCCGTCCATCTGTGCAGCGCCGGTGATCATGTTCTTAACGTAGTCGGCGTGTCCGGGGCAATCTACGTGGGCATAGTGACGCGCAGCGGTCTCATACTCAACGTGAGAGGTGCTGATGGTGATTCCGCGCTCTCTCTCCTCCGGTGCCTTATCGATATTCTCGAAATCCACAATCTTGTTGGTGTCAGAAGGCATTCTGGTCGCCAGCACCTTGGTGATTGCTGCGGTCAGAGTGGTTTTGCCGTGGTCAACGTGCCCAATGGTGCCGATGTTGCAGTGCGGCTTGCTTCTGTCAAATTTCGCTTTTGCCATTTCTTCAATCCTCCTTGGATGAAATCTGAGTCTGATTCAGATTTTTCAAAAAATAAACTAGTTTAAATTATATCCCAGAATATGCCGTTTATCAAGGGCTTTCGCGCGGACCTGCCGCGCTCTCCCCTGCTTACTTGTGCTCAGAAAGCACCTTTTCTGCGATATTCTTCGGCACCGGCTCATACTTTTCAAAGAACATGGAGTAGTTTCCGCGTCCCTGGGTGCCGGAGCGAAGATCCGTGGAATATCCGAACATCTCGGAAAGCGGAACATACGCATTGATCATCTTTCCGCCGGAGATGTCCTCAAAGCCTTCCACACGTCCGCGGCGGGAGTTGATGTCTCCGACAACGAAGCCCATGTAATCCTCCGGAATGGTGATCTCCACCCGCATGATCGGCTCCAGAAGCACCGCTCCGCCCTTGTGCATGGCGTCCTTAAAGGCAAGAGAGCCGGCAATATGGAATGCCATTTCCGAGGAGTCCACCTCATGGTAGGAGCCGTCGTAAACCGTGGCCTTGACCCCCAGCACCGGGAAGCCTCCCAGCACGCCGCTCTTCGCCGCCTCCTGAATCCCCTCGTCGATGGGGGCAATGTATTCCTTCGGAATGGCGCCGCCGGTCACCTCGTTCACAAACTCATAGGTGTGCTCGGCATTTGCGTCCATCGGCTCAAATCTGACCTTACAATGTCCGTACTGTCCCTTACCGCCGGACTGCTTGACGTACTTGGATTCCACATCCACCGCCTTGGTGAAGGTCTCCTTGTATGCCACCTGCGGTGCGCCCACATTGGCCTCCACGTTGAACTCCCGCAGCAGTCGGTCCACGATGATCTCCAGATGCAGCTCACCCATTCCGGAGATGATGGTCTGTCCCGTCTCCGAGTTGGTTGCCGCATGGAAGGTGGGATCCTCCTCCGCCAGCTTCTGCAGCGCATCAATCATCTTGGTCTGGCTTGCCTTGGTCTTCGGTTCGATTGCGATGTCAATAACCGGCTTCGGGATCTCCAGGGACTCAAGAATGATGGGGTGCTGATCATCGCAGAGCGTGTCGCCGGTTGTGGTGGTCTTGAAGCCCACCGCCGCCGCGATATCGCCGGAGTAGACCTTGTCCAGCTCCATTCTCTTGTTCGCGTGCATCTGAAGGATACGCCCCACGCGCTCCTTTTTGCCCTTGGTGGAATTCAGGACATAGGAACCGGTGTTCAGGGTTCCGGAGTACACCCGGAAGAAGGCGAGACGTCCCACAAAGGGATCGGAAATAATCTTGAACGCCAGTGCCGAGAACGGCTCGCTGTCAGAGGACTTTCTCTCGTCCGGATCGCCGTCCAGGGTGACGCCCTTCACCGGAGGAATGTCCGTCGGTGCCGGCATGTACTCAATCACCGCATCCAGCGCCTTCTGAATGCCCTTGTTGAAGTGGGCGGAGCCGCAAAGCACCGGAACCGCAACGTTGGTGCAGGTCCCCTTGCGAAGCGCTGCCTTCAGCTCGTCGATTCCCGGCTCTTCCCCTTCCAGGTACTTCTCCATCAGCTCTTCGTCCAGGTCGCAGATCTGCTCCACCATCTTGGTGTGCCACTCCTCGGCCTCATCCTGCATATCTGCGGGAATATCCTCCACGGAAATATCCTCGCCCTTTGCGCCGTTGTAAATGTACGCCTTCATTTCCATGAGATCAATGAGTCCCCGGAAATCATTCTCCTTGCCGATGGGAATCTGAATGCAGACCGGATTCTTTCCCAGTCTGTTCTTGATCTGATCCACCGTCATGAAGAAGTTGGCGCCCATAATATCCATCTTGTTGACGAACGCCATCCGCGGAACATGGTAGGTGTCCGCCTGACGCCAGACGTTCTCCGACTGAGGCTCAACGCCGCCCTTTGCGTCGAACACGCCCACTGCGCCGTCAAGCACCCGGAGGGAGCGCTCCACCTCAATGGTGAAGTCCACGTGTCCGGGGGTATCAATAATGTTAATGCGGTGCGCCAGCGCGCCCGGCTTTACCTTTGTCTTCTCCTGCAGCGTCCAATGGCAGGTTGTCGCCGCAGAGGTGATGGTGATCCCACGCTCCTGCTCCTGTTCCATGTAATCCATCGTAGCAGTTCCCTCGTAGGTCTCACCGATCTTGTAGTTCACACCGGTAAAATAGAGAATTCGCTCGGTCAATGTCGTCTTTCCGGCATCGATATGAGCCATAATTCCTATATTTCTGGTCCTCTCGAGAGGATACTCACGTTCTTTTGTTCCAGCCACCGTGTTTCCTCCTCTTTAGAATCTGTAATGAGCAAATGCCTTATTGGCCTCTGCCATCTTGTGCATATCTTCTTTTCTCTTGACTGCTGCGCCTGTGTTGTTCGCAGCGTCCATCAGCTCATTCGCCAGCCGCTCCTCCTGGGTCTTCTCGCCTCTTGCACGGGAGAAGGTGGTAATCCAGCGAAGTGCAAGAGCCTGTCTTCTCTCCGGCTTCACCTCGATCGGCACCTGGTAGGTTGCTCCGCCGATGCGCTTCGCCTTAACTTCAAGAACCGGCATGATGTTATTCATTGCGGCCTCAAACACTTCCACCGGCTCCTTGCCGGTCTTTTCCTGAATGCGGTTAAATGCGCCGTATACAATTTTCTGTGCGACACCCTTCTTGCCGTCATACATGATCTGATTGACGAGCTTGGTCACCACAACATTGTTGTAGACCGGGTCGCCCAGAACGGTTCTTTTTCTGGTCAGTCCTTTACGTGGCACGTTGCTTCCCTCCTTAATTATGCGGATCCGGAACCTGGTTCCGGCCAAAAATTAGATCATCGGTACTCATCCATCCCTGGTTGTTCGCGCTTGATTCTGATTTATATCCTGCAACCTGCAGCTTCCTATCACAATCGTGCACTTATGAGGAATCGCTTTGACTCAATGATCCCTTCCGAATGCGTCCTGCATTCCGAATTACTTCTTCTGCTTCGGCTTCTTCGCGCCGTACTTGGAACGAGCCTGCTGACGATTTGCCACGCCTGCGGTGTCCAGCGTACCGCGAACAATATGGTAACGGGTACCGGGCAGATCCTTAACTCTTCCGCCTCTGATCAGCACCACGCTGTGCTCCTGAAGATTGTGACCCTCTCCCGGAATGTAGCTGGTTACCTCAATTCCGTTGGAAAGACGGACTCTGGCGATCTTACGGAGCGCGGAGTTCGGCTTCTTCGGTGTCGCCGTCTTGACGGCTGTGCAGACGCCTCGCTTCTGCGGGCAATTGTCGGCGATGGCTTTTTTGTGAAGCGAGTTAAAGCTTCTCAAAAGCGCCGGTGCCTTCGGCTTGCTCTCCGAAGTCTGTCTGCCTTTTCTGACTAACTGATTGAATGTAGGCATTCTTTCTTTCACCTCCTGTGATATTTGTCTGCGGTTGCGAATCTGCAGTTTTGCCTGTCCCCCGGCCTGCCCACCTTCTCTCCGGACGTCTGCCATACGATCCGGAACGCATTCAAAGAAATGCGCAAAAAGATATGGCATGCCATAAGGCACGCCATATCATTATAGGTAGGAACTATTTTTGTGTCAAGAATTATTTGAATCCTCCTCCACAATTTCCGGAAGCGGCTCATCAATTCCCTCCATAATGTCCAGCACTGCGCTGTCCTGATCGGAGAGGGGCTCCCGCGATTCCCCCCTGCTTCCCGTATCTGTGTCCAGCTTAACACCCCGGTAGCGCTTCATTCCGGTGCCGGCAGGGATCAGCTTTCCGATGATGACATTTTCCTTAAGTCCCATCAGGTGATCGGTCTTTCCGCTGATGGCAGCCTCGGTAAGCACCTTCGTAGTCTCCTGGAAGGACGCCGCGGAAAGGAAGGAATCCGTCGCCAGCGAGGCCTTCGTGATGCCCAGCATGATCTGCTTCCCGGCGGCAGGCTCCTTGCCCTCTGCCTTCAGCTTCTCGTTCATCGCATTGAACTCCAGCACATCCATGTTGATGCCCGGAAGCACAGGTGCCTCTCCCGGCTCGTCCACGCGGATCTTCTTCAGCATCTGGCGGACAATCACCTCAATGTGCTTGTCGTTGATTTCAACGCCCTGCAGCCGATACACCCGCTGTACCTCGCGGATCATGTAGTCCTGAACCGCCCGCACGCCCTTGATCTTAAGGACATCATGGGGATTCAGGGAGCCGCTGGTCAGCTCGTCCCCGGCCTGAAGCACCTGACCGTTCTCCACAACAATGTGGGAGCTGTAGGGAATCAGATAGGTCTTGGAGGTTCCATCCTCCGGGTTGGTGATGATGATCTCCCGTTTTTTCTTGGTATCGCGAATCTCCGCAACGCCGGAGATCTCCGCAATGATCGCAAGTCCCTTGGGCTTTCTCGCCTCAAACAGCTCCTCCACACGGGGAAGACCCTGGGTGATATCGCCGCCGGCGACGCCGCCGGTATGGAAGGTTCTCATGGTCAGCTGGGTACCCGGCTCGCCGATGGACTGAGCCGCAATAATTCCCACTGCCTCGCCCACCTGCACCGCCTGTCCGGACGCCATGTTCGCGCCATAGCACTTTGCGCAGATGCCGTTCATGCACTTGCAGGTCAGGATCGTGCGGATTTTGACCGACTTCTTTCCGGTCTTTTCCAGAATGCGCATGATCATCTCCGCCCGCTTCGGCGTCACCATATGATTGGCCTTCACCATGATTTCGCCGGTGTCCGGATCCGCAATATCCTCTGCGATGTAGCGGCCCGTAATGCGATCCTGCAGTCCCTCGATGACTTCCTTTCCGTCCGTGAATGCCTTGATCTCCATAAACGGAATGTCTCCGCCCTCCGAGCAGTCCACCTCCCGGACAATGAGATCCTGAGAGACGTCCACCAGACGTCTGGTCAGGTAGCCGGAGTCCGCCGTGCGGAGTGCCGTGTCGGAGAGTCCCTTTCTTGCGCCGTGGGCAGAAATGAAGTACTCCAGCACATCCAGTCCCTCACGGAAGTTGCTGGTGATGGGAAGCTCAATGGTGTGACCTGTCGTATCCGCCATCAGACCGCGCATACCCGCCAGCTGTTTAATCTGCTTGTCGGAGCCGCGGGCGCCGGAGTCCGCCATCATGAAAATATTGTTGTACTGATCCAGACCGTCCATCAGATCCTTGGTCAGCTGCTCATCCGTCTCCTGCCAGGTCTTAATAACTTCCCGGTAGCGCTCCTCGTTGGTTGCCAGTCCCCGCCGGTAGTTGCGGGAAATCCGCTCCACCTTTTCCTGCGCCTCCCGGATCAGGTGGGGCTTGGACACCGGAACCGTCATGTCCGAGATGGAAACCGTCATGCCCGCCAGGGTGGAGAACTTGTATCCGATCGCCTTGATATCGTCCAGTACCTCCGCCGTGCGGGACAGTCCGTGGACATGAATCACCTTCTCAAGAATCTGCTTGCACTGCTTTTTCTTCACCAGGAAGTCGATCTCCGGCTTCAGCTCGTTTCCCGGAATTGACCGGTCCACAAAGCCCAGATCCTGCGGAATGATTTCATTGAACAGAATTCGTCCCACGGAGGTATCCTGAATTTCACTCATGGTGCGGCCGTCCGGCAATGTTTTTGTCATCCGCACCTTAACCTTTGACTGCAGTGTCACCACATGGTTGGCATAGGCAAGAACCGCCTCATTGGGGCTCTTGAAGCACATCCCCTCTCCCTTGGCGCCGTCTCGCTGCTGGGTCAGATAGTAAATGCCCAGCACCATATCCTGAGAGGGAACAGCGACCGGTCCTCCGTCGGACGGCTTCAGCAGGTTGTTCGGGGAGAGCATGAGGAAACGGCACTCCGCCTGCGCCTCCACAGAAAGCGGAAGGTGAACCGCCATCTGGTCTCCGTCAAAGTCTGCATTGAACGCAGTACACACCAAGGGATGCAGCTTAATCGCCTTGCCCTCAACCAGAATCGGCTCAAATGCCTGGATTCCCAGTCGATGCAGCGTAGGCGCGCGGTTCAGCATGACCGGATGCTCCTTGATCACCTTTTCCAGTACATCCCAGACCTCTGTCTGCATGCGCTCAACCATTTTCTTTGCGCTCTTCACATTGTGCGCCGAGCCGTTCTCGACCAGCTCCTTCATCACAAAGGGCTTGAAAAGCTCAATTGCCATCTCCTTCGGCAGACCGCACTGATAGATTTTCAGCTCCGGTCCGACGACGATAACGGAACGGCCGGAATAATCCACCCGCTTTCCCAGCAGGTTCTGGCGGAACCGTCCCTGCTTTCCCTTCAGCATGTCGGAAAGGGATTTCAGGGCGCGGTTGCCCGGTCCGGTGACCGGTCTTCCCCTTCTTCCGTTGTCGATCAGCGCATCCACCGCTTCCTGCAGCATTCGTTTTTCATTCCGGACGATGATATCCGGTGCGCCCAGCTCAAGAAGCCGCGCCAGCCGGTTGTTTCTGTTGATGATGCGGCGGTACAGATCGTTCAGGTCGCTGGTGGCAAAGCGGCCGCCGTCCAGCTGTACCATGGGGCGGATATCCGGGGGAATCACCGGAATAATCGTCAGGATCATCCACTCCGGCTTGTTTCCCGACTTCCGAAATGCCTCGATCACCTCCAGCCGCTTAATCAGCTTTGCCCGCTTCTGACCGGAGGCATTTTCCAGCTCCTCCTGCATCTCCGCGGATTCCTTGTCCAGATCAATGGCCTTTAAAAGCTCCAGCACGGCTTCTGCTCCCATGCCGGCGCGAAACGCATCCCACCCGAACTGCTCCTGCGCCTCGCGGTATTCCTTTTCGGAGAGAATCTGCTTGCAGGAGAGCGTTGTGCTTCCGGGATCCAGCACCACGTAGGACGCGAAGTACAAAATCTTTTCCAGAATACGCGGGGACAAGTCAAGAATCAGTCCCATCCGGCTGGGGATCCCCTTAAAGTACCAGATGTGGGATACCGGCGCAGACAGAACAATGTGTCCCATGCGCTCGCGGCGGACAGAGGCCTTGGTCACCTCGACGCCGCAGCGGTCGCAGATCACGCCCTTATAGCGAATTTTCTTATACTTTCCGCAGTGGCACTCCCAGTCCTTGCTGGGCCCGAAAATGCGCTCGCAGAACAGTCCGTCCTTTTCCGGCTTCAGCGTTCTGTAGTTGATGGTCTCCGGCTTTTTTACTTCTCCGTGGGACCACTCCAGAATTTTTTCCGGAGATGCAAGTCCAATCTTAATCGCGTCAAATGTGATCGGCTCGTAGCTTGTTTTTGTCTCAGGCATTTATGAACAGCCTCCTTCTAAGTTGACACCAGCATGCGTTCATGGGTTCGGATACAGACGCTTACTCTTCGTCGGGCATCTCCGCTTCCTCTGTCAGCCCTTCGTCGTCGGAATCATCCTCCGCATAAGCGGATTCCTCTTCCTCCTGTGTATTGACCAGCTCCCCACCGCGGAATTCCTGCCGGGTGTAGCCGGCGTTTCCAAAGCCCTCTTCATCGCGATAGCGGTGGTCTCCCTCAATGATGGAGCGCATGCTCAGATTCTCATCGTCGATATTCTCTTTCAGCTCGACCTCTTCCCCGTTGTCCTTCAGGACCCGCACGTCAAGTCCCAGGGACTGAAGCTCCTTCAAAAGCACCTTGAAGGATTCCGGCACGCCGGACTGGGGGATGTTTTCTCCCTTGATGATCGCCTCGTAGGTCTTGACACGGCCGATGACATCATCGGACTTAACCGTCAAAATTTCCTGCAGCGTGTAGGCTGCGCCGTATGCCTCCAGCGCCCAGACCTCCATCTCACCGAAGCGCTGTCCGCCGAACTGAGCCTTTCCTCCCAGAGGCTGCTGTGTAACCAGGGAGTAAGGACCCGTGGAACGCGCGTGGATCTTGTCATCCACCAGATGGTGCAGCTTAAGATAATGCATGAAGCCGATGGTGGTGGGGGCGTCAAAGGTTTCTCCGGTTCTTCCGTCCCGGAGCAGAACCTTTCCGTCCCTGGAAATCGGAACGCCCTTCCATTCCTCCCGATGGGCGAGATTTGCGCCCAGATAGTCCATCACTTCCCGGTTCAGAATCTCCTTGTATTTCTCCTGGAAATCCTCCCAGCTCCCGTTTACATAATCGTTGGCCATCTCCAGCATATCCATGATGTCGTGCTCGTCTGCACCGTCAAACACCGGAGAGGAGACATTGAAGCCCAAAACCTTCGCCGCCAGAGAGAAGTGAATTTCCTTGACCTGACCGATATTCATTCGGGACGGCACGCCCAGCGGATTCAGCACAATGTCCAGCGGACGCCCGTTGGGAAGGAAGGGCATGTCCTCCACCGGAAGAACCCGTGAAACGACACCCTTGTTTCCGTGGCGTCCTGCCATCTTGTCTCCGACGGAAATTTTTCTCTTCTGAGCAATGTAGATTCGAACATTCTGATTGACGCCCGGCGGCAGCTCGTCTCCATTCTCCCGGGTAAATACCCGGGCTTCCACCACCGTGCCGTAGGCTCCGTGGGGCACCTTAAGGGAGGTGTCTCTGACTTCCCGCGCCTTCTCTCCGAAGATCGCCCGGAGCAGACGCTCCTCTGCCGTGAGCTCGGTTTCCCCCTTCGGGGTCACTCTTCCCACGAGAATATCGCCTGCCCGCACCTCTGCACCGATGCGGATAATTCCGTTTTCATCCAGATCCTTTAACGCCTCGTCTCCGACTCCCGGCACATCCCGGGTGATCTCCTCCGGTCCCAGCTTGGTGTCCCGGGACGCGCACTCGTACTCCTCAATGTGGATCGACGTGAACACGTCGTCCCGCACCAGGCGCTCGGAGAGCAGCACTGCGTCCTCGTAGTTGTAGCCCTCCCAGGTCATAAATCCGATCAGCGGGTTCTTTCCCAGACCGATTTCTCCTCCGCTGGTGGAAGGCCCGTCGGCAATGACTTCCCCTGCCTCCACGTGATCGCCTGCAAAGACAATCGGCTTCTGATTGTAGGAGTTGGACTGGTTGCTGCGCTGGAACTTGGTCAGACGGTAGCGCTCAATCGCCCCGTCTTCATCTCTCCGTATGGTGATTTCATTTCCGGCGCTCATCACCACCGTTCCCGCCGAGCGCGCCACCTGGCACACGCCGGAGTCCACTGCGGCCTTTGCTTCGATTCCCGTGCTCACCACCGGCGCTTCCGTAATCATAAGCGGAACCGCCTGCCGCTGCATGTTCGATCCCATCAGCGCGCGGTTGGCATCGTCATTCTGAAGGAAGGGAACCATGCTGGTCGCCACGGAAAACACCATTTTGGGCGACACGTCCATCAGGTCAATGCTGCTCCGGAGAAACGCAGAGGTTTCGTCCCGGTAGCGGCCGGACACGTTGGAATTGATAAAGTGTCCCTCCTCGTCCAGCGGTTCATTTGCCTGCGCCACCACATAGACGTCCTCTTCATCCGCCGTAAGATAAATAACCTCGTCCGTAACCTTCGGATTGGAGGGATCCGTTTTCTTATCCACCAGGCGGTAGGGCGCCTCGATAAATCCGTACTGGTTGATGCGGGCATAGCTTGCCAGCGAGTTGATCAATCCGATGTTGGGTCCTTCCGGTGTCTCAATCGGGCACATTCTTCCGTAGTGGGTGTAGTGGACGTCCCGAACCTCAAATCCGGCCCGGTCTCTGGACAGTCCGCCGGGGCCCAGGGCAGAAAGCCTCCGCTTATGGGTCAATTCGGAAAGCGGGTTGTTCTGATCCATGAACTGGGAAAGCTGAGAGGAGCCGAAAAACTCCTTGACTGCAGCTGTCACCGGCTTGATGTTGATCAGAGACTGGGGTGTGATCTCACTGATATCCTGGGTCGTCATACGCTCACGCACCACCCGCTCCATGCGGGAAAGTCCGATGCGGTACTGATTCTGAAGCAGCTCTCCCACGGCGCGGATGCGGCGGTTCCCCAGATGATCGATATCGTCGTTGGTGCCGATCCCTTCCTCAATGTGCATATTGTAGTTGATGGAGGCAAAAATGTCCTCGATGGTAATATGCTTGGGAATCAGAAGCTCTGCATGCTTGCGGATCAGCTCCTTCAGATCCTCCCCTTGCTCTGCCTGCTCCATCAGCTTTTTCAGCTCCGGATAAAACACCGGCTCGGTAATCCCGTATTCCGCGGGATTTTCCAGATCCACATAATGCCTGATGTCCACCATCAGGTTGGACAACACCTTCACTTTGCGGTTCGTGCCCTCCACGAAGACATAGGGCGTGCCCGCGTCCTGAATTCTGGTCGCCAGCTCCCGACTCACCACCGTTCCCGCTTCCGCCAGAATCTCTCCCGTGTTGATATCCACCACATCCTCCGCCAGCGTGTGACCGGTCAGGCGGCTGCGGAAGTGAAGCTTTTTATTGAATTTATAGCGGCCGACCTTGGCCAGATCGTAGCGTCTCGGGTCGAAGAACATGGAGTGAAGCAGCCCCTCCGCGCTTTCCACAGAGAGCGGCTCTCCCGGCCGAATCTTTCGGTACAGCTCCAGCAGCCCGTCGCTGTGGTTGTCGCAGGAGTCCTTTGCAAAGCTGGCCTGCAGCTTCGGCTCATCGCCGAACATCTCCAGAATCTCGGAATTGGTTCCCAGCCCCAGCGCCCGCAGCAAAACAGTGACCGGCACCTTTCTGGTGCGGTCAACCCGCGCATTGAACACGTCGTTGGAGTCGGTCTCGTACTCAAGCCAGGCGCCTCTGTTGGGAATGACCTGACAAAAATAACATTCTTTTCCCACTTTATCGTGTTCGATGGTATAATAAATTCCGGGTGAACGGACAAGCTGGCTTACGATTACGCGCTCCGCTCCGTTGATCACAAAGGAGCCGGTGTCCGTCATAAGCGGAAGGTCTCCCATGAAGATCTCGTGCTCCTTATGCTCGTCCTTGTCCTTGTTGTAGAGCCTGACCTTGACCTTCATCGGCGCGGCATAGGTTGCATCGCGCTCCTTGCATTCTGCAATGGAGTACTTTACATCGTCCCGACAAAGCTGAAAATCGACGAAATCCAGGCTGAGATGCCCGGCAAAGTCCTTGATCGGGAATACATCGTGAAACACCTCCCGCAGGCCGTCGCCAAGGAACCACTCATAAGAATCCTTCTGGATTTCTATGAGGTTCGGCATTTCCAGAACCTCCTTCTGTTTCGAGAAGCTCATGCGAATGCCCTTGCCGGATTGAATCGGACGCATAATGCTCTTTTCCATGTGCGTTATCACCCCTGTTTTAAACGTTCAACAACAGTTTCTTGCGGGATCCGGTAAGCGGAGGATAACTCTTCCCCTGAGCCCAAATCTCCACAATAGTGCAATCTTCATAATAGCATTGCGTTGTTTGACTGTCAATAGAAAGTACTTGATTTTTTACTTCGCTTCTGCTATAATTTTTTAGCGTTTGTTTTGATTTTTTTCGAATTTCGCACAACACGCTGCAATCATGAATTACGGAGGTTTTGGGGATGCATACACTCACTACGGTACTTCTGGTCATCCTGGCGGTTCTCGTCGTCATACTCGTCGCGCTCTACTTCTACGGGAGAAAAATGCAGGAGCGCCAAAGCGCGCAGCAGCCTGCCTTTGAAGCCGCCAAGCAGACCATTTCCATGCTGGTCATCGACAAAAAAAAGATGCGGATCACCGAAGCCGGCTTTCCGAAAATGGTGGCGGATCAGACCCCTTGGTACATCCGCTGGATGAAGGTGCCTGTGGTAAAAGCAAAGATCGGCCCCAGGGTCATGACCCTCATGGCGGACGAAAACGTGTTTCGCGTGCTGCCGCTGAAGCAGGAATGCAAGGTCATTGTGAGCGGCATCTACATTGCGGAGCTGAAAAGCGTCCGGGGCGGCGTCCCGGCTGCCCCCAAAAAGCGGAGCCTTGTGGATCGCATCCTCAGACGCAACAAATAAATCCGATCAGAAATCGAACAAAGGAACGCCCCGTCAGCGGCTTGGGCGTTCCTTTTTTTGATGTCTGAACGGAGCATCCAGCACCGCAAACAGACCGGAAACCGGAGAACAGGAAAGCAACCAGGTGAGCGCGAAAGAACACAACAGCAAAAGTGCCAGGCTCTGCTTGCTTCCCGGGTTGATCGAATCAAAAAAACCGGCAGCCAGCAACATATCCCGAATGGGACGATGCAGAATATAGATCGGAAGGGTCTGCTGCCCCACCCGTTCCGGAAGCGCTGCCCTTCCCTGGGGGATGCCGCAAAAAAACAGATAGCTCACCGCTGATGCCAGCAGATACCAGGACAACCGAAGCGCCCACAGCATATGCCAATGGTTCTGTTGACCTGGCCCCTCCCATACCCGATCGTACCAGGTTCCAAAGAACACGTTCCGGATGGCTTCGCCGCGGTCAAACAGAAACAGGAACACACAGATCAGCGTAACGGCACCCACCGCTCTCAGCAGACGCGCAAGCCGGCACCGTTCCTTTTGCATTCCCAATCCCACCCGGATCAGGCGGTGCTCCGCCAGAAAATATCCCAGATAAAAAAAAGGAGCAAACGCAAATCCCCGATCCAGCGAAAGAAAATCTCCCACACCTCTCAGGTAGCCGGAAGCCAGAGAGATCAGCAAAATGGCTCCGCCCAGCAAGGCTTCTGCCCTTGCCTCCCCTCCTGCCGGTCCTCTCAGCCGCCGTTTCAGATTCCGAAGCAGCGGAATCATCAAATACCATTCGATCAGGCAAAGCAAATACCACGGACTGCCCGACTCATGAAACAAATCGGGAAAGTCCCCGCTTTTTCCGTACGCCGGTATTTCCGAAAAAAAAACGATCACCTCAAAGATGACATACCAGTATACCAGACGCAGCCAGCGCTTCCACCGAACTGCTCCCTCCGAATTGACAAATCCAAATGCAAGAATGCCGGACAGGAATACAAACGCAGGCATGTGAAAGCAGTATATGGCATAAAACAGATTGGTGAGAAGCCGCGTTCTTCCCTGAAGCGGAAGGAGCATATGCCCTGTTACCACCAAAAAAATCAGGATTCCCTTGGTCGTGTCAATTTTATAAATTCGTTTTTCCATCATTCCCTCGTGCCGCGCAGGCTCACCTCCAGTTGCAGCCGGCATTCCGGAAGGTACTCACCGCCCACATTCATCCCGTAGCACACCGAGACCGACAGACTGTCTTCCCGCCGATTAATCTCCATGTCCCGCGTCGTAATTTCCAGCGGAATGTCTCCGTAGGGCGTATTGTAGCAGCTTTTTACCCGCCGGAGCCGATTTCCAAACCTCATTTCTGTGTTGACTGCTCCCTGCTTTTTGACTGTCATGCAGCCCGCGCCGATTCGGATGATATGCTCCGTATCCTCTCCGGCTTTTTCTCCCGGCTCCCTGCATTGAATGAGATGAGATCCCTTTTCTTCCCTGCATGTTCCCAACATCAGAAGGGATGTTTTCTCTTCCTCGCCTCCGATTGTTCGCCTTCCGCTGATTGTTACCAGCACATCCCCGGTCATCTCAATACTCCTCTATTTCGATCTTCTGCGTGTTTCCGGCTTCCTCCGGCAGGATGGAGCTGGCAAACTCCCGAAAGTTCTCTGCCAGATCACTGACATAAAAATGGTGCTTCTCTTCGCCGGGCAAAAGTCCGCCCCCCGGGTTCAGCAAGCCCTCCTTCGCAAGAATCTGTTTTAATTCCAGCGCCGTCTCGTACGCGGGATTCACCAACGTCACATCCTCTCCCATGATGCGCCGAAGCGTGGAGCGAATCAGCGGATAATGTGTGCAGCCGAGGACCAGAGTGTCCACGTATCGTTGCTTCAATTCCTGAAGATAACGGGAAGCGATTTCATCCGTCACAGAATCGTGCAGCAATCCCTCTTCCACCAGAGGGACAAAGATAGGGCAGGCCTTTTGGAAGACCTTCACATCCGGCGCGATGCTTTGAATAACATGGCGATAGATGTCGCTGTTCACCGTTCCCCGGGTGCCGATCACGCCGATTCTTCGGTTCCTTGTAACCCGCGCCGCCGTCATCGCACCTGCGTAGATCACTCCGATAATCGGAATATCGCTCTCCGCAGCCAGCGTCTTCAATGCGTGGGAACTGGCCGTGTTGCAGGCAATCACGATTGCCTTGACTCCTTTGGAGCGCAGGAAACGGACGATTTGACGCGAGAAGCGGATGATGGTTTCCCGGGATTTTGCGCCGTAGGGAAGGCGCGCCGTATCCCCGAAGTAAATCAGCCGTTCCTCCGGGATCTGACGCATGATTTCCCGCGCCACCGTAAGGCCCCCGACTCCGGAATCAAAGACTCCCACCGGCGCCCCCGGATCCCGCACCGTCCCCTGCTTCCGGTGATGCGGCACATAAAGCTTAACCGGATCCTGCTCATCAAACCGGGCAGGCTCTTTCTCCCTTTCATTTTCCATATGGTTCCAAGATCCCCTTTTCTGTTCTGTCTGACCGTTCTTGACTTAATGTGCTCTCTCAAATGCCAGGGTGATCAGCTCCTGGATCAGGGTTCGTTTGTCCTTTCCCCTCGCCTCCCAGAGCACCGGGTACATACTGATCGCCGTGAAACCGGGCATTGTGTTGATTTCATTGAACACCACCCGCCCGGAGTCGGTCACAAAGAAGTCGGCGCGGGCCAGCCCGTATCCGTCAATGGCGCGGAAAATTCGAATTGCCGCATCCCTGACCCGTTCCGCCGCATCCCCCGGAAGCGGCGGGTCGGTCATGGTTCGGGACTCCGTGTTGAAGTACTTCGCCTCATAGTCATAAAAATCCGCTGCCGCCAGGATTTCTCCCACCCCGCTGGCCTGAACCGGCATTCTTCCGCCTCCCAGCACTGCGCACTCCACCTCGTGCCCTGTAATGGCCTCCTCCACCAGAATTCTTCTGTCGTAGCGCGCCGCCTCCCGGAATGCCTCCGCCAGCTCGTCCCGGTCACGGACCTTTGTGACGCCGCAGCTGGAGCCTGCATTGCAGGGCTTCACAAAAACCGGATAGGAAAAGCGATCCTCCACCCGATTCATCACAGCCACCATATCCACCAGGTCAATCTCTGTGACCAGAAGAAAGGACGCCTGATCAATGCCCAGGGACTGCACCACCAGTTTCGTAAGCCCCTTGTCCATCGCCACGGCGGAGGCTGCCACGCCGCAGCCCACATAGGGAATCCCCGCCAGCTCGCACAACCCCTGAATGGTTCCGTCCTCTCCGTACAGTCCGTGGAGAATCGGAAAAACCAGATCAATTTCCACCTTGGTAAAGGCCGCCTGCTCGTGGATCATCAAACATTTCTGTGTCGCGTCCGGCGAGAGCCAGGCTCCGGTTTTCTTTTCCCGCCAGCTCCCATCCCGCACCTCCTCCGGGCGATCCACCTTGATCCAGTGACCGTCCTTGGTGATACCCACCAGGAGAAGCTCGTACCGCTCTCTGTCAATCTGCTCAATGATATTGGCGGCGGACATACAGGAAATCTCGTGCTCCGAGGATTGTCCTCCGAAAATGACCGCTATTGTCTGCTTCCCCATATTACTTCCTCATTTCTCATTTTTTCTGTTTCTTCTGTCCGTTTCACGGCAAAGCTCACGCCGACTCCCCCGAGAGCTTTCTGGATATGGTCAGCTCCTGATTGTCAATATGCTCACGCATCGCCCGTTTCCCCAGCTCCACATCTCTCGTCTTGACCGCATTCAGAATGCTCTCATGCTCGTCCATAATAATCTGCCGCTTCCCGGTGTCCTTAATATATTCCAGCCGATAGCGGTACATCTGATCCCGGAGATTATTCAAAAGCTGAATCAGCTTTTCATTGTCTGTTCCTGCATAAATCGCATCGTGAAAGCGCTCATCCGCCTGTGCGATCCGGATCATGTCGTTGCTGTTCAGCGCCTCCCGAAAACCGATTCTCGCTTCCTCAAGACGTGTGATGCCCGATTCATCCATCCGCTTCACCGCAAGCTCAATCGCCAGCTCCTCCAGGGAGCGCCGCACCTCCAGCACATCCCGCAGATTCTTTTCCGTGATTCCCGCGACCTCTGCTCCCTTTCTTGGGATCATGATCACAAGTCCCTCCAGCTCCAGCTTGCGGATCGCCTCCCGAATCGGCGTCCGGCTGACCCCAAGCCTTTTTGCCAGCCGAATTTCCATCAGGCGCTCCCCCGGCTCCAGCTCTCCCTTGAGAATGGCCTGCCGAAGCGTGTGAAATACCACATCCCGAAGCGGCATATACTCATTTACCGTAATGTTCAGCGCATTCGTCATATCATCCTCCCTTTTCTCTTATGTAATGCCCATGGTTTCGCTCTCCAGAAGGCGGGAAACCGGCCTCGTCAAAAAAATTTCAGAAAGGCCAAGTCTTTGCCTGTCCTGTTCCAGGGAATCTATGCAGCAAAGAGCTTGTTCCTCCTCTGCAAACACGCCGAACACCGCCGACCCGCTCCCGCTCATGGAGGATGCGATCGCGCCCCGCAGCAGAAACGCCTGTTTGCAGGCTTCTATTTGCGGATATGCCTCCCGGGCGGGGCGCTCAAGAACATTTCCCAGTATCCCCCTGAGACGCTCCAGATTCCCTTCGCAAATGACGTTTACAATCCGGTCCATATCCGGGTGTGCATCCTCCGGAATCCGATCTGCATGGAGATTCCCGTAGATGAAGGCTGTGGACAAATCGAAAACCGGCTTTGCGATCACAATCCGGCACGGAGCCAGCTCCGGCAGGATCGTAAGCTGTTCTCCGATTCCCTCCGCAAGGCAGGTTCCTCCGCAAATACAAAACGGGATATCTGCGCCCAGGGGGCGCGCCATGTTCTGCAGCTCGCCGCCGGAAAACGGCCGGTCAAACAGCGTGTTCAATGCGCGAAATACCGCCGCCGCATCGGCACTGCCGCCTGCAAGCCCTGCTGCTGCCGGAATGTGTTTCCGAATCCGGATTTGAAGACCGATGTTCAGCTCCGCACAGGAGAGAAAGGTTTCCGCCGCCTGATAAGCCAGATTCCTTCTGTCCGCGGGAAGCTCCGGGCGATTGCAGAAAATCCGGATTCCCGGCTCTCCGCCCACCTCAATGGTAAGCTCATCCGCCAGACTGACTGTCTGCATTCCTGTCTTCAGCTGATGGTAGCCGTCCTCTCTTTTCCGAAGCACATCCAGACCGAGATTGATTTTCGCGTATGCCTTCTCATCCATAATACGCTTCATCAAATTGTACAACCCCCGTTTTTTGTATACAATGTTACAGGCGATTATATCCCTTTTACCGGCAGATGTAAAGTCCTGCCGCCCGGAATTCCGCTGTCACTGCTGTACCTTAAGGCGCAGATCCACAGGAATAGCCGGGGCAATGTGGGAAAGCGCTTCGGCAAGTGCCAGAGACGCCGTGTTTCCCCGCTCAATCCGAAGGGCAATCTGCCCAAAGAAAAGCTCCCGTTTCGCGTAACAAAATACGGCTCTGCCCGCTTCCAAAGCGTAGCCGCGCCGCCTGTACTTCTGACTGATATAGTATCCCAGCTCCGGAGGATTGCCGGGCGAAAAGCCGATCAGACCGATCGGCTCCCGGCTTTCCCGCAAAAAAACGCCCCACAAGCCGTATTCAAAAAAGCGATATTGGGTTCGGATATAAGCCTCCAGACAGGTCTGATCCCGGAGCAGCTCCGTGTTCATACCCGCCTTTTGCAACTCCGCTTCTTCCGTGAGGAGTCCGGCGAGACGCTTCTGATCCTCCGCCCACAGCTCCCGCAGGATCAGCCGCTCCGTTTCTGCAATGAGGAGAGGAAGCCCCAGCTTTCTCCTCGCCGCAGCAAAAATCCGATCCGCTGTAATGGCGGACGCATCGGTCACAGCAAGATCCCCCTGCCACGGCTCATCGGAAACCGTTACGGGGCAGCCGGTTTCCTCCCCCACTCTCACATAGTAGCAGCGCTTCATGCTTCCGCTGTTTCCGGCTCCCCATAGTGTTCCCCAAAGGTTTCAACCGTCATGGTGCGGATTTTCTGCTCCGCCAGGGGACGATCGCTGCGATCGGTTCTGACCGCCGCAATGCGATCCAGCACCTCCTCCCCCTCCAAAAGCTTTCCGAAGGCTGCATAGGCGCCGTCAAGATAGGGGGCATTTTCATGCATGATGAAGAACTGACTTCCGGCAGAATCCGGATCCATGGCCCGCGCCATGGAAAGGACGCCCCGGACGTGCTTTAAGTCGTTCTGAAACCCGTTCTGCGAAAATTCTCCCCGGATGCTGTATCCGGGACCGCCCATTCCCGTCCCTTCCGGGTCTCCCCCCTGAATCATAAAGCCGGGAATGACACGGTGAAAAATCAGACCGTTATAAAAGCCCTTCCCCGCAAGACTCAGAAAATTATTCACCGTATTCGGCGCAATCTCCGGATACAGCTCCGCCTTCATCAATCCACCGTCTTCCATTTCGATGGTAATCACAGGATTCTTCATAAACCATTCTCCTTTTCCTCCAGGAGATGCTTCAGCTCCCAGACTGTTCTGCCAAGCGGAAGTCCCACCACATTGGTGTAATCCCCGCGAAGCCCCTGAATATAAGCTCCAAAGGCGCCCTGAATTCCATAGGCCCCTGCCTTGTCAAACGGCTCCCCCGTCTCCACATAGGCTTGAATTTCCTCCTCCGTCAGCGGATAGACGGAAACCTCGGTCTTTTCATAAAAACTGACCTGCCGTTCGCCGCAGAGAATGATGGTCACGCCGGTATAGACCGCATGGGTTTTTCCGGACAGACTCCGAAGCATTCGACACGCATCCTCTTTGTCCTTCGGTTTTCCGAGAATGTTTCCGTCGGCTGCAACTACGGTATCCGCTCCAATCACAACGGTTCCCGGCTTCTGCAGAGCCGCCACCGTCTCTGCCTTACGGCAGGACAGCGCCTTTACCAATGCCGCTGCCGTTTTTTTCTTAAGGCACTCCTCTGCCCGGCTGGGCATCACCCGGACCCGGATGCCCGCCTGATGCAGCAGTTCCTTTCTCCGGGGAGACGCGGAGGCCAGGACAATGCTTCTTCCAAACTTCTTCATCGGAGCACCTGATCTCCGTCCTTCGCCACCACGTGTGTCTTAACATTCAGCTGACGCATCCAGCTTCGCACCTCCAGCGTCTTCCAGTTGCCGCTGTTGACGCCCCCGCCGTTGTCATTGTCCCAGAGCCAGCGTGGGCAGCACCAGAGTGCGATGCCGGGCCTTACCAGCTCGTACACGTTCCGATCCACGCCGCTTTGACCGTGGTGCGCCATCTGAACAATGTCCGCCTTCAGCGCTCCCGGGTCGTCCCGGTATTCCTCCACCAGCCGATTCCCCCCCTGTACCCCCAAGTCTCCCAGGAACAGGATTCGCTTTCCGTTCATCTCCACTCTGTAAACCACCGACGCATTGTTGATGGCATTGATGGGAAAACGATAGGGTGTATTCAGGACATGCACCGTCACGTCATCGATCTGAATGGTATCGCCGCGCCCGATCTGATCGTGATTGGATGCGGGATCCCGCTTTGCCAGGGCATTCAGGCAGCGCTCCACCATATCTGCACGGTACGCTTCGTTTCTGCGGCACCAGTCGAGCGGAGGAAAATTGTAGTAAATGTTTTCGATAGTGAGCGCCGGGTCTCCCTCCTCAATCAGCTTTGTCATGGCACCCACGTGATCAGAATGCGGGTGTGTGATGAACCACGCGCTGACGCGGCCGCCCTTTTCCATCAGAAGCTGTTTCAGATGGGGCGCATCCCCCTCCGTTCCGCCGTCTACAACAATGATCTTTCCGCTCTTGGTTGTCAGGATAAAGCTTTCCATCTGACCGACAGTCTGCGGCGCAATCAGCATCAGCTCTCCGCCGTCAAACAGCGTTGTTGTGACCACCTTCCTATCCTTCGGGGGCGTCACTGCCCCCTGTCCGGTAACCACGCCGATTCCCCCGGCTGCCTCGGTTCCGCTCTGAATTTTTACGGTGTTGCCTCCGCCTGTTCCGGCGCCGGCCACAATGACTCCGCTTCCGGATACGGCGCTGCCCTCGCCCTCACCGTGCTCCGGAACGCGTTCTGCCTGAACCACCTCCGTCTGCCAGGTCCGGGAACGGGCCGCGTCCCTCTTGACCACCTTCGCCTGCGCCGAGTCCGGAGAAAAAGCCACCGCTCCGACGCCCAGCATCAGCGCAAAAATATACGCTGCTATTTGTCGATTCTCTGCTCTCATATCATGCTCTGTCCTTTACTGTCCTTTACTGTCCTTTACTGTCCTTTACTGTCCTTTACTGTCTTTTACTGTCTTTTCCTGTTCTTTACTTGTTTTCGCCGTTTCCCGAGGTCTCTTCCTTTGTTTCTGCCTGAGCCTTTGCACTGCTCTTCTCATCGCCCTTGTATTTTCCCCCCGGAATCATGGCCGGTCCGTCACTCAGCATGACCTCGTTCATTCCGTCGTACTGGGAGAATGGGACAATTTTTTCGTGGGAGCCTGCCGGAATGGTCATGCTCACCAGATAGTTCTCCGGCTTCAGGATATCCTCCTCCCGAAACACCTGCACATTCACAGCATAGGTCTGATACAGTCCCCCGTAGGAATCCTTGCCGGAAAGTGCAATGGAAAAATCCTGCTCATAACAGGCGTCATTGAATGCCCTGACAAAGGCATCGGCATACTCAACCCCGTCCGCCTCCGTCGCTTCCTTATGCAATGGCCAGATCAGGTTGACTACTTTTTTCTCCTCATCCACATAGGTGTCAATGTAGCTCCCCAGCTCATAGTCCTCCAGCGCTTCCTCACAGGACGCCTGAGCCTCATCAAAGTCAAGCGTAATGTTCTTTTGGGTCTTCTGATCCGGTTCCTCTTCGTTTGCCACCGATTCCGCGACGGACGACGCCATCGCCCCGCGGGTCATTCCGCAGCCTGTAACCAGCAAAACCATAGAAGCCGCAAGGACTGCCGCCGCGATTTCTTTTGCTCTGTCATTTGTTCTTTTCATTTTTTCACCTCTGATCCATCCCACCGAACTGCTTTATTATGCCGCTCCCGGCACATTCGGATTATATAGGAAGCCTCCTTTTTTTAACAGCTTTTTTTCAAAAGGTAATAAAAACTTTAAAAACTTCTCTTGCGAAGCGTAAGAAAGCGTGGTAGATTGTTCAATATACGGAGGAATTTAAAAAAAATGAACAAAACACTGCGGAGCCGCATCGACTGGATGATTACGATTCTTCCCTTTTTCACAATTCTGGCATTTTGCCTCGTCTGTTTCATAAGTCCCGCAGACTCTGCCCACGTGCTGAACTCAGTCCGGCGCTTTCTCTCAGAGGAGTTCAGCTGGTACTACCTCCTCGCAGGATTTGCCATCCTCCTGCTCACCCTTTACATCGCCTGTTCCCGCTACGGAACAATACGGCTCGGCGAGGGCGCACCTGCCTTTTCCACCCTGCAGTGGGGCGCCATGATTTTCACCTCCGGGCTTGCCGCAGACATTATGTTCTACTCTCTCTGCGAGTGGATCATTTATGCGAACGAACCTTATGTTCAGTCCCTCGGTGATCTCCAGCGCTGGGCCAGCACCTATCCTCTGTTTCACTGGGGACCGATTCCCTGGTCCATGTATCTGTCTGTGGCTGCGGCCTTCGGGTTCATGCTGCATGTCAGAAGACGAAAAAAGCAGAAATATTCCGAGGCCTGCCGCCCCCTTCTCGGTCGTCACACAGACGGAATCGCCGGACATCTGATCGACCTGCTGGCGGTGTTTGCGCTGATTGCAGGAACCGCCACCACCTTCTCCATCTCCGCCCCCCTCCTCTCCGGCATCCTGGCGGATCTCCTGGGACTTCCGGTCTCCACAGGTCTCACCATCCTGATCCTTCTCTTTGTCTGCCTCTCCTACACAATTGCTGTGTACTTCGGCAATGCAGGCGTATCCAAGCTTGCCTCTCTCTGTATTCAGCTGTTTTTCCTGTTTCTCTTCTATGTCCTTACCTTCGGCGGGATGGGACGCTATATTTTGGATCTGGGGCTCTCGGCGATCGGAACGGTTGCACAAAACTTCATCCTGCTGGGAAGCAATACGGATCCGCTGAGAACCAGCGGCTTCCCGCAAAACTGGACGGTTTTCTACTGGGCCTATTGGATGGTCTGGTGTGTGGCGACCCCTTTTTTCATCGGTTCCATCAGCCGCGGAAGAACCATACGGCAGATGATATTCGGGGGATTCGGCTTTGGCGTGAGCGGAACCTGGCTCTCGTTCATCGTCCTCGGAAACTACGGCATGGGACTTCAAATGCACCACATCCAGGATTTTGCCGCCCGATTCCACGGGGGAGAGGATCTTTATTCCATCATCCTGTCTCTGCTGAATACCCTTCCGTTTCCCCGCCTTGTGATGGTGCTTCTGGCTCTCACCATGATCGGATTTTATGCCACCTCCTTCGATTCCATCGCCCTGGTTGCCAGCGCCTACTCCTACAAGGAACTCCATGATCGGGAGGAACCGGCTCGTGCGGTCAAGGTGTTCTGGTCGATCCTTTTGATCCTGCTTCCCATCGCTCTCCTGTTCTCCGAGAGCTCCATGGCAAATTTACAGACTGTCTCCATCATCGCCGCGTTCCCCATCGGCATCATCATGCTTTTGATCATCGCCGCATTCTTTCGGGATGCGTCTGCCTATCTCAAGGAGTGCGGGTCCTCGAAGCAAGGAGAATCCCATGAATAATCCACCTTCTCAGCTTCCGTTTTCCCTTCGCGTTCAAGAGCTCTGCGACCGGGAAAATCTGTCTCTTTATGAGCTGGCAAAGCGTGCCGGTCTTCCGAAATCCACGCTGCTCTCCGCCGTCCACAGGCAAAAAGGAAACCCCTCACTGTCCACGATTCAAAGGATCTGTGAGGGGTTTGATATCACGCTTCGGGAATTTTTTTCTTCGGAGCTGTTCGATCGGTACTGACAGTGCCAACGTTCACCGCCGACTCAATAAGGTAAATCGGTCTTCCCTTAACCTCCTGAAACAGCACGCCGATATACTGACCGATGATGCCCACCAGAAGAAATAACACGGCAAACATAAAGCAAATGACCACAATCAAGGTGGTGTATCCGTCCGGCGCCCCGTTCTTCACCTTCATGACCAAAGAATAGAAGAGAATGAGCACGCCCAGCAGTGCGGAGCAGGCACCTGCGTAAATGCCGAGACGCAGCGGCAGATCCGAAAAGCTCATGATCGTATTCATGGAAAACCGAAGGAGCCTGCGGATCGAGTATTTGCTGTGTCCGGCTGCGCGCCTTCCCGCCTCGTAGTAAAGGGTCTCGGAGGGAAAGCCGAGACTTTGCACGTAGCCTCTCAAAAAGCGCACCCGCTCGCGATAATCCCGGCGAAGGATTTCCGCCGTCCGCGCCGACAGCCCGAAAAAATCCGACTCATTTTTCCGGAGCCGGGTACCGCTCAGTGTGTTCATCACCGCATAGAAACCGGCGGAGGTCAGATTTTTTAAAAAACCTGCGGAGCGGTTTGCCGTCCGCACCATATGGATCACGTCCGTCCCCGCTTCAAACAGTACAAGCATCTTCGGAATGTACCGGGGAGGATGCTGGAGATCCGCGTCCATACAGATCACCGCATCTCCCTCGGCACAGTCAATTCCGGCAATCATGGCGGCCTCATGTCCGAAATTTCTGGAAAAATGCAGCACCTTCACCCTCGGATTTTCAGCGGCCATGCGGTTCAACAGCACAGCGCTCCCGTCCCCGCTCCCATCGTTTACATAAATCAGCTCATAATCCCATCCGCAGTCATTCAGAATTGCCTCCGTCTCGTCCCGAAACAGGGGAAGCGACTCCTCCTCGTTGAATACGGAAACCACCAGCGAAAGCCTGCTCCGCCGATTTGAACCGTCCGTCTTATCCATAAATTTCAATCTCCGTGCTTCCGTGGGACTGCACCCGCTGTTCCTTGGGCGGCAGCTCCATGTAATCCCCGTAAATGCAGGTCAGAACTTCATCGTACTGTGCCGGAATGCTGAATTTTGTGTCCTCAAAGCGGATCTCGATCCGCTGCTCCACCCACTCATCTTTCAGGCGAATATCCATGTACCCCGGATCATAGTTGCTGTAGTACCAGAAGTCGGTCTTTTTCCCGTTCATGGCCTTGGCCAGCTTGTCCTGCAAAAAGAAAAGCTGCCGCATCGGCACCGCGCGCCCCACCGTGCTGCCTCCTGCCACCGCCAGCCGTTCCTTGCCGCTGTACTTGTTAAGATCCAGCCTATGGCGGTGTCCCATGGCAAGCCCGTAAATGGCCTTCTGCTGAAGGATCATGCGTTTTGCTGCAAGGGGCGCATTGGGAAGGCGATCCAGAATAAAGATATCAACCCAGAGGTGATTCAGCTTTTCTTCGTAGAAGCGGGTCTCCTGATCCGGTTTTCTTCTCCTGGAACGCTCGTAGATAATACGGGGCGTGAAATCATAAAAGCGGCGTCCACCGGCAAATTGTGCCGGAAAAAGCAGCTTCATTCCCTCCGGCAGCTCTCTTCCCGCCACCTTGCGAAAGGCCTCCCAGTTATTTCGCGTCATCACAATATCCGCGTCATCGTCCCAGGGAATAAAGCCGCCGTGGCGAATGGCGCCGAGAAGCGTTCCTGCATCCAGCGCATATGCAATACGATATTGATCGCAGATACGCGCCACCTCTTTTAAGATTTTTAAATTGACTTCCTGGATCGCCCGCAGGCCGTAAGCATTATTCATTGTACACATTCAGCCCTCGTTCCTTGAGGAGCGAGAGCGCCTTTCTGATCCGAACCGGATCGTGATACTGCAGTGCTTTCTTGAGTTCTGCATCGCTCAGTGCTTCAAAATGCAGTGCGCTTTCCCGAATGCGGAGAAACTGTTCCCGGCGGTACTTCGCCATGCGTATCTCCCGCCCCGTCGTCACTGCGTTTCCCGCAAATATGAGAAGCGCAAACCACACCGCAAGCCGCTTTCCGAAGCGCCCTTCCCCCCGGGCAGCAAGAAACAGCGTCAACAAAATCCCCACAATCCCGATCTGGTACTGCAGGGCATAGCGGGAGCTCATCCCGTAATCGGCGTTCAGAAAAATCCAGCGGGAGGCTGTCACCAGCACATGGTTCAGAAATCCGGCGGTCAGTAAAAGCAGGGGAAATACGCTCTCCCGGTAGATTTTTTTCTTCCCGTTCAAATAAAAAGCGAAACCGTAAAAGCCCAGCACCAAAAGCCCCAACATCGTCATCACCGGCGATGGAATCCCGTATTCTGCCGCCGTCTCGCTCCCCAGTACCATGGAAGCAAAGGAACGGACAAAGAACCGGGGCAGCAACAGCGGATGCTCCCCCACCACCTGGCCGATGGAGGCTGTGGTCGCCCCCGCTCTCTCCTCCACCGCCGCAGCCCGACTGCAAAGGAACAGAAGCAGCGGAAGCAGTGCGCCGAGCATCCGTTTAACTGCCTGCCTTCTGTTTTTTTTCATCACAAATACCGCAAACAGATCCACAAGGATCAATGTCACTGCATACACCCCGCAGTAGGGGCCGCAGAACAGCAGAATCGTCACGGACGGAAGCCACAAAAGCCGCCGCTCGTCCCTCCTGCTCCCTTCCCCTGCCATGACCCGGTCATACACCAGATAATGGTACCAGAACAAGGCAAACGCCGTGAAATGAACCCAGCCGGAGCCGTTGGTCAGCATTTCCCACTTGTTCAGGGAAAAGAAAAACAGAATCAGACCGGCGCAAAGGGAGGTGGGGAGCTTTTTTTTCACACAGTAAATTCCGAGAGGAAGCGTGGACAAGGCAAGAAAAAATGCCCCCAGCATCATATCGAACATGGTGCTGTAGTGAAAGAGCTCCACATTTACAATGCGCTGAACATAATTGGCGGGAATGCGCGTCAGAACGTCGGGACGAAGGTAGGGCTGAATGCTCCAGACGTCCTCCAGGTAGGAGTTGACCAAGCGTATGTAGTCCGTATAGACCACGTTGACCGCAGCGCTCCTAAGATATGCGCTGAGAAACAGAAAGCCAAATAGAGGAAGCAAACGCACCGTCATTTTTTTTGCCATTCGTTCCTTCCTCCCCGGTCTCCCTCTCACACCGAACCCCGGCGCCCTACGCCTGCATCAAGGCTCTTTTCCCCGCACTCTGTTTGTCCCGCTCTGAATGCCTCTCCCGATGTCATTCATTATAGTAGCAATTTATTCCGCCGTAAAGTTTACAATCATCGCCAGCCTTTTTTCTCCGCGCTGCTCTGCTGCATTCTCCACATGGAAGCTGGTGCAAAATGTAAGCTCCGCGATTTGGCGGGGCTCCGCCTGAATGCTGAAGTCGGATACATTGCGCTGCATCACAAAACGCTGCGCTTCTCCCTGATTCACCCGAAGCAGAAAATACTCATCACCCCGCAGATCCCCCGGGTACATGCAGTGCATTCTGATTTCTCCGCTCTTCCCGGTCAGAAGGCGGATGTCCGCCTCCTCATCCATCCAGCCGTCCCGATAATATCCCGTTTCCACCTCCAGCTTCATCTCTCTCACAGGCTCCGTGATATCCAGAAACCGATTGTGTGCCGGATCCTCCTGCAGAATCAGCATGTTTTCCGTCACCTGCCCAAAATCCGTAAGCCGCTCCACATGGCGAACCGAAGTTCCCTGACCGGTGCGCGCCGGATCAAAGGTCTTAAAAAAGGTCTTGGCCGTAAATTCACTCATCTTGTAGCTGTTTCCCAGGATGATGATTTCTTTCCCCAGCACCTCTCTTCCGTAGGTTCCGACGGTCGTATCGGCAAGAGAATTGTATCGCTCCTGATCCGGAAACAGGTACAGCTTTTCGTAGCCCGTGCGGTAAAAGCACTGCAAAAGGATGGCGATCCCCGCTGCAAGCGCAAGAAACAGCTGCGGAACATGATCGGAGATGCGGTAGCGGTGCATTTCCCTGGGATCGCGATCCCGTCGGAGGCGCAGCCTTTTCCACGCGCCGAACAGGGAAGACAGAAAAAGAAGAAGGAAGGCGTACACCACATAGAGCCAGCGCATTTCCACCCGTATGGTCACCGAGGATGCCGCCATGCATCCGACCATGAAGCCGAAAAAGAAAATCAGCTCAACCGGAACACGGGCTCCTCCCCCCTTGCCCTTTCGCCGCCGCAATAAGGCGAAGAAGGTCGCCAATGCAAACGAGAGTACCAGCAAATTCATAAGGAGCACCAGCATCTTCAGCGAGAAGGGGGTGTCCTGCCAGGAAATGCCGCTCAGGTGCTCGGGTCCCGCATTCACCCCGATACAGTACAGGCATTCCACGCAAAAATTGACTGCCGCAGACCGGAGTGTGAACGTATCTGCCAGCTGGGTTCCGCCTGTCCCGGCGGGAGAAAGGGTCCCGATCGTAAAAAACCGAATCCCCAGAATCAATGCAAGCACCAGCGGCGCTGCGATCCATGGCTTCCAATTCTTCTCCCGCTTCACGAAAAGGCAGTAAAAAAACATGGGGAACAGCGCCAGATACCGCTCGTGCGTAAAGCAATTCAAAAAGTAGCTCAGCAAGGCGAAGCCAAAAAAGCGGCTGCCGTCCCCCTTCAGGTAGCGATACAGGCACCAGCTTTGCAGCAGAGCAAAAAAGATTCCCATGGTCTCCATGAGACCCAGCATCTGACCGATCTGATAATAGGAAAAATGGGAGGTCAAAAATACAATCCCGGACAGAAGCCCCACCGGGCGGCTTTTGGACAGGCGATAGGAAAAGCGGTATAAAAAGTAAGCCAGCCCCGCGTTCAAACAGATATTAATAGGCACGATCCATTCCAGCCGGTTCCCGATGATCGCCAGCTCAATCCAGGATGCCAGCCAGTACACAAAGCGGTTTCTGGTGGAACCCACGGGAAACAGAAAGGATACAATTCCCTGCTCTCCCCAGCACGACCAAGTATAGAGATCATCCATGTAAAGACCTGAGATCCGCATGCCCCGATTGATAAAAAAAGCCCATCCGAACAGAAGAAGAACCGCCAAAAGCTCTGCCCTCCACACCTCCGGCTTCGGCTCGCCTCCCCTGACTTTTCTATTTTCAGTCCCTGATTCCGGCATGATATACATACAGCGTATTTCCCTCCTGACAGATGAGCGGCGTAATGCTGCCGTCCTCCCTCATAAAACGAATGATGTCCTCGGCTCTTTGGTGCTGTTCCAAAAAACCACGCTCCGCATAGAGATGTGTCACACCTGCATATTCCAGATAATCCTTAAATCGGTTCAGCGTTTTGACCAATGCCACATTTCCGCCGCTGCCGGTCACATCGGTATAGCTCTCCCCACAGCAGGGAAACAAGTAGCACGCAGGTTCCGCTGCGACGGCCAGCATCCGACACCCGGGGGTCTGCTCCAGCCGATGATAGACCTGCTCCGCTCCCACCTGTCTCATGTACGCCTCCGCATCTCCCCTGTGATCATAAAATCCATAGTGGTTCAGCTTCGGCTCTGTCAGCCCGTTTACGCCAGCCCAGTTCGTGAGTCCCATGAAAAGAATTGCCGTGAGCACTGCGGGAAAGCAGCAGACAGCAGCGCTTTCCTTCCGGCTGGAGGCCGCTGCCGCCGCTCCGATTGCTGCCAGGGCATAGCTTAAATTGTAATAATTGCCATCAATCTGATGCAGCAGGCGAAGGGAAATCAAGCCCAGAAGGAGCTGAATGAAAAGTGCCGCCTCCACAAACCGGACAGCCCCAGTCTCCCTTCTTCTTTTCTTCTCCTTTCCAAACCGGAACAGCATCATACTTAAAAGGCAAAGCAAGAACAGCGGGGTTCCCCAGGCGACACGAATGTGAAGCCCCTCTTCTCCCACCGGAGACAGGAGCAAGAGAAACAGGCGATAAAACAGCCGGGTGATTGTTTCACTGCCGCTCAGACCGGAAACCGCGTTGGGCAGTGTCTGCACCGCCAGCGGATAATGCCCCCGCAAACCCATCCGCTCCCAGATCCCTGTGAATACGGAAGCCAGCGGGTATCCCGTGAGGACAAGGGTCCTGCCGGTGACGCCCAAAAAGGCGATACCCGTAAGGAGCGACGGGAGCATCATCCCATGCCCTATGGCGGTTCTCTTCCGTCTGCCGTCCGGCGCTTCCTTGTTTCCATCCCCGCCTCGCCGCAAACGCGTCCCAATCAGAGCTTGCATCGCGGCAAGAAGCAGACCGCCGGAAAAGACCAGCGCCGTGGGCTTAAAGCAGAGTGTCATCAAAAGGCTCAGAAGCCCCCAGATCAGCAGGCGCCAACGGCTTTCTGTCCCCCTGTCCCACTCCGATCCCAGCCCGCTTTCCAGCATAAAAAGAATTGCCATCATCTGAAACAGCAGGGTAATCATGTCCGTCTTTGCCGAAATCGAAAGATTCAGGATTCCCGGAATACACGCCGCAAGAAACATTGCCTGCTCTCCCGCCTGAGAACCGGCGCAGTCCGCTGCGATTTCACGAATCACGAAAAGGAGCAGCACCGCACACCACCAGGAAAAAGCCAGAACCAAGCCGTATGTGACCGTGCCGGAAAGGGGCAATGTCAGAATTTCCAGCCCCTTGGGATAAACATATACGGTGTTGACGGTTCCGAGGGCTTCATAAATCCCCGCCCCCCTGTCCAGAATATACTGGGAGCGAAGCCCGTAGCGCAAGGAATCGTAATCCAGTGCAACGTTCATCCTTCCCGCCTGCAAAAGCAAAAGCGTGAGTACGGCAAGTCTTAGGGGTCCGAACCGCCTGCAGGATGTCTGTTTCCCCAACGGAAGCCAGCCATCATCCGGTTCTTCGCTGTCACCGGTTCTTCCGTTCCTGCCCAAAGCCCCGGTCTCCGGTCCCAGGCATTCATAACAAATCGGCGCCATACCGGAATGGGAAAACAGCAGCAAGCATAAGACAGCGAGAAGGACCAAAAAAACAGCCGTTCTTCGGGCAGACGCCACCCCTCCGATTCGGAACAGGGAAAGTGCGCAGATGGCGGCAATATAAAAGGAAGCACCCGCCAGAAAATTCTGTGCAAAGCGCATCACAGGCGAAGTGCTGTCCTGCCCCGTTCGACTCCGCAGCACAAACAGCAGGGCTTCTCCCATCAGAAACAGCCCCAGCATCCAGACTCCGCTCACAATGACAGGAAGAAAGATGCGGTGTACCCAGAGGAAGGCGCTGACAACAAAGAGAGTCGCCCCTGCCCTATGTTCTTCCGAACCGAGGCACTGCCCGGCGCAGCATAACAGCAGAAAAAGAATCAGCATCTCCCCCAGCATGGTGCCGGTTTTTCCATCTCCAAAGTACCCGGCAAAGAAACCGTCTCCGTACATAAAAAAGAGGGAAAGCCCACTGAGTCCTGCCGCCAGCCATACAATCAGCCTTCCCTCTTTAGTCCTGATATGCTGCATAGGCTCTCCTGTAAACATGCAGGATCATGCTCGCCACCTGCTTGGGCCACATACGGCAAAACATCTCGTGCTCCTCTTGTTCCCGCACATGATCCTCCATGCAGCGGGCAGTTGCCGCGCCCGGGTGAACGCGGTAGAGAAGAAGGGGCTTTTCCACGCAGATCCATCTCCCCCTGTGCTCCGCAAGGCGATACAGGTAATCCCAGTCCAGGACAAAGCGCTTCTCCTCCGAAAAGCGAAGCGAAGCGAAGCTTTCCTTTCGATAGGCGCAGGAAGGGCAAATCACAGGGTTCCCCAGTCGCAGCACCGCCTTTTTCCACAAGGGCAAATGGGACAGCGCGTGCACTCGAAGCGGCGCGCGCAGCAGACGCTTGATCCGTTCCGACGTGCCGTCCTTTTGCACCCCATGATGCTTCAGCGTCAAAGAACGTGTCATGAAAAGCTCCATGTCCGGCCAGCGGGCGGCGCAGCGCAGCAGGGTCTCCGTATAATGCTTCCCGTAAATATCATCCTGATGCGCCAGCGTCACAAACTGCCCCCGGGCAGAGTCCATCGCATAGTTCCAATCCGCGCCGATTCCCGCTTTCCCTTCCCGCACGCAAAGCCGAAACCCATACTGCTTCGCGAGGGACTCCAGGCAATGGCTCGGCGTCGCGGTACAAAGAAGGTACTCCGATGCCATGCTCTGCGCCCGCAGGGACTGCAGGCAACGTTCCAGATAAGGGGAATCTCCATAGGCGCAGACTGCAAAGCTGTGCATCGGTCTCATGTTCTCCACCGTCTCCTCAATCAAAGAAATGCTCCTCCAGCTGCAGGCACAGGCTGTGATAAATCGGCAAATGCAGCTCCTGAATCTGGTAGGTCTCCTGCAGCGGAACGATCAAAGCCACATCTGCAATCGATGCCAGCTTCCCTCCGCTCTTTCCAGTCAACGCAATGACCCGTATTCCCTTCGCACGAGCCACATCCGCCGCATACAGAAGGTTCTCCGAATTGCCGGAGGTGGATATGGCAAGAAACACATCGCCGGGCGCGCCATATCCGTAGACCTGCTGCGCAATTGCCATGCGCCAGTCCACATCGTTTCCGAACGCGCTGGTCAGCGCGTGGTGTCCGGTGACGGCAATCGCCGGCAGCGCGCCCTGAAGCCCGTTGGCCAGTTTCTCCCCCCGCTCCGAATCCAGCGCCCGCAGCGCTTCCGAGACCGAAGCCGGGATCATCCGGCGCTTCACAAAGCCTTTCATCAGTTCCCCCACCAGATGCTCACTGTCCGCTGAGCTTCCTCCGTTTCCTCCCACCAGGAGCTTTCCGCCCTTCTCATAGCTTGCCTCAAGCAATTGATAGGCGCTCCTGATCTCCGATCCAATGGCAGTCAGCAGCGGATATCTTTCCAAAAGCAGAGCAATATAATCCATTTCTTTCTTCATTCTTCCTCCATAAAACGCCGGTGATCCGGCGATGACAGCCGGCCCAGACCCTACGATCTGCGCTCCTTCAGCTACCTTCGATTCTTTTATTATAACATCCGGAAACGCCTCGGGCACAAGAAATTTCAGGATACAAAAAAGCCCGCCGAAAGGCGAGGCTCTGATCTTCTTACAACATAAAAGAAAAGAAACCGCACTCGAATGCTCCAGTGCGGTTTGCTTATGGAGACGGAGGGATTCGAACCCTTGACCCCCACGTTGCGAACGTGGTGCTCTCCCAGCTGAGCTACGCCCCCGAATGGCGATCCCTGTTGACAAGGATCGCCCGACTTAGAAGATTCTACATCAAAACGCTTTCCTCTGCAAGTACTTTTATCGCTTTCCGATTTCCGAGCGGAAGAAATCATAGGCGTCCTGATCTGTGTAACCCTCATGGACAATCTTGTTAATTGCAAGGCTCATTTCCACAGGGTTCTGAGACTGGAAAATATTTCTTCCCATATCAACGCCTCTTGCTCCGCCCCGAATGGCGTTATAGGCCAGGAGCAGTGCTTCCTTCTCCGGAAGCTTCTTTCCTCCTGCCACAACAATCGGAACCGGGCAAGCCGCCACAATTTCTTCAAAATCGTCGCAGTAATATGTTTTGATCACATTCGCACCCAGCTCCGCCAGAATCCTGGTCGCCAGCTTGAAAAAGCGAGGCGTCCGTTCCATTTCCTTTCCGACTGCCACCACTCCCATGATCGGAATGGAATACTGCTGTCCCAAATTGATCGCTTTGGAAAGGTTATCCAGACTGGAGAGCTGTCCCTCTGCTCCGATAAAGGTCTGAATCGCCAGACAATCCGCGTTCATCCTGACTGCGTCCTTGGCATCTACTGCAAGCACCTCATGGGAAAGATCATCCTGCAGCATGGACGATCCGGAGGTGGCCCGAAGGGCGATTGCCTTGTTTGACGCCAGTCCCGGATCCACGCAGGAACGGATTGCCCCCCTGGTTCCCATCAGCACATCCACATGGGGCACCAGCTTCGGAAGGATCAGATCCAGACGCTCCAGCCCTGCCGTTGATCCCATAAAGTATCCGTGATCAAATGCAAACATCACCGTATTTCCACTTTTGGGGTTAAAGATATGCGCCAAACGCTTTTTCATTCCCCAATCCAGCGCATTGGCTCCCTTTACATAAAATCCCTTGTCGTTTGCAAACGGAACATCTACATGATAGTCCTTTGCCACCTTCATTCCTTCAAGATCTGCCATTCTGATTTCTCCTCACATCAATAATCGTAATTGTTTACATTCTCCTTGGTAAAGATAAGCCGCTCCGGAAGCAGCACCACTCCGTTGTTGGTATCCGCAGTCGCAGCTCCCTCCACCAGGCAGTCGTTGGGAAGAATTTCCACCTCTCCAATTTCAGGAACATTGATCTTGTCTCCAACCTTCACGGTGTTTCCCGCTGCGATGTAGGCGGTCATGTAGCATCCCAAAGCGCCCTGAACGCCGCAGTCCCAAAGCCCCCACTTGTTGATCACATCCGCTTCGCAGTAATCCTTGATCGACATGGGAGAAGCAAAGCCGGTCACTGTGATTTTGTCCTTGTCCAGTCCTGCATTCTGAACTGCCTTGCACTGACCGGGAAGCGCGGTGGAGTCATTGCAGATGATCAGATCAATGTCCGGATGCGCCTCAAGAATGGATGCGCCAATGGAAACTGCCTTTTCTGCATCCTGCTCGGAATAGTAATTGTCCGGCGCCACATTTTCCCAGTTCGGGAAGTTGGCCTTGATATAAGCCTCTCCTGCCACCTGCCAGGAATTCTGATCTGCAACCGTTGCCTGTGAATAATGCCAGCAGTACTTGATCGGATCCTTAGCCGGATCCTTTCCCCGCTCTTCCAGGGCGGAGGATCCCATGTCCACCAGCATCTTTCCCAGAATGTCTGGCGTTCCCTGCGAAACCATAATTGTTCTCACATCATTGGATACATCCGAATCCCATGTTCCCACTGTCACGCCTTCGCCGGCCGCTTCCTTCATCGCTGCATCAAGTCCGGTCGCATCCACAGAAGAGACACAGATTCCGTCTACACCGGAGGCCACTGCATTGTTGATGACCTGAACCTCGTCTGCAACCGCCGCATTCGGAGAGCCCTGGTAATCCACGGTAAAGCCCCATTTCTCAGCGTACTTCTGCGCCCCCTTATTGGCAGACTCAAAGAACGCGTTCCCGGTCAGCTTCGGGACAAACGCAATGGTCAGTCCCTCCACAGATTTGACCTCTTCGGAGGCCGCTGCCTTTGTGGTCTCCGCCGCAGAGGTTGCCGCTTCCTCAGCCTTTGTTTCCGCCGGTGCCTTCCCGGAAGCTCCGCAACCCGACATGAGCGCCATCATAGTAACCATGGTCATTGCAACAATTCTCTTTTTCATGATACACCTCCATTAATTAAATAGTTTTATTTTTAGCTTGAAGCCCAAACACACCATTGGAAAACAACGCCCGCACAATAACAACCGTCAGAAGCAAAAGCCCCACCGGAATGTC
The DNA here is from genome assembly GCA_002892395.1 of Lachnospiraceae bacterium. Lineage (GTDB taxonomy): Bacteria > Bacillota > Clostridia > Lachnospirales > Lachnospiraceae > Moryella. The sequence goes on from NBBL01000006.1 coordinate 174,631, forward strand.
GAGATACTGCTGGGACACCTTAAAGCAAAGGGGAAGACCGAATTTCAAAACGCCGATCACCACTGCTGCAAGGGCAGTTCCAATCACCGATCCCTTCCCGCCTGTGGAGAGCGTTCCTCCAAGGACCACTGCCGTAATGATAGGAAGCGTCAGCGTTGCGCCGATGTCCGACTTTGCTGTTCCCAAGTAGGATGTAAGCATGATTCCCGCCACAGAGGCGCTCATCGCGGAAAGCACATAGGTAAACAAAATAACCTTTTTGGAATTGATCCCCGAGTATTCGGCAGCCGATTGATTGACCCCCACCAGAAATACCATCCTCCCGTACTTGGTCTTGTTCAAAAGAACATATGCAGTCAGCGTCAGCACAAGGAAGATCACCACCTGAGAGGGAAGAACACCGAAAAACCGATACTTGGAGAGTCGCACAAAGCTTTCCGGAAAGCCGCAAATTCCCTTATAGCTTTCGGTCGCCGACAGATTGGAAACCAAAAGTGCAATTCCCGAATAGAGAAAGCTGCCCCCCAGCGTCACCACCATCGGCTGCACCCCGCAGTATGCCACAAAGTATCCCGACAATAGACCGCACAGCGCCGCAACACCGACAGAGGCAAGCGCCGCAATCCAGATATTCAACCCCATATCCTGCCAGAATACGCCGATCACGATAGAGGTTAAACCGACAATCGCGCCGGCCTGAATGTCAATGCCGCCGGTGATCATCACAAAGGTCACAAAGATGGAAATAAAGCAAATCGACATGATATCGTTCAAGCTTCCGAACAGCACTCTCGGCATCAGAAACTTCGGATTTTTTGTTGCAAAGACGACAATCTCAAGGAACAGAATTAAAATCAGTGCAAATTCCCAGCTCCCGAAAAAGCCGTTTCTGCCGAAGAAGGTCTTTTTCATTCTGCTCTCCCCTCTTTTGTATCCGGCATTTCTCCGGATTTCTTCTCATCCCTGTGGCGGGAATTCACGGTTCTCGCCCGTAAAATTTCATGTCGGTTCTTCACGATCATTCGATTCTGGCTGACCGTGGAAACGACGACAATCACAATCAGCATAACCCCGGTGATCGTGTTGTCATAGTCCGAAGAAAAGCCAAGAAACACAAGAATTCTGCTGATGGAGGACATGATTACCGCTCCGATCGCCGCCCCCACAACGCTTCCCTGTCCGCCGGTCAAGGCAATGCCTCCAATGACACAGGCCGCAATTGCTTTCATTTCATATCCGTTTCCGGCTGTCGGGGTAATAAACCCGATTCTTGAGCTGTAAACCATTCCCGCAGCCGCTGCAAACATACCGCAAATCACATAAGCGGCAATTCTGGTTCTTTTTTCGGGAATTCCCACCAGAACAGCGCCGGAGGCATTGTCGCCGATTGCCTCAAAATACCGCCCGACTCTTGTCCTGCGAATCAGAAATGCGATCAACCCGACGATCAGAAACGTGACCGCGTAAAAATCGGTCAACTGACCCACAAGCTTTGCATTGGACGCTCTGGTAAACGCCGCCGGCAAATTTTCCACCCATGCCCCGTTGGTGTAAACATAGATCAGGCCTCGCACCACGCCATTCATGCCCAATGTAAAAATCAAAGATGGAATTTTAAGATATGCCACCCCAAGCCCATTGACCAGACCCACAACCGCTCCGATCGCCACTGCCGCCAGCACCGAAACCATCCACGGCGAACCGTCCCGCAGCAGGGTCGCTCCGACCGCGGCGCTGAAGCCAAGGGTCGCACCGATGGATACGTCAATGTCTCCCGTCAAAATGACAAAGGCAATTCCCACGGAAAGCAAGGTGAATACTACAGAATCGTTAAAACAGTTAATAATAGAAGACAGATTCCAGAATGCCGGATTGATGAAGCCAACCAGCAAAATCAGCAGGACAAAGAAGAGAAAGCTGCCCAATTCTCTTGCTTTCAGCACTTTTTTAAGATTCAACACAGTTTCTCCCCCGTTCTGCCGTATTTTGTTGGAAATCAAAGGAGGCATTCATGAGAGAAGTCTGAGAAATCTCCGACTTGCTTAGATCCCCTCGCTTATGCCCTTGAAACATCACGATCGCCCGGTCGCAAAGCTCAATGATTTCTTCCATGTCGGAAGAAATCAGCATGATTCCGACTCCCTGCTTTTTCAGCTCTTTTATGATCGCATAGACATCGCAGCGCGCTGCGGCGTCGATCCCTCTGGTGGGCTCATCCAGAATCAGAAGTCCGGGACAGGTGGAAAGACTTCTCCCTATCACGATTTTCTGTTGGTTTCCTCCGGAAAGGCTTCCCGCTTCCTGATGCTGTCCGGTCACCTTGGTCCGGAAATCATCAATGTATTTCTGGGTGATTCGCCGCTCCTCTTTCGTATTCAGGAAAACCCTCCCCATGGATTCGCTTTTAATCAGGGATGAGGTGGTATTGAACGCCACCGAGCTCATGCCAAACAGTCCGTTCTGCCTTCTGTCCTCCGGAACGTAGTTGATCCCCGCGCGAATGACTTCTTCCGTGGAAAGGCCTGTAATGTCTTTTCCCTTTAGAATCGCCTTCCCTGCCAGCACCGGATCTCGCCCGAAAATGGTGGTCGCCAGCTCAGTCCGCCCCGCTCCCACCAGACCGGCCACCCCGAGAATCTCCCCCGGATAAACCTCAAGGTCGATATCTTCAAACCCGTAGCCGCTGAACCCCTCCAGGCGAAAAATCGGCTCCAGCGACTCATATTGCACCTCACAGCATTCATTCTGACTTGGTCTGATTCCCAAAACGGAACAGTTGGCCGGCAACAGCCCCTGTACCAGCATCTCTCGCGTTACCTCCTGTGTTGCCGCCTGCAGCGTAATCACACCGTCCCGCATAATCGCAACCTGCGTGCTGATCTCAAAGACCTCTGCCAACCGGTGGGTAATGTAGATGATTCCGATTCCCTTTTCCTTAAGCTCTTCCACAATGCGAAAGAGTGATTCCACCTCGTCAAAGGTCAACGCGGAAGTGGGCTCATCCAAAATCAGGACATTGGCATCCCGAAGCAGACCTCTCAGAATCTCCACCAGCTGCTGCTCGGCAATGGAAAGACTGAATGCCTTTCTTTCCAGACTCAGCTTCCAGCCAATATCATCCATAATCGCCTTCAGACGCTTTCGAAGAATTGACTTCTTTTCTTTAAAGCCCATCAGAATATTTTCTTCCACGCTCATATTGGGAAACAGAAGCGGCTCCTGGGGAATCATATAAACTCCCTTTTCCAGCATGACTGCAGGAGAATACGATGTGATTTTCTCCCCGCAAATAAGCAGCTCTCCCTCATCCGGATGGTAGATTCCCATGATTATTTTCATCAATGTGGATTTTCCGGCGCCGTTGCCTCCGATGAGCGCCAGCACTTCCCCCTGATGAATCTCCAGATCAATCCCCTTCAAGACTATGTTTTGTCCAAAGCGTTTTTTGATCCCGTTCACCTTCAGGAGTTCTTTCTTATTTTCTCCGCCCTGTTGTTTCATGCTTTCCTCCGGCCCGCTTCTTACTTTTTGTTTTTCTTCTGAACAATTATATTAAATTCATTATATTGACCGTCCCTTGCCTTGTCAAGCGCTTTTACAGAGAATCCCCCCATTTTTCAAAGATCATTTATTAATTTTTACCATCTATTTTCATATTGTTCTCATAAAACCATGGAATTTTGCCTCTTTGTATCCGTTATCTTTTCTTTTATTATATTGACTATTTTTTTGATATATGCTATTTTTGTTGTATATAAAAACAATTGTTGCAGGGGGCGCCTTATGAATTCTTATGAAGATGAACTGATTGCAAAAGTCGCCTGGTATTACTATATTGAAGAGCTGACGCAGCAATCCATTTCTGAAAAGCTGAATATTTCCAGGATGAAGGTAATCAAATATCTTGATTTGGCAAAGAAAAACGGAGTCATTCAATTTACCATCGAAAGGAACCGAAAAGAGCAGCTTCTGCTGGAAAATCGGCTTTGCAGCTGCTACGGATTGAATAATGCCTACATTATTCCGTCCCCCAAGGCAGGTTCCATGCTAAACGACATGCTCGCACAGGCAGCTGCCGCTTATTTGATCGACCGCATATCGGAAAATACCTTTATCAATATGGGCTATGGAGAAACACCCTCCAAGGTTCTCAATCATCTGGCCACCATCGCCACAACTCCCCTCTCCATCGTCTCGCTGACAGGGGGAGTCAGCTACTATCTTCCGAATGCCGTTTCCAATATTTTTAAGGCAAAGCTGTACTTGTATCCCACCCCGCTCCTGCTTTCCAGCTCAGAGCTCTGCCAGGCAATTCTTAAGGAGCCGGAGGTGGCGGCCATCAACCGCATGATTCAGCTCTCCTCCCTCACCATCGTGGGAATCGGAGCGATGAACGAAGACGCTACCATTATTTCCAACGGGATCCTGAACAAGACGGATTTTACCTGCCTGTCCATGCAAGGTGCTGTCGGTGACATTCTGACTCATTTCATCGATAAGGACGGCAACCCGATCCGGACAAGTCTGAATGACCGCCTGGTCAGCACACCCCTGGAAACGCTCCGAACGCTGAAAAATGTAATCGGAATTGCCGGCGGCAGCCACAAGGTGGATGTCATCCGCTCCGCGCTGCGCGGCGGATATTTGAATGAGCTGATCACAGATGAAGAAACCGCTGTTGCATTGTGTGAGGTTCCATAAGCTTCTCCGAATCTCAGACGATGCAGACACCCTTGAAACGGAGGTGCATAAATGTCCAAATATCTGATGGCAATTGACGCCGGAACCGGCAGTATCCGCAGTGTTCTCTTTGATCTGGAGGGGCACCAGATCGGGGCTGCACAGCACGAGTGGGATCACAAAGAGGATCCGCGTTACCCCGGCAGCATGGACTTTGACTGGGAGCACAACTGGGAGCTCACCAAACAGTGTATTCGCGAGGTTCTTGCAAAAACCGCTGTGGATTCTGCCGATATTGCAGCCATTTCTACAACCTGCATGCGAGAAGGCATCCTCCTGTATGACAAAGATGGCAACGAGCTCTGGGCCTGCGCAAATGTAGATGCAAGAGCAAACGAAGAGGTGATCTCTCTGCTTCAAAGTCGGCCGGAACTGGAGGCCCGCCTCTACGCCACCACCGGTCAGTCCTTCGCTCTCGATGCAATTCCAAGGCTTCTGTGGGTAAAAAAACATCTCCCTGAGATCTATGCGAAAACGGCGGCCATGGGGATGTTCAACGATTGGCTCATTTACAAGCTGTCCGGAGTTCTGGTCATTGAGCCCTCTAACGGCAGCACAACCGGATTCATGGATTTGAAAACGCGGAATTGGGATCGCTCCATTCCGGAGCAGCTCGGCCTCAGAACCGATATTTTCCCCAGAGTCGGGGAGCCGGGAGAGATTGTCGGCGCCACAACCGACGCTTTGCTGAGTGAAACAGGGTTAAAGCCCGGCATCCCTGTGGTCATAGGCGGCGGCGATGCACAACTTGGCTGCATCGGTGTCGGCGTTGTCAATCCCAATGATGCGGCCATCTTCGGGGGAAGCTTCTGGCAGTACGAGTACAACACAAGGGTTCCAAAAACCGACAGCACCTGCCGCGTCCGGGTCAATTGCCACGCAATTGCAGATGTGTGGCAATATGAAGCGCTGGCCTTTAAGCCCGGACTTGTCATGCGCTGGTTTCGCGACGCCTTTTGTCAGCAGGAAAAGCTTCTCGCCAAAGAGCAGGGAAGAGATGTCTATGATCTCATGAACGAAAAGGCCTCTGACGTTCCCGCAGGCTGTTACGGCATGATGTGCACATTTTCCGATGTGATGAATTTCATCTCCTGGAAGCATGCTTCTCCCACCTTTACCAACTTTGATCTGGATCCCGCCCGTTTCAATAAGTACACCTTTTATCGCGCCATCCTGGAAAATACCGCGCTGGTATCCAAGGGGCATGTGGATCTGGTTTATGAGTCCACCGGACACAGACCGGATCAAATCATATTTGCTTCCGGCGCTTCCAAGAGCTCTCTTTGGAGTCAGATTCTGGCAGATGTGCTCGGAATACGCATTCTGGTTCCGGTCGTAAAGGAATCCACCGCCTTGGGCGCCGCAATTCTGGCTGGTCACGGCGTCGGGATCTACACGGATATTTCCGAAACATCCAAGCGGCTGGTTCAAATCGAACGAGTGCATGAACCGAATGCAGAAAACCATGCGCTCTACATGGGATTGTACGAAACGTGGAGAAAGCTCTACCAAAAGCAGCTGGATATTTCCGATTCCGGGATCACAAAGCACATGTGGAAAGCACCCGGCATCTAATGCGATCAGTTTAAAAATGGAGGAAAGCAAACATGTTCATTGTCAACGAAAACGAACGGGACTATCGGTTTGGGGACAATGGTCCCAAATATCTGATGAAGGGACCGCGCATGAATTTTGCCCTTGTGCAGTTTATGCCGGGGCAGGACTTCACTGCTCACTATCACAATGTAATGGAAGAAAATTTTTATATTCTGGAGGGTGAAATTGATATTGTCGTCGACGGCAAAGTAAATCATCTCAAACCGGGAGACATGATTCATATTGAACCGAAGGAAATCCACTACTGTATCAACCGCTATGACACTCCTGTCAAGATGGTCTCGACACTGGCTCCCTTTCAGGAGGTGGATAAGGTCGAGGTGGAGGATTACCGTTATTAACACCTGAACCATCTGAAAAGCAGCCACCCCATCGGGAATGGCTGCTTTTTGATTGCCCTGTCAGATTATGCAGGGTTGAAACGGCTGTTACCGGCTTGAAAGAAAGTCCTCCTTCACGGTTTCCCACGCTGCCTCCATGCTGTTGTGGGCTCTGATGTACCGGGAAGCCGCCTCACTCATCTGTTTCAGCTTTGCCGGATCGTCATGCAGCGCGCGGGCCGCTTCGGCAAAATCCGCTGCATCGTCCGCAATTTTCAGCACCGTCTCGGCGTCCGGAATCCCTTCTGCGCCGACCGAGGTCGTCAGCACCGCCGCGCCATAGTAGAGGGCTTCAATTACTTTTCCCTTTACACCGGCTCCATAGCGCAGGGGCGCCACCACCACGCGGCAGCGCCGATAGAGCTGCTGCAGCGCTTCATCGCTCACAAATCCAAGAATATGGATACCCGCCTCAGGATCCCGGCGAGCCAGAATCTCCTCCGGCACCTTCGAGCCGACCACATAGAAATTTTTCGTTCGATCATGGTTGACGGTGCCCCAGATTTCATCCAAAAACCAGAGCACTCCATCGGCATTGGGCGGATGAGCAAAGCCTCCGACAAACAGGAAGCCCTCCCGCTTTTCGTAATCTCTGTCGCTATCCTGGGGAAATTCATCCCAGAGATAGGCAGTGAGTGCCTTGACGCGAATGGACGGATCCAGACGGTGAATTTCCCGGCACTCCACCTCCGACGGATAGAAGGACATATCCGCCTTATGCAGGAGCGAGAGCTCCACACCCTTCCAGTATTCCGAACGTTCCAGTTTTTCCGGGTCCCCGGTCAGCTCATACTCTCTCTTCTCCCGAAGGAAATGAAGATCATGGCCGTAATACAAAACCTTCAGGTCGGTTCTCGACTGAATAAAATCAATGTACTTGCTGGCAATGTGCGGGCGATTCAGATACACGAGATGAAGATCCTTTTGGTGGCGCTCAATCCACTGCCAGATCTCCACCTGCATGTCCGGCCCGTACAAAACCTCAATTCCCAATTGCTGCAACGCGCTGGTATATGGCTCTTCACAGGCAAAATTGTCGCCCAAAAACTTCACCTGAAATCCCTGCTTCACAAGCATTTGGAGATACTGCCAGGTGGTCCTGGAGCCCGCATCCCGGTCAAAGGTCGGAGCATAGTGATCCACCACAAGGAGGATCTTCTTGCCGCCGCTTCGTTCCCTCGCGCGAAACGGATCCGGATTTCCGCTGTTTTCAAACTGCTGCGCCAGCTCCGTCTTCCATTTTTCCTTGAGCTTTTCCGTGTTCTCAAGCTGATAGCGCTTTAATCCGCTCCCCTGCACATCCGTCCCGTTGGAAATTCCCTCAAAATGCACAACCACAGACTTGGGCTGATAGACCACGCGATATCCGTGCTTTCTCACTTCAAAGGCCAGATCACTGTCCTCACAGTATGCCGGCGCATAGCGCTCATCAAAGCCGCCGATCTCTTCCCAGAGCGAACGCCGGATTAAAATGGCTGCGCCCGAAATATAATCCACATCCTTGACATAATTAAATTCCGGTCGGTTCGGATCCTCCAGTCTTCCGTAATTCCAGCCGGAAGCATCGCTCCAGATAATCCCTCCCGCTTCCTGCAGTCTCCCGTCCGGATAAATCAGTTTGGAGCCGGTCATGCCGATTCGCGGATCGGAATCCATAAGGGTAAGCAGCCAGTCAAGCCAGCCCTCCGTCACCGTTGTGTCGTTGTTCAGGAAGAAAATATACTGTCCCCGCGCCTTTTTCGCCGCCTGATTACAATTTCTTAAAAAGCCCTGGTTCACACAGTTGCGGCTGATAACCAGTCCCTCCGCAAAATGCTCCAGATGTCTGGTCTCATCTGTAGAGACATCATCCGCGATAATGACTTCATAAGAAATTTGCTTCGTGTGCTCCAGGATGGAGACCAGGCAGGCATAGGTATAACTCAGCTGATTGTAGCAGGGAATCACAATGCTGACCGTCGGCTCCTCCACCGCCGGAAAATGAAGCTTCCCATGGATCCGGTAGCTGTCGCCGATTGCGAAGTCGCCTTCCATCAAATTTCTTCCCTCTTCCGTGGAACGCATCCTTCGCGTGCGCAGCGGGTGCAGCAGTGCATTTTTTTGGTATGCCAGCTTTTTTCTCTCCAGGGAGCCCTTCGGGTACCGGCGGTTAAACGCATCTCCCGCCTTCCTCCGAAGCCTGGCGTAGAGTGTTTGATGGCGGCTCAGATATTGAAGCGTCTCGCCGAGTGCGCCGTTCTCTCTGCGCAAATTTTCAATCATGACCTCCAGATTTCTGACATGGTTGTCCGTGAGACGCTTAATCTCTGTCTGCTTTCGGATCACCGCATCCTTTTCCCGGATCGCTGCGTCTCTTCCCCTCAGCTTGGCAGCAAAGCGCTCCAGATCCTGCCGAGCGGTGCAAAGCTCCCGCTCCATGTGCTCAACCCCCTTCGGATCCTTGACCTTTGCCAAAAAGGGGTCCAGAAAAACAGACTGCTCATCCCCTGAGACCATCTGTTGAAACTCCTGTTCCATGGCTTCGAAACGCACTCTCTCCTCTTCATCAATCCCGAAGAGAAGAAGAAAATCATCCCGTTTTCCCAGTGCCAGCGTCCCCTTTTGCTGCTCATAAAACAGGATCAAAATGCGGTATGTCACAAAGCCTGCATCCGCCGGAGTCTCCGTCACCCACTCGTAATCAATCCCTGTCAGCACAGCGTCTGCAATTCGGTTTTTTGTTCCCCAGCTTCCTTCTTCCACCAGAAAGTTGTCAAAAATGGAATCCAGGTTGTGAATCTCTCCCCTGCCCACGAGACGCTGTATTCCTTCCTCCAGGACCTCCCGGACCTCTCTTCCGCTTCGAATTTCCTCCAGGATCAGCTCGGTCAAGGTTCTCCCCTCAATCCAGGGGAAGGACACCTTCCTGCCGTCCGGAGAAAGCACCGGCGCCGCATAGCGGATGCCGCTTTGCTCTCCGCAAAGAATGTCAAAGCGTGTCCGGAACGCCTGAATATGGTCCCTTCCTTCTTCTTTCAGCGCCTCCTTTTCCACTTGATACCCGCCCTTTGTCTCACGGATCACGGTTTTCAACTGGTAGCACGGACGACGATTCCGGTTGTATTTCACGAACACAGGAGCCGGCGCCCCCTGGTTCCGGCCCCAGAGATACAAAAATGAATCGGCAAATCTGGGAAAAAGACCGTCGCGGCAGACCGCATCGTATTTTTTTCCCGGATCAACAGAAAGACACGCAGGAAATCCATAGGCGGGAATCACTCGGGACAATTCCCCCTCCCTCGGGAGTCGGCGCTCCGAATAAATCAAATCCGGCAAAGCGCCCATCGGCTCTGCGTAATAGCGCTGAATATTCCCGTCTCCTCCCAGCATGGCTTCCAGCTGCTCCGGAGAAAGGGCTCCCTCTTCCGTTTCCACACCCGAAAATGCCCGAATGCCGTAGGCATTGTCCGCCGCGAGAAACAGCGTTCCCGCTTCGGAGAGATGCTCCTTCGCCCAGTCCGCCAGCGCTTTCCCCCTGAAGTCCGGCATTCCGTCCAGGACAATATAATCAAACAGCGTCTTCAATTCCGGCTCCCGGTTTAGCGCCGAAACCAGCCGCTCTGCACCGGACAAATCCTCAGCCTCCGGCGCTGCATCCTCTTCCTTTCCGATTGCCGGAAGCCGAAGAAGGTGAACCCGGGCACTCCCTCCGGTCTCCGAAGCCTCCGCGCGCAGCGAAGCCAGGTGCAGCGCCCCTTCCTCAACGTCTGCAACGGTTACGGAAAGCCCTTTTCTGAGATACATCGGAATCAGCGCACCGCTTCCCGCCCCAATGCTCAGAAGCGATGCCCCCTTACGAAAATCAAACCACTCCAGCAGACCTTCTCTGCGGTCGGAGAACACCTTCAAATTCTCCAGACTCGGATGTTCCCTCAGCAGCTGTTTCCCATCTCCTCCAAACTGCTTGAAAAGCCGAATCTGTTCTTCCGTTCGCTTGCTCATCCTACCCCGCCTTCCGCGCGCTGTAATCTGACTGATACCTTCGATTCCATATCAAACACGCCCACTGTATTTTTATTGGATATGACGGTGAGACTTGCCACGTTATAGAGCCTGTGGTAGACAACATGCTCTCCGTTTTCATATCCGGTGCAGCTCATGGAGAGAAGATATTCGCCTCCCTGAAGCGTCATCCTCTGCCGAAATTCCACCTGATAGCAGTCTCCTGCCCGGACCGGTTGAATCTCACTTCCCTCAAACATGGTATTGGTGCCGCTAAGATCCGTCCCCTTTTTGTCCCGCAATGTGTAGGTAAAAATGGGCTCCTCCAGCGATGCGTGAAAGCGAACCACCTCCCGGATCGTAAATTCTTCTCCCTTTAACAGGAGGTTTGTCACATTTCCCCGCTGATCCAAGGTTCCGAAATCCAGAAATTCTGCTCTCCCGTCCCCATATTCCTGAACCTCCGGATTTTTTGTCATCCGGTCGCGCATAAGAAGCGGCGCCGCTTCCAAGGTCTCCGGGGCCGCGTCATCGGAAGCCGCCCCCGCAAGTGCTTCCTCCCTTTGATGAAGCGCTGCCTCCAGGTCATCCATCTGATTTGCCAAAATCTTCTTGTAGAGATCCACCATGTCTCCGGCCGGTCCCTCCGCCACAAAATGTCCCCGGTTTAAAACCACCACCTTGTCGCAGTATTTGATGATGCTTCCCATATCATGACTCACCATGAGAATGGTCGTGCCGTTTTTCATCATCTCTTCCATCCGGCGGTAGCACTTTGCCTGGAAAAAGACATCTCCCACCGAAAGCGCCTCATCCACAATCAGAATATCCGGCTCCACATTAATGGCCAGCGCAAAGGCCAGACGCACAAACATACCCGATGAATAGGTTTTAACCGGCTGATTCACAAAATCTCCGATGTCTGCGAATCCCAGAATGTCCTGCATTTTCGCATCCATCTGCTCTCTGGAAAAGCCCATCATCGTGCCGTTCATATAGATGTTTTCGATTCCGGTATACTCCGAATTAAAACCGGCTCCGAGCTCCAGGAGCGCGGAGATGTTGCCGTTGACCTCCGCCAATCCCGTTGTCGGATTCAGAACGCCGGTGATAATTTTCAAAATCGTGGATTTTCCCGATCCGTTGGTGCCTATGATTCCGACTGTCTCACCCTTTTTCACCTGAAACGAAATTTTGTCCAGCGCAAAAAAATCCCGGTGGTAGGAGCGATGAGTAAGACTCAACGATTCCTTCAGCCGATCAATCGGGCGGTCGTATAGCTTATAAATTTTTGTGACCTCATTGACAGAGATCGCCAGCTGTTTATCCATGTTTGTCGTTTTCCCTCTTAAAGAACGTCCGAAAAATGCGGGCGAAGCCTGCGAAATACGCGAAGCCCGATCCAAAGCAGCCCCAAGGTAAACGCCCAGAAGTAAACGGTCAGCATCGGCCGTTCAAAAAACCAGTTTCCCGAAAGCAGGCTGTCCCGATATCCGATCACGATATAATAAATAGGATTGATTTTCAGAATCTTTGACAAAAGCGGCGGAAAATCCTGAAACATTTCCGGCGCCCACATGATCGGAATCATCCACATTCCAAACTGCAGGCAAATGGCCACAAGCTGCGCCATGTCCTTGAAAAACACATTGATTGCCGCGGTAAACAGAGAAAGTGCAAGAACATTCACAGACAGTGCAAACGAATAATAAAGGATCTGAAACCAGGTCAGCATGGGAAGCCGCCCGTAGCAAAAAAACACTGCAATCATAATCGCCACAAAGATTCCGTGTACAATCGCGCAGGAAACCAGCTTGATCACCGGAAGTGCTTCCACCTGAAACACCACCTTTTTGACAAGGTAGTGATACTCCGAAAGACACGAGGTCCCTGTATTCAGCGCCTCGCTGAAGAAAAACCAGGGGACAATGCCCGGAACCAGCCAAAGCACATAGGGCACGCCCGGCACCGGCGGCACGCTCTTAAACCCCATCTGAAATACCATAAAATAGATCAGCACCGTCACAACCGGCTGAACGAACATCCAGACCACGCCGAAATAGGAACCCACAAAGCGCTTTTTAAAATCCGCCTTCGAGAGCTCCCAGATCAGTGTTCGACTTCTTACGATCTCATTCACAAACGAAATTATTGTTTTCATCTTTTTCTGTCATACCCTGAGACAAGCAAGCGCAAAGATTCGGAGAAGGAGATATGCGTTCATGAGTACAAAGCCGGACAGAACCCTCCTCTCCGAAATTCCGCAGATATTTCTTTTTTCTTTTCTGAGTAAAAGCAGCCCCAGCGGCAAAATCGGCAGGAAGTATCTTCCCTGCATCCCTTCGATCACCGCGGACTCCCGCGTGGTCCATGTAAGCAGCATCGCTCCGGCCGTCAACAGCATCACACTGAGCAGCAGCATTGCGACCCAAAGCTTCTCTCTCCCCCGCAGGACGCCGGAAGGAGTCAAACGTTCATGGGCGTCAAAATCCGAATCCTCTGTCCCCAAGCCCAGCATCCATAGCCCCAGCCAGTAAAGACCCACAAGAAATGCAGGCGCCCCCAGCAAGGGATCCAGGTTTCCAAGCCGCTCCCCCACCACACCGCCCAGCAGGGTCCCGCTCTGCAGAGAAAAGCTGTCAAAGACCATGCGGAACAGGAAGAAGGGACGGGAAAGAAGCTCTCCCGCCGTGTACTGCCCTCTTCCCGCCTCCACAATGGCCGCAGCCGATGATGAGTGCTCCGGAGCTGCATAAGCGAAAAGAACCCCGCTGTTCACAATCAGCATCGAAAAACCGGCAGAGAACAGCACCGACAACAGGAACAGAAGCTTTTTCCTCCTCCCACCGCAGGACGTTTCCGGCAGAAGAAAAACCAATGCCGCAAGCGGAAAATAGACCAGCTTGCAGGGCGAAAAGGCCGCCGCCAGTACACAAAGAAGCAGTGGTTGCTCCCATGGGTTTTTCGTTCTGTTCCCGCAGAATCGAAGGGAGAGTACCAGCGCCGAAAACAAAAACACAGTGCCGATGATTCCTGCGTCGTAGGAAAGAGAGGACGCAAGATGCAGGGACATCGGAAGCATTCCGGCACCGAAAAAAAGTGCTTTCCCCACCGGCGTCACGCGAATCGCCCAGGAAACCAAGATGCAGTATACCAGAAGATTGAAGCATTTTCCCGCAAATAAAAGGAGCATCGATCCTCCGCCGAACAACCGCACCAATGCAAACCCCAGCGCCTGCGGCAAATACATAACCGGGGTCGTTCGAACGTCGGGAAGCGCCGAGGACACCGGCCGATCACTGCCATGATACCGCCGTTCCCACCGGATTGCACTTCGGTAGCTCTGATTGATCACCGGATTTCCCATAACAGACGGCTCTGCCTCCACATCCTCCGGGCACTCCGGTGTCTTCACCCCTTCCATGTCCTCCAGCGGGTAATCCCGCTCCCGCACCGCGATGAGACCGGCATTTTCCGTGAGCTCCGGAGCCCCGATCAGACGGGAGGAAAGGCGGTACACCGTGCTGTAGTGACTCAGCTCATCCGGCGCGGATAAACCCGGCATCACCGCCATGTACAAAAGACCCAGAAACCAGGCCGCAGCGAAAAAACGGCGGTGCAGCGGCGGCTTTCTTCCGTGATCCCACGCGAGAAAACCGCCCGTTCCCAAAAGAAGCAGGGTGACCAGCAGCCCATAGAGCTTGACGGGAAGTCCGTCTCCATTCGCCAGAAATGCCGCCCGCACATTGTATGCGTGATGAAGTGCGGGAAGCAGCACTACCAAAAGAGGAGGCATGTACTGCATCCACTCCCTCTTTTTTCTGTTCTTCCTTAATTCCTGCATCATTCGCCCCGATTCTCCTCCGCCTTCCCCATGCCTCCCGCCTCTCGAAGCTCCAAGTCGCGAAGCGCCATCTCCTGCACAAGACTGGAAAGCTTTTCCTCCAGAAGCGACATTTTGACGCTCATGGAAAACACCTTTGCCAGCAGCAGAGCGATGATGATCAGAAACAGGAGATTCGCCGGAGACTGCATTCCCAGCAGGCCGGTGAAAAAGTACAAAAGCTGCGGACAAAGTGCGAGGAAAATCAGAAGGAATGAAAAGAGCACCCAAAACACCGCGTCCTCAATCTGCATTTTTGCGCGGCGGATTCTTCCGATGACGGAAGCAGTCGCCCCCAGCGACACCGCAATCAGCAACATGCGCAGCATCCACGTCATATGTTTCCTTCCCCTTTCCGATTCAGATCATCTCTTCGAAAGCTCTGAATCAACAGGATCGACAGCAAGGTGCGTACCATATAGTTTGCTGCAGTCAACGGTGTCAGGTAGCTGACTCCGGCGGTGCGAAGATCCATAACTGCCTGAATCTCTGCCACGTTCGCGCCGTTTTGAATCAATCCGGACAAGGTGTCCGGTTCCGGCGGGTAGTTGATATGAGAGGAAAACAGGCGGATCATCCTGCGGTTGTACATGCGCATACCTGAGGTAGGGTCGCGAAGCGTTGCCCCGGAAGCAAGGCGTATTGCGCCGCAAATCAGGCGGCTTCCGAGCATGCGCGCTGTTCTCGGCTTTCGTTCCGTCACAAAGCGGGACGCAATGACAATGTCGTATCCCTCCAGCATTTTCTGCCGCATCAGGGAAATATATTCTGCCCGATGCTGACCGTCTCCGTCAAACTGAACCGCAAACGAATACCCCTTTCGATCCGCGTAACGCATTCCCGCCCGAAACGCACCGGCGAGCCCCAGATTCACTGAAAGATTCATCGTGTGGAAGTGATTTGCTTCACAAATCTCGGCCGTTCGATCAAAGGATCCGTCGTTGACAATGATATAGTCAAGCTCCGGATGCTCCGACCGAAGCTTGCAAACCACGGCTTCGATATTCTTCTCCTCATTGAATGCCGGTATGATCACCAGTGTATCACTCATTTGGCTTCTCCCAGTAGGCCCGGTTCATGCTGCATCGCTTCACCACTCCCTCCGGCAGCCTCCGATGGTTTTTCCCCAGCAGATATCCCAGGTACTTGGCACCACTCTGAAGAAACAGCGCCGGGAGATAAGCAGTCATTCCCCGCCTTTTCAGCCATACAGCCGTCTCCCGAACCATCCGAAACCCCTCTCCTTCGCTTCGGATTCCCGCAAACACCTCCGGGTGCTCTGCCTGCGAGACCGCAAGATCAAAATTTCGGTGAAACTGCTGAACCGCCGTGTAGTGGTGGGAGTGCCGCACCAGTGCATCCGATGCATACGCAATTTTTGCTCCCGAACGCAGCAGGGCCGCCGCGTAAATCATATCCTCGTTAAAAATGGTTCGTTCCGTGAATCCTCCGATCCGGTCAAAGCTGCTTCGCTCATAGGCCGCGCAGACATTGGATGCAAAATACGTCTTAATTCCCAGCTTCGGTAAGTCTGAAATGCTTTTAATTCTGCTTTGCTCCGGATAATTAAAGTGCCGGCTGAAGCGTTCCAGCGGATCTGCACCCCGGTAGGGAATCTGACGGGCATAGCTCATTTGCACGGCTCCCTCAAGGGGCCTCAGAAGGTTTTCAATCAAATGCTCATTGATCGGCAACGCGTCTTGGGTCATCAGAATAAAGTAGGGAGCCGCGGAAAAGCTCACGCCCAGATTTCTCGTGCCCCCATGGTCAAATTGCGTCCGCCGGACATGGTGAAGCTCACAAAGCGGCGCGATTCCAAGCTGAATCAGCTTGCCCTCTACGCCCGACTGCTCCCAGCGCGCCGGGTCCGTGTTCATGATAATGATTCGTTCGGGCTGTACGGTTTGCCGTGCCAGGCGAGACAGCTGCGTCACAAATGCTTCATCCGGTCCGTAGACGGGGATGACGACATCCACCTGCATTTTATTGTTTTCCATGTTCACCTCTCTGAACGCACCACAGTGCCGCGCCCGAAAACAGCGCGGTCAAGGCAGCCATCATAATCGCGTAGGCGGCCGCTGCACCGTTGATCCCGCAGGACAAAACAAACGCGCGAGACAACCACCACGCCGACAGCGCACAGACGCCGTAGATCGCAAAAATGACACGCTGTGCGCGAAGGATAACCAGAACATAGTATAGCAGATTCAGCGCGGCATAAAAGCCTCCGCCAAGAATCACCAGAAGCAGCGCCCCGCGGTAGGAAGAAAGTGCTCGGCCGGCCTCCGGTCCCACCAGGAGGGAGAGCGCCGGGATTCCAAGAAATGCTGCTGCCAAAAGGCCTGCCGCAGTCAGTGCGGCAATGAGCAGAAGAATTCGTTTCACCGGTCGGAAAAACCCGTTTCGGTCCCCCTGCTCCCATGCTTTCGAAAGCTGTGTCAAAACCGGGCGGATCACAAAATTCGCCATCAGATTAATGACGGAGGTGGGGATAAAAATGGTGGTATAATAGCCGCTTTCCGCCGCCGACATGAGATCATTGACCGCAAATTTGGAAGCGGCGAAGACATAGAGATCCAAAAAGGCTGCCAAAAAAAGCCATTTGGCGGCGTGAAACAACCGGGCCCGGCTCCCCCGGCTCCGGGTGAAGCTCACCCCGTCCAACCGGCGAAGCGGAATCACGCAGAACAAGAGCACCGCTGCAAGCTGACCGATCAGCGAAGCCATACAGCTTGCAAGAAGCGAGCCGGTGCGCAGCATCACGGCAAAGAAAATTGCCACACAAAGCAGTGTGCGAAATGCATTGCTCTTTCCCGCCAGATAAAGCCTCCCCTGGCGCTGGAACTCCGACTCGCAGCAATCTGCATAGCCGTCCAGAATTTTATAGGCAGACATCAACAAAAGAACCGTCCGCGCCGTCAAAGACCGGGTGAACAGCGCTGCATAACAAAGCGTCACAACCGCTGCTGCCCCGCAGCTGTAATACCGCAGCGCCCGATAGTCGGCAAAACTGTATCGACCGGAGGTATCTGTGATTTGAAGCGGACGCATACCGAAATAAGCAATGATAAACATCTGCTGCCCGAATGTGGAAAAGGAAAAAAAGAAAATCCCGCCGGCATCCGCCCCCAGAAAGCGGGTGACCAGGGCACCAAGCAGCATGCTGGTCAGCGCATAAACAGCGCTTCCCAGCATATTCCAGACCACATTTCGCTCCTCGATCCGGCTTTCCGTTCCGAACAGAAGACGAACCCAAAGCCTCATCCCCGCTCTCCGAACAGCCATAGTTCCAGTCGAATCAGGCGGTAGAACAGCCTGGTGAGAAAAAGCTGCCAGGCAGAGGCATGCAAATACGCCGCGTAATAATACAGCGTCGCCTGTTCCCTTAATTTCTGACGTGCCAGCTGGGTCCGATAGCGTTTGGAAATCGTCTTTGCGTGACAGTGATCGTAGCTCTCCCCGAGAAGCAGCGCCGTCTCATATCCCCGCTGCTTCATCCGGCTCCCCAGCATATATTCTTCTCCGTAGAGAAAAACCGCTTCGTCGTATCCCCCTGCGTCCAAAAATTTCCGGACGTCAACCATGAGAAGTGCTCCCGGAACACAGTCCACCAAAACTGCGCCTGTCCCCTTCAGTTTTCTGCGCGGATAGTGCAGAAGCGATGTGAAAATCCGCCGGGACACCGGTCCGGATTCCAACAGATCATAGAGCCACGGGCGAAGCGGCCAGGCCGCCGCCCCTGCCAACACATGTTCTCTCGTTCCGGGTGTGTTCCTCTGTACGGTTCCTCCGGGCGTCTTCTGCACCGGAGCAACCACCGCCACTCCGGGGTGGCGCCGGAGAAACCTGGACATGCGTCCCACCGTGTTGTCGCTGAATGCCGTATCCGGATTCGCAATCAACACCTGCCTGGCGTGCAGCACTTCATCTGCATAGCGGATTCCAAAATTGTTTCCCGCTCCGTAACCGCCGTTTCGATCGGCGCAAAGGAGAATGATTTTTCCCTTCACCGCAGCGCGAAGACGCAGCAGACTGTCGTCGGAAGATGCGTTGTCCACAACAATCACCGCGTCGAGATTTTGGTAGTCTGCAATCCGGTTCAATTGGAGCAGCGTGGTCGCTGCGTCATTGTAATTCACAATCACACAGACCGTATTCATTTCCGCTCCCCCATCCGGCTGCTTCTTTTTCGCATCAGCTGCTTCACATAGGCGCGGCTCAGCTTTTCCCGCACAAACGGCAGAATCGGCGTGATTAGCTGCATCCCATGGTACAGCGCCATCTTAAGCTCCTCTCCGCCCTCCTTTTTGGTTCCGGCCCAGGGCGTCATCTCCAGGTAGCGGTCATATTCCTTGCCGTAATAATTCAGTGCACCGGCTTTCCACGGGCGCTCCGCACCGGCGTAATGCAGCACGGAGGGCTCAAGCTTCGCCTTTCGAAAGCACTTTTCCGGAATCTTTCGGTAGGACGGCTGCATCCTGCAGAGCGAACGATACCGAAAATAGCGGTAGTTTGTGAAGAAGTTCCACTTCGGCGCCAGACTGCGAATGCGGCCGCACAGACTCCCGTTCAGTGCATCCTGATCATGAAACAGGCTTTCTCTCTCAATCGAGTGATAAAACTCAATCACCCGCCGGGTGATTTGCTCCTCCCGCCAGAGCTTCAAATCCATCAGGAGCACTCCCGCGTTAAAATACGGGTCGTTGACGCTTAAATGCAGGTATGCCTTCACCTCGGGATAGATGGTCGGCTCCTGCACGGCGGCCAGCACCGCTCCCTGAAGCGGCTGCTGCCAAAGCTTCCTGAGTGGTCTTAACACAACGGTGTCGCAGTCCAGGTAAATCACCTTTTCGATTTCAGCGGGCAGCAGCTCGCCGAGAAACAGCCGCCCCATGGTGCTGACATCAAACGCTCCGGTGTCAAGCTCCCCTCCGAAGCGCGAAGAGATGTTCCAGAGATCCAGAAAGGTAAGCTCCCGTCCGAATCCGCCTGCAATTCTCCGAAGCCTCTCCTTGGAACGCTCTCCGATCCCCGTTGAGACGACAAACAGTCTCAATTCCTCCTCCTCCGCGTTGTTGTCGCAGAGAGAGCAGAGCGAAACACCGAGATGCCTCGCGTAGGTTTCATTCGCAACATATGCAACATTCACTGCTTCATCTCCTCCAGGCTTCCTGCAAAGGGCTCTGAAAGCCGCCTTTTACCCTCCCGCTGTTTCCGTCACGGGAGCAGCCATTTCTCCTGCTCCATCACCTCAATGATGGCATCCACGCACTGGGCGCAAAGTGCATCTGTGGCGGCCTCCGCCATGACGCGGATCAGCGGCTCGGTTCCGCTGGCGCGCAGCAAAATTCGCCCTTCACTCCCCAGCTTTTCCTCCTGCCTTGCCACCTCTGCCAGCACCTTCGGGTCCTTCTGTGCCGCCTCCTTGTCCCGAACGCGGACATTCCGCAAAAGCTGCGGATATATGGTGACCTCCGAGGCCAGCTTGGAAAGCAGCTGCTTGGTCTCCATCAGCACCTCCATCACCTTCAGTGCCGTCACCATACCATCCCCGGTAGTCTCATGCTTGGAAAAGATGATATGCCCGGATTGTTCCCCGCCAAGGCAGTTTCCCTCCGCCTGCATATTCTCATAGACATACTTATCGCCCACCTGGGTTTTCACATAAGAAATCCCTGCGCGGTCAAACGCCTTGTACAAGCCAAAATTGGACATCACAGTAGTGACCACCCGGTTGTGTTCCAGCTGTCCGCAATCCTTCATATATTTTCCGCAGATGTAGAGAATCAGATCTCCGTCAACCAGGTTGCCCGCATCATCCACGGCCAGGCAACGATCCGCATCGCCGTCAAACGCAAACCCCACATTGCATTGTTCACGCTTCACGGTCTCCATCAGCTGCTCCATATGGGTCGATCCGCAATTTAAATTAATGTTGGTTCCATTCGGCTGATCATTGATGACAACCGTCTGTGCCCCCAGCGCATCGAATACATTTTTTGCAATCGAAGACGCGGATCCATTGGCACAGTCCAGTGCAATTCTCTGGTTTTTAAAGGAGCGGGTGGCCAGAGAAATGAGATAACCGATGTACCGGTTCCTTCCCGCGGCAAAGTCAATCGTTCTCCCGATCCCTTCCCGTTTTGCCAGCGGAAGCGCTTCGGGCTCTCCGTCAATCCACTTCTCGATTTCCAGAATGACCGACTCCTCCATTTTCTCGCCGTTTCCGTTGATAAGCTTTATTCCGTTGTCGTAAAAGGGATTGTGACTGGCGCTGATCATAATGCCGCAATCAAAATTCTCTGTGCGCACCACATGGGACACACTGGGCGTCGGCGTCACGTGGAGCAGATAGACATCGGCGCCGCTGGCCGTCAGCCCTGCGGAAAGAGCATCCTCCAGCATATAGCTGGAGCGTCTCGTATCCTTTCCGATGGCAATTCGGCACCGCTCTCCGTCCTCCGTATGCTTCTGTCCGTAGTACCAGCCGAGAAAACGGCCCACCAAAAATGCATGCCTCGGTGTCAGGCCGATATTCGCCTCCCCGCGAAATCCGTCTGTTCCGAAATATTTTCCCATTACAATTCTCCGTTCTTCCTCAGGATCTCCAGGTATCTTTGCAGCGCATCGGTCCACTCCGGAAGCGGTGTGAAGCCGTTCTCTCTCAGCTTTTTCTTCTCCAACCGGCTGTTGAACGGCCGCCTGGCTTTTGTGCGCCCGTACTCCTCCGTCGTGACCGGAATGACCTTTGTCGTGTACCCGGCCTGACGATAGATCTCTTTTGTAAATTCATACCAGGAAATATAACTGCCCTCATTGGTCGCGTGATAATAACCGTATTGCTCCGTCCCGATCATATCCACCAAAAGCCGGGAGAGGTCAAGCGTATAGGTCGGCGATCCAATCTGATCGTTCACAACGCGAACCGTATCATTCGTTCTCCCCACCCTTAGCATCGTCCGAATGAAATTCTTTCCGTTCACGCCAAACACCCACGCAATGCGGACAATGAAAAAACGGCTGAGACAATTTGCCACTGCCAGCTCCCCTGCAAGCTTGCTCTGACCGTACACATTAAGCGGTGCATACTCCTTGCAGTCCGGCTCCCACGGCTTGGTTCCGAGACCGTTAAACACATAATCCGTGCTGATGTACAAAAGCTTTGCGTTGATCTCTGCACAGGCCTTGGCAATCGCTTCCGTTCCCCGGGCGTTGATGGCGTATACCCTGTCTCTTTTGTCCGGGTCCTCGGCATCATCCACCGCGGTCCACGCCGCGCAGTGGATCACCGCATCCGGCTGCTCGTTCCGTATCAAGGCCTGAACAGCCGCCCCATCCGTGATATCCAGCGACCGGTACGGCATGGAGGTCACAGCACTTCCGTCCTGTATTCCCTTGTAAACTGCCGCCAGATCCGAGCCGATTCCTTCAATGCCTCTTGCCGCCAGCTCGTTCATCACATCATGTCCCAGCTGCCCGGCCACACCCGTCACCAGAATTTTCATAAGCGGGCTCCGTACATCGTTTCAAAATAGCTCTGATAAGCGCCGCTCACAATGTTCTCCCACCAGTCCTTGTTGTCGAGATACCACTGAATGGTCACCGGAATCCCGGTCTTAAACGTATATTGAGGCTTCCAGCCCAGCTCTGTCTCGATTTTGGTCGGATCCATGGCATAGCGCCGATCGTGTCCCGGACGATCCGTGACAAAGCGAATCAGGCTTTCGGGCTTTCCCAGTGCCCGCAAAACCGTCTGAACCACTTCAAGATTGGTCTTTTCGTTGTGTCCGCCGATATTGTATACTTCCCCTTCCCGCCCGTTTCTCACGATCAGGTCAATGGCAGTGCAGTGATCGGTCACATACAGCCAGTCCCTGACATTCTCTCCCGTCCCGTAGACCGGGATCTCCTCATCATTCAATGCGCGGCTGATAACAAGCGGTATCAGCTTCTCCGGAAAATGGTACGGGCCGTAGTTGTTGGAGCAGCGGCTGATGGAAACCGGAAGACCGTAGGTTCTGTGATAGGCCAGGACAAAAAGATCTGCTCCCGCCTTCGCGCTGGAGTAGGGACTTGAGGTGTGAATCGGCGTTTCCTCCGTAAAGAAGAGATCCGGCCGATCCAACGGAAGATCTCCGTAGACCTCATCCGTGGAAACCTGATGGTAACGCTGTATGCCATACTTCCTGCACGCATCCAGAAGCGTGGTGGTTCCGATCACATTGGTGCGGACAAAGATCTCCGGATCCGTAATAGAGCGATCCACATGGGACTCCGCCGCGAAATTGATGACCACGTCCGGTTTCTCTTTTTCGAACAGAGAAAAGACAAAGTCCCGATCTGCAATATCTCCGCGGACAAAGCGGTAATTGGGGCAGCCCTCCACCGGCTTAAGGCTCTCCAAATTACCGGCATAGGTCAAAAGATCCAGGTTGATGATTTCATCCCCCGGATACCGCTTCACCATGTAATGTACAAAATTGCAGCCGATGAATCCTGCGCCGCCAGTCACAATGATCTTCATGCTTTCCGATTCCTTTCATCGTCCTCTGTTTTTTCTCCCCCTTGGCTGCCTTCTCCTTCGGCAGACCGCAGGACATTGCTTTCGACTCCTAGTGTACCAGATATTTTCCGTCCAGCACCGCCCTCAGGTATCTTCCGTATTCATTTTTCTTCATACCCTCATAGGCCTGCTCCATCAGATCCCTGGAAATCCAGCCGTTCAGGTACGCGATCTCCTCAAGGCACGCAAGCTTTCTGTGCTGATGGGTCTCCATGGTATACACAAAATTGGTCGCCTCCACCAACGAAGCGTGTGTGCCGGTGTCCAGCCAGGTAAAGCCCTGCCCCAGCAGGGTCACCTCCAGCTCTCCCCGTTCCAGATAAATGCGGTTCAGATCCGTGATTTCCAGCTCTCCCCGGGCACTGGGCTTCAAGCGCTTCGCATATTCCACCACATGCTTGTCATAAAAATACAGCCCCGTGACACAGTAATTCGACTTCGGCTGTTCGGGCTTCTCTTCAATCGAAATTGCCCTTCCGTCCCGGTCAAATTCCACAATGCCGAAGCGCTCCGGATCGTCCACATAATACCCGAATACGGTGGCTCCGTGTGTTCGCGCCGCCGCTGCCCGAAGCTGCTTCTCCAAGCCGTGCCCCGCGAAAATGTTGTCTCCCAGCACCATGGCCACACTGTCGTCTCCAATGAACGACTCCCCGAGAAGAAACGCCTGCGCCAAGCCGTCCGGACTGGGCTGCACCTGGTAGGAAAGGGAAAGACCGAAAGGATGTCCGTCCCCCAGAAGCTCCTGAAAGCGGGGCGTATCCTCCCGTGTGGAAATGATCAGAATATCCCGGATTCCCGCCATCATCAATACGGACAACGGGTAATAGATCATAGGCTTATCATACACCGGAAGCAGCTGCTTGCTGGTCACCTTGGTCAACGGATACAATCTGGTTCCGGATCCCCCCGCCAATACAATTCCTTTCATCGTAAGCTCCTCTCCTCGTCCCTTTTTGGCTTTGATTATGATGCTGATCGGAAGCCGCGCCGCTGCAAATACTGGTTTCCTTCTCTTCCGCTTTTGGTTCTGCGCTTCATTTTTCGTGGGGCGCTGCTCCGCGCACCGGATGGCGGCTCTCCCACTCCTCTCCCGTCACGGGATTTCCGTCCGCATCTACTTCATAGCAGTATAAAATCGTCCGGGCATCCTGAAATTCATAGGAGCAGGTCACAAAACTGAAGAGCTGCGCCACGCCGCCATTCGGAATCTCGCGAAAGCTGCAGCCCTTTGTCATCTCGTCCACATATGCATCAAATTCGATCTGATCCGCAAATTCTACCCTTCTTTTCTCTGCTGTTGCACTCGTATAGAGGCAGGCCATGGGGCGCAGTACATAGGTGTGCTCCGGTGTATACAAATACACCCTTCTGTGCTCCCGAAAGAAGCGTTCATCCTTAAAGTCACAGATTGCCGTGAACATGGTTTTATTTTTCATATGATGACCGTAAAAAAGATTCTGACGGGACGAAAAATCCGGCGCGGAATCTCCGTCTAAAAATACGCCCTCGTAGGATCCCTCCCTCCGGTCTATATCCCGGTGCAGGTAATACTCATTGTCATGTGCTTTCCAGAGTACCGGGTAATTAATCACTGTCCCGGGAATCAGAATCCATGCCACCACATCCTCATTTCGCGCCTTGAGAGCCTCAAAATCAATGTGGCGCGCGGCGTCGGGATCGAATGCCTCCGTTTCCTTCGATTCCGCCTCTCCCGGCTCTGCCGGTCCCTTCGGTTCTGTCCCCTCCGGTTCCGAAGCATCCGTCTCCCCCATTGCATCATACTTTCGAATATGCCAAAAACGCTCTGCCAGCTTCAGACCGCAGAGCGACAGCAAAACCAGTATCGTGAGCACCAGCATCACATGACGTTTCCTGTTTCCCGACTCGTTTTTCACCTGTTTTGCCTCGCATATACCCGTATTTTAGCACCGATTCGTGATCACTTCTATATATTTCTTAGCAATCCACATCTCTTTCACCGGATTCTCCGGCTCAACTCTGCTCTCTGCAAAATTTCCTGCCCCAAATACGGAAAGATGCGCCTTTACCACATCAAATCCTGCCGTCCGGCTGAAGCCGGTTCCCCCTGAAAAACGCGGGTTGCACTCAAGAAAGAAGTATCGTCCGTCCTCTGCATGAATCCACTCATAGTTTACGGTTCCGAGAATACCGAAAGCCTCCGATAATCGGCCGCAGACTCTTTCCAGCACTTCGTCCCGAAAAACCCGAACCGAAAGTCCGGCTCCATTATGGGTGCGAAGAAACTCCTCCCGCGGAATCGAGATCGTTCCGCCCAGACGATCTCTTACAGTATCGACACAAACCACCCGACCCTTGAGCAGCGGCTGAACCAGATAGGAGATTCCGCTCTCCTTCAGCGCGGCGAGCACAGTCTTCAGCTCCTGCGTTTCATTGATTCGATAGAGCCCCTGACTGCTTCTTCCGTCGATCGGCTTCAAAATCAGCGGAAGCCCCCTCTCCAGCATATCCGGCGGGCAGTCAACCAGACGTTTTGTCGGGATGGTGCAAACCCGTTTTCGAAGCGCCGGATCCAGTTCGCAGAATACCTGCTCCGCAAGCTCTGTGCTTTTCTTTTTATCCCGCGCTGTCTCCACGGCGCGCTCCGGAGATGTCCAAAGCTTCGCCGGACTCAATGCGGCGCGGTTCCCGTTCAATACATCCAATTCTGCATCCGTCAAAGGAAGCAGCCCCTCCGCCTGCTCCTCTTCCGCCAGCATTCGGATCGCTTCCACATAAGCAGCGCCTGCGTCAAAGCGGGGAACACGGACAAAACGATCCACTTCCCTGCTCTCCGGCAGATATTCCGCAGGATAAATATCTGTCCCCACAACACGAAGCCCCGCCTCTTTGCAGCTTTTAATGACTGCGCCCGCGGAAAAGGAACCGATTGCGGTCACAATGACTGTTCCCATGCCATACCTCCCGTCCGGATTCCGCCCTTCTTTTTCGTTCATTTCTGCGTGTCGCCCCATGACTCCAAATGCGTTCACAGCGATTGATGTTGATGTATCACTTTAGCATCCGGCCATCAAAAAGTCAACGAACGACGCCTGTCCCGGCCCATCTAACCTGCAGCAGGCTTCTCTGAAATCATAAGACTTCTTCTTTCTTTTAATCAAACTGTAAGATATAAGCTCCCTTTGAGGTGGTATGATATGGTATACTGTATTTCATATTCTGCACAATTGTGTTTAAAAAGTACCAGGAGGTATTGATTCATGAAATTGACTGCAAAAAGCAGCGCGGCCTGTATGCTCGCAGCATGCCTGGCTCTTTCTCTTCCCTCAGCGGCCTTTGCCGGAGTCGTGCGGGGCGCTAAGAGCGCCACCATAGAAAGTGGTTCCGCAGCTGCTGCTTCGGAGACTGCCTCAGAGAGCTCCATGACGCCGCCCGCCGAGGAGCATACCGCGTCGACGCCGAACGGCGCCCCGGAGATCGGGAGCGCCGCCGTTGAGATCGGAACATCCGGTGCTTCCGAAGCCCCGCAGAACACAGCCAACGCAGCCATGGCGGCGAAGCACCCGCTTCCGGGAACCAAGGAGCTGAACCAGAGTGCAAATACCGATCTGCGGGCGGCCTTCGAGAACGGCGGTTTTGATGCCTTGGGCACCGGCAATACACCGCCGGATCCGATTCTTGGTCAGGTTCAGATTGCAACCTACCAAATGCACGATGCTGCCGGAAACCGAATTAACTATACTGCGACCAACGATCCGGGCAAGGGACTTTTTAACCCCGGCGGCTTCTCCAAGTTTTACATGGTCCATTCCGGCGTGGCGCGGCTCTATTACCGCACCTATACGGACGCCCACGGCTGGAGCCCCTGGGCAACCTCGAAGGAACTCACCCCCTACAATGAAGACGGCTCCAAGGTACAGGCGATTCAGATTCGGGCAAAGGGCTATGTCCATACCTTAAACGATCTCTACTACAAGGTCATGTTGAATGACGGAACGGTGCTGGACTGGGCCAAAAATGGTCAGACAACAGGAACCATGGGAACGGACCGCTACATTGTGGGGCTCCGGGTGGGGTTCTGGCACAACACCGAAGCCTTCCCCTTCCCCACCGCCGCACTCATGGCCGGGTGCACCTACGAAGGACCCTATGTGGATTTGAATTCCGGCGTCCGCTACTCCACTCATAACGGAGCGCCTTACACCGGCTGGGGGTTCCTTGACAACACTCAGTACTACTTCATCAACGGAGCGCCCGCCAGCGGCTGGCAGTACATCGGCGGTTACAAGTACTACTTCAATGCAGACGGAAGTGTGGTCACGGATCTGGAGCCGGTCATGGGGCTGCAGCCCGGTTACCAGATTAATTACAACAAGGCCACCCGCACAATGTACATTATGGCAAAGGACGGCGCAAACGGATACATCATCCCGTTTAAGACCTTTAACTCAACCTGCGGCCCGGATACGCCCCTCGGCGATTACTCCACTTATGTGAAGTACAACGTCAAGTTTATGCACGATGACATCTATTGCAAATATCTGAGTCGGTTCTACAAGGGCTTTATCATCCACTCGATTTTGTATTACGGCTCAAATCTCAAGCTGGATGCCATCACCTACAACTACATGGACGACGCCGCATCCGGCGGATGCATCCGCCTGCTGACCGGTGACTCCGCGTGGGTATACACCCATTGCCCGCTTCACACAAAAGTCCACATCTACGAGGATCCCTGGGACAAGGGCCCCATCGAAAAGAGTGCGATTGATATGCCGATTCCCCGTGAGCAGACCTGGGATCCGACTGACCCCTCCTCTGCGGAAGCAAGAGCCGCCCTTCAGGCCGCGGCGGCAGCGGAAAAAGCAAAAGCAGAGGCAGTCAAAGCGGGAACCGCCAAGCTCTCCGCAGAAGAAGCGCAGCTCGCTGCCGAGCTGGCGCGCTAAGCAGTGGCAGAAATCGAAGCGCTGATTCAAGCTGCGTACCGGTTGAATGCCGGGCAACGGCTCGGATCCGCATAAGCAAACTATGATACAGGACAGGGGCTGTCGCACAGAGCAAATCCGTGCGCAGCCCTTTTTCAGCGGCAATCCCGCTTTCTTTTTCTTTTTCCTTTTTCTTTTTCCTTTTTTTCTTTTCTTTTTTTCTTTTCTTTTTTATCTGTGCTATGATCCACTTGAATCCTGTGACAAAACAGAAGGGAGGGAGTCTATGCGTCACTGTATTTTTCATGTTGATGTCAACTCGGCTTTTCTTTCCTTCAGCGCAGTCAAGCGCCTGAGAGAGAACCCCTCTGCCCTTGATCTCCGAACCGTCCCTTCCGCCGTCGGCGGAGATGTCAGCAAGCGGCACGGCGTCATCACAGCAAAATCTCTTCCGGCAAAGCGCTATGGTATACGCACCGGGGAGCCTGTTGTCTCCGCCTTAAAAAAATGTCCCGATCTGATTTTAATTCCATCCGACTTTTCCACCTACCGCAGTTATTCCAAAGCATTAATCCACCTGTTGCGACAGTTTTCCCCATTGGTGGAGCAAGCATCCATTGATGAAGCATATCTGGATATGGGAGTGCTCAACGCTCCGATTGACACAGCGGTGCAAATCAAGGATCAGATCCGGCGCCAGCTCGGCTTTACCGTCAACGTGGGAATTTCAACCAACAAATTACTGGCAAAGATGGCCAGTGATTTCGAAAAACCGGATCGCGTTCACACCCTCTGGCCGGAAGAGATTTCCGAAAAGCTCTGGCCGCTTCCTCTCTCCTCGCTGTACGGGTGTGGAAGAGCCAGCGCCTCCCGCCTTGCCTCCTACGGAATGCACACCATCGGGGATGCGGCAAATGCCGAATGTGGGATTCTACAATCCATTCTCGGAGAACGAGCCGGCTCCTGCCTCTGGGACAGTGCCAATGGCCGCGGGAGTGCGACAGTGACATCCGAACGAGAGGCCGCAAAAAGCTATTCCAACGAGCAAACTACGGTTCATGATATCCACCGGGAAAACTATGATCGAGATATGCCCCCGCTGTTAAAGAGCTTGTCCCAACAGGTCGCCCGGCGCCTAAAACAAGCATCCGTACGGGCACTGACAATCGGTATCATTGTAAAAACCGGAACCTTCCGGCGCTTTACGCGACAGCTCACCCTGAATCAACCCACCAATGATCCCGCCAGGCTTTTCAGCGTCTGCGAGTCACTCATGAAGGAGCTGCTGTTTGGGGCAGACGGACTATTTCAAGAGAAACAGGTCGTACGGCTGGTGGGTGTCAGCGCACAGCACCTGGAAACGCCTGCCTTTGAGCAGCTCTCTCTTTTTGACCTTCGTCCTCCGGAAAAAAGAAACACGGCGGGCAGCACACCGTCTGTCCTGCTGCCTTCCTCTCCGTCTGCTGCCCCGCCCTCTGTACCTTCCGCGGCCTCTGCTTCCTCCGCTTCCTCTGTTCCCTCCACTGCCCCTGTTTCCTCCGCTGCCCCTGTTTCCTCCGCTGCCCCTGTTTCCTCCGCTGCCCCTGTTTCCTCCGCTGCCCTCACTTCCTCCGCTGCCCCTGTTTCCTCCGCTGCCCTCACTTCCTCCGCGGCCTCTGCTCCCTCCGCTTCCTCTCTCACAAGCGATAAGGAGCAGCGCCTCAAGCAGATGCTGAAACAGCTGAATCTCCGCTACGGCGAGGGAATTGTGCAGCGCGGCACATCTTCCCATAAGCATCCGTGACCGTTTCCTCTTCTGTTTCTTTTTCAAAATATATGGTATCCCGAAACGCTTGATGCTATAATGCACAGGTAACTCTGTCTCAATCGCCGCACCGTCTTCGGGCGGCAGAAAGAGACCTTCTCATCAATGCGGATTTTGTTCCGCAATTTCACGTTTCGTCATAGCCGCACTGCGGAGTGACAGAAAGGATAACTATGAGTAAACAACGTTTTAATGCAGGCTTTATTGCCGAAATGGGGCTTTTAATTGCTATTGAGCTCGTCATGAAGCTCACCGGTCTCGGCAGCGTCCCAGTCGGTCCCCTCTACATGTCATTTCTGACCGTTCCGATTGCCATTGCCGCCATGCTTTTAGGCCCCACTGCAGGCGCCATTACAGGCGCTGTCTTCGGGATTGTAAGCTTCTATGATGCTGTTACGGGCGTATCGGTCATGACCGGCACATTCTTCCAGATTGATCCCGTTCGCACCTTTGTTCTCTGCATCGGTACGCGGATTCTGATGGGCTTTCTGGTGGGCGTTCTCTTCCGCCTGTTTCGTCTGATCGACAGGAAACGAATTGCCTGCTATCTTCTTGGTTCCATCTCGGCGCCTCTTCTGAATACCCTCCTGTTCATGGGCTACATTGTTCTCGTATTCTACCGAACCGATTACATTCAGGGTCTGGTGGAGAAACTTGGTGCTGCGAATCCGGTTGCCTTTGTCGCCATGCTGGTGGGCGCCCAGGGAATGATTGAGGCAGTTGTCTGCGGCATCGCCGGAACGGTCATAGCCAAAACTCTGGTCTCTGTTCTCCCGAACCACAAAGAAAGGAAGAATTCCCCGCGGGAAGAAGCCCGCACGGCCGGACAGTAACGCGGTGCGGACCGAGTAAATTTGTCCTTCAAACAAGAACCGCAGCACATGCCAAACAGCAACATCCGAAAAGCAGCAGCATGCAACAAACAGCTGCATTCGCCTGAAAATAAACGATTCCGAAAGGGAGCGGGAGAATTCTTTCAAATTCTCCCGCTCCCTTCCCAATTCAATCCAAAATCATGGAAAGACCAATCCGTTTTTTTGAAAGGTCCACATCCACCACCTGTACTTCCACCACATCGCCGACACTCACCACTTCAAGCGGATGCTTCACAAACCGTTTTTTTGACATGCGGGAAACATGGACCAAACCGTCCTGATGCACTCCGATGTCGACAAACGCCCCAAAATCAATGACATTCCGCACTGTTCCCATCAGTCGCATCCCGGGAACCAAATCCTCCATTCCCATCACCTCACGCTTCAAAATCGGCTTCGGCATCTCCTCCCGGGGATCCCGCCCTGCCGTCGTGAGCTCCTTCATCACACTCCGAACCGTAAGCGCACCGACAGACCATTCCGCTGCACAGTCCGCAATCCATGCGTCAGACACCCCTGTGTCCAGCGGGCCACTGCGAAGAGTCTCCTTACTCAGCTTCAGCTTTTTTAAAATTTCTTCTGCAATTTGATAACTCTCCGGATGCACGCCGGTTCCGTCCAGCGGGTCATCGGCCCCGCTGATCCGCAGGAATCCTGCGCATTGCTCAAACGCCTTCGGTCCAAGCTTCGGCACCTGTAAAAGCTGCTGTCTGCTGACAAATTTCCCATTTTTCTCCCGATAAAGAATAATGTTTTTCGCCGTTGTCCTGGTAATGCCAGAAACATACCGGAGAAGCGGCGCAGAGGCTGTATTCAGGTCTACTCCCACCGCGTTGACGCAATCCTCCACCACGGCTCCCAGCACCTCTCCCAGCTTTTTCTGTTCCATATCGTGCTGATATTGACCGACGCCAATGGATTTCGGATCAATTTTTACCAGCTCCGCCAAGGGATCCTGAACACGCCGGGCAATGGATGCAGCGCTTCGCTGTCCCACATCAAACTCAGGAAACTCCTCTGTCGCAAGCTCGCTGGCCGAGTACACCGATGCACCTGCTTCGTTTGTGATGACATAGGAGACGGGATCCGGAATCTCTTTTAAAAGCGCTGCAAGAAACTGCTCCGACTCTCTGGAAGCAGTTCCGTTTCCAATGGATATCAGTGTGACATGATGCGCTCGGATCAGTTCTTTTATCGTTTCCGCTGCCTCCCGCTGTTTCCTCTCATTGGTGGGAGCCGTCGGAAAAATGACTGCCGTGTCCAGCACCTTTCCGGTGGGATCCACCACCGCCAGCTTACAGCCGGTTCGAAACGCCGGGTCCCACCCCAGAACCACCTCCCCTACAATCGGCGGTTGCATAAGAAGCTGGTGCAGATTTCTTCGAAAAACCTGAATTGCCCCGTCCTCTGCCATCTCCGTGAGCTGCTTTCTCAGCTCCCTCTCGACTGCCGGGGCAATAAGGCGGGTGTAGCTGTCTTCTATGGCTCTCTCCATCGCCTCTCGCGTCGCAGCGCTGCTTCCCCGTATCAGACGACTCTTTAAGCAACGAAGAATTTCCTCCTCCGGAGCCTCAATTTTGACCTTCAGAAATTTTTCCTTCTCCCCGCGGTTCAGCGCGAGCACACGATATCCTGCCGCCTTCTCATAGGGTTCCCGAAAGTGATAGTAGGTTTCATATACCGATGTTTCCTCCGGATTCTTCCCCTCCGATACGAGGTATCCCGATTTGCGTGTCACGCTCCGGACATAGGACCGGACAGCCGAAGCCTCCGAAAAACGCTCCGCAAGGATATCACAAGCACCTGCAATTGCATCCTCCAAAGAACACACGCCCTTTTCCTCCGAGAGGAAGGAACCTGCCTCCTCCTCCAGCGTCTTTTCTGTCCGCTGCTCCCATATGATGTCTGCAAGACCGGAGAGCCCCTTCTCCGCCGCGATGGTGGCGCGAGTCGTCCGCTTAGGTCGATACGGAAGATAGAGATCCTCCAGCGATACGGCGCTGTCTGCCTCCATAATACGCTTCTTCAGCGCCTCCGTCAGTTTTCCCTGCTCCTCAATCGATGACAGGATCCGCTCTCTCCTCTCCTCCAAATTTCTGAGTGAGCGAAGTCGTATGTCCAGGAGTCGAAGCTGCTCGTCGTTCAATCCTCCTGTCGCCTCTTTTCGGTAGCGGGCGATAAAGGGTATGGTGCTCCCTTGATCGATCAATGCTACCACTGTATCTACCTGGGTTTTCCTGATTTGAAGTTCCTCTGCTATTTTTTGATGAATATCCACGGATGCCCTCCTGATTTCAACATGATGCGTCCCTATTTTAGCGAAAGAATGCCGGGTTGAAAAGTCAAATCTCATCCCCGCTGTTGCTTTATGCCACAGAATATTTTACACTTGATACGACATAAAAGTCTGCCTAAGCAGAAAGAAAAGGGGGATCAATGGGCGGAATATTCGCTTCAGCACTGAAGGAAGACTGTGTCTTCGATTTATTTTTCGGAACCGATTATCACTCCCATCTCGGCACCAGAAGAGCCGGTATGGCCGTATACGGAAAAGGAGGATTTAACCGGGCGATTCATAACATTGAAAACAGTCCGTTTCGCACAAAGTTTGCCGACGATGTAAAGCAGATGGAGGGATGTCTTGGGATCGGCTGTATTTCCGATTATGAACCGCAGCCGCTGATTGTCCGATCTCACCACGGAACCTACGCGATCACCACGGTCGGCAGAATCAACAATCTCAACGTGCTGGCCGATCGGATCCTGGAGCGGGGCGGAAGACAGTTTATGGAAATGAGCGGCGGCTCCATCAATGCCACCGAGCTGGTGGCCTCTCTGATCAACGAAAAGGAAAATCTGATCGAAGGAATCCGCTACGCACAGGAAATGATCGATGGCTCGATGACCCTGATGCTCCTGACTCCCCAGGGGATCTATCTCTCCCGCGATAAGTTAGGACGAACCCCCATCATGATTGGTCGAAAAGAAGAGGGCTTCTGCGCCTCCTTTGAATCCTTCGCCTATCTGAATCTCGGGTACCAGGATTTTCGTCAGCTGGGTCCCGGAGAAATTGCAGTCATGACGCCCGATGGTGTGAGCACGCTCTCGGCCCCCGGAAATACCATGCGCATCTGTACCTTTCTCTGGGTCTACTACGGCTACCCTTCCTCCGGCTACGAGGGCGTTTCCGTCGAAGCCATGCGCGTCCGCTGCGGTCAGTTACTGGCCCGGCGGGATCAAATGACCCGGACGGATATTGACAGTGTGGCAGGCGTCCCGGACTCCGGAACTGCACATGCAGTCGGTTATGCCAATGAATCCGGCATCCCGTTTTCACGTCCCTTTATCAAGTATACGCCGACCTGGCCCCGCTCCTTTATGCCCACCCTTCAAAAAAAGCGGGATCTGATCGCGAAAATGAAACTGATTCCGGTTCATGAGCTGATTCACGGACAGCGCCTTCTTTTGATTGACGATTCCATTGTGCGCGGCACACAGCTGCGGGAAACCACCGAGTTTCTTTACCGAAGCGGAGCAAAGGAGGTACACGTCCGCCCCGCATGTCCCCCGATCATGTTCGGATGTAAATACATTAATTTTTCTCGATCCACCTCTGAAATGGAGCTCATCTCCCGCCGAAAAATACGAGAGCTGGAGGGAGAGAATGTCTCCCGCGAAATTTTATATGAGTATGCAAACCCGGATTCCGAACGCTATCAGCGCATGCTGGAAGCAATCTGTGCCGAGCTGGGTTTTACCAGTCTTCGCTATAACCGTCTTGATGATATGCTGAATGCTGTAGGGCTTCCTCAAGAGCAGCTCTGTACCTACTGCTGGAATGGACGGGAATAATGAGAACAAGCCCTATCGACAGGTCATAACCACGTATAAAACAGATCATAATCACGTATAAATGGGAGGAGGCCGGATGGAATCCATCCGGCCGAAGTATATGAAAAAGTATTCGCCGCGCTCGCTCTAAGCGCTATCTTGACTGTACAAAAAATATTTGTTTTTTTCGTGTCCTCTCCGTAAATATTTTTTGAATGAACGATGAAGATTGGAATCAATTGAAATAAAAAAACGGCCGTCTAAGCCGTTTTTTTTCGAGGCGACACCGGGATTCGGACCCGGGATCAGGGTTTTGCAGACCCACGCCTTACCACTTGGCTATGTCGCCCTGTCACTAGCTCCCTGTGTTGGACTCGAACCAACGACACCGCGGTTAACAGCCGCGTGCTCTACCGACTGAGCTAACAAGGAATACCGTCAGCGCCAACGGAGCGGGTGCTCTTGCACTGCTTACAGAATAACACAGAAATCACACCCTGAAAACCACATACAGAATCGAATCCTGACTCTCCAACTTCCCTCTCTCATTTCCTACTCGACCTTCTGGTTAAACCCTCGACCGATTAGTAGCAGTCAGCTCTACATATCACTATGCTTACACCTCTGCCCTATCTACCTTATCGTCTTTAAGGGGTCTTACTACTTGCGTATGAGATATCCC
>NBBL01000007.1 GCA_002892395.1 Lachnospiraceae bacterium
TTTTGTATAAGAGACAGATTTGTTACGTATTAAGTAAATGATCAGGTTCAACATTGATTCATATTTGCCTGATCTATCACTATTTAAATATCATAGAAGATCTATTTACAGAAAAGTATTCACACTCTYTCCGGACTAATAAAACAACAACCGATATGTCAGGAACCTCATCCGTTCAATAGCGGATGTTCTTGACATACCAGTTTGTATTTGTTACGTATTAAGTAAATGATCAGGTTCAACATTGATTCATATTTGCCTGATCTATCACTATTTAAATATCATAGAAGATCTATTTACAGAAAAGTATTCACACTCTCTCAAATATTAAAAAAAGCGATTGCCATATTCACGCCACACTCAAACAACGATTAGATGCTGTTTACAAGTTGCAACACCAATACACTATTAAAACTCTTTGTCGAGTTCTAAGGGTTAATCGCAGCACTTATTACAAGCATTTTTACTCGAGACCTGCTCCTCGCACCTGTGAAAACCAAGTCATTCGTAAGCACATATTACAAATTTATTCTGACTATGATAATTCTCTAGGCGCTTACAAAATTCGTCGTGTTTTAGAACGTGATTATGGCATTAACATCAGCCTCGGTAGAGTGTATCGATTGATGAATACAATGAATCTTCCAAAGCGGTCAACAGAGAAACCCAAATGGAAGCATTCTCATAAGGAAAACGGTAACTGCTTCAATTATCTGAATCAACAGTTCAATCCTTCTTTTCCAAACTCTGTTTGGGCAAGTGATTTTACTTATATCAAGGTAAATGGCTCTTTCCAGTACCTTTGCGTTGTGATGGATTTATTTTCAAGGAAAATCATCGGCTGGAGTATTTCTAATCGCCATAATGTAGATTTAACTATAAAAGCTTTTGAAAAGGCTTATTGCGATAGGGGTGAACCTGAATATGTGCTCTTCCATTCAGATCGTGGTTCTGAATACACTGCCTATACTTTTAGAAAAGCATAATGTTGTTCAGTCCTTCTCACAGAAAGGCTATCCATATGACAATGCATGCTGCGAAAGCTTCTTTCGCCATATGAAACGAGAATGTATTAACCGTAAATTTTTCCGCAATCAGAATGAACTACGCCTATGCTGCTTTGAATACATCAATCGTTACAACTCGAAACGTCCTCACTCTTCACTTGGAGATTACACTCCGGATGAAATAGAACAATTTTACATGGAAAGGCAGGAGTAATTCTGCCTTTCCATAAAAATATATTTAAAAATTGTGTCCATTTACTTGACTATGTTGCATTCATCCCTTGCCAATCAACATACCTTAAATAGATTTTCCATGTACCTCTTTCTTTATCCTTGCTGGCTGACACATCATCACCTCCTATACTTCTTTCGTTTGCCCATAACAGTTTTCCTCATAAAATTTTCGATTAACCTTACCTGCAATCACTATCAGGTTCGGATTGTCTTTTTGCATTCTTTCATTTAATCCTTTTATCGTTTTTTATGCTTTGGGTTTGGAAACTCCCCAATCTTTGCTGACTTCATCAGCATCAACATACATCTTTCTCATATTTTTCCTCCTTCCTCGTTTATTTTGGCTTGCGATATATATTAGTATAGTAATTTATATAACATATATCAATAACTATTTGTAATTTTTATCAGAATTTCTCTTTATTTTTAGTATACGATTTGATATAATAAGATATAATAAATATAGGAGATTATAATATGACTAATAAAACTGTATCGGAACGATTGAAATATCTTCGTTCTATAAATAAAAAAACTCAAAAGGAGTTTGCAGAATTTTTAGGAATACCTCAACCGTCAATGTCTGCTTATGAAAATGGTAAAAATAATCCTACAATAGATGTGCTGATAGATATTGCCGATAAATGCAAAGTATCTTTAGATTGGCTTTCCGGAAGAAGTGACTATACTTTAGGTCTTTCAAGCATGAGAGATTTTGTTTTATTCATGTATGAACTGGCAATGAAAAAAGAAATCGAATTCAAAATAATTGTGGAAGATAAATTCCCGAATGATATTGAAACAGAAGAGAATAAATGGAATGTTAAGCTTGTGTTCTATGGCAATGACAAAGAGCATCCGTTTAATGCAGATGTTTGCAATATTTTAAAAGAATTGTCTGATAATCTGTTTGACTTAGAGTCTTACTCTATTACAAAAGAGCAGTTTGATTCTATGAAAAATAAGTCTGTAGAGTATTATTCTCTCCCACTAACACAGAAAGAGTTTGAAGAACTGTCAAGAGATGAGATTCTAAAAAAGAGAATTGAATACTTGAAAGAAAATAATCTTCTATAATTTTTAATTTTGATACAGAACATTACACTGCAAATAAACGAGAGGTACATATATGAGATTTAGTGATTTATTTATCAGCTACAAAATTGGTTTAAAAGATATCAAAAGTACCATTCCATTTACTGAACTTCCACTTTACAGAAAAATTTTTATAATTATTTTTCTTACCGGAATTATCATCAGTGGAATTTTGCTTGTTTTTAAACAAATTATATTTTCATTTATCCCAATAGGATTAAGCTTAATTTCGCTTATAATTTTTGCTATAATTGACTCTAAAGAGAGTAATCTTAGTCACATGCTTGAAAATCACTACATTCCTTATTCTAAAAAGCGAATGGACATGACCATTGAAGTTTTAAAAAAATATAAGATTAACATAGAAAATGTAGATTCCCTTGATATGCTAATCACGGAAGCAAAATATGCACAAGCCGAATGTGATTTCTTGTCACAATTCGAAAAGCCTTTTAAAACATTAGGTGCTATCATTATTCCTGTTGTCGTATTTATTTCAAAGAAAATTAGTGAAGCAGCTACTCTAACCGATATACTTAATATGGCTGCATTAGTAATAATCTTAATTTTACTAATTTTTTCACTCATATTTTCTTTTGTACCTATCATAAAGGATTTATTTTATCGTGATTATAATAAATATACTGAATTAATGTATGACTTAAGACAAGTAAAACTTTTCTATGCAAAAGAATTTAGCTAAGAGTTTATTATTTAATTCATGATGATTAAAATGAAATGCTATGGGAACCCCCTGTAGCATTTTGGGGTTATAGGACAAAACGTGTTGATGGTTAGTCCCAGTCATTGAACTGAAAATCAGACTTATGAAGGTCCGACCAGTCGATTGCATCCCCCCACATCGGGATTGTGCCTTCAAGCTGTGTCTTTTGATTCATCCTCTTATAAATGGCATCAATACTTTGATCTGTGGGCATATACTTTAATAGTTCTGTAGCAGAAAGCGGTCTTGGTGAGTGCATATAGCACCACCAATAGACCGCTTTTATTCGTCTATCTACAGTCAATCCACGATGGTTTCTAAGCATTGCACGTAGCTGTGAGTTGACTCCACCTTCAATTCGATTATTCATCGAAGGTACCCTGAATTCATTGTTCAGTTCTTCATCTAGGTAAGTAAACAGTGTATCCTCTTTGATCAGGCGTAACAGTGAGTTCTCAGCCTTGATCAACCTCTCGTGCTTTGGCCGTCTCCGTCCAAACTCATCAATGGTCATCTCTTCAAGGAATTCTCGATGCTTCGCAATCCACTTGGCTAATCGATCAACCCATGCATTCGCTTCTTCTTTCGTTTGAATCTTCAGTAAATCTTCAGTAAATCTTTAGCTAAGACATACATTTCTCTACCGGCTAATGTATTCGGTCTTGTTGTTGTATATCGCTTCACCTGACAGAAGGCATGAAATGTACAACGCTGGTGCTTTACGTGTGGCCACGCCTTTCTCAAAGCTTTTGGGAATCCAGATCCACCATCAGAAACAACAACCCGCGGCTCTGCGATCCTCTGCATCAAAGCTATCCATGCCCTTGAATTCTCACTACGGCAGAGATACCAGCCCAGCACATGTTCCTCGTCACAACAGACTAGAATGCATGCGTTTCGGGCAAGATAAATGCCATCCAAGAACAAGACATCTCTTGAACCATCAATTTTAGGCGGCATCGGCCAGATGTCCCAGTACTTGGCGGTCTTTCGTCTGAAAGTACGTCCGCCTCCTTGCATCTCTTTTTCGGTCTGCTTTCCAAAGAGCCAACGAAGGAAAGTTTGCAGACTGTAGGATTCATTGTCTATCTGTAATGTAAATGTTGTATGACACTGCTTACATGACCACCGCTGAGCACCGGCTGCAGTCTTACCATACCTTCTACATTTCTCTGCACAAACAGGACACTTCACCTGCTTCATACACCATCCTCCCTAAACACCCTCGATTTAAGGAAGATATAACACGAGTTTATCTAGCGTTTACAAGGGTTTGCGGACTTTTTATCAACACGTTTTGTCCACCCTTAAAGTTTACTCAAAAAAGATAAAATGTCCACAACCCCAGTGTTTACTAAGGTTGCGAGCATTTTTTATCAACACGTTTTGTCCTATAAGCCCCGGAATCCCGTTTCGGCGCGTGGGAAAGCCGCACAAAAAAAGCCTCGTAAATACGCCATCTTCCAATCAAACGGCTTATTTACGAGGCTTCCCAGAAGAGCTGATGACGGGAATCGGACCCGTGACCTCCGCACTACCAATGCGACGCACTACCGACTGTGCTACATCAGCAATCCGCTTGACTGTACACCTGACAATCAAGCCTAGATAGGATACCATGCGCCACCCGCTTTGTCAATTGCTTTTTCCGGAGGAAATATTTCAGACTGTCCTACTTGATCTTGCAATCTAGAGGAGGAAATCGGTGCTTCCCCTTCCGAATTTCCCGCTTTGCTTCCGAAGCCGGAGGAAAGTTACATATGTTCGGCCTCCTCCACCTTCGCCTTCAATTCCTTGCAGGAAGCGTTGAATTTTTTTTGCTCCTCCTCTGTCAGATGGCACTCCAGCACGGACTGGACGCCGTTTGCATTGATGATAGCCGGGGCGCCGGCAAACACGCCGTTCTCCTTATACTCTCCCCGCAGATACACGGACACGGTCTGCACCGAATTCTCATTTCCAAGAATCGCCTTGGTCAACCGCGTCAGCGCAATTCCAATTCCGTAGTAAGTCGCCTTCTTTGCTGCGATGATCTTGTCCGCTGCCGTTCTCACATCCTCCTCGATCTTTTGCAGCTCTTCCATTTTGTAGAGGCCGTTGGACTCCGCCACAATGTCAAACACCGGCTTCGTCGACACACAGACCTGACTCCACGGAACAAATTCCGTGTCCCCGTGCTCCCCCATCACATAGCCGTGAATGCTCCTGGGATCCACCTTCAGATAGTTTCCCACCAGATATCTAAGCCGCGCGGTATCCAAAGAGGTTCCGCTTCCGATGACCCGCTTCGGGTTAAACCCGGACAAATCACAGGCGACCTTGGTCATCACATCCACAGGATTGGTGGCAATCAGGAAAATGCCGTTAAAGCCCGAATCCGTGACAGGCTCAATGATGGACTTAAAGACAGCCGTATTTCTCGCCAAAAGGTCCATTCTGCTCTCGCCCGGCTTCTGTGCAACTCCGGCGCAGATTGTCACAATATCTGCATCCTTGCAATCGTCATAGGTGCCGCTCCATATCTTCATGTGAGATCCCGAAAAGGCCAGCCCGTGATTGAGATCCATTGCTTCTCCCTCGGCCCGCTCCTTCACGTAATCAATCAGAACCAGTTCATCACAGGTCTGCTGATTCATCATTGCATATGCGTAGCTCATACCCACCATTCCACAGCCAACCAGCACCACTTTCCGCTTATCCGCCGCCATTTTTATCCTCCATCTATGTTTGTTATGACAAACTATCAGTTGTTACCCTATAATGTAACACAAACCAGCGCACTTCGCCCGGTTTCTGAAAAATTTTTTAGGAATTTTTCTTTTTTTAAGAAACATGATATGATGCGTTGGAACGAAGAGAATCGCAGAAAGGCCGTTGGCTTCATACCGTGAAAGGGGGCTCCATGAACGCAGCAGAGCGAAGAAAATCCATTCTCGATATCCTAAAGGACTCAGAGGATCCCGTCAGCGCAGGCGTCCTGGCCTCCCGTTTCTCCGTGAGCCGGCAAGTGATTGTCGGCGATATTGCCCTGCTCCGGGCCTCAGGCCGGGAGATCCTGGCGACCCCCCGGGGCTACCTGATCTCCGCCCCCCGGGCGCCTCACAGCTACATCGGGAAAATTGTCTGCAGGCATCGCTATGAACACATGAAGGCAGAACTGTACGCTCTCATTGACGAAG
Source organism: Lachnospiraceae bacterium (assembly GCA_002892395.1). Classification (GTDB taxonomy): domain Bacteria; phylum Bacillota; class Clostridia; order Lachnospirales; family Lachnospiraceae; genus Moryella. Next base: position 6,240 of record NBBL01000007.1, read on the forward strand.
GCTGTAAGGTTCGTGACGTCATCGTCGAGCACCCGGTCTACGGGCAGCTCACCGGACAACTGGAGCTGTCCAGCCGGCACGATGTGGATGTATTTCTGAAGCTCACAAAGGAGTCCGACGCCGCTCCGCTCTCCGCCCTGACCGGGGGCATTCATCTGCACACCCTGATCTGCCCTTCCAAAGCAGTCTTTTTAAGAGCCCGGCGAAGGCTTGCCCACATGGGAATCCTTGTGGAATCCTCAGAGCATGCGGAAGAAGCGGCGGGAACGCAAAATCCCACATCATAAAGGGGCCGGAACTCCCTTCCTTTTTACAACCTGGACACGAATATTGTTATGGCGCAATGTGTCTTGACACCTGTAATGATATAGTGTAGTCTTGGCTTCGGACAACTGGAAAGGACAGAGACCGGATCCGCTGCATGCTGAACGAAGATTCCGCAAACTGTCGTTTCCAACCTGATGGAACAAGAAACCATCAGACCGAAAAGAAAAGGGAGGAAAAAAACAGAAGTATGAACCGGTTACGAGCATTTTTAGACAGGAAGGACATTCAGATATCTGCACGCCGCTATGGGATTGAGGCGCTGGGCGCCATGGCACAGGGCCTATTTTGTTCTCTTTTAATCGGAACCATTCTCAGTACGCTGGGAACACAGCTTCACATCGAAGCGCTGACAGCTCCCATCGCCACCATATCCGGGACAGAGTACAATGTGGGAGGACTTGCCAGTGTGATGAGCGGTCCTGCAATGGCCATTGCCATCGGCGGTGCGCTGCACTGCCCGCCTCTCGTTCTGTTTTCCCTGGTGACAGTCGGCTTCGCTTCCAATGCGCTGGGCGGTGCCGGTGGTCCGCTCGCAGTTCTTTTTATCGCGATCGTGGCGTCGGAATGCGGAAAGGCCATCTCCAAAGAAACAAAAATTGATATCCTGGTCACACCGCTTGTCACCATCGGCATCGGCATTCTTCTTTCCGCCTGGTGGGCGCCGGTGCTGGGACATGCCGCCATGCGGATTGGCGCTGTCATTATGTGGGCGACTGAACTTCAGCCCTTCCTGATGGGCATCCTGGTCTCGCTGCTTGTCGGCGTGGCACTGACGCTTCCGATTTCCTCCGCCGCGATCTGTGCAGCGCTTGGCCTGACGGGGCTGGCAGGCGGCGCTGCCGTCGCAGGCTGCTGTGCGCAGATGGTAGGCTTCGCCGTCATGTCCTTCCCGGAAAACGGATTCGGCGGGCTGATTTCACAGGGGATCGGAACTTCCATGCTGCAAATGGGAAACATCATCAAAAATCCGCGCATCTGGATCGCCCCCTGCCTGACCTCCATGATTACAGGACCGCTGGCCACCTGCCTGTTTTCCCTCCGCATGGACGGAGCTGCCGTGGCGTCCGGCATGGGTACCTGCGGTCTCGTCGGTCAAATCGGGGTCTATACCGGATGGGTCAACGCCGTATCCGAAGGCAGCAAGCAGGCCATTACCCGCTTTGACTGGGCCGGCCTTCTGTTGATTTCCTTCCTTCTTCCCGCTGTTCTCTGCCCGCTCATTCACCTTCTCTGCATGAAGCTGGGATGGGTAAAAAAAGGAGATTTGACCCTTCACTGAAAGGATTCGCCGGAACGTGAATAGGAGCTGTTCCGGATCGGACTCTGAAATTTCTTCATACAGACAAAAGGAGACAGGATGCTGCTTGCATCCTGTCTCCCGATTTTTATGTATCCCTCCCGGCATGCTCTTTTCCATCCCGGATTTCTGTAGGCATCAGAGTCCGATGACTCACAGTCCCTGAACCAAAATCAGCAGAATCAAAATCGGCAGAACAAAACGGAAATAGTTTTTCCAAAGCGGAGAAATTTTCAGTCCTTTCCCCTCATTAACTTCGGCGAGATAGTTGTCAAAGCCCCACCCCCACTTGGACACGCAAAACAGAAGAAATACCAGCGAGCCCAGCGGCAAAAGCAGATTGGAGACCAGGTAGTCCTCACTGTCCAGAACATCCCGCCCTCCGATCAGATGGAGGTCGCTCCAAAGGTTGTAGCCGAGAACGCAGGGTATGCTGGCAATCAGAATGAAGCTGCAGCACACCAAAACAGACTTGGATCTGCTCCAGCCAAAGTTGTCCATGCAATTGGAGAGCAGATTTTCAAACACGGCAATGACCGTGGAAAAGCTGGCAAAGGTCATGAATAAAAAGAACAATGCCCCCCAGAACCTTCCTCCTGTCATGTTTAAAAATACACGGGGCAACGTAATAAAAATGAGACTCGGACCTGCATCCGGCTCAACGCCGAAGCTAAAGCAGGCCGGGAAAATAATCAGTCCGCTCATCAGCGCCACCAGTGTATCCAGCGTACAGATCCAGACGGCCTCGCCTGCCAGCGTCTTTTCCTTTCCCATATAGCTTCCGAAAATTTCCATGGCGCCGACGCCCAGGCTCAGTGTGAAGAAAGCCTGATTCATCGCTGCTGTCATCACACTGCCCAATCCCTGTTCCATCGCCCGCCCCAGGTCCGGAATCAGATAGAAAATCACTCCCTCCTGCGCCCCCGGCAGCAGCACGCTGCGCACCACAAGGGCGAGAATCAGACAGAGGAGCCCTCCCATCATCACCTTGGTCATCTGCTCCAGTCCCCTTTGCAGACCCCGGGAACAGATCAAAAATCCGAGCAGCACCGTAAGCGCCATAAAAAATCCCATTTCCTTCGGATTCGCCAGCATCCTTCCGAACACGGCATCAACCTGATTACTGGACAGCCCGTCAAAGCTTCCGTTCAAAAACTTGACAAAATACGCCGTCATCCACCCGGAAACCGTGGTGTAATACATCATCAAAGTCACGCAGCCTGCAAAGGCAAACCAGCCGTGGATATGCCATTTGCTGCCCTTTGGTTCCAGCGTCTTATACCCGAGGACCGCACTCTTTCTGGATGCGCGGCCGACTGCCAGCTCCATCGTCAGCACTGGGACGCCCACGATTGCGAGAAAGAGCAGATAAAACAGGACAAAAATACCACCACCGTTTGCCCCTGCCACATACGGAAATTTCCACACATTCCCGATTCCAATCGCGCAGCCTGCGCTGACCAGAATGAAACCGATCCGCGACTTGAAATTTTCTCGATTCATTGGACACCTCCTATGGAAATATAGTTGCCAGTTTAACACATAAAAGCAAAGAAGGAAAGTCTTTATTTGTACAGAAACAGCGGGAAATATGACGAAGCTTCGTCACATTTCCCGCTGCCTTTTTTCTTCCCATCGGCAAAGCCAATTACTTCTTCTCTGCGATGTATGCGTTGATCTCCTTGGTCAGTGCCGGAACAATCTTGTTCAGGTCTCCTACAATACCGATGTCGGCCACATCAAAGATAGGCGCATCCTCATCCTTATTGATGGCAATGATCAGGTCGGACTCCTCCATTCCGGCGAGATGCTGAATGGCGCCGGAAATGCCGCAAGCGATGTAGACCTGCGGACGCACGGTCTTTCCGGTCTGACCCACCTGCAGATCCTTCGGCTTCCAGCCGGCGTCTACCACAGCACGGGAGCAGGAAACCTCTCCTCCGATTGCCTTTGCAAGCTCCTCAAGAATCTTGAAGTTCTCCGGGCTTCCCACGCCGCGGCCGCCGGAAACAAGGATCTTGGCATCCATAATATCAACCGCATCGCTGATCTTTTTAACCACCTCGAGGATCTGGACATACTTTTTGTTCGGAACAAATCCCGGGTTAAATTCCACCACTTCGCAGGTTCTTCCGGGCTGCTTCTCCCGCTTCTGCATAACACCCGGGCGAACCGTAGCCATCTGCGGACGGTTATTCGGGCAAGCGATGGTTGCAATCGTGTTTCCACCGAAGGCCGGACGGGTCATCAGCAGCTGTCTGTGCTTCTGATCTGCTTCCTTGCCCGGGATGGCCACCAGCGGGAAGTCCCCGATATCAAGCTTGGTGCAGTCCGCCGTCAGACCGGTTGCCACGCGGGCAGAGACGCTGGGACCGAGATCACGGCCGATGGGAGTTGCACCGATCAGCACGATCTCCGGCTTATACTTCTTAATAACCTCGGAAAGCGCATGTGTGTACGGCTCGGTTCTGTACTCCTTCAGCTCCGGATCGTCCACCACGATCACGGCGTCTGCCCCGTACTCCGCCAGCTTCTTCGCCTGCTCCTTGATCCCGGAGCCAATCAGCACTGCTGTGACATTGGTCTCCAAATCTGCTGCCAGATCCTTCGCTTTGCCGACTAACTCAAACGCAATTCCACTGATTTTTCCATCAACCTGCTCGGCAAAGATATATACACCCTTATATTCTTCTAAGTTCATTTTTCCCTCACTGCTTTTCCGTATAGTTTAGATGATATGCTTTCCGGTTAACTGTTCCATCAGATATGCTACCGACTCCTCTGTGTCAAGATTGATCTTAACGCCTTTTCCCTTCTTGACCTTGTCGGAAGCCTTTGCGATCTTAGTCGGAGAGCCCGCGAGACCCATGTTCTTATCCTCCAGGGTTGTAAGATCCTTTCTCCCCCAGGTGATGACCTCTGCATCAAATGAGTCAAAGATACGGCCCACCGTCATGTAGCGCGGCTCATTCAGCTCTGCCAGCGCCGTGCAAAGGCAGGGCAGCTGAACCTTCAGCACATGATATCTGTCGTCAAACTGTCTCTCGACGATGGCATACCCATCCTCAATTTTAAGGTTCTGTGTATAGGAAACCACCGGGAGACCCAGATGCTCTGCGATCTGCGGACCCACCTGCGCAGTATCACCGTCAATCGCCTGACGTCCGGTGATGATCAGGTCGTACTCAAGATTACGGATGGCAGCAGCAATTGTGCTGGAAGTCGCCCAGGTGTCTGCTCCGCCGAGGACTCTGTCTGTCACGAGAATCATTTTGTCGGCGCCCATTGCGTACGCCTCGCGAAGCATATCAGTCGCCTTCGGAAGACCCATGGTAAGCACGGTAACCTCCGCCCCGTACTGATCCTTTAAGCGGAGCGCTGCCTCCAGTCCCGCCTTGTCATCGGGGTTCATAATTGCCAGCATGGCAGCTCTGTTCAATGTCCCATCCGGGTTAAATGCCACACCGCCCTTGGTGTCCGGAACCTGCTTAATGCATACGATAACTTTCACGATCTGTCCCTCCTATTTATTTCAGTAAGTTAGCGGAAATAACCATACGCTGAACCTCGGAGGTTCCCTCGTAAATTTCCGTGATCTTTGCGTCACGCATCATGCGCTCAACATCGTACTCTCTGATGTAACCGTATCCGCCGTGCAGCTGTACACACTTGGTGGTGACGGCCATTGCGGTCTCCGCAGCAAAAAGCTTTGCCTTGGCAGCTTCCACGCCGTAGTTCTTCTGCGTCTGCTTTGCCATGGCTGCCTTATAGACCAGGAGCTGAGCCGCTTCCACCTCCGTTGCCATGTCAGCGAGCTGGAACTGGGTGTTCTGGAACTGGGAAAGCGTGCGGCCGAACTGCTTTCTCTCCTTGACATACTCAACTGTTCTCTCAAGCGCGCCCTCTGCCAGGCCGAGTGCCTGAGAAGCAATTCCGATTCGTCCGCCGTCCAGCGTGTGCATTGCAATGTGGAAGCCCTTCCCCTGCTGTCCCAGCAGCGCAGACTTCGGAATCCGGCAATCCTGGAAAATCAGCTCGTAGGTGGCAGAGCCGCGGATTCCCATCTTCTTCTCCTTCACACCGAAGGTAAAGCCCGGGGTTCCCTTCTCGACAATGAAAGCGGAAATTTCCTTCATCATTCTTCCGTGCTTTTCAATGGTGCCAGTCACCGCAATGACGATGTAGACATCCGCATATTTTCCGTTGGTAATGAAGCACTTGGAGCCGTTCAGAACCCACTCATCCCCATCAAGAACTGCCTTGGTCTGCTGTCCCTGTGCATCGGTACCTGCACCGGGCTCCGTGAGACCGAAGGCGCCCAGCTTTTTGCCGCTGGCCAGATCCGGAAGATACATCCGCTTCTGCTCCTCTGTTCCGAAGGTAAGAATCGGATCCATGCAGAGGGAAGTGTGCGCAGATACAATGACACCGGTGGTGCCGCACACCTTGGAAAGCTCCTCGACACACATGGCGTAGGTCAAAATGTCACAGCCCTGTCCCCCGTATTCCTTCGGAATCGGAATCCCCATAAAGCCGTAACGCGCCATCTTCTCCACCGTCTCAACCGGGAACTGCTCAGTCTCATCGACCTCCTGAGCCAGCGGCTTCACCTCATTCTCAGCAAACTCTCTGAATAATGTGCGAGCCATTTCGTGTTTCTTGTCCAGTGCAAAATCCATTTATCCTTCCTCCATGTTAAATAATTAACGTATCCTGGCAACAAGCATGGGGATACCCTTCGTATCCCCGTGTGATGTCTTCATGCAATGCCTGACGGCAGCTTCATTCAGCCCTTTCCATATTCATAGAAGCCGCGTCCGGTTTTTCTTCCCAGCCTGCCGCCGCGAACCATCTTGCGGAGCAGCGGATGCGGACGATACTTGGAATCTCCGGTCTCCGCCTGCAGCACCTGCATAATCGCAAGAACCACATCCAGACCCACCAGATCGCCCAGCGCCAGAGGACCCATCGGATGATTTGCCCCCAGCTTCATTGCTTCATCAATGTCCTTTGCAGGAATATCATTTTCCGCGTAGACACTGATTGCTTCATTAATCATCGGAATCAGGATTCTGTTGACGACAAATCCCGCGTATTCCTTCATCTGCACCGGAACCTTCCCGATATCCTCAGCAATTTTGCTCACCCTGTCCGCAATCTCCTGCGGCGTGTTGAGCCCCACGCTGACCTCCACCAGCTGCATGACCGGTGCCGGGTTAAAGAAATGCATGCCCGTCACGGGACGATCCAGCCCTGCGCCGATTTCCGTGATCGAAAGAGAGGATGTATTGGTGGTAAACAGGCAATCCTTCTTGCAGATCTTTGAAAGTTCCCTGAACGTATCCTTCTTAATCTGCATGTTTTCAATCGCCGCTTCCACAATCAGGTCGCAGTCTCCGCAGATTTCCCTTGTACCGGTCTGAATGCGTCCCAGGATTTCGTCCATCTTCTCCTGAGAAAGCTTCCCGCGGCTCACCCTCCGCTGAAGCATATCGGCAATTTTTTTCTTGCCGTTTTCCGCCAGAGATGCATTCAGATCGCAGAGGCGAACCTCGTAGCCCTCAGCCTGGGCAAATGCCTGTGCAATCCCCGCTCCCATCGTACCGGCACCAATGATGCCTACCTTCATAGTAATGCCTCCTTCTTAACTGTCTCATATGATACTATACTATTTTTATTCCTGCCACTAAAATTCGACATTTTTAACAATTTTTTCACTTACCGGTTTTTGAATTCCTTGTCCTTTCTCTTTTCGAGAAATGCACCCATGCCCTCTCTCTGATCCTCTGTCTCAAAGCAGCTTCCGAACAGCTTTTCTTCGATTGCCACCGCCTCCGAAATGCACATTCCGATTCCCTCGTTCATCGCCTTTTTGGAGGCTCTCACCGCGATAGGCGCATTGGCCGCGATCTGCATTGCCATTTTCTCCACCGCAGGCATCAGCTCCTCCGGCTTATAGACAGCATTGACCAGCCCGATCCGAAGGGCCTCCTCTGCCCGGATGTTCTTCGCCGTGTAAATCATCTGCTTTGCCATTCCCGGCCCCACGATTCTTGCCAGCCTCTGGGTTCCCCCAAAGCCGGGCGTAATTCCGATTCCTGTCTCGGGCTGCCCGAATACGGCATTGTCGGAGCAAATTCGAATATCACACGCCATCGAAAGCTCGCAGCCTCCTCCCAGCGCGTAGCCGTTCACGGCTGCGATAACCGGGATCGGGAAGTGCTCCAGCTTCAGAAACACATCATTTCCCTTCTTTCCCAGCGCCTCTCCTTCTTCTCTTGTCATTTTTTCCATCTGGGAAATGTCCGCCCCTGCGACAAATGATTTCTCTCCGGCGCCCCGGACAATCAGGCAGCGGACTTGGCTTAAATCCACCTGATCCAGTGCAGCCGACAGATCCTCCAGCACCGCTGAATTCAGTGCGTTCAAGGTCTCCGGCCGGTTAATCTGCAGCAGACCGATCATTCCCCTACTCTCGTAATCAACATATCCCATATGGCAATCCTCCTGCCTTTTGCGCTACGAAAAGGCCTCCTATGAACACATGATGCGCAGTGCGATCCGATATCGCACTGCGCCCTCCAGTTTCTTCCAACACAGAACTCAGCGTCCCACTCACTCGTATCGTTCCACAACCGTCGCGCAGCCCTGTCCGCCGCCGATGCAAAGCGTGGCCAGGCCTCTCTTCACTCCTGTCTTCTGCATCTCGTGGAGCAGGGTGACCAGAATTCGGCAGCCGGATGCGCCGATGGGATGTCCCAGTGCCACGGCACCGCCGTTCACATTGACCTTTTCCATATCAAACTTAAGGTCTCTCGCAACGGCCACAGACTGAGCCGCAAACGCCTCGTTCGCCTCAATCAGATCTATGTCTTCGATTCCGAATCCGGTCTTTTTGAAGAGACGTCTCGTAGCTTCTACCGGTCCGATTCCCATGATGGCCGGATCCACGCCGCCAAGCGCACCGCCGACCCAGACTACCATCGGCTTCACACCCAGCTCCTTCGCCTTCTCCTCACTCATGACCACAACGGCAGCGGCACCGTCATTGATACCGGAGGAATTGCCTGCCGTGACGATTCCGTCCTTTTTAAATGCCGGCTTCAGCTTGCCCAGGCTCTCAGCCGTGGTGCCCTCCCGCGGACCTTCATCGGTATCAAAGGTCACAACTGCCTTTTTCTGCTTCACTTCAATCGGAAGAATTTCATCCCGGAACCGTCCTGCCTTGATGGCTGCACATGCTCTCTGCTGACTTCTCGCGGAGAATTCATCCAGCTCCTGCCTGGTCAGCCCATACTTTTCCGCCACATTTTCAGCCGTAATTCCCATGTGATAGTCGTGGAACGCATCCCAAAGGCCGTCATTGACCATGGTGTCAATCATCTGCGCATTGTTCATGCGGTATCCAAAGCGAGCCTTGGTCAATGCGTATGGCGCCATGGACATGTTTTCCATACCGCCTGCCACTACAATGTCCGCATCCCCTGCTTCAATCATTTGTGCCGCCATATTGACGCAGTTCAAACCGGAGCCGCAGACAATGTTGACCGTAACCGCTGTGGATGTATAGGGAAGTCCTGCCTTCAGCGCCGCCTGACGGGCCGGATTCTGTCCCAAGGATGCCTGGAGGACGTTTCCCATGTATACGTGATCCACCTGCTCCGGCTTGACGCCGGCTCTGCTCAACGCCTCTCTGATGACCGCCGCTCCCAGCTCCACCGCGGGAACCGTGCTGAGACCTCCGCCCATCTTTCCAATCGCCGTACGGCATGCACCTGCAAGCACAACTTTCTTAGACATAGCTTGTTTCCTCCTCTGCACCTCTTATTGTGTAAAGCGTTTCAATGTGAGTACAAATTATAATTTCTTATAGTAATAATATATCGCAGCAGACTGGTTTGTCAAATCAAATTGATAATTTTTTAACGTTAAATGGGGGTCTCTCTCCCGTTTTTAGAGTTATATTGTCTTATTCTTTTCCTATTTTGTTTTAAACACCGCCATATCCTGCTTTTTTTTTGCTTTTTTTTGCGTTCTCCACCTTCTCCTTTGCAAAAGCAGAGGTGTCCTTCCCTTTGTTTTTCCTTGTCTCATCCCAATTTTTGAGTCATTCCCCGCATTGCAAAGCCCTTCCCCGGATGGTACACTATGAATCAAACGGGGTGATCTGACCCCGCGGCTTCAGACCGTCAGAATACGAACACAGGGAGGACAAACATGAATCTTCAGGAAGAATATGCTGCAAAGCTGGTCAGCGCCGATACCGCTGCCTCTGTCATCAAATCGGGGGATTGGGTCGATTACGGCTGGTGCGTCGGAACCCCTTATACGGTAGACAAGGCAATCGCAAAGCGTCTCCCGGAGCTGGAAGACGTGAAATTTCGCGGCGGCGTGCTGCTTCGCCGTCCTGCTGTGTTTGATATCGAACATCCTGAGGATCACCTGAGCTGGAATTCCTGGCACATGACCGGCATTGAGAGAAAAGCGATTTCCCAGGGCTTCGGCTACTTCTCCCCCATGCGCTATGCCGAGCTTCCGCGCTTCTACCGGGAGGATAATATTCCAAAGCCCGATGTTGCAGTGATTCAGGTGGCGCCCATGGACGAACACGGATACTTCAATTTTGGCCCTCAGGCCTCCCATCTGGCTGCCATGTGCGCTTCCGCAAAGTGTGTCATCGTTGAGGTAAACCGCAATCAGCCCAACTGTCACGGCGGCTTTGAACACGCGATTCCCCTATCTGAGGTGGATATGATCGTCGAGGGAGAGAACCCGCCCGTAACGGAAATGGGAGCCGGAGGTCCAATCTCCGATATCGACCGGAAGGTGGCCTCTCTGATTGTGGAAGAAATCCCCAACGGCGCCTGCCTTCAGCTTGGCATCGGCGGCATGCCCAACGCCGTCGGCTCCATGATTGCGGAATCCGATCTTAAGGATCTGGGCGTTCACACCGAAATGTACGTCGACGGCTTTGTCGACCTCTATAACGCCGGAAAAATCAACTGCTCCAAAAAGGAAATTGATCGGGGCCGCGAGGTTTATGCCTTCGCCGCCGGCACAAAAAAACTCTATGACCACCTGAACAACAACCCTGCCTGCATGAGTGTGCCGGTCGATTACACCAATGACCCCCACATCGTCGGTCAGATCAACAACTTTATTTCCATCAACAATGCGGTGGATGTGGATCTGTTCGGTCAGGTCAATGCGGAATCCGCAGGCTTAAAGCATATCAGCGGAACCGGCGGTCAGCTGGACTTCGTCATGGGCGCTTACCTTTCCAAGGGAGGAAAGAGCTTTATCTGCATGTCCTCCGCCTTTGAGTCCAAGACGAAGGGGCTGCAGTCCAGAATCCGTCCGACTCTCACCAACGGCTCCATCGTGACCGATCCGCGAAGCACCATCCACTATCTGGTGACTGAATATGGCAAGGTCAATTTAAAGGGACTCACAACCTGGCAGAGAGCCGAAGCCATCATCTCCATCGCACATCCGAATTTCCGGGATGAGCTGATTCAAGAAGCGGAAACCATGGGGATCTGGAAGAAGAGCAACAGAAGATAAGCAGTGGAAGATAAGCAGCGGAAGATGAGCAACAGAAGATAGTAAAATCCAAGAAAAACAAATCCAGGAAACCCCCTGCTCCCGCTCCGCTGCCGGGACAAGCATACAGTAAAATACCCGGGATTGGAACTGCTTTGCCGTTCCTGCCCCGGGTATTTCTTATGCTTCCTCCTGCAGGCTTCGAATGTCCTGCAGGAGCTTAATATCATCCGCCGTCACCTTCATATTGGCAGTGACCGGCACTTCTCCCGGCTTGGTAACCGTAAGCTCCAGCACCGTTCCCTCCGGAAGTCCGGACCCCAGCACCGCCTTTAAAAAGGCAGGCACCTTGGGATGATTTCCGGCAAACCTTCGTCTCATTTCCGCCAGCTTCATCAACATCAATGGATTCAGCCCCATCTTTACCGATCCTCCGTGGTGACGGAATCGGAGGCTCCATTCAGCATCTCTTCCATCGTGTGCCAGCCAAGCACTGCACACTTCACCCGCGCAGGCATATGGGAGATATCCTTCAAGGCTCCGGCCTCCTCCAGCTCCTCCAGCTCCTCCTCCGTGATCTTTCCCTTAATCATCCGAAGAAAAATCTCAGACAGGCGCCTGGCCTCCTCCTGGCTTTTTCCGATAATCAAATCAAGCATAATGTCTGCAGAGGCCTGAGAAACCGCACATCCGTCGCCGATAAAGCTGCCGTCCTCTATGATTCCGTCCTTCACCTTCAGCTTCAGGATAATGTCATCTCCGCAGCTCGGGTTCACGCCCTCCAGCACCAGATTGGCATCCGGGAGATCATGCTTATTTGCCGGACGAAGATTGTGCTCCGTCAATATCTCATTGTAAAAAATTCTGTTTGCCATTCCTTCTCCTCTCCGTCCTTTTGCCCCGCCAAGATGTTTCCGGGAACGTACTGCGCTTCGGATCAGTCCCTGTATCCCATTTCCGCTCTGACACCTGCGAGACTCTCCGCCAGCCGCTGCACCTCGTCCTCGGTGTTGTAAAACGCAAGGCTGGCACGCGTGGTCGATGGCGTCCCCATAAACTGCATCAGCGGCTGTGCGCAGTGATGCCCCGCCCGGACATTGACTCCCTTCGCATCCAGAATCGCCGCGATGTCATGGGGATGCACGCCGTCGATCGTAAACGTGAAGATGCCGTGATGCTCCTCCGCCTTCTTCGGTCCCAGCAGCCGCAGATGCGGGATTGCGGACAGCTTCTCCATGGCCAGACGGCTCAGATGCGCCTCCCGCTCCAAAATCACATTCCACCCGATCCGATTGTAATATTCGATCGCCGCACCGAGACCCACTGCACCGCCTGCATTGACGGTTCCGGCCTCAAATTTGTGGGGAAGCTCCGCCCAGGTGGCAGTCTCCCTTGAGACATACTCAATCATCTCGCCGCCAAAGAGAAACGGCGGCATTTCCTGCAGCAGCTCCCTTTTTCCGTACAGCACGCCGATGCCCATGGGCGCCAGCATTTTATGACCGGAAAACGCAAAGAAATCCACGCCCAGCTCCTGCACATTCACCGGAATGTGGGGCACACTCTGTGCACCGTCAGCCACAAAAATAATATTCCTCTCATGTGCCAGCTCTGCCAGGCGGCGGATGTCGTGCTTCACTCCAAGAACATTGGAGATCTGTGTCATTGCCACAATCCGTGTCCGCTCCGTCAGTTCGGAGCAAAAGCGCTCCTCGCTGATCTTGCCCTCCTCGTCCGGCTCAAGAAATCGGAGCGCCGCCCCCCTTCTCTTGGCCGCCTCCTGCCAGGGAATCAGGTTGGAGTGATGCTCCATGATGGTAATCAGAATCTCATCCCCCGGGTTCAGGAATGCTTCGCTTCCCGAGAAGGCAACCAGATTCAGACTTTCACTGGCGTTTCGCGTAAAGATGATTTCCTCTGTGCTCTCCGCGCCGAGAAACGCCCGCACGGCTTCCCTCGCATCTTCGTATGCATCCGTCGCTTTCATGCTAAGCTCATAAAGACCGCGCAGCGGATTGGCATTGCTCTCCTCATAGTAGCCCTTTAAGCTCTCAATCACGCAGGCCGGCTTCTGGGTTGTCGCAGAATTGTCCAAATAAGCAATTTCCGGATGCTGCCATATCAGTGGGAATTCCCTCCGAATTCTCTCGTCCTCTCTGCTTCTCTCGTCTCTCGTCATGTCTGCTCTCCTGCGCTCAGTCGAACGCTTCCTCCACTTCTCCTTCTCCGCACTCCAGCAGCTCACAGCGAAGCTCCCCGTCCGGAATCATACGCAGCACCGCATCCAGACGCGCCTTCGCCATCATTTCGTAAATTTCATCCCGGTTCATGCCGCGGGACTCCATGTAAAACAAGAGTCCCTCGTCCAGCCGGCCGATGCTTGCACCGTGGTTCCCCACCACCTTTTCCTCATTGCAGAGAATGATCGGAAGGCTCCTGTTTTTCACGGTTTCATCCATCAGAAGCACCTCCTCGGTTTCATTCCCCTCAGAGTCGCTGCAGCCGTTCTTAAAATCGATGCTGTCGCGAAACAGCTTGGAGGCATGGTCCCGAAGGACACCCCTGGCGGTGATCCGGGACTCCGTTTTCTTTCCTGTGTGAATCGCCTCGTAATTCATGTCATAGCGGGAGCTGCCTCGTCCCAGGTAAGCAATATCCACGCTGAATTTGCTTCGATCGGCAGCGAGGGCCGCAGAAAGTCCCTGATAGACGGTCCCTCCTGACAAAACCAGATGAATCACCTGCAGCTCAGCTCCCTTTCCGCACCATGCACCCACATCATTGATAAAGGTATATCCCTCTCCCGGACGAACCACCTGCACCAGGGTAAGCTTCGCTCCTTCGGCGAGGGAAACTCTGGTCTGTACTCCCGCCGCACCGCAGGCAGTTTCATCGGAATGAAAGTCCATGACAGCAGTCATTTCACTTCCCTTTTCCAGCACAAGACTGATTCTGGAGAATTTTCCCGCTGCTGCCGGCGCATCCTGCGCCTTCTTGGTATCAGGACAGCGCACACACTGCTCCGACGGGACATCGGGATCAAAGGGCTCTCCGGTGTCGGGCAGCGAGAAGCGCAGCCGCAGCGCATCCTGATCCGAAATGTTTGCACCCTCCGGAACCGTACACAGAAGCTCCGGGACTTCCGCCTTCTGAAGCAGCTCCGTAAATTCACTGCCTCCGCCCATCCTCATGTCCTGCAATGTGCATCCCCGGTTCCTTGTTTCAACCTTGACGCCCTCGGGAAGCTTGATTGCTGGGGACATCTTCTGTACGGCAGGAACATGAATCAGCTCCGCACCGTTCATTTTGAGCCATCCGAAGGTCGGACTGGCCAGTGTATTGATCTTCATTGCCGTCTCCCTCATCCGATTGCGCCCTTCATTTCAAGGCGTATCAGGTTGTTCATCTCCACTGCGTATTCCAGCGGAAGCTCTTTTCCCACATTGTCTGCAAATCCGCTGACAATCAGCGCCCTCGCATCCTCCTCCGAGATTCCCCGACTCATCAGGTAAAAAATCGCGTCATCAGAAATGCGCCCGATCTTTGCCTCATGTCCCACATCCGCCTTATTGGTGTTCACCTCGATCGCCGGAATGGTGTCCGAACGGGAATCCCCGTCCAGCATCAGCGACTGACAGGAGGTGGAGTTCTTGGCGTTTTCCGCATTCTTTCCAATCACAACGGCGCTCCGGAAGGTGCTGACGCCTCCGCTCTTCGAGATGGATCTGGTGTTGACATATGACTTGGTGTCCGGCGCATTGTGCACCACCTTGCACCCGGTGTCCAGATTCTGTCCGTGTCCGGCAAAGGTCACACCGGTAAATTCGCTGCTCGCCCCTCTTCCCGCCAGAACGCTCATGGGATAGAGGTAAGAGACATGGGACCCGAAGGAGCCGGAGATCCATTCCACCTTGCCTCCCGCTTCTACCTTTGCCCGCTTCGTGTTCAGATTGTACATATTTTTCGACCAGTTCTCAATGGTCGAATAGCGGATGGTGGCATTCTCTCCCACAAACAGCTCCACACATCCCGCATGAAGGTTCGCCACATTGTACTTCGGCGCAGAACATCCCTCAATAAAGTGAAGATAAGCGCCCTTTTCCACAATAATCAGGGTGTGCTCAAACTGCCCGGCTCCCGGTGCATTCAGCCGGAAGTAAGACTGCAGCGGAATCTCCACACTCACACCGGCAGGAACATACACAAACGACCCCCCTGACCAGACTGCTCCGTGCAACGCCGCGAACTTATGATCCGTCGGCGGAACCAGCTTCATGAAATGATCCCGGATCATCTGCTCATAGGGACCGTGCATGGCGCTCTCCAGATCCGTGTAGATGACCCCCTGCTCTGCCACCTCCTTTTTCACATTGTGGTAGACCAGCTCCGAGTCATACTGAGCGCCGACGCCTGCCAGCGACTTCCGCTCTGCCTGGGGAATCCCCAGCTTTTCAAAGGTGTCCTTGATTTCCTCCGGAACCTGAGACCACTTCGCACTCATCCCGGTGTTCGGCCGCACATAGGTCGCAATCTGATTCATGTTCAGTCCTGCAATCGACGGTCCCCAGTCCGGCATCCGCATTTGATTGAACAGCGCCAGCGATTTCAGCCGGAATTCACGCATCCATGCGGGATCCTTCTTTCCCTTTGAAATTTCCTCCACGATTGCCGGAGACAGCCCTTCCCGGATGCGGTAGGCATCCTTGTCCTCATTGCGAAAGTCGTAGAGGGATCGGTCAATGTCCGCGACATACGTTTTCTCCTCTGCCATGGTTTACTCCTTCGTCTCAAAACGGGCAAACCCGTTTTGGTTGATTTCATCCACCAGACTCCCATCTCCGTCACAGACAATGGTTCCGTCTACGATCACGTGGGTGCGGTCCACATGCAGCGAGGACAGAATTCCCGTGCTGTGCGTAATGATGATCAGCGCCGATTCCTTGTCCTTTTGGTACTCCTGGATTCCCCTGGACACAGTGCGCACCGCATCCACATCCAGTCCGGAATCGGTCTCATCCAAAATGGCAAGCGTCGGCTTCAGCATGAGAAGCTGAAGAATTTCCGCCTTTTTCTTCTCGCCGCCGGAAAATCCCACATTCAGATCCCGATCCGCGTAGCTCGGATCCATCTGCAGAACCTCAAGCGCACGGGCGATTTCCTTCCGAAAGTCCCACAGACGAATCCGCTTTCCCGTCCTCTGCTCCAGCGCATTCCGCACAAAGTTGGCCAGACTGATCCCCGGCACCTCCAACGGGTTCTGGAACGACATATAGAGTCCTGCCTTCGCGCGCTCATTGACCGCCATCCGAAGAAGATCCTCCCCGTTCAATAAAATGCTGCCTCCAGTCACCTGGTAGAGCGGATTTCCCATCAGCGTATTTCCCAAGGTGGACTTGCCCGCTCCATTCGGCCCCATCAGCACATGGGTCTCCCCCCGCTTTACATTTAGATTCAGTCCTTTTAATATTTCCTTGTCCTCTACCTGTACCGAGAGGTTCTGAACGCTCAACAAATCTGCAGCCATAATTTTCCTCCAACCCGAACATATATTGGTATTTCCGGCGTTTCTGTCTTTCTTCCTGTCCGAGAGCATTATATCGCGGCGATTTTGCGGATGCAAGAGCAATCCCTACTAATTCACTGTGAATTATGTATTTCTTCCCATACATGCGGAAAATCCACCCTTCCTGTGATAAAATGAAACGGATCTTTGCCCCTGTTTGACCCCGGTCAATGCTGCACCGGAAAGGAAGCACGCTATGTACAAGGTTCTTCTATGGGATATCGACGGCACAATTCTGGACTTTCAGGCGTCCGAGCGGGAGGGAATGCGCGCCTGCTTTTCCCACTTTTCCCTGGGTCCCCTAAGCGACGAAATGCTGAAAACCTACTCCTCCATCAATCACCGCTTCTGGCAGGCGCTGGAGCGGGGAGAAATGAGTAAGCAGGAGATCCTGATCGGGCGTTTTCAAGCCTTCTTTCACCTCATGGGAATCAATGAGCAGCTGGCAGAGGCCTTTAACCGGGAGTATCAGCTGCGTCTCGGAGATACAGTTTACTTTTTGGATCACGCTTATGCACTGTTATCCCAGCTGCAGGGCAAATATGTCCAGTGTGCTGTCACAAACGGCACCCGGCTCGCGCAGGAACGAAAGCTCAAAAAATCCGGACTGGATCACATCTTCGATCATATCTTTATCTCGGAAGACCTGGGCTTCGAAAAGCCGAACCCCGGCTTCTTTGATGTGGTCTTCCGCCGCCTTCCTGCCTATCGGAAGCAGGAATACCTGATCATTGGCGATTCCCTGACCAGTGACATGCAGGGCGGCGTGAATGCGGGCATTCCCTGCTGCTGGTTCAATCCAAACCGGCTTCCGAATCTGCAGCATGTCCCCATCGACCACGAAATTCAGAGTCTGGACGAGCTTCCGGCCCTCCTCTCCGCCTCTTTTCCCACGGCGCTTTCCCCGCACCGGATTTTGTAGTATCATATCGGCAGTGTCCCGGTGACGAACCATGTTGTCCAATCCAACTACAGAAAGTGTGGGCTTACGCTATGACAAGAAATGTAGGTACTGTTTCCCGCGGAATCCGTTGTCCCATCATACGTCAGGGGGATCCGCTCTCTCAAATTGTCGTTGACAGTGTCATCGCCGCATCTCAAAGTGAAGGCTTTGCACTTCGGGACCGGGATGTGGTTGCCATCACGGAATCCGTCGTGGCAAGAAGCCAGGGCAATTACGCATCCACAGAGGCAATCGGAACCGATGTCACCCGTAAATTCGGAGGCGGAACCGTGGGAGTCATTTTCCCTATTTTGTCCCGCAATCGTTTTGCTGTCTGTCTCAAAGGAATTGCCCGCGGTGCAAAAAAGATTGTGCTGATGCTCTCTTACCCCCGAGACGAGGTGGGCAATCAGCTCCTCACGGAGGATCAGCTTGACGAAAAGGGGATCAATCCCTATTCCACCGTCCTGACCCTTCCGGAATATCGGGCATTGTTCGGCACAAGCACTCACCCCTTCACCGGCATTGACTATATTGATTACTACAGCAGTGTGATCCGCTCCGCCGGCGCGGAAGCGGAAATCCTCTTCTCAAACCATGCGGCTGATATTCTGACCTGCACCAACCATGTCATCAACTGCGACATTCACACAAGAAAGAGAACGCAGCGCATCCTGAAGGAAGCCGGCGCTCTCGTGTACGGTCTCGACGAGATTTTGACCGCTCCTGTCGACGGCAGCGGCTACAACTCCAAATATGGTTTGCTGGGCTCCAACAAAAGTACAGACGACAGCATCAAGCTCTTTCCCAATGACTGCAATGATCTGGTGCGGGAAATTCAGGCACTCCTCCTTCAAAAGACAGGAAAACACATGGAAGTCATGGTCTACGGGGACGGCGCCTTCAAGGATCCTGCGGGACAGATCTGGGAGCTGGCGGACCCTGTCGTCTCACCCGGCTACACGGAGGGTCTGGAGGGAACGCCAAATGAGCTGAAGCTTAAATATCTGGCAGACAATGATTTCCGCGCCCTTCGCGGAGAGGCACTTCGCGACGCCATTGCCGAACGCATTCGAGAAAAGGACAGCTCCCTCGTGGGAAAAATGGAGTCGGAGGGCACCACCCCCCGGCGGCTGACCGATCTCATCGGCTCCCTGTGCGATCTGACCAGCGGCTCCGGGGACAAGGGAACCCCCATCGTTCTGGTACAAGGCTACTTTGACAACTACACAAGCCAGTGACCGAAAAAAGCCATGCCCTATGGGCGCAGCAATGGGACGCGCCCAATCCGGTTTCATAAAGCCAAGTCGCAAACGGATCCTGAGCGATCCGGCTGCCTCAGAGGGCATAAAAAACGGCGGACGGGAATTCCCGTCCGCTGTTTTCTTTTCGGTCTTAGCACCGGATCCGCCGCCGATTTTTCCTTCGTTTCCGGCTTTTCTTCGTTTCCGGCTGTCCTTCGTTTCCGGCTTTTCTTCGTTTCTGAGCCGTCCTTCGTTTCCGGCTTTTCTTCGTTTCTGAGCTGTCCTTCGTTTCCGACCTTCTGTTTGGATCCTCTGCCTTCATGCGGCAAATCCGGTCATTTTACGCTTTCCGGATGCTGAATTTCCTTCTTCACCTTCTCTGCACTCTCCTCTCCTAGGAGGACACGCAGCAATTCCAAGCCGAAATCAACGGCAAACCCCAGTCCCCGACCGGTAGTCAGGTTGCCGGAGGTCAGTACGCCGTCTCCTGTCCATTCCGCACCATCAATTCCGTCAATGCCCTCCTGCCACCCGGGGTAACAGGTGAACTTCGTATGGGCAAACAGCCCCATCTTCCCCAGTATGGCGGGAGCCGCACAGATTGCCGCAAGACGTTTTCCCGCCGCCGCCTGCTTCTGAATCACTCCGGCAACCAACGGATGCTTTGCCAGATTCGGGACGCCCGGCACGCCGCCGGGGAGAAAGATCACATCGCTTTCCGAAAAATCACACTCCTCAATCAGACGATCCGTCACTGTTGCAATCCGGTGTGATCCGGTCACAACGCGCTCTCCGCTGACAGAAACCAGTTCTACCTGAACGCCGCCGCGGCGAAGAATATCAGCCACAGCAAGGCACTCCACCTCTTCCAGTCCCGGCGCCATCAATATACTGACTTTTACCATTGCTACCTCCTTTTCTACCTTCTCCAAAAAGGTTCCGTGAAATCTTCTCCCGTTCTCCCCTCTGCTGTCCGGGTTTCCAGTTTCCGCCGCACGGCGGAACCACCGCGGCTTCTGTGATGCTCCGCCTGCATGGACGCCCACTCATGCCTCTGCCTGCACGGACGGCCCTCAGGCCTCTGCCTCACGGACGACCCACTCAGGCCTCTGCCTCACGGACGACCCACTCAGGCCTCTGCCTGCATAGATGCTCTCTCAGGCCTCTGCTTGCATCGCCATACGCAGCGGAGGAATGACCTGCTTTTTTCTGCTGACAACTCCCGGCAAATTAAAGTATCCCTCCGGCTCCGCCTTCTTATGAAACGCCTTTCTCAAATACTCCTCTGCCTCTCCGCCGTGCCAGAACATTTCCGTGCTTTCGGACAATGTGTCTGTCGCCATGTAAAACACCATCTCCACTCCGGACTTGGCTGCCGCCTCGGCAAGATAGGGCTGCACCAGCGCCTCCGCCGCCTTTCGGTTTTTTTCCGTCATAAAGGTGGACTGGCTGACTCCAAACTTCAGATCCCCGAAGGTGAATACCTTGAAATCCGCAAAGAAGATATCCTCCGCGCTGCGGCCGGTCAGGTCCTCCCCTGCCTCAAACATCTCCTTCGCATAACTCTGAATTTCCACCTCGGCGATCCCTGCCAGCGCCTCTGCTGCCTTCACATCCCGGGGTGTACAGGTGGGGGAGCGGAAGCACAGCGTATCCGATAAAATCGCGGACAGCATGAGACCCGCAATTTCTTTCGGCGGTGTCAGCCCCTGCTCCTGCATCATCGTCCATATGATTGTATTGGTGCTGCCGACCGGCTCATTTCTGAAGTATGCCGGTGCGCTGGTCTCCAGATTCCCGATTCTGTGATGATCGATAATTTCCAGAATTTCCGCCTGATCCATCCCGTCATCTGTCTGACTGAATTCATTGTGATCCACCAAAATCACGCGCTTCGGATGTACATTCAGCATATTTCTGCGGCTGACGACCCCCGCGTATTTTCCCGCTTCGTCCAGAATCGGAAAATAGCGATGGCGGACGCTGGCCATGATTTTTTTTGCGTCTTCCACGTAGGTGTTGACGCCAAACTGAAGAATATTTTCTGACTGCATGATGTGGCGAACAGGAATCGCCGTATTGATGAGGCGCGCGGCGACATAGGTATCATAAGGCGTAGTCAGGATCGCACACTGCTTCTCCTTGGCCCGGTTCAGCACACTTTTTCCGGCGAGAGAGCCGCAGCAAATCACGACACAGGACGCCCCGCATTCAATGGCGCAGATCTGTGCCTCGTACCGATTGGTCACGAGGACAATATCCCCTTCTCCCACAAATTCCTCTATGACCTCAGGACTCGTGCCAATGAAAATATGCCCCTTCGTGATGGTGGCATCCGCCTCCCCTGTGATCATGTCGGCTTCCAGCGTTTCCATGAGATTGCGGTAGCTGGTTTTCGCTTCCGACAAAATTCCGTTGTCCAACAGATTCATATTGGCGTTGGTGATATCGCGGAGTGTTACCAAGCCCTGCAGTTCCTTGTCTGCATTTACAATACAAAGTGTCTCGATATCCTGCTCCCGCATGCTGTTCCAGACAGAACGCACACTCATTTCCCCGTCAATTCCGGGCTGCAGGCGAAAATCGATATCCTTCATCTGGGGACTGACGCTGGTGCAAAGGCGAGGCGTAGGCATTTTCCAGTAATCCAGCACAAAGCGGGACTCTAAATTGATCTTTCCGCTTCTCCTCGCCTCATACTCTCCCTCCGGATCAACCTGCTTTTTGAACCAGCAGTAGGAGATGGCGGCGCAGATGGAATCCGTATCCGGGTTTTTATGCCCAAAAATGTTGATTTTTTTTCTGGCATTGTGCATCGACATAGCTGCGTTCTCTCCTTACCTCACTGTTCCTCTGATTTTGGCTTCTCCACTCTTCCGTCCACACAGAAGAACGTGAAGATTGCAAGAAACAAAAGCTTTCCTTCGGAATCCGTCACCTCGGATTTCACCGTCGCCGTGGCATGTCCTCGTTTCACCACCCGGCTCGTTCCGTACAGCTTCTTCTCCTTTGTGGTTCCAAGATAATGAAGATCTGCGCTCTGGGTCACATACTCATGTCCATTGCAGCGCGCTGTGATCCCTGCCGTGACATCTGCAAGTGCATAGTATGCTCCTCCGTGAATCATCCCGTAAGCATTCAGGGAGTCCTCATGCACCTCCAGATATCCGTGTACCGTCTCATCCTCCAAAAGCTCCGTCACCACAACGTGATTGTGGCGCGCAAACTGATTTTTTTCGATCTGTGCGCGATCCAGCACTCTCTTTGTCTTCTCCATTGTTTTCCCTGCCTTTTCTCTGTCTCAGGTAATATACTGATTCTATCATATCATCGCTTCTCTGTTAATTGCTTCTCGGCTGATCGCTTCTCTCTCTTGTCAGCGGCAGGGGAGCCAAGCAAAGCCGAAAGCGGCAGCATACCCTTCCATGGACACGCTGCCGCTCTGATCCCGCTGTCATGGCTTCCAGACTCCGTCCGCATCCACATAGTACCTTCCGTTGTCAACCCACCGGCTGGTCAGCATTCTTCCGCTCGACGGATCCAGATAATACCATTTCTTGGAAAACGGGCTCTGCAGCCACCCTGTCTTTCTGTAGCCGTACCGGTCAAAGAAATACCACGCGCCCTCAATTTTCTGCCAGTTGTTTTTGGTGTAGGAGCGATCCGCATTGCAATACCACCATCCGCTTTTGTCCTTGAGCCACGCACCTTGTTCGGATCCGTTCTGCTTCCCCGAACCGGAACCGCCGGACCCAGAGCTGGAATCAGAAATCCAGATTCCGTTGGCATCCACGTAGTACTTTCCGTTGTCAACCCACTGGCTCGTCATCATTCTTCCGCTCGACGGATCCAGATAATACCACTTCTTG
Organism: Lachnospiraceae bacterium; assembly: GCA_002892395.1. Classification (GTDB taxonomy): domain Bacteria; phylum Bacillota; class Clostridia; order Lachnospirales; family Lachnospiraceae; genus Moryella. The sequence continues at coordinate 29,026 of NBBL01000007.1, forward strand.
GAAAACGGGCTCTGCAGCCACCCTGTCACCATATAACCGTCTTTATTAAAATAATACCAGTTATTGTTGATTTTCTGCCAATTGTTCACCGTGTAGCTGCGGTCCGCATTGCTGTACCACCATCCGTTTCCGTCCTTCATCCACGCGCCCTGTGTCGCGCTGTAGCTGCCGTTTCCCGGTCCGCCGGAAGTTCGAGATTCAGAGGAGCTGCCTGCAATTTTCCCCCCCAGATCCTTCAGCGTATCCTCGTCAATCTCCCAGTCGTCGGACTCCACCCATTTTCCCTTGTAGCTTCCTGCAATCGCGCGCACCTTTACGGAATAGGTTCCCCTTCCGCCCCCGCGAATTGCGTTTCGGAAATTGTAGCGCGTGCCGGAGGTCTGGATCGTCTCTCTGGTAGAGGAGCCCCGCATCAGCTTCACCTCGTACCGGTTGGCGTCATCTGCCTGGTCCCAACCCACGCTTCCGTCATCATCATCCCCCCAGTATACGTCTCCCACCTCCAGTGCCGTATCCTCTGTCGTTCCGATCTTCGGAAGGCTGATGGAGACCGTGAGCGTCCTTCCGGAGACGCTTACCTTTGCTACGCTTGCCTTGTCCCCGGAAAGGGTGATATCACGATTTGAGAGCCCGCGGAAGGTGTAGTCTCTGTCTGCCCGTACCTTCACGACCACCCGCGGTCTCTGTCCATATTCCACATTTTTGATTGAAGAAACGACGACGGAATCCACTCCATCCGATCCGGAGTCCGCCTCCACGTCCGATTTTGCCATGTTGTTAGCGAGTTCATATTCAATGTGGAGATCCACTGACCGAATTTTCTCATCCCCACGCGCAGAGCAGGTGCTTCCAAGCGCCATCGCCGTGGTCAAAAAGAAAATTGCCAAAGAACGGAGCGTTTTTTTCTGTACCGACTGATTCAATTTTTCCCCCTCATCATCATGCTGTGATGTTTTGCTGAGCCAGGGAAGCGCTGTAGCTTCCCGAACTTCCCCGGATTTCCCCGGGCTTCCCCGGGCTTCCCCGGGCTTCCCGGATTTCTCCGGGCTTCCCGAACTTCCCGGATTTCCCAAACTTCCCGGATTTCCCAAACTTCCCGGATTTTCCAAACTTCTCCGGGCTTCCCGGCTGCTTATTTATTATGTTACCGAATTTTATGCAAAAATGATAGGGGATTTGACTTAAACCTTTCTTACAAATGATTCCAAAAAGGCAGTCGGCCGTACCGGGCAGACCAACACATGATGAACACGGCGCCGTAAAAAATCGAGACATGCTTCCGGATGATATCCGTTGTTCCGCCTGCTCGCACCAAAACCGCCTGCTCCCGCAAAGAATTTCGCCGTGCAGAACCGGATTCGCCTCTCTCCCACTGCTTCCGGTCCGACCTTCTCCCTCCTTCCTTCCTCAGCCCGTTCCTGTTCCCGCGGCTTCTTCTCCATCAGCAGCACAAAGATCCCCTTCCGCTTCAGGTAAGACAAATGCTTCAATCCCATTCCCGGATCAAAGCCGCAAAGGATATCCGCCTGCCCCTCAGGAATGACCGGAACACGCTCGCCTGCTCCTTCTCCAAATCGCATGTGAAGCGTCCTGCTTCCCCCTTTGTTGACCCGGATGCTCACCAAATCAATCTCCTGCCGCCCGGCAAAGGCCGCCAGTTTCTCTTCGATCCGGCACAAAAGGGCTTCTTCCATACCAAAAAACAAGACATTCAGCATGGTAAAATCGGGAGTCCGTACATGGAACGCTCCACCGGCGGAACCACAGGCAAAAAGTGTTTTCCTGCCTCCCTGCCCATCAGCGCCGCCATCGCTCCGGCAATGTCGTCCGCCCTTTCCTCCTCTCCGTAAAAGGGATGAATCCGGCAGCGCAACTCATATTTCCCCTTGATCGCATAAATTTCTGTTAAAATCCTTCTCCGGGTTTCATCCAATACCAGCACCTCCTCCGTTTCTTGTAAAAACCTGCAGATCAGCTCCTCCGGAAACGGCCATACCGTCCCAAGCTTCAGGATGCGAACCTCTGCAGAGCCGTTTAAGATCTCCCGAACCCGAAGAAAACCGGGGCCATAGGTCAAGATTCCCTTTCTGCCGCCTCCGGAGACACAATTCCACCCGGAATCCGAAAAAGCCCGGCATGGAATTCCTGTGCACTGCTCCTTTCCCCGCCCGTTTCTCTCATACCCGCGCCGTATTCTCCGCCTCCGGATCGGGCACAGCAGCATTTTTCCCTCCGCCACCTCCGGAACAAGCCGGATCAGGATCGCTGTTCCGTAGCTTTCCGCATAAAGTCGGGCGGATTCCCCCATCAGGTATGCCTCCTGGGGGGAAGCCGGAACAAACTCCGGGAGTCGGTAGGCTGCCGGCTCCTGCGACGCACACCGCTCTCTGAAATAATGGTCGGGATAGACAATCATCCCTTCCTCTGTCTCCATTCGATTGCCGGCCTGTATTGCCAGCCGCAGCGCCTCTCTTCCCGTCAGATACTGCATCGCTTCTCCTTTTCCGTCCGATTTTGCGAGTCTTCTCTGTACTTAAGACGACGAAACACGATTTTCGGTTCACTTCACCGGGGATTTTTGTTACACTGACGAAAAGAAGAAAGGGTTTCCGTTGCAAAATGACACAGACCGATCAGCTTCTGATGGATGCCTTCCGGCAGCTGTTGGAAGAAAAGCCCTACAAAAAAATAACCGTGCGGGATATCGTTGACCGCTGTCAGGTCAATCGAAATACCTTTTATTACCATTTTGATGGCATTCCCGCTTTGCTGGAGCAGGTCATGAAGACCTGGGCGGATGATATTCTGGCGGATCCCCGCATCTCGGAATCCCCCCTGCTGGCGCTTCTTCCCATGGCAGAGTTCTGCTCCTCCCATCGCTCTGCGCTGCTGCATCTCGTTCAGTCGAAGGCAAAAGAGGAGGTTCTCTCCTTCATCGATTTGATCTGTCTGCATGTGGCGGAACAGCACGTCAAAAAGGCCGCCCAAACGGCAGCCCTTTCCCATCCCTTCACGGACCTGGAGTCCAGTGCGATGATACGCTTTTATAAAGCAGTTCTGTCCGGTTATCTCCGGGACTGGATCAACGAGGACATGGGCTGCGATCTCTGCGCCGATATTCCCCGGGTGATTCTTCGCTTAAAGGAATTTGCGTTTCAACCCTCCCAGCAGGAGCTGACGCCGATTCCGAAGGCGTCTGGTCCTGTGTGACAGCACACGCTGTATGCCAGAGGATCGTAGTGAATCTCAACGCCGGGAAACGCGTCTCGTGCCATTTTTTTCCATTCCTCCACATCCTTCTCATACTGGAAACTTCCCGCCAGACCGATACGGATACGAAAGCCCTTTCGTTCCATTTCATCTGCGACGTGCTTCATCTCCTCCAGCTCCCGCCTTTTGCAGTTTCTGCTTCCCCGCACCGTCGCAAACTGGTCGATTTTATCTCCCTTTATGATCAAAAGGGGCTTGATATTCAAAATGGTTCCGATGGCCGCTGCCGTCTGCGTAATCCGCCCGCCGTTTTTTAAGTAGCTCAGGGTCTCCACGCCCAGAAAAATCGTGGATTCCAGCGCTTTTTCCTCCAGAATCCGCTTGATCTCCAATGCGCAAAGTCCGGCCTTTACCATGGCGATGGCGTCCAATACCGAGTGGCGCATAGTCACGGAGATCCGGCGGTTGTCAACCACCTGTACCTTCCCGTCGTAATCCTCGGCGAGCAGTGCCGCCGTCTGCATGGAGCCGCTCAGGCCGCTGGACATGGGAATATACACCAGCTCCTCGTACTCCTCCAGAACCCGATCCCAAAGAGCTGTCACGTCTCCCGGTGCAGGCTGAGAGGTGTGAATCGGCTCCTCCCCCCGCAGTTTTTCAAAAAACAGGGCATGGGTCATGGTGATGCCTTCATAGTAAGAGGTTTCCCCGACGATAATCGGCATCGGCACCACAAAGATTCCCAGCTCCTTTCCCTCTGCCTCATAAATACCGCTGTTCGTATCTGTCACAATAGCTGTCTTCATTTTCAGACCTTTCTTTTTCCTCGAACCGTACAGAGAACCACGCAGTGCTTCATCAGTCCCTCAAAGAGGACGGAAAGTCCCACGATCACATGACGAAGGCGCATATCGGAAATGGGAGCTGCAATCACGATGACGCCGAAGGCAAGGCAAATCAGCGCAACAACCAGCAAAAGAACCCAGCTTCTTATACCGAACTTCGCCGCGTCCTTCGCTGTTTGTATGGTCAGGACGCTGTCGCAAAGCAACAGAACACCGAGTCCCGGAACCAGCACATTTCTCAGCCTTACATTGCACACCAGCGTCAGCACCCCCAGTACCATGAGAAGAATCGCAGAGGCCATGTCATACTGAAACGCCAGACAATACAGATCCGGGGACAGATAGCCCACCAGCTTGATGGCGCCGTAAACCAGCAGGCAGACACCCGCCGCGATGCACAGCGCCAAATCCGGTATCTCCGGCAAAAACATATAGACCAGCCCGAAAATATAAAAAAGTATGGACATGATGATGTATCCGTACTTTGCCACATACAGTCTCTTCACAGTCCCCTCCTTTCCCGGTGTCCACACAATATGCTATTTATTGTATGGGCTTCCCTGCATCACCGCAATGGGCAATTCATATGTGAATGCCTAACGGAAGCAGGTCAAAAAATATGCCGCCCCGGCACTTTCCTGACCGGAGCGGCAAAATCAGATTGTTTTTTGTTGTGTGACTAGGCTTCCTTCTCCATCCGGATCCGGGCAGTCGGAGACTTGACTCCGTTTTCTGCAAAGCATTCCGTGATTCCCTGCAGCAGATCATAGTAAAGATTCCAGTAATCGCCGGTATTACACCATACCCGCAGTGTGAAAAGCAACTCCTCCTTGCTCTCTCCGGTCAGCCTCGCAAAGGGGGGCGCCGGCGTTAGAAGCACCTTTTCATGCCCTTCGGCTTCCTTCTGCATAAGTGCCTGAATTCGCCTAGGATTTTCCCCTCTTGCGCAGGAAAATGTCAAATCAATGCGCCGAATCGGTTCTGCCGTGTGGTTCTCCACATTCGCATTCATCAGAGAGCCGTTTGGAATGGTGATTCGCTTGTTGTCAACGCTAAGCAACACGGTATAAAAAAGGTTAACCTCCTGTACGGTTCCCGAGGCGCCTGCTGCATCCACATAATCCCCTGCGTGAAACGGGCGGAAAATCAAGAGCATGACGCCCCCGGCCAGGTTGCTGAGGGAGCCCTGCACCGCCAGCCCGATTGCCACCCCTGCAGACGCCAGCACCGCCACCACAGACGCCATCGGTACGCCGAGAATCCCCACAATGCTGATCAACAGAACCAGGTAGAGCGCTGTCTTCAGAAAGCTTCGAACAAATCGATGCACCATAGGATCCAGTCCGGCAGCCGAGGGACTCCGATCCGCCAGCTTAAGAAGAAGGCGGATTGCGTACCTTCCGATCAGCCAGACAATCAGCGCAAACGCTGCCTTCCCGGCAAGCCGCACGAAGAAAACCAGCAGCTCCGCTCTCAGTGTTGTATCATTCAACCAGCTCATAGATCTCTCTTTTCCTTCCTTCTTTGGTTCCCCTTCTTTCGGTTCCCCTTCTCTCGGTTCCCCTTCTTTTGATTCCCCTCTATGGTCTGTCTCTGTCCCGCTCCCGGAAATCAAGGCATCGCAGCAGCAGCGAAACAAAGTGCAGGAGACAATGCTCCGCCCGCCGCGGATGTGAAAGGCATCACAGCAACGGTGAAATAAAGCGTAAGAGACAATGCTCCGCCCGCCGCGGATGTGACCGACCGCAGCGGTACTGCTCCGTGACCTCCCGGCAGCTTTCAAAAATCGAAAGAAAATGATCCCGCATCTCGTGAATCATGGGATAATCGTACATCAAAACACCGTTTTCAAAGTGGTGGTACAGACTTCTGAAATCCAGATTGATGGTTCCGCACACTGCAATCCGATCATCTGCCACGCACTGCTTTGCATGGCAGAACCCGGGGCTGTACTCATAGATTCGAACCCCGTTTCGTACCAGCGCCCCGTAGTAGGAGCGAGTGGTTCGGTAAACCAGCCTTTTATCCGGAATGCCCGGCGTCACGATGCGCACATCCACCCCCCGCTTCGCCGCAAGAGAAAACGCCCGGGTCATTTCATCGGTCAGAATCAGATACGGAGAGGTGAACCAGATATACCGCTCCGCGCCGTTTAGCAGGTTCATGTACACATTTTCCCCGGTGGGTTCATCGTCCAGCGGGGTGTCCGCATAAGGCTGACACCATCCCTTCTGCTTTGCCTCATAGTGATATTCTGCAAAAAATGAATTCCAGTCATGCTCATCCGCGTCATCTCCCCGGATCGCATTCCAGTTTTGCAGAACAATTGCCGTCATGGTTCTGACCGCATCTCCCTCCATGCGGATGCCTGTGTCAAGCCAGTGTCCGTACGGATGAGTCAAATTAAAATATTCGTCCGCCAGATTATATCCTCCGGTAAAGGCAACTCTGCCGTCAATCACGGTGATTTTCCGATGATCCCGGTAATTCATGAAAAAGCTGAGCAATGGCACAACAGGATTGAACACCCGGCAGGAAATGCCGTCTGCCTTCATGCGCTGAATGAAATCGGTATCAATGAAGCCGATGCTGCCCAGATCATCATAGAAAATGCGAACCTCCACCCCCTTCGCCGCCCGCTCCTTCAGAACCTCAAGCAGTCTGTGAAAGGCCTCTTTCTGCTCAATCGCGTGGTATTCCAGCAGCACAAAGCGCTTTGCTTTCGCGATCTCCTCCAGCTGCGCCTCAAATGCCTCTGCCGCCGTCCTGTAGTAGCGGAGATCCGTATTCTGATATACGGGATATCCCGCCTGCTCCCGAAGATAGCGAAATTGGTTGGCCGCCTTCCTCTCCTTCTTTTCCAGTGCAGCGAACGCTGCCTCATCCCCCGAAAGGTAAGGCAGGATGCACGCATCAATCTCACTGTATCTCCGCTTCATCTTTCTGGTGGATCCGCTCATGCCGATCATAAGATACAAGGAGACTCCGAAAAACGGAAAGGCGGAAATCAGCATGATCCACGGAATCTTCAGCGCGGAATTCATATGCTTTCCGTAGATTCCCATAACCGATATGAGCGCCAGAGCCGTGACCGCCGCCGGAATGATGGGATAGCGATTCCTTAGATGCTCAAACTGAACATAAATCCACGCCATCTGGAACAGCAGCGAAAGAGTGATGAAGCTTAGCCGCAGCACACCGTTTCGAAATTCTGTTTTTCTTTCCACGGTAGGGTTCATATTGTTTCCTCCGAAACTATTTTACCACATCTCTTCCACGCATGCACTTTATGCGTTACAATAACAGAAACAGTAAACTCCTTGGAGGTATAAGATGAAAACGCTTGGCTACTACGATGGTGCTTACGGCCCTCTGGATGAAATGACCATTCCCATGTCCGACCGGGTATGCTGGTTCGGTGACGGTGTTTATGATGCCGGTCCCTGCAGGAATTATCATGTTTTTGCAATGGATGAGCACGTGGATCGCTTCTATCGCAGCGCTTCTTTCCTGGACATCCGGATTCCCATGGAAAAGGCCGAATGGAAGGAATTGCTGAATGAACTGGTTCATAAGATGGACGACGGCAATCTGTTCGTATACTACCAGGTGACCCGGGGCGTCGGCGCAGATAAAAAGCGCAGCCATGTCTATGAAGCGGGAGTCCCCGGCAAGCTTTGGGTCACGCTGACACCTGCCACAGTGGATGACGGAATTAAGCCCATCAGCCTGGTGACAACGGAGGATACTCGTTTTCTCCACTGCAACATCAAGACCCTGAACCTGATTCCTTCTGTCATGGCATCCCAAAAGGCCAAGGACGCGGGCTGCCAGGAGGCTGTGTTCTATCGCCCCGGTGAAATCGTGACAGAATGCGCCCACAGCAACATTCATATCCTGAAAAACGGCGAGCTTTGGACTCATCCCGCAGACCATCTGATTCTCGGAGGCATTGCCCGCCTGCACCTGATCCGCGCCTGTGAAGCGCTTCACATTCCGGTTCACCAGGAGTGCTTCTCCTTAAAAGAGCTGTTTGAAGCGGACGAAGTCATCGTCACCAGCTCCTCCAACCTGTGCCGCCACGCCAATGTCATCGATCAGAAGCCGGTGGGCGGAAAATCACCGGAGCTGCTGGAAACCATCCGCGCCTATCTGCTGGATGAATTTAAGCAGGCGACGGAGGCTTGAACAAACCTCCCATAATACGAAAAAAGCAGCGGCCTAAACCGCTGCTTTTCTGTTTCACCAAGCCTCACTGCCCGCGCCGTGCCATGTGCCATCGGTACACTGCCGTGCCGATGATCAGCACATATCCGAGGATACTCTTCCCATCCGGAAATTCCCCCCAGAGGAGCAGACCGAACAACGCTGCGAACACCACCTGGGCATAATCGAAGACGGAAATATCCTTCGCCGGTGCATAGCTGTACGCAGCTGTGATCCCCACCTGTCCCAGGGTGGCAAAGCCGCCTGCCAACAGGAGAAACAAAAGCTGCTGCAGGGACATGGGCCGAAAATCAAAGATCAGAAACGGGACGCATACCAGCGATGAAATCAGAGAAAAGAAAAAAATAATCACCGGCTTCGCGACCCCTTCCATGGTCGTCCTTCTGACATACGTATATGCCGTCCCGGCCGCAAAGCCGCCGAACAAGCCCACCAATGCCGGAAGCTGTGTAAGTCCTGCCCCCGGCTTGATGACCAGCGCCGCTCCCAGCAGCGCAATCAGCACGCAAAGCATGTCACGTCCCGCCGGCCGCTCTCCCAAAATGAAGTACGACATCACAATTGCAAAGAACGGAGACATCTTATTCAGCATGTTGGCGTCTGCAATTCCCAGGTGATCAATCGCCCAGAAGTTTGCCACAATGCCCAGTGTCCCGAACAGAGCGCGAAGAAGGAGGGGACGTCGACCTTTTTCTCCGACCCGCAGCGGTTCTCCGGAGCGCCTCAGCATAACAAACGCCATGACAGCTGCAACCGCGTTTCTGAAAAGTGCCTTCTCCATCACCGGCAGATCCCCTGCCAGCCTCACAAACACCGACATCAGGCAAAATCCCACTGCTGCCAGTAAAATAAACAGGATTCCCTTGACCTTTTCCACGATCTCCTCTTTTACTTCTTCCGAAACCACCGAGCCGAATCCGCCGCCTCTTACTCTGCCGGCAACAGATCTGTCATGCTCTTAAGACCTGTCACCACGGTGGAAGTGTTGTGAATCAATGCCGAAGCTGCCGGCGGCAACACCCCTGTCAGGCCAAGTACGATCAGCATGGCATTAAAGGAAATAATAAAGCGATAATTTCTATCAATCCGCTTCATCAGTGCGGTGGCTATCTTTCGCAGCGTAATCAGCTGATACAAATCCGCCGAAGCAATCGTAATATCTGCCACCTCCCGGGCAATGGCCGCGCCGTCGCTGATGGCAACGCCGGCATCCGCCTCCGAAAGCGCCGGCGTATCGTTCACGCCGTCTCCCACCATGATAACCTTTCTGCCTGCCGCATGCTCTTTTTGAATAAAGAGCGCCTTGTCCTGCGGAAGCACTTCTGCGGCATACGCATCCAGATCCAGCGCTTCCGCCACTGCCGCCGCCGTGTGCTTATTGTCTCCGGTCATCATGCAGATTTTGGTGATTCCCAGTGCACGAAGCTCCTTTATGATCTCCGGTGCCTCTTCCCGCAGCGGATCAAAAATGCAGAGTACCGCTTTCAGTCTACCGTCGATCGCCAGGTACAGGTGAGAGCAGGAATCCGGCAATTGCTCCATCCTCTCCCGTTCTTCTTCATTGACCTGGCAGCCCTCGTCCTCAAATACAAAATGATAGCTTCCTATAATAGCCTTTTTCTCTTCGATCAGGCTGGAAATTCCGTGGGCAACCACATATTGTACCTTCGAGTGCATTTCATCGTGACGTATGTTCCGCCGTTTTGCCTCCGCAACCACTGCATTGGCAATGGAATGCGGATAATGCTCCTCCAGGCACGCGGAAATCTTAAGTGCCGCCCGTTCATCGAATCCGTCGAAGGTCTCGATCCTGACCACCTGGGGGGTGGCGCAGGTCAAGGTTCCCGTTTTGTCAAATACAATCGTATCGGCAGCTGCCACCGCCTCCAGGAATTTACCGCCCTTGACGGAAATGTTGTATTCTCCGGCCTCGCGAATAGCAGAAAGGACAGAAAGGGGAATTGAAAGCTTCAGTGCACAGGAGAAGTCCACCATAAGAAACGAAAGTGCTTTGGTTATATTCCCTGTCAGAAGTCCTGTTAACAAAGCTCCGCCCAAGGAGTAGGGAACCAGACCATCCGCCAGGTGATATGCCCGAGCCTCCGTGTTGGACTTCAGCTTTTCCGACTCTTCGATCATACGCACAATGGTGTCGTAGCGACCGCTTCCGGACGCCTTTTTCACCTCAATGACGCACTCGCCTTCTTCCACCACCGTGCCCGCGTAGACATATCCGCCTTTGGCACGGCGAACCGGAACGGACTCCCCTGTCATAGACGACTGGTTGACTGTCATTTCTCCCTCGACCACCACACCGTCCAGCGGGATAATGTCAGAGGTCCTGAGTGCGATCCGGTCCCCCGCTCGAATGTCTCTCACATCCATGAGCACATCCTCTCCCGCGGTTTTCATCCATACCTTGTCTACCTTAAGGGACATAGCCCGGGCCAGGTCTCCGACGGACTTTTTATGTGTCCACTCCTCCAGCAGCTCTCCCAGCTCCAGCAGGAACATGACAGAGGATGCCGTGCCGAAATCACGGCGCAGCATGGACGCGGTAATGGCAGTCGCATCCAGCAGCGGAACTTCAATCCTTCCGTGCAGCAGGCACCGGAGCCCCCGCACCAAAAAGCGCAGGCTCTTCACCACGGTCCACGCAATTTGAAGCGGCATCGGGAAAAACAACTTGTTGATGCAGCGCCCGGCAAGAATAATGACCAATCGCTCCTGGTAAGCGCGATTCAGGGAGCGGCCGGTATTTTCCGGCACCATTTCCAGAATCGCTTCATCTGTGTAAGAAAAATTACAGAGAGCGGCAAACAGCTGCTCCCTGTCTTTTTTATTCTTTTCGTACCGAATGACTGCATTTCCGGTCCGCTCATACACCTTGACGTCACGAACGCCATCCTGCGCCCGCAGATAATAATCCAGCAGGTCGGCCTCTCGGATGGACATGCGCGCCACGGCCATATGAATGCGGATCCCATCATTCGATTCATGGCAAATCGTAAATTTCATCGTCTTTTCCCTTACTTACTCTTCTTTTCCGTTTCCTGCGCTTCGTGCTCGGCAATCAAAGCCTTTGCTTCCTCCAGCGCACGCTTCTCTGCTGCTGCATACCGCTTTTCGTTGATATCCTTTGCATCCTCATAGATATCGCCGCAGTTCTCGCGAAGATTGCTCACAGTCTTCATAATGGAATCCTTCCCGCGAAGTACAGCAGCCGTACACACGGTATAAGCCTTCTTTGCATCCTCCGTTTTCAGAATCGCAACACTGGCACTTCCAAACAAAGCACCTCCTACAATCATTCCCAGTCTCATAATGCACTTCTTCATAAAAAGCCTCCTGTAATTTCAGCGCCCCAGGCGTCATTCATTGTCTTTACGCTATTTATTCTAGCATACTGCAAAAAAAGTGCAAAATAACTTTTCTTATTGTCGTTTAACATTGGTAAGTCCGGCATACTTCTGCCCGCTTCACCGCTGATCCGATGATCCTTTATGTTCCAAACAATGTCTAAATGTTTACTCATTCTTTTAACGCGCTCCATGCTTCTTCTACATCAGAATAGCGTTTTACAGACAGATCACGGGCGATACGTTCTGCTTCCAGCATTGCTGCCATCGTTTTCCTGTTCGGCTGCTCCATGCGAACATCAAAAGGAAAACCGCCGACACGGAGCGACTGGCGAAGAAGCACATTGATAGCGGTAGTAAGGTTGATACCCCAAAAGTTCAATAAAATCGGCGTAGCCGGTATTACTACCGATTACGCCGATCCTTGTTAAGAATGAAGTCCCTAATTCAAAATCAGGAGGAACCGTTACAGAGAGAGCACATCCGCAAAGGCCTGAATTGCGGTGCGCGCCTGACCGAAGTCGCGCATCTGCTGGTCGATACCCAGCTTGATATGCGGGATCCCCGCATCATCCAGAGCCTTCTTGAGGTACGGATACTCCATCTCCTCCGGATCGCAGAACTGCTGCATAAAGAGGATCAGCCCCTGTGCGCCGCTCTCCTTGACCAGGTTCGCCACATACTCGCCCCGGCGATTTTCCGAAGACTGGGGATCATAGAGAAGAATATCGTGGTCAATATTGGCAAACTGAACCGCAAGATCACGCATCGGATCATCCGTCTCCGGTGCATCGGTCTTGAAGGCGCGGCTCTCATGCGCCACATCATCCGCCGCAATGGCGATGTTATTGTCCTCCAGTGCTGCCAGAAGCTTGGGATTGTCGCAGATGATACCGCTTGTCACCACCTTGGAGCCCTTCCAGTCACATACGGGCAGCTTCTCCAGCTCTGCATTCAGGGCTTCCAGCTTCTCCGTGTATTCATCCTTCGGCATGAACCACGCGGACTTCAGAACATACATGCGCTTCGTCGGAGTAATGACATCGCAGTGATCGCTGGCCAGCTTTACAAAGCGGCGGCGCGCCGCACGGCTCTTATTGTAGATCTTAATCGTGTGCTTTAACGCCTCCGGCGTAATGGCCTGCGAGGCAATTTTCTCAAGCTGGGACTTCACATTCTGGTACTGATCCATTGTGAACTGCAGTCCCCACTCCTCAAAGCGATTCTGCGGATGCGCCAAAAAGATGGTGGGGATTTTCCGGTCGATGGCAACGCGGATATTCTGAGACATGGGACGCAGCGTATCACAAATCGTCGGAGTAATCACGCCGTCCAGATCGTCCATGGTCCCATCCAGCAGCATTTCCAGCCCCAGCTGTGCGATGGTGCAGTAGAAGGTGGCGCAGTACTCCTTCGCCCGGCTGACGGTCTTTGTGTTGGTGCCCCAAATCCCCATGGGAACCATGCCGGCCGCATCCACCAGCTCCTCCGGCGCATAATACGGAAGCACTCCGATGACCTTTTTTCCCTGCTCTTTATATTTTTTCAGCTGTCCCTTGGGATCGGCGGAAATTTTCTGAAACTCCTGCAATGCTGTCTCAATACTCATCGATTAAGCCTCCTTCGCCTTGTCGTTTGCTTCCATCGCCTCCATGAGTCCTTGTACTCTGGTCTCGTACTGGGCCACATTGAAGTTACGCGGATCCGCCTGATCTCCGTCAAAGCCTGCGCAAGGCACACCCAGGTCCTTCGTGAAGCGTCTCTGCATCTCCGCCATATAGCCGGACCAGGGCTTGCAGGAGCGATTGTAGTGAACAAGAACGCCATCGACTTTGTTGTCACGGCAGATGCCCTCACGCCAGGCCACACCCTGCTCGATGCAGACAGAGTTCGGCGCCTTGTAGTAAGCGCGGGCCATTCCGTCAAGGTCATCATAAACGAACCCGAATGCCGGCGCGTAAACCACTGCCGTAACATTGATTCCATTTTCTTTCAGCGGCTTAAAGAGAGCCGGAAGCTTAGGCCAGCAGGGGATTCCCTCGAACATAATGCGCTTTTTTTCCGGGAACGGAAGGGTGGAGGTTCCATCCTTTACATTCTGCTCCAGATCCTTTGCCAGCAGCTCAAAGGCCTCCGCGGTCTCAACGCGGCCGCGGGCGGTCACGATATCTGCCATGTGGTTAAAGAGATCAAATCCGGACATGGGAGCCGGCTTGTACTGGAGGTAATTACACACCTTAAGCCATGCCTTTGCGCTTCTGTTCGCATTGGCACAGGCCTGCTCAAACCGCTTCTCGTCAAATTTCTTGCCGGAAATCTTCTCCAGCTGCTTGATTGCGGCATCAAACTGGGCGCGCACATAGCGAACCTTGCTTTCATCCACATCCACATCGTTGTTGTAGGGAATGTCGATCATAATCAGCGGAATGTTATGAATACGCGCAATGTTTTCATACCACTTGGTCATGCAGTTACAAATATTGTTGCAGCAAAGCACAAAATCAGGCATCGGCATCAGATTCTGACGAATCGGCTTCAGCGCCTCCAGCTTTCTTTCCTTTTCAGGACCATCCGGGAGCGCTTCGATGTCATTGATATTGACCAGCTCTTCATACGGAGTCTGGGTCTTCGGATCCTTCTTCGGCTTGCCGGTCTCCTGGTCGATGATTACCTTGCCGTTCTCGTCCTTTAACGGCTTGCCGGAATTCGGATTGATGATATACTCTCCGGTCTCCGGATCGAACTTGCGTCCGACTCTGTATCCGGCGGCATAGGCGAGACTGATTCTGGAGTAGCCACAGATATCATTGTCAAAGCCCATGTCTTCCGCCGCCTGACATAGCATTTCACCGTCGCGGTTCGCTGCAATTCCTGCCGCCTGGTTCTCCGGATATACAACATGCAGTCCGAATGCTTCTGCCAGCTCGCAGGGGAACTTGGAGGAGGACCAGCCCACCGGCTCGCCCCGCTTCTTTGCCTCTCTTGCCTCCGCATAAACGTCATCAACCACCTTGCGAAGCGCCAATACTCCTGGGCTTACCTTCTTTTTTGCGGGTTTCTTTCCTTCTTCTGCCATTGTAAATCGCCTCCAAACTTGTATCGGGAATCTCACCCGGTACGAAACTGCTGTTGATAAGCTGCTTTATTTCTTTCCGTGCTTCAGCGCGCCCTGATATGCGTACAGCGCTGCGCCCAGCGCCCCGTTGTACTGTGTGAGCGGGGAAGTGGAAATCTTGGTATTCAGCACTTCCTCAAGCGCGCTCACCACACCGTGGTTCTGCGCCACACCTCCGGTCATGACAACCTCCGGAACCACACCGATTCTGTGCACCAGCCCGGCAACTCTTCCTGCGATTGCCCTGTGAATTCCGGCAATGATATCCCGCTTGTCAGTTCCCAGGGCCAACTGGCTTATGACCTCGCTCTCCGCAAAGACGGTGCAGGTGGAGCTGATGCCGATCTGTTTGGTGGACTGGGCGGATAAAACCTCCAGATCCTGAACCCGAACCTCCAGGACGCGGGCCATTACATCCAGAAACCGCCCGGTTCCGGCCGCGCACTTGTCATTCATCTGAAAGTTGACCATTGCGCCGTTTTCGATCTTCAGAACCTTCACATCCTGTCCGCCGATATCAATCACTGTATGAACTTTGGGGAAGAGATAATAGGCTCCTCTCGCATGACAGGAAAGCTCACTCATCTGCTTATCCGCAACACCGTCTAGAGAGTTCCTTCCGTAGCCGGTGGCCAGAGTGTAATCCATGTCCTCCCTGGTCATACCGGCTGTCTCCAGAACCTCTTTGATGGCGCGCTGGGGACCGGAAGTTCCGGTCCCTACGCTCACCAGGGATTTTGCGACGATTTCGTTCCCGTCCTTCATGATGATGCACTTTGACGCGGTGGAGCCCACATCAATTCCCAGTGTATAAATCGCCATGAATTATTCTCTCCCGCCGACTCAGGCCTTCACGGCATTCTTTGCGCTCTGGCCATTGTCGTTGTAATCCTTGATCACTCTCGGAAGCAGCATCTGATGCACCGGGCAGATTGACTTCGGGTTCTGATAAGCTGCATCCGTGAATGCCACCACATAATTTCTGAGCTTGGGCATATCCACGATTTCATCCACCAGGCCTGCCTTTGCGCAGTAAGCCGGCGTGGAAGTATCAATGTAATGCTGAATCAGGCTGTTCATCTTGTCGATGGTGCCCTGCAGATCCTTTCCGGCATCCTGATCCTTCACCAGACGGCGGCTGTACATTGCGCCGGCTGCAGTCTTTCCGTACATAACATTGATTTCTGTCGCAGCGGTGCCGATGGAGAACACATTGTTGTCGTTTGCCTGCGGTCCGCCAAGGACATAGTGGGCAGCTGCCGTTCCCTTACGAAGGGTGATCTCCAGCATCGGAAGCTTGCTGGACTGGATGGAGTAAATCAGGCTCTGTCCCAGTCCCAGAAGCTCTGCCTTCTCGGCTTCGTTGTCCACATCAATGCCTGTGGTATCCTGCACCCAGACCATGGGAAGGCGATCACGTCCACAAAGGGTGACAAATTCATTCATCTTGATCAGCCCCTGGCGATAGAGCTTGCCGCCCATGCCCATGGCACCTTTTCCTCTGTACTCCGGATAGTTCGGATAGCCCTGCATGGCCAGCACGCCCTGGCGGTTTGCAACCACACCCACCAGGAGACCGTTGACCTTCGCAAGTCCGGTGATCATCTCCGGGCCGTAGTCCTTTTTGTACTCCATGAATTCGCCGCCGTCGAACAGGCACTTGAGGACATTGTACATGTCATAGGTTCTGCGAGTGTTGCGCGGAACAATGCTGTAAAGCTCCTCTCCCACCATTGCCGGCGCCTTCGGAACGTCCACCCGGAAGAATTCCGGATTGAAGGCCGGGACGTAGTCCATGTACTTTTTGATGGCATCCAGGACGCCGAATTCCTCCGTATATGCTTCCCGGAAGAAGCCGGTCACGTTGTAGTGAATGGAGACAGACCCCGGAGGATCATTCTTCATTGCGCGTGTTGCATCAATCATGCCCTGTGCGCCTTCCAGATCCACGTATGGCTTGGAATCCATGCCGCCGACGATGCCGGCTCCGCCGACCGCCATATTTCCCTTCTCATGTGCAATCAGAATCGTGGGGGAAATGGAGTGATAGCCGCCGCCCGCCGGATTCGTTCCGTAAATTCCCACAATAACCGGGACGCCCATCTGGTTCAGCTCCGAATTGCGGTAGAAGGGTGTGCCGCCGCCCCGTCTGTTCGGATATACCTTTTCCTGCTCATCCAGCTTAACACCGGAGCAGTTCAGGATATACACCAGCGGAATCCCCAGCAGCTTGGCTGTATCCGAACCTCTCAACAGGTTGTCCGCCTGTCCGGGTACCCATGCGCCCGCCATCTTCTTATTGTCGGAGGCGATGATCACCGCCCATTTTCCGTTGATTCTTCCGAGCCCCTTGACAATGCCCGTGCTCACGATGCCAATCTTCTCCTCCGCATTGCCCTCCGGATTATAAATCGTATTCAGCGGGCAAAAGCTCCCGGGATCAACCAGCTGGTTAATGCGCTCCAGTGCCGTATACTGACCCTTGGCGTGCATCTTCTCATCTGCGACACCGGCAGAGAGCATTGCCTCCGCCTGCTCATGGATTTCCGTCTCAATCTGCTTTAATTCCGCGATATTCTCATCGTTCGGCTTAGCCGCCGGCGCATCGAGCACCGGCATATTCTGAAAATAGCGCGGCATGGAATAATTGTTCATGTCCGAATCTCCTCTTTCTCTGTAAAAGTCCAGTGACTGCTGCACAAAAACAAGCTCGTGTATCAGACCTTACGGCCGGATCTCTTTTACTGCTTCGGAACTTTGATGAAGGCCTGGCCCGGATCGATCTCCTCGCGGATCATCTTGATAATCTCCGGAGACGGTCCCTCCATCAGCTTCGCTCTGGAGACATCAATGTCAAAGCCGGTATTTTCCAGCACCATCTCCGGTGTCGAGAAGGGATAGTAGTACGCCAGGTACATTCTCTTGGTCTCCTCGTCAAACTTCATGATACCAAGATCCGTGACCACCATTCTGGGACCCCGGTTGCCGGGCAGACCAGCCCGCTCTCTTCCTCCCGGTCCGTCCATCCAGCCCGGGCTGGTGATGTAGTCAACCTTCTCCATAAATCTTCTCTTCTGATGCTGCATCATGATGATGGTGTTGCAGTAGGTGGCAATTCCATTGGCGCCGCCGGAGCCTGTGAAGCGGGTCTTCGGGTTGTTGTAATTGCCGATGCAGGTGGAGTTTACGTTTCCGTAGGGATCGATCTGCGCCCCGCCGATAAATGCAATCAGGCGATCTCTGTCATGCAGCCACTCATTTGCCTCAAAACCGACAAAGCGGATGTTCGGCCACTGCACGGCACAGTGTGCCATGAAGCGAAGGTCGCCGACGGAACGCGGAACCTCCACCGGTGCGCAATCCATCAGTCCGCTCTCCACAATCGGGTGGCAGGACGGGCAGACCGCTCGCTTTGCCAGCGATGCGCCGATCAGCGGCAGTCCCGTACCGACGATTACGATCTGGTTTTCTTCAATGTTTTTCGCAATTGCATAAGCCTGCATTTCCTGCTTGGTGTATTTCGTATAATCAGCCATTTTCTCCTACCTCCCCTTTATCGTTTTGCGTATCCAAGACCCGGAATTACCTTCAGCTTTGTAAGACGCGCACCGCCGATCTTGTCCAGCAGTTCCTCGTTGGTCTTGCAGCTGTAAACCCACTTCTCAAGATAATCCTTGAACGTCTCGGGATTGACAGGAGCCGTATACGGAATTCCCTTCTTTGCCGCTTTTTCCGCTTCCTTCGCGATCTGCTTCTCTGCGTCTTCCTGATCCTGATACTTGGAAGCCTTGTCATATTCCTTCATTGCAGCATCGTCGCAATCGTAATAGTTGTAGCACTGAGACGGCCATGCGCCGAAGGGAACGTGGCAGACTGCGGAGACACACTCCCCAAAGATCTTGTTCTTGGTCGGATCCTGGCGGATGTACTCATCGCTCACCAGTTCCTCGCAGGTGACGATCACCTTTTTGGCTGCGACAGCAATATCAACATCGTGGAATTCATCGCCCTCGATGATGCAGGTTCCGTCCGGAGATGCCTTCTGCACGTGAATAATCGCGGTGTCAAGCCTCGGAGTCGGAACAGCCACCACGGTTTCGCCCGGGCAGAAGGGATTCTCCACATAAGCAAACTTCAGGTTGTCCACCTTGTCCAGTTCCTGTCTCTTCTCCTTGGAAATGCCCCAGAACTCCGTCAGACCGGAGCCCTGCATCAGGCGAACCGGCAGATAGGGAAGTCCCAGAGACGCCGCGTGAAGCTGAAGCATCAGGACATCCTGGGAGTAGTCCTCATAAGTCAGCTGACCCGACTCAATCGCCGCCCGGAAGCGACGGGAAACATTCGTATAACCGGAGTTTGCGGTGTAGCAGTTGATATATGCCTTCACCCTGCCCTCGCCGATCATCATATCCCAGTCACCGCCGGCAGGTCCTGCCCATACGGTAAAGCCGGTCTGCCCCTGCCTCAGGATCTCACCCACTGCCGCATAGGGCTTCCGGTTCGTCGTAAATCCGCCGAAGCAGATGGTGTCATCATTCTCCACATATTTCGCTACGGCATCGTATAAACTCATTACTTTATTCAAAACAATGTCCTCCTTTCTGTCGGAACAGAAATACACTTTATGGTTTCAGTCAATCAGTAACATCAGGAGAGCGGAGTCCCTTTCACGCCGCCGCCCTGACACAAGGCTCCTTCCGGCACATCAATGTGCAAAAAACGTCAGGAAGAATCCCGCAGCAACCGCAGAACCGATTACGCCTGCCACATTCGGACCCATCGCATGCATGAGCAGAAAGTTCGTCCGATCTGTCTTGGAACCCACTGTCTGCGAAACGCGTGCTGCCATCGGCACAGCGGAAACGCCTGCGGAACCGATCAGCGGATTGATCTTGCCGCCTGTCACCACGCAGAGCAGCTTGCCCAGCAGCAGACCGCCGACGGTGGAAAAGCTGAATGCCGCAAGACCCATAACCACAATTGCCAGCGTCTGCGGACGCAGGAAAAGCTCTCCCCGCGCCGTTGCGCCCACGGAAAGCCCGAGGAAAATCGTACAAATATTGCAAAGTGCATTCTGTGAAACATCCGACAGTCTCTCAACGACGCCGCACTCGCGGAACAGGTTCCCGAGCATCAGCATGCAAAGAAGCGGAGCTACATCCGGAAGCAACAGGGACACCAGAAAAGCAACCAGAATCGGGAAGATCACCTTCTCTGCCTTGGACACCTTCCTGAGCTGACTCATCTTGATTCTGCGTTCCTTTTCCGTGGTCAGTGCCATCATAATCGGAGGCTGGATCAACGGGATCAGCGCCATGTAGCTGTATGCCGCGACTGCGATGGGAGCCACCAGCTCCGGCGCCAGGTTATTGGCCACATAGATGGCGGTGGGACCGTCTGCACCGCCGATAATTCCGATTGCCGCCGCCTGCTGCGGGGTGAAAAGCCCGGTTGCATTGGCAAAGACAAATGCACAGTAGATTCCCAGCTGTGCAGCTGCACCGAGGAGCAGTGAAATCGGGTTTGCAATCAGCGGGCCGAAATCTGTCATGGCTCCCACTGCAAGGAACATCATGCAGGGGAAAAAGCTTGACTTGACGCCCATGTACATGACGCCCAGGATTCCGGCGTCATACCAGTGATCCAGCTGATAAAAATACTCAAAGGTGCCAGAATGCGGCAGATTCGACATAAAAATACCGAATGAGATCGGGAGAAGCAAAAGAGGTTCAAACTGCTTGACCGTCGCCATATACATGAGAATGAATGAAATGACCAGCATGACAAGCTGCTGCCACGTCATCGTCGCATATCCGGAGCCGGAAAGCAGTCCCTCTACAATTTCAATTAAATTCACAGCGCTTCGTTCCTCCTTCGCTTATTTCAACACGCCCATGACCTGATCGGTATCGACCGAATCGCCGGCCTTGACAGCGATGGAAGCAACGGTGCCGTCCACCGGAGCTACGATTTCGTTTTCCATCTTCATTGCCTCGATGATAAACATCGTCTGTCCCGCGGTGACCCTGTCTCCTGCATTGACCTTGACGCCGAGAACCGTTCCGGGCATCGGACTTGTGACTGCTGTCTCTCCCGCCGCCGGTGCTGCTGTCGGTGCAGGTGCCGCTGCCGGTGCAGGTGCTGCCGCCGGTGCAGGTGCCGCCGCCGGTGCAGGTGCCGCTACCGGTGCCGCCACCGGGCGAACCGGAGTGGAGACGCCGGAAGCAATCTCTTCCCGGGTGAGCATGTGGAATGCGGACATGCGTTCCACCTCCACCTCATACTTTTTTCCGTTCATGGTAACCACATACTTCATAGTGTTAGCCTCCTGTTTTATCTTGAATTATTGCAATTCTCTGATGCTGGTAACATTGATCTCCTCCGGCGTCGCATGCAGTTCCTCGCAGATCACCGCAAGCAGTATGGAGCAGATCTCATCACTGATACCCGGGGGCTCCGGTGCAGGCCTGGATACTGCCTTGCTCGCAGAAGCGTTTCTGGACTCCATAATCCTGGAGAACACCAGAACGACCAAAGCAAGTGCAATCAGTGTAGACATAACTACACAGAGGCCCATCACTGAAAGTAAAAGACTTTCAGGTACTTCCATAGATGTGCTTGTCCACATACTCGTCCCACCTCCTTATTATTGTCCTTCTATCTTACCATAACCCGAATATTATTCCTCTGATTTATTGCGACAAACATTGCATATCTTGTTCTCGAAAAACAGAAACGCACAAAAAGGCAAAAACCATTGACATAATATTGTTTTTTTTTCCAAAAACTCCCTAAAACTCACCGTTCTATCCTGTTTTCACCTTGCGCAAAATATGTTACAATAAATCAGAATTGCAAAAAATAGAACATAAATTTTCATGACTCTCGGTGGATCTGATGGAAAGCGGAAGCAATATCGTGCAGTTGTGAGGAGGAAAAATGGAGTCACACGATTATATCATTCAGTATAAGCAGGATGACAGATGGCGCATGCACCGTCTCCACTATCACGAGGGGATTGAGCTCATGCTTGTCCTCAGTGACGGCGGCGATTTTTTTATGGATCGGAAGATGTATCCCCTCCGCAAAAATACGCTCTTTATCCTGAATGCCAACACGCTGCACCGCGACGAAAACAGTGCCGACGGTTCCATCTTCCGCCGCTATGTTCTTCACCTGCTTCCCTCGCTCCTGGAGCAGCTCTCCACCCCGCGCACCAATTTCCTCGAAGCGCTCCGCCAGTCCGGGGCCTGCATCCGTCTGTCTGACGAGGACACGGCAAAGCTTTCCCGCCTGTTTGAAAAGCTCCGCGTCATCCTTCCGCCGGCCTTCGGTTCCGATATTCTGGAACGGATGACCCTGTATGAAATTCTGCTTTTGGTCTGCAGCCGCGCCCGCTCCACAAGAAAAGAACACGGAACATCCAATCAGGATTACAACCGTGTTCAGCCGGTATTGGAATATCTCCGCCGAAACTGCACAGAGAAAATTTCTCTGGACGACCTGGCGGAGCGCTTCATGCTGAGCAAGCACTACCTGTGCCATATTTTTAAAAAGGGAACCGGCTTCAGTGTGATGGAATATGTCATCCAGCTCCGCATCATCACGGCGCAGCAGCTGCTGCGGCAGGGGGCCAATGTACAGGAAGCCAGCGAGCGCTCCGGCTTCCAGACCTATTCCCACTTTATCCGCACCTTCAACACCTACGTGGGACTTTCTCCAAAAAAGTATGCAAAGCTGTACCGTCAGGGAGAACGCTACGAAGCGGCTCCCGCCGTTCACACTCCATTCAGCATACGTCCCGACAAGAAAATTCTGATGCCCGGCGGGATGTGAGCGGAGGCTCCGCCCCTCTGCCGGGCGATTCTGTCTCTCAGCCGCCCGGAAGCTCTGTCTCAGCTGCCCGGAAGCTTTGTCTCAACTGCCCGGAAGCCCTATCTCAGCCGCCCAGAAGCTCTGTGAGAATCTTCACGAATAAAAGCAGCAGCACCGTCAGCATAATCGGTCGAATCACCCGGCTCCCCTTTGTCATCACCATTCCGGAGCCCACATATTGTCCTGCCATGTTGAAAAGCGCCGCCGTGATTCCCAGGAGAAGCAGCACCTGACCATTCAGGAGAAAAATAACCATCGCAGTCAGATTGGTCACCATGTTGACGGTTTTTGCAAGGGCATTTGCCTCCGCGATGGGAAGCCGGGCCGCAGCAGTCAGAAGGATGATCAAAAAGGTACCGGTTCCCGGTCCGTACATTCCGTCGTAGATTCCCACCAGAAAGGAGGAGATGGTAACCCCGGCATATTGACGCAGCGTAAAGATATCCGTTTTCGGCGTGGAATCTGTCAGCAAATGCTTGTTAAACACAGCCAGCGCCACAAGAGGCAGCACCCCAAGCAGCATCCAGAGCAGAATCTTCTCATTGAGGAGCAGCGAAAGGTGCGCCCCAATCCCGGAGCCAAGCATGCCAGTCACCACCGCCGGGGCCGCGATTCTCCAGCGTATCAGTCCCCTCCTCGCGAAACGAAACACAGCCACCACCGCTCCGCAGGACGATGAAAACTTATTGGTGCCGACCGTATTGTGTATGGGAATCCCTGCAAACAGGTAGGCCGGAAGTGAAATGAGTCCGCCGCCTCCGGCAATGGAATCCACCAGACCTGCCAAAAACACCAGAGGACAAACCATAATAAACGTAGCCGCTGTAATCTGCATGCCGCTTCTCCATTTCTTTCCCGTCAATCATAAAAAGTCTGCATCTCTGCACCTGCTTATCATATCGCATCCGGGATTTTTGCACAATCAAAAACAGCCCCGTGTCCGGGAGCATGGCATCCCGCTGGAAAAATCAAATCGGAAACGCAACGAGCGAGAATGCATGGCTGCATTCTCGCTCTTCCGGTTTTCCAGGTGACCTGCTGCACTTACTTAAGCCCCATGACCTCTTTCACTTTTCCCGTGATATAGAGACCGATGTCTCTCGCAGCATCTGTGGTCTGTGCGCCCAGGTGAGGCGTGACAATAAAGTTATCGCACTCGAACAGTGGGCTGTTGAACTCATCATTTCCGCTCAGGCCGCTTCCCGCCAGCTCATTCTCAAGAACATCGGAAGCATATCCGCCGATGCGTCCTTCCTTCAGCGCCTCATACATATCCTTCTCATTCACAATGCCTCCGCGGCTCATGTTGAGAACCACTGCGCCGTCCTTCATTCTACCGATGGATTCCTTGTTGAAGAGATTCTTTGTTTCCGGCGTGAGCGGAACGTGGATAGAAATAAAATCGGAGGTCCGAATCAGCTCTTCCACACCCATGCCCTTTGCGCCCTCTGCCTCAAACTGCTCCGGCTTAAGGAAGGGATCGTAGGCAACGATATCCATCTTGAATGCCTTGCCCAGCTCACCCACGCGGCGTCCGATGCGCCCGAATCCCATGATGCCCAGGGTCTTGCCTCTCAGCTCCCGGCCAATGTATTTATACTTGTCCCAGATATGATTTTCCTTGACATCATGGTTCGCCGGAATGGTGTTCCGAGAGATGTCAAGCATCTTGGAAATGGTCAGCTCTGCGACTGCGTTCGCATTCAGCCCCGGTGCGTTGAATACCTGGATTCCCTTCTCCTTGGCGTAATCCAAATCAATGTGATTCAGTCCGACGGCGCAGACCCCGATAAACTTAAGGTTCTTGGCTGCATCCAGAATCTCTCTGTCAATCTTCGGATCCACACGCATAATCAGAATATCCGCATCGCCGATCGCTTTCAGCATTTCATCCTTGCTCAGCGGCTTCCCGTTGCTTGTGGTCACATCCATGTACTTCTTCAGTTCTTCTGCGATTCCTGCATACACCGCATCGGTAATCAGGCACTTCATATTTGTTCTCCTCTCCTATGGAATGCGCTGCCCTTCAGCGCCTCAAAAAATCTTCCTGATAAAAGAACCGGGACGCTGCGGTCCCGGTTCTCTCGCTCTGTTAAATTCGAGTTTCACCCGAAGATCAGATCCGGCCCAATGTGCCGGGAGCTGAACTGAGCTGATCACCCCGCCGTAAAAGCGGCAAGTAAGCCCGGTCTGGCAAATTAGAATGCGCGGCCCTGCTTGATCATCGCGTTCGCGACCTTCTCAAATCCGACGATGTTTGCGCCTGCAACCAGGTTGTAGCCGAGGCCGTACTTCTTGGCTGCCTCTGCAGAACCATCGTGAATTCCCTTCATAATCTTGTGCAGCCACTTGTCAACCTCTTCGCCGTCCCAGAAGAGTCTCTCGGAGTTCTGGCTCATCTCAAGAGCAGAAACAGAAACACCGCCGCAGTTTACTGCCTTGGAAGGAGCAACAACCATGTTCTTCTGATCCATGAGGAATCTGAGCGCCTCATTGGTAGTCGGCATGTTGGCAACCTCGATGTAGTACTTGATTCCGTTGGCAACAATCTTCTTCGCTTCGTTCAGATCCACGTCGTTCTGGGTTGCGCAAGGCATGATGATATCCACATCCTTAAGACCCCACGGCTTCTGGCCTGCAAAGAACTCAACACCGAACTTGTCCGCATAATCCTGAACCTTATTGCGGCCGGAAGCTCTCATCTCAAGCATGTAATCGATCTTCTCGTCTGTGCAGATGCCGTCAGGATCATACACATATCCGTCCGGTCCGGACAGGGTGACTGCCTTTGCGCCCAGCTGTGCCAGCTTCTTGCAAACGCCCCAAGCCACGTTACCAAAACCGGAAACCGCGACTCTCTTGCCCTTCAGCTCATCATTCTCGTGCTTCAGAACCTCCTGCAGGTAGTAGACCGCGCCGTAGCCGGTTGCTTCCGGACGGAAGGCAGAGCCGCCGAACAGCGGATCCTTGCCGGAAAGAGCACCATTTGCATAGGAACCGGTCAGTCTTCTCCACGCGCCGAACATGTAGCCGATCTCACGGCCGCCGCAGCCCAAATCTCCTGCCGGGCAGTCAACATCCGGTCCGATGAAGCGGAACAGGCCCTGCATGAAGGACTGGCAGAATCTCTGGATCTCGGCGTCGCTCTTGCCGTTCGGATCAAAATCGGAGCCACCCTTTGCGCCGCCGATGGGCAGAGTGGAAAGGGCATCCTTGTAGGTCTGCTCAAATCCGAGGAACTTAATGACGGACATGTTGACGCTGGGAGCGAAGCGGATTCCACCCTTGTACGGTCCGATTACGCTGCTGAACTGAACGCGATATCCGCGGTTTACATGGAGATTTCCCTGATCATCCTCCCACGGAACACGGAACATCACCGTGCGCTCCGGCTCAACCATTCTCTCAAGAATCGCGTTCTTCTCATACTCCGGATGCGCATCAATCAGCGGGCTGAGGGAGGAAAGAACCTCCTCAACGGTCTGGCAGAACTCCGGCTCGCCGGCGTTCTTCTTTCTGACGTCATCAATTACTCTCTGGATATAAGCGTTCATGTGACAATCCTCCTATAAAAGCATTGAATTAATAAGTTTCTGTTTGCAATTTTGCAAATACGAAAAGCTCTTAATTGATTTCATTATATACCATTTTACCAAAAATCGGTTATATATCTTAACGATGCGGTTATCGCAGAGTTCGATAGGCAAGCACCGCCGGCCATGCGGTTATTCCAGCGCTCGATCGGTGATCGGCGCGGCAATAACGGGCGTTTTGTTCTCCACTCAAAGGAGATTCATAAACGTGGTGATAATTCCGGCATTAAAGAAATCGATAAACAATGAGCCGACCAGCGGAACAATCATGAAGGCCACCGGAGCGGGACCATAGGAATTGGTGATCGCCTGCATATTCGCCATTGCATTCGGCGTCGCTCCCATTCCAAAGCCGCAGAAGCCGGAGGAAATGGTTGCCGCGTCGTAGTCATGTCCCATCATGTTGAACACAACGTAAGAAGCATAGAGGAACATAATGACCGTCTGCACCAGAAGAATGACAATCATGGGCAGCGCCAGGGATACCAACTGCCAGAGCTTCAGGTTAATCATGGCAAGTCCCAGAAACAGGGAGAGGCAGATATTGCCGAGAGATCCCATCTCCTGCATGGGCATTTTCACCTTCCGCGCTTCCTGTACGTTGCGAATCACTGCGCCGACAATCATGGCGCCGATGTAACCAGGCAATGTGATCAGCTGTCCCAGCGCCATGGAGACCAGTGTGCCCAGTCCGACCCCAATCACGATGTAGAGCGCCGCATCCATCATATTTCCCTCGTCCAGCGCATCGGTGTCCGGAGACAGCTCCACTGTTGCGGTGGGGCGCTTCTCAACAGATCCCTGCACATTCACACCCAGGGAATGAAGCCCGAATTTTTTGATTTTTCCATAAGCAATGGGTCCGCCGATGATGCAGCCTGAGATCAAACCGTAGGTTGCCGCTGCCACAGCCACTGTCGTGGCATTTGCCACGCCGTGCTCCTCCAGGAACGGGCCGAAGGAACCGGCAGTTCCGTGTCCTCCCACCAGCGGAATGGATCCCATGGCAAGCCCGATGCGGGGATCAAGCCCAAACAGCCTGGCTCCGATTCCGCCCACCAGATCCTGCAAAATGCACATGACAATCGCAAGAATCAAAAACTTGACCACGCCGATTCCGCCTTTTTTCAGCATTCCGAATGCCGCCATGTAACCGACACTGCAGAAAAAAGCGGTCATAAATACCTTCTGTAAGGTATCATCCAGCTCAAACTCAACAATCCCTGCCGTCCGAAGCCCGAGATGCAGCACTGCAAAAATCAACCCGCCGATGACCGGAGCCGGAATACAATACTGCCTCAAAAACGCAACGCGCTTCGCAAGCTCTCTTCCGATCAGCAGCATAAATACCGCAAGTGCCAACGCCTGATACATGTCCAATTTCAGAATTTGCATAAGCTATCCCCCTATGTTTACTTTTTTTGCTGCGGCAAAGCACCGTCTCAAAGGCTCGGCTTCTTCCGATCCCTTTCATCCGAATCGTTCCCCGTCCGATAACGCCCAGGCTCCGGTATCCGCAACTCCGATACAGAGTATACAGAGAGGGTTTCAAAAAGCTTCAAAAAACATCAGAATCTGACCGCATTTCCCGTTCTGCAAGAACTGCCAGGCTTTCGATAAAGCGCTTGATGGAGCTTCTCCCCCCGTAGGCGCTTTTTCCGCGGATCAAGTCCATCTCCTTCCGTACCTCTTCAAACGGAAACAGCGTGCTGGAATACTCGGCAAATGTTTCGTTCAGGAAATCCTCCGTCCCCAGATGCGCCACATTGGAAAGACCTGCCGAAATGGCTCTCCGCATGCGCTGCTCCATGCTTTTCGGCGTATCGCTCAGCTCAGTGCAGATGTCCTTGACGCTCTCACAGCTGATGCTCCGCTTCTGCTCCCTAAGCAAGCCGCAAATCTGTACGATATCCGCGCTTCCCTTTTCTCCCGCCATTCCGATGCGTCCCAGTATGCTCATCAGCTGATGCCGGTACGCAGCGGACTCTGCCTTTTCATCCTCTCCGCTCTTTTCTCCGCCGTCCTGTTCCGTGCCTTCGGTGCGGGAGGGCTTCATGCTTTTCAAAAACATAGTCCGGAGATTTTCAATGGTTCGCTCGTTTTTAATCTGCAGGGATGTATTGCGGATGACGGCGCTGACCTCGTGGATATTGACCGGCTTATTAATGAAAAACTGGACACCGGCATCATACGCCATTCCGATCATATCCTTGGAAGACACCTGTGAAATCATGATGAACTTTGACCTGCACCCGCGCCGCTTCAGCTCCCGCACCAGTGCCACGCCGTCCATTTCCGGCATCAGAAAATCAACAAGTATCATATCCGGCTCCAAATCAAGAATCTGCGTGAGCTCCGGCGTTTTCCCCTCGGTGCTTCCGATTACGATCCCCAGCTCATGAGTCTCAATCAGGTCACTCAGAATTTCAATCATGGTCTCATCATCTTCGATGATGTAGATGCCCATTTTCTCTGGAAGCTGACTCTGTCTGCTCTGTTCTGTCACGTTTCCTCTCCTCCCGCATTTCAAGCTTTCCGGTGGGGATGCTCACCAGAAACACCGTCTCCACGTCCGGTATGGATCGAACGGTCATCGTCCCGCCAAAACGATTTTCCACCAGATCCCGAACCCCGGGCAACCCGACCCCGCGATAGATATTTCCTGTCTTTTTGTCGAACTTGGTCGAGTATCCGAACCGAAATATTTTATCCAGACTGCGAAGGGGAATCCCGGGACCGTCATCCCAGACGGAAAACAGATAGCAATCCCCCTTTTTTTCCTCCGACACCCGGATGTTCCCTGCTCTCTCGGCTTCTTCGATCGACTCCATGGAATTGATAACCAGATTTTTTAAAATCATCATCAGTGTGTAATGCTCCCGTGTCACAAAATCATCCTTACAGTGAAACTCCAGTGAAATATGGAGTCTCTGCTCCCGAATATAGCCGAGCGCCGTGTCTGCAAGAAGCTCCATCACCTCCCGCACCCGCAGACGCTCTTCGTCATAGGCCCGATCCACATGCTCCTCAATTCCCTGGATGATTCGAAAATAATCCTTCTTGATCTCATGCACATCCCGGGCGATATCAAACGCCATCCGCCGGAACGATTCCGGGAGCGACTGCTCTGCCGCCTCCATACTTAAGCTGTATGCGTTTCGCATGACCCGCTCAATCTCATCCGAATTTTTATTCATGAGATACAGCTCACTCTTTAATCCGGTGACCATCAGAAAAAGGCGCCGGTACCGCTGCTCCCTCTCACACTGCAGCCGATACTTCCTGTAGTAGCGTTCCAATGCCAGAATGCTGAGCACCAAAAGGGTGCGAACGAGAGCAATGATCAGAAGAATTCGAAAGCCGGACGCTGCAGGAGGCTCTTTCTGCAATACCCCCCGAAGGAGAAGCTCAAGAAGATTGGAGCTGAAATCGCAGCAAAAAACTGCCGGTCCCATCTTCAAGCCACTGCTTACATGTCTGTCCCTTACCAACTGTCCAAACAGGGCGCCGTAGATGAGATAAAACACCGCGCCCGGCAAAAGCGAAAGAGAAACTCGAACAGGATCTCCTCCCCCCGGCAGAGAAAGCAACAGGCGAAACAAAAAAACAATCCCAGCCGTCCACCCGCAGAGCGGCATTACGCCAAGCGGTTCTCCGATCGTCATCAAAAGAACCGGAAGCGCAATCACAGCAGCCGAAATCCGAAAATGATCTACAAATGCATGCAGATACAGCTGAGAAAGCAGTGCGATCATCAGTCCCACCGTCAGGATTCGACTGACAGGGTGTTGACTGGTTCCAACGATCTTATCTTCCATGATTCCCTCCGTGGAAACTCTTTTGTTCAGGCCAAAAAGGCAGTATACTGTAAGCGGAACATGCACCTTAGGAAGCGAACGGCGGCGCACAGCGAGCAGAGGGAGATGCAGGACAAACGATGTTGGACAGGACAGATATTAAAATCATCAATCTTCTTCAAAAGAACTGCAAGATTTCCACGCGGGAGCTGGGAAAACAGGTCGGTCTGACTGCGCCTGCAGTGGCGGAGCGCATTCACCGCCTCCGGGAAAAAAATATCATATCAGGCTTTCACGCAAAGGTGGATGATGCGCTGCTGGGAAACAGCATTTCCGCTTTCATACAGATCAACGTGCCTCCCCGGGATTATGAGCGCTTTTGTCAGTTCTGCCTGGGGCATCCGGCTATCGTCGAACATCACCATATCGTCGGTTTGAATAATGTCCTGCTGAAGATCAGAGTGCAAAGCGCTCAAAAGCTGGATCTTTTTCTGAGGGAAATCAGAAAATACGGGCTCTCCAACACCTCCGTCATCCTTTCCTCCTACTTTACGCAAAAGGATTATCCCGAGCACGACGACGGCGTCTCTCAGTGACGAACCGATCAGCCGCCGAGATAGGCCTCCTTCACGCGGCAGTCATCGCGAAGCCCGGAGGCGCTCCCTTCCATCACGATCCTCCCCGCCTCCAGACAATAGCCCCGATCTGCAATTTGCAGCGCACGGTTTGCGTTTTGTTCCACCAAAAGAATGGTCACGCCGTCCCGCTTCACCTCTTCGATGATGTCAAAAATCCGATCCACAACGGCGGGCGCAAGCCCCATAGACGGCTCGTCAAGCAACAGCATGTTGGGTTTGCTCATCAGCGCACGGGCAATGGAAAGCATCTGCTGCTCTCCCCCGGACAGGGTTCCTGCCGGCTGCCTCCGCCGCTCCCTGAGCCGGGGAAATCTCTCATACATCTCCTCCAGCGATTCCGTTCTCTCCGCCCGACTGTGCCGTGTCCACGCTCCCAAAAGAAGATTATCCTCCACATCTGTGCGCGGAAAAACTCTCCTCCCCTCCGGCACCAGTGTAAGCCCCCGCCGCACCCGTACGTCTGTCCTTTGCCCGCTGATCTCCGCCCCGTCAAAGCGAATCCTTCCGCCGGAAATGGGAATTTGACCCATAACTGCATGCATCAGGCTCGTCTTTCCCGCGCCATTCGCTCCCACCAGTGCCACAATTTCTCCTGCTTTCACGTGGATTGAAACGGCATGCAGTGCATGAATCGCCCCGTAATACACTTCCAGGTCTTCTACCTCAAGCAATGATTCCACGCCTTCGCTCCTCCCTTTCCGAGATAGGCTTCGATGACCGCAGCGTCACACTGCACGTCCTCCGGCGTCCCCTCTGCAATCTTTTTCCCGCTGTCCAGGACTACCACCCGATCTGCCACTCCCATGACAAGGCGCATCGCATGCTCAATCAGGAGAATCGCATAGCCGTCGCGGGACAATTTAATCAGCATTCCCATCAGCTCTTCCTGCTCCGTGGGATTCATTCCTGCAGCAGGCTCATCCAGCAGCAAAAGCTTCGGCTCCGACGCAAGGGCACGCGCAATCTCCAGCTTTCTCTGCATTCCGTAAGGTAAATTTCCCGCCTTATGTCCCAATCGATCCGAAAGTCCCACATATTCCAGACAATACTCTGCCCGTTCCCGGTTTTTTTTGTCCTCTGACCGCTTTCTCGAAGTGAGAAACAGGGAATCCAAAATTCCTGTCGTGCCGCGGCAATGGCGTGCTACCATCAGATTGTCCCAGACGCTCATTTCGGAAAAAAGACGTATGTTTTGAAAGGTTCTGCAGATCCCAAGCCTTGTAATTTGGCTCGGCTTCCAACCGGTAATTTCCCTGCCTTCAAAAAAAATGCTTCCTTCCGTACTCGGTGTAATCCCTGTAATCAGGTTATAAAAAGTCGTCTTCCCCGACCCGTTGGGGCCGATCATCGCAACGATTTCGCCGCAGTCAATATGAAAATCAATCTGCGCATTCGCAACAATGCCGCCAAAACGCTTCGTCAGTTTTTTAGTTTCCAGCAGCATAGCTCTCCTCCTGACCCCGGGCGCCGAACAGCCCGTCAGGGCGAAAGCGCATGATCAGCACCAGCATCAGCCCGTATAAAATGTACCAGGGATCGAACGGAAGCCCCAAAAGATCCTGAACGCCGCGCAAAAGCTCCGGTAAAATCACCGCAGCAAAGGCGCCGAGAATGGCTCCTTTTGTACTCCGTCTCCCTCCGATCACAAGCATGGTAAAAATCTGGATGGACAGTGTCGCGCTTAAGAGTGTGGGATCCGCCAGCTTGGAAAAGGCTGCATAGAAGCTTCCTGCCACACTGCAAATCGCCGCCGACAGCATCATTATCCGCAGCTGATAGCGTCCTGTATGGATCCCCATGGCCTCTGCCGCGATGGCGTCCTGACGAATTGCAGCCACCGCATATCCTGTCCGCGAGCGAATAAACGCTTCTGTGAAGCAGGCAAGAAACAGCACAATCCCGAATAAAATCAAAATGTACCCGTCTTTGTTGCTCGAAAAAAAGGGAAGCTTGGTTATTTTGACCCCCAGAATACGGGGAACCGGAATCCCGGAAATGCCGGAGGTCCCGCCAAGTACACTGGAATTCATAACGACATAGTGCAAAATCTCCGAGCACGCGTATGTGATAATCACCATAAAAGAGCCCTTGACTCTTCTTCCCGCCAACGCAACCGGTGCGGAAAAAAGTGCGGCAGCTGCCATTCCCAGCGGAATCGTAAGCCAAAAATCAAGTCCGTACCGCACCGTCAGAAATCCGGTTACGTAAGCACCGATTCCATAAAAAGCCGCATGCCCCAAGGAGGTCTCTCCCAGGTGCCCGGAATAAAAATTAATGCCAAGAGCGGCAATGGCATAGATGAGGCCGTCCGCCGCCATATATTTGACAAAGCTGGGAATCCTTACAGCTTCGGGGAACAGGCTGTCCGAACAACAGAGCAGAAGAATCAGTGCCGTCGCCCCACATGCCGTCTGCCTCCCGCTCATTCCGAACAACCATTTGGTCTTTTGTGTTCCCATGCACTTCTCCTCAAACCTTCTCTTCAAAGCGGTACCCCATGAACCCGGTCGGCCGAATCAGCAGAACCAGGATCATGATTGCAAAGCTGACAATATCCTTATAGCCGGGAGAGAGAAAGCCGGAGGTCAGGTTTTCCGCCACGCCGATCAGCAGTCCCCCCGCAACAGAACCGGCAATGCTCCCGATTCCGCCCAGAATCGCACAGGCCCATCCCTTCAGCCCTGCCAAGGCTCCCATGGTGGGAAATATCGTATAGAGCATTCCCATGAAAAAGCCTGCCGCCGCTCCCAATGCGCCGCTCACCGCAAATGTGACCTTGATCAGGCCTTCGGCATCTGCTCCCATGAGAGAAAGAGTGTGCAGATCCTGAGACGCTGCCATCATCGCTTTTCCCACCAGCGTCTTCTTAAAAAACAGCTGCAATACCGCCATAATAAAAAGGGTTGCAGCCAAAATCTTAAGATGCACGGCACTGACCGTAATGTCGGTGCCTTCAATGGTGGCGATATGCAAAAGCTGGTATGTCATCAGTTGGGGATACACCCGGGGATCGGCACGGAAAACCGCATTGGCGGAATATCGCACCAAAATAGAAAGACCCAGCGCCGTGATAAATCCGGACTGCTTCAGCGTTCCTTTTTTTCGGAGCGGAACATAACCGAACTGATCCAGAAGCACCGCAGCGACAGCACCAAGCAACATAGACAGCAGCAGGGCGGGAATCAGAGAAAGACCGACGCAGGCAGTGAGAAAAAATCCGGCATACGCACCCATCATATAGACCTCTCCGTGAGTCCAATTGATGATGCCCACAATCCCAAAGACCGTCGTCCAGCCAATTGCAATCAGGGCATAGATCCCCCCGGACGCCAAGCCGTTTACCACCTGCTGAATCAATGCCGCCATAGGAAGCCCCTCCGACTCCGATCTTTCATTGCTCTCGTAACAACAAACCCTCGATCCGTCCTCCCACCTGTTTTACTCATCCAGAACGAAGGCTCCGTCTTTTACAATGACCGTCAGGTAATCCCGCTCCCACTCATTGTCCTCTGTAAAGGTGACGTGTCCTGTCACGCCCTCGCGGTCGCTTCGCTCCATGCCTTCCCGCATTCCTTCCCGGGTTACGGTTCCGTTGTTCGTCCGCATGGCATAATCCGCGGCCTCTGCAAGCACATAAGCCTGGTCATAGGCCATGGCCGCAAAGCTGTCCGGGATCTGCCCGTACTTTGACTCAAACTTTTTCACAAATTCCTGCACCTTCGGATCGGGATTGGTGGAAATGTAGACACTCACGCAGGCAGCTCCCTCCAGGGCGTCTCCCGCGATCTCCAGTGCCTTGTCGCTGTAGAGCGAGGTGTGGCAGATGACAAAGGCATCCACGCCGAGGTTTCTCATCTGCTTGATCAACAGAGCGCAGTCCGTGACGGTTCCGCAGAGCGCGACAGCCTCCGGTCTGTCTCCCTTTACCTTGGTAAGCATGGCAGTGAAATCCTGATCCGCCGGATTGTACTCGATGCTGTCAATGACCTCTCCGCCGTTTTCCCTGACATACGCCATTAAATTGTCCGACAGGTTTTTCCCGAAGTCATTGTTGGTATAGAGCACCTCAAATCGACGGAAGCCCTTTTTCAGCGCAGCCTTTGCCATCTGCGGTCCCACCAGGGCATCCTGCACCGCCATGCGGAAAAAGTAATCACTGCAGTTTGCCAGCGAAGGAGAACTGGAGGACACCACGCATTCCACCACCTCCGCATCATCAATGATGGGTACCATTGCAAGCGTACATGAAGTGAGGCTGGAGCCTGTGATCGCCATAATGCTCTCATCATCGGCATACTTTTGAGCTCCCTTCGCCGCGCTCTGGGGATCGCCCTGGTCGTCGTACTCATCCAGGACAAGCTTGGCTCCGTTCACGCCGCCCGCCTCGTTGATCTCCTCAAACGCAAGCAGCAGTCCCCGCTCCTGATCCAATCCATAAAGTGCATTGTCTCCCGAAAGCGGGTTCACCATACCGATCCGTATTTCCTCCTGCGTTGCCTTGATCCCGCCGCTCCCTGCACTGCTTTCCCGGTTCTCTGCCCGCTCTGTCCGATCCTCCGAAGCCGTACTTTCTGCTCCCTGTTTCACTTCGGTCCCCACATATTGGCCGCTTCGGCCGCAGGCCGACAACGCAACGATAAGTCCCAAACATACGGCGGTCTGCACTGCTTTCATCCTGTTTTTCATCGTACCTCTCCTTCGCAGCATTCCGTTGAACAAGCCCTCAGGTTTCTTTCTCTATGGATATTCTATCTGTTTTACCGCAGTTACGCCACAATTTTTTGGCCAAAAGGGCAAAGCCTCCCAAAGACCCCTCCGATCCGAACAGAGGCGCCGATCTGAACGGCAAGCAAGCCCATGCCCATGCTTACCTTACAATGTGAATATGCTTCCCTTTGTAAGAAGGCTTAGTAATCGAACTTCTACATGTCTCAAGTAAAAATGCATATCCTTTACATCCGCTAAAATAACCTTCTACACTCGACAAGTAATCCAAACAGAATAAATCGCCCGGATTCAATCCGGACGATTTTCAAGTTTTCATACAAGGTCCTTAATCGTTTTCTTTCTTCTTTCCAAACACCTGCTCGCGGAGCTTCCGCCCCGTGGGTGTCTGCGCCAACCCCCCGGCTGCCGTTTCCTTTAAGCTGACCGACATGGCATCTCCCACGGATTTCATTGCTTCAATACACTCGTCTGCCGGAATTTTTAAATCCAGCCCCGCCAGCGCCATGTCCGCTGCTGAAAAGGCGATAACAACTCCCGAGGCGTTCCGCTTGATACAGGGAATCTCCACCAGACCTGCTACCGGATCGCAGACAAGCCCCAGCTGATTTACAATCGCAATTCCCAGTGCATCTGCGCACATCTTTGGGGTTCCTCCCATCAGCTCCACCAGTGCCGCAGCCGCCATGCCGGAGGCACTGCCGCATTCTGCCTGACATCCCCCCTGTGCGCCTGCAATACAGGCGTTTTGTGCCACGACCATTCCAAAGGCAGCTGCTGTGAAAATGGACATGACGATATCGCGCTTCGGCATTTTTTTCTCTTCGTACATGGATACCAGGCAGCCCGGTAAAATTCCGCAGCTTCCTGCCGTCGGTGTCGCCACAATCCGCCCCATCGCAGCGTTGCAATTGGACACGGCAAGCGCCCGGGAAACCGCGCCGCTCATAAAGCTTCCCATGAGACCGCCGTTTCCCTTTGCGTAGGCGCGCATGCGCTCGCCCTCTCCCCCGGTCAAGCCGGAAGTCGAGCGGCAGCCCGGGGTTCTCCCGAAGATCTCCGACTCAATCATGACATCGAAGCTTTTCTCCATCTGCTCAAACACTTCTTCTTCCGAACGCATCATCTGCGCCGCCTGATCCCGCAGACAGATTTCGCTTATTTTTTTACCTTCTGCATCAGCCAGCTCCACCAGCTCCCGGATTGATTTGTATGTTATCATGTCTTTCCCCTCTTAAATTGCCCGGATCAGAAGGACGTTGTAGATATGATCCATTTTCCGGATGTCCTCGATCAGCTGATCCGGCGGCAATTCATCCAGCTCTATGGTCATGAGTGCTGTCCCGCCGCGTTCCACTCGGCTAAGCCGGAAATTTCCGATATTCAGATTTCCGTAGCGCCAGTACATGAGGTTGGTGACATTTGCAATAACACCCGGCGTATCCTGATGCATCACCAGAATGGTATTGTTCTCCCCTGTAAAATTCACCTGGAGATCGTCAATTTTATCGACGCGAATATTTCCGCCCCCGATGCTTGCGCCCTCCACCACGCCGCTCCTTCCGTCCTGGCACCGATAGGTAATGCGGGCAGTATTGGGATGTGCCCCCGGAATGTCCTCTGCAATAAACTCATACCGAATTCCGCGCTCCGATGCGATTTTCAGCGCGTCCCGCAGTTCGTCTGAGTAGCTGTGATATCCCATAATTCCTGCCAGCAGGGCACGGTCTGTCCCGTGCCCCTCGTAGGTTCTCGCAAAGGATCCGGAAAGCTGAATGGATACACTCTCCAGCTTCCCCTTTCCAATCATCTTATTTACAACACGTCCCAGTCTGCAGGCACCTGCCGTATGGGAGCTGGACGGGCCGATCATGACCGGACCGATAATATTAAATACATTCATATTCAGGCTGCTTTCTTCCCCATGTATTTCTTATAAATCGTATTGACGATCACACCGATTGCATTGTCCCCCGACACATTGCAGGCAGTTCCGAAGGAATCCTGCGTGATATAGAGTGCAACCATCAGGGCGCAAATCGGACCGTTTGGATCCCCTGCTTCCGTTCCGAATATCATATAGAGGAACGGAAGTGCCGTCATAATAGAGCCGCCCGGTGCCCCCGGAGATGCGACCATTGCAATACCCAGTGTCATAATGAACGGCACCACTGTCCCAATGCTGATTGGAAGATCATGCATGAGGCACACTGCAGTCGCACAGGCCGTAATGGTAATCATGGAGCCGCACATGTGAATGTTCGCACAAAGCGGAACCACAAAGTTTCTGATTTCTTCACTGATGCCGTTTGCCTCTGCACAATGAAGATTGACCGGGATCGTTGCAGCGGAGGACTGGGTCCCGAGAGCCGTCGCATAGCCTGGAATCTGATTTCTCATCAGGCGAAACGGATTCTGATGGCTCACAGTTCCCGCAACAAAGAACTGAATGGTCAGATACACGAGATGCATGATGATAACCACCAAAAATACCTTCCAAAGGATTCCAAGTATGGTGAAGGTCTTTCCGGAATACGTCATATCCACAAACGTTCCGCAGATATAGAGCGGAAGAAGCGGAATAATGGAGGCATGCAGCACCGCATCAATGATCGCCGAAAAGTCTTTCATGCCATTGTACAGCGAGCTCCCGACGGTTTTATTGCGAAGACTCGAAAGACAGAGCCCGATGATAAAAGCGAGCACCACCGCAGAAAGCGTGTCCAGAATCGGCGGCAGCGCAATGGAGAAGTAGGTTGCAACACTGTCGCCTGCGGCAGCCTGAATCCGCTCCACGGCACTTGCAGATATAAAATGCGGGAACAGGGTGCCGGAGACCAGGTACGAAGCGCTCCCTGCAATCAACGTAGAGCCATATGCCAGCGCCACGGTAATCAGCAAAAGCTTTCCTGCTTCCTGAGACAGATCCGCAATTCCCATGGACACATAGGCCAGGATCATCAGCGGAATCACAAATTTCAGATAGGAGCTAAAAATAGATGACAGCGTCACCACCAGCCTGCAGAACCAAAGCGGCATATACTGACCGATCAGAATGCCGACAGCGATCGCAAGAATCAATTGAGGAACCAGACCCAGTTTCTTTTTTTCACTCATAGTATCCACCCTTTCTCAGTGATGGGGCTTCGGAGCGCGCCATCCGTCCCCCAATAAGAACCTGTTACCGTTTTATCGTATCTGATTTTTTCTTATTTTAAAAATTCATACTTTTCAACAATAGGATTATAAATTATAATAGTCTGACAATAGTTGCGCAAAGGAGAGACCAATGGAGCTGCGACAACTGACCACCTTTCAGAAGGTTGCGGAGCTGCGAAGCTTTTCCCGTGCCGCCGAGATGCTCGGATACTCCCAGTCCGCCGTCACGGTTCAGATTCAGGCGCTGGAAAAGGAGCTCAACACCCGGCTGTTTGACCGCTTCGGAAAAAATGTGTCCATCACCTCCGCAGGAAGGCAGCTTTTAAAACACAGCGAAAGCATTTCCGCACAGGTGACGCAAATTTACAAAGAGCTTGGAGAAGGAAACCGGCAGAATCACAGCATGCACATCGGAACCTTGAACTCACTGTGTACCTTTGTCCTCTCCGATATGCTAAAGCGCCTTTACCGGGATTATCCCGACTACCATATCAAAATCACGCAGGACTCTCCCAATGCGCTGATTGAGATGATGGAGCACAACGAATTGGACATCATCTATTTTCTTGATTCTCCCCGATATGATACCCACTGGAAAAAGCTTCCTCAAAAGCGGGAGCCCATCGTATTTGTCTGCGCACCAGATTCCCCCCTCGCCAATCGAACAGATCTCCCCATGGAGGAGATTCTAAGGGTGCCTCTTTTTCTCACGGAGGAGCGGGACAACTACCGCTATGCGCTCAATCAGTACCTGGCGTTCCACGGATATTCGTTGAATCCCTCGCTTGAGGTGGGGGACACGGAGGTGCTGGTGAATATGCTGAGAAGTGAAAGGGGAATTTCTTTTCTTCCCTACTTTGCAGTCAGAGATCATCTGGAAAAAAAAGAGCTGGCCCTGTTTGAGCTTCACAATTTTCGAATGAACATGTATCATCAAATCGTATACCACAAGGATAAGTGGGTCACGGACGAAATGCTGGCATTCATCCGCATCGCCCAGGCGATGTTGGAATAAGGAGGATAGGGATGGCACTGACCGTTCAGGATCTGATCAATCGCAATCTGTTTCCGGGACTTCGTCTCGCCGCCGGAATCAGGGGAGTTGAGAACCGCATCACCTGGGTCAACATTATGGAAATTCTTGACACGCCCCAAACCACAAAATCCGGAGAGCTTTTGATTACGACCGGCTACGGACTCGCCGAGGAAAGCAAATACAGCGATATCATCCCCCAATTAAAGGGCAGGGGCATATCCGGTATTGCAATCCAGCCCGGCTATTACATTGACACCATTCCCGACTACATTCTGAACGCTGCTGATGACTGCGGTCTTCCCATCCTCAGCTTGCCGCCGGACTACTCTTTTTCCGACC
Source organism: Lachnospiraceae bacterium (assembly GCA_002892395.1). Taxonomy (GTDB): domain Bacteria; phylum Bacillota; class Clostridia; order Lachnospirales; family Lachnospiraceae; genus Moryella. The sequence goes on from NBBL01000007.1 coordinate 68,944, forward strand.
TTCTCCACGTACTCATCGGAGAAATCGGATCGGAGACGGAGCTGCTATCACCGACCGGCTTTGATTCCGGTTACTTTTTGCAGACGTTGACCGAACACCTTTCGGGCTCACCGCAGTCAATTTTTACCGGCAGTCAGCCGGCTTTTCTCCTCTGTGTCCGAGCCGTCAACGCCAGTGCCGTCAAAGCGGAGCAAATGGAGCAGGCGATGAAGCAGCTGAAAAGTCAGCTGCAGGACCGTTCGCAGGAAATCATCCCTGTGGTGCGATCCGGCGGTCTTGCCTGCTTCCTTCTGTCTCTGAAGGAAAAACAGCACTTCAGTGCGCTGTCTTACGACATCCAGCTTCAACTCACTCTCTTCTCCGAGCAAGTCGGCGTCCGTTTCTATGCGGGCAGTGACCGGCTGATGCATCAGGAAGCGCTTCCCCTTGGTTTTCGCCACACAGCGCAGTGTCTGTCTCTGCTTCAGAAGCTGGAGGCAAAGAGAGGAATCTGCCCCTATGAAAACTATGATTTCATCGAAACCTTCGGATCGCTCTACCTGGCGGGAAGAGATCGTTTTGTACAAAGCAAGCAGCTCCGGATTCTTTTGGAACAGGATCGAAGCAAAGGAAGCGACTACGTGCGTACTCTTCGGCTCTACCTCTCGGAAAACTGCAATACCTCCCGCACGGCGGAGCGTCTGTTCATCCACCGGCACACTCTCCTGAATCGGCTGGAATCCATTCGGAACCTGAGCGGCCTGGATCTGCAGAATTACTATTCCCGGCTTTCCATGAGCTGTGCCCTGATGCTGCACGACCTTTACGGCGTATCGTAAAGCAGGTTGCAACTTTCCTGACGATTCCAACACTTCAGAAACATTTGAGAAAACAGCATTGTATCGGATGCCAACAACTTACAAAAACATTGTTAAGGAGTGTGCGGAGGAGTCTCTGTAAATCGGATGCAGAAAAAGAGAAGCAAACCACAAAGATAAAGAGTCATTTTGAACAGATCTTAGACTTAAAATAGTGGCGCCACACGTGTGACAAATGCACCATTTCATGTACCGGAATCCCGCTCTCCCCTGCGGGAAAGCCGCATAAAAAACCTCGTAAATCCGCCATTTTCCTAATCAAACGGCTTATTTACGAGGTTTTTCCAACATCGGGGTGACAGGATTTGAACCTGCGACATCCTGCTCCCAAAGCAGGCGCCCTACCGGACTGGGCTACACCCCGAATGTGTATCAGTTTACCCCATTCGGAGGAAAAATTCAATTGATTTTTCCCATCTTCCTCTCTGCCTCATGATGAAAAGAGTTCCCCGGCTCCCAGGTGCTTCAGCGTATACCGCGTTTCCTCCCCCGCTGTCTCCTCCATCAAAAGATAGGTACACTGTCTCCCCTCCTGCCTCGGATAGGAAATGCTGCCCGGGTTTAACAAAGTCACACCGCCCCGGCTTTCAATCAGCGGCCGGTGCGTATGTCCGAACATCGCAACATCACAGCCCCGCGCCACTGCCTCCTGGCGCAAAAGCTCCGTGTCCAGCGAGACATTATAATAATGTCCGTGGGTCAGGAGACATTTGTGGCGTCCGATCCTCAGCTCCCTTTCACTGTCCAAAGCGGAAAAAAAATCGTTGTTGCCCTTGACCGCAACAAACCGGGTGGAGGAGGGAAGCCAGGTTTGGAACAAATGCTCGCTCCCCTCGGAATCTCCGAGATGAATCAGCATATCAATGGGCATTTCTCGCTCAAGTGCCAGCTTTAAATTTTGATCCTTCCTGTGTGTATCGCTTACAATCAGCACCTTCATAAATTGTCCTTCAGCAGCTCCCGCATCTTCCTGAGCGCCTTTCCCCTGTGGCTGATCGCATTTTTTTCTTCTTCGCTCAGCTGCGCCGCACATTTTCCCATCTCCGGCAGGTAAAAAATAGGGTCGTAGCCGAAGCCGTTTGTTCCGGCGGGCATCTCCGCCACCTCTCCCTCCATATCCGCTTCGGTAATCAATTGTCTTCCGTCCGGCAGGATGCAGGCGATCGCGGCAGTAAAGCGCGCGCTTCTCGCATGCCCCTTCACCCCCTCCAACCGCCTGAGAAGCGCCGCATTCTTTTCGGAATACGGGGTTTCCCTTCCCATCCAGCGCGCAGAGTAAATTCCGGGCTCGCCGTTCAGATAATCCACCACCAGTCCGGAATCGTCTGCCATCACAATATCGTTCGGGCAGAGGCAGTGCACCGCTTTCGCCTTGATCATTGCGTTTTCGGAAAAGCTCCTTCCGTTTTCCTCGGGATCCGAGCAGATGCCCGCCTCCTTGATCGACAGAGTGGTTCGGACAGAATCTGCAAAAATTTCCCGGATTTCACGCATCTTGTTGGGATTTCCGGTGGCAAAAATAATACGCGGTTCACTCATTCAACGACCTCCGTTTCGGTGGTTTCTTCCCAAGAAACTGATAAAAATATGTCTTCATCATACCGTTATAAATTTTTCGATTCTTATCTGCCTTTCGTCCGATGTATTTCTCTGCCTGCGCTACGGAGGTAATTACGTAGAGAGACCAGTCGTCAAGACTTCGGAAGCGTTCCCCCAGCGTCCGATAAAGCGCCGCGATTTCATCGTCCTCTCCCTTCAGCCGCTCTCCGTAAGGAGGATTGGTAATGACAAAGCCATATTTCTTCGCATGTGAGAGCTGTGAGATATCCCGCTGTTGAAAATGGATGAGGTTTTTCACGCCTGCCTGCTCTGCATTGATCATGGCGCGGTGTATGACCGCAGGGTTGATGTCATAGCCCTGAATATCGGCCTCTGCCTTCAGATTCAGCAACTCGTTCGCTTCATCCAGCACATCGTACCAGCACTGTTTGGGAATCAGATGATCCCATCCTTCCGACAGAAACTCCCGGTTGATCCCCGGAGCCATATTTGCCGCCATCATGGCTGCCTCAATGGGAAAGGTTCCGCTCCCGCAGAAGGGATCCACCAAAATGCGGTCCCCATGCCAGGGGGTCAGCAGGATGAGCGCTGCTGCCAACGTCTCCGTGATTGGCGCCTTCGCTGTTTCCGTGCGGTACCCGCGTCTGTGCAAGGAGGCGCCGCTGGTATCAAGGGCAACGGTCACCCGATCCCGGTACAGAAAGACACGCACAGGAAATGCGGTTCCGCTTTCCGGAAACTGCGTGGTTCCATAGCGCCGTGTCATACTGCGAACCATGGCCTTTTTCATGATGGACTGAATGTCCGACGGCGAAAATAACTTGCTGTTGATGGAAGTGGCCTTGGTGACCCAGAATTTTCCGTCCCGGGGAATGAACTCGCCCCACGGCAACGCCGCTGTTTTTTCAAACAGCTCCTCATAACTCGTCGCGTGGAACTGGCCCACCTCCAGCAGCACACGTTCCGCTGTACGCAGCCAGATATTTGCCCTTGCGATGGCCTCTCCATCCCCGGCAAAGCTGACCTTCCCGTTTTCTGTTCCGGTTACATCATAACCGAGTTCCGTAATTTCCCGCTTCAGCACCGCCTCCAACCCAAAATGGCATGGTGCGGTCAATTGATAAATTGTCGTCATAATATCCAATCATAACCCAAAAAAGCGACTCCCGCAAGGAATTCACTCCCCGCGAAAGCCGCTCCGCCTGTATTCTTTCAAATTAATCTCCCAGTACATTGCGAATCATGAGGGGCGCTGCATAATCCCAAGCTGTAATCTGAACGCCCTTACCGGTTCCTGCCGCATGGATGGCCTTGCCGTCCCCAATATAAATGGAGATGTGATTCACGGCACCATCCCGCGGTGTTCCGTCGTAAGCCACCAGATCTCCCGGGCGCATGGCTTCCACTGTGACAGCCTCCCCGGTCTGCGCCTGTGCAGCGGACTGATGTGTGAGCCGAAGCCCTGCTGACTGACGCATCACGTACTGAACAAACCCGGAACAGTCAAAGCCGGTCTCCGGAGAGATTCCGCCGAAGGTATACCGACTCCCCTCGAAGCATCTTGCATAATCCACCACTTCTCGCCTCAGTGCGCTGATCTGACTCCAGTCCGTCTCCCCTGCTTTTCCGGCAGACAGACGGGGCCCCTGCTCTCCACTCCCTTGACGGATCACCGGATCTCCCGTGCCGCGGCTTTCCCCTCGAACCAGGGTCACTCCGCCCTCTTCCAAGGCATCAGACGCCGCCTGCTCCTCGGGCTCCTCCGGAAGACGGATTTCCAACACCGGAACCAGCCCGTCTGCCTCGGCTTCCGTGATCGCTCCCTCACCGGACATACCCAGCTCGACTTGCGGCGCACTTCCCACCGTTTCCTTTGCCGCGAAAACACAGCAAGCATTCGGCACAGCCAAAAGCACCGCTGCTGTCATTGCGGCAAAAACGTGTGTCATTTTCCTCATCGCGATCCCTCCGGTGTGCTGCACTGCCCGGCATTCTGAGCCTCTCGCCTGAATGCTGTACGAATGTTACAAAATTGTTTCGGCCGCTTCCAGTATAAAAGACGGGAGCTATGAAGTCAATGTATGAAATGTTACGATTTCATGATGATCGATATGGCTCGGCCTTCCGCCGCCCTTTCACAAAACACTTGCAATTCTCACCGGTGTTCTGTAATTCCAGTCGGAAACCTTGATCCCGCTCCGCTCGGTGGAGGCATGCACCACCTTTCCGTTTCCGATGTACATGGCTACGTGGTTTACCCGGCTTCCTCTGGCATAGAACAAAAGGTCGCCCGGCTGCATCTGCTCCACACTGACCGAAGTTCCCTGGGTGGCCTGTCCACGGGAGGTTCTCTCAAGATAAATGCCCGCTGCGTGGCTCAGCACATATCGCGTAAATCCGGAGCAATCAACCCCCGAATGCGGGTCGTTTCCGCCGTAAACATAGGCTCCGCCCACAAAGGACAGGGCATAATCCACAACTGCCTGCCGCCGGTTTGTCGCTTCCTCGGCCTCCGCGGCTGCCGCTTCCTCCACAGCTGCTTCTTCCTGGCTTTTGGCTTCTTCCTGTGCCTGTACCCAGTCAGCCTTGTTTTTCGTCACCTTCACCGCTGCCTCTGCCGTATGCCCGGTCCCGGCGGAAAGCGCCGCCGCCAGCACCAGTGCCGCAGCATATCCCTGCACTCGTCTCAATGCAATTGTTCCTCCTGTAGCCTTTTTCCCTGCCTATGCACAGGATATTACGAAATAAATCATAATTGTTACGTAAATGTTACAGAAGGAGTATATCCTCTTTCGCTCTTCCCGTCAAGTATTTCATATCTTTTTCATATTTCTGTGCTCCGTACAAAAAAAAGCGACCCAAGGCCGCTTTTTCCATCAATCTCATATTTCAGTGCTCCACACAAAAAAAGGCGACCCAAGGCCGCTTTTTCCATCAATCTCATATTTCAATGCTCCGCACAACAAAACGGCCCAAGGCCGCTTTTTCCATCAATCTCATATTTCAATGCTCCGCACAAAAAAAGCGACCCAAGGCCGCTTTTTCCATCAATCCCTTCTGCCTCCCAGCAGGCGGACAATCAGTGCAACAATCAAAACCGGAATCAGGATCGGCGACAGAAGCCAAAATAACCCTGCCAGCAGCAAAATCAGAAACAGCAAAACCAGGAGCAGAACCAGCACCGCTGTTCTCATACCCACTGGCTTCTGTTCGCTGTAGGTTCTGCGGCTCCCTCCTTCGCCGCCTGTTTCGTACATCCGGAAGGGATCCTCACTTTGAGACCATCCGGCCTGTTCTCCCGGATTCCGATCCGGAATCCCGTCCACCTCATAACCTGCCGCCTCCAGAATGCTCCGGGCGATCAGACTCGGACTCCCCAGCTCTTCCAGCACCTGCTGCTCCGTTTTTCCGCCTTCGCACTGCTCCGTAATATAGCGGTCATAGTAGCTCAGATTCTCCTGAACCAGGGAATCCGCCCCTTCCGCCAGCATTTTTTCCTTCAGCTCCGCCAAAAATTCTGTTCTGTCCATAATGCCTTCATAATATCACAGGTCTTTTCAAAAACCAACAGGGAGAACGGAAGAGGTCGCAGAGTGTGCGCCTTCCCCGGAGACCACACGGACACGGATCATGCTTTCTATTTGCCTGAGCGCGGCTAAATCCTTCTCATCCACGCTGCTCTCCAAATCGAGAAGCGTGTAGGCAAACGGTCCGCGGCTCTTATTCGTCATATTCGCGATGTTGATTTCTCTCTTTGCCAGCACACCGGTGATCTGCCCGATCATATTCGGAACATTGTAATGCAGCAAGGCAATGCGCTGCGTGCTCTGGCAGATTCCCATGTCGCAGTCAGGAAAGTTCACGGAATTCCGAATGTTTCCGTTGTCAATATAATCCATCATTTCCTTCACTGCCATCACTGCGCAATTATCCTCTGCCTCTTCGGTGGAGGCACCGAGATGGGGCGTCAGGATCGCATGCTTCATTCGAACCGAAGCAGCGTTGGCAAAATCGGAAAAGTACGTCTTCACCCTTCCGGATTCCAGCGCCTCCGCCATCGCCTGCTCATCCACCAGCTTATCTCTTGAAAAGTTGAGAAATACCACGCCCGGCTTCATCGCCGCAATTTCTTCCCGTCCGATCATCTCCGGGTTTTTGTCGGTCAGAGGAACATGAAGAGAAATATAGTCGCACAGCGCGCAGAGCTCCGTCAGGCTGGTGGCATGGCGAATCTCCCTGGAAAGCCGCCACGCTCCGGAAACCGAGAGATAGGGATCGTATCCGTAGACCGTCATGCCCAGCTCATTGGCAGCATTGGCCACCTCTGCCCCAATGGCCCCGAGACCGATGACTCCCAGCTTTTTCCCCTTGATTTCCGACCCCACAAAGGCCTTTTTCCCCTTCTCCACTTCTTTTGCTATGCTCTCGCTGTCGCGAATCGACTGCACCCACTCCGCGCCTGCCAGCACGTTTCTGGATGCCATCAGCATGGCGCAGAGCACCAGCTCCTTCACGCTGTTCGCATTCGCTCCCGGTGTGTTGAATACAACGATTCCCTGCTTTGCATAGGCTTCCAGGGGAATGTTGTTCACACCTGCACCGGCTCTTGCGACCGCCAGCACCTTTTCCGGAAGCTCCATGCATTTCATGTCCGCGGAGCGCACCAGAATTCCTTCTGCCTCATTGATCTCTTCTGTCAGCTCATATTCCTCAAGGAGGCTGTCGATTCCCACCTTAGAAATTGCATTCAGGCATTTGATCCGGTACATTTGCCTCATCCCTCCCTTTCCTCAAATGCGCGCATAAATGCCACCAGCCGTTCAACCCCCTCAATCGGCATGGCATTATAAATGCTTGCCCGCATGCCGCCGACGGTGCGATGACCTTTTAAGTTCAGCAGTCCTGCCTGCTCCGCTTCTCCCACGAACCGCTGATCCAGCGCCGGATCTCCCGTAACAAAGGTAACATTCATCAAAGAGCGATCCGTCTTTCGAACCGGATTTTGAAACAATTTGCTCTGATCCAAAAAGTCGTAAAGCAGCTTTGCTTTCTTTTCGTTCCGCGCCTTAATGGCCTCCAGTCCGCCCAGCTTCTTGAGCCACTGAAATACCTTGCCGCAAATGTAAATGTTATAGCAGGGCGGCGTATTGTAGAGGGAAGCGTGCTCCGAATATGTGCTGTATTTCAGCATGGTCGGCGTCCCCTGGAGACAATCTCCGATCAGATCCTCCCGGACGATGGCAATCGCCATTCCTGCCGGTCCGATGTTCTTCTGTACCCCGCCCCAAACGACTCCGAACGCCTCCACATCCAGCGGTGCAGACAAAAAGCAGGAGGAAACATCTGCCACCAACGGCTTTCCCTTGGTGTTCGGAAGCTCCGGATAGGCAGTACCGTAAATCGTGTTGTTGAGGCAAACGTAGACGTAATCTGCCTCCGAATCAATCGGAAGATCTGAGCAATCAGGAATATAGGAAAAATTCATGTCCTCACTCGAAGCGATTACCCTGGCATCCCCGTAGCATTTTGCCTCCTGATAGGCCTTTTTCGCCCACTGTCCGGTGATGATGTAATCCGCCACCTTATGCTTCATCAGGTTCATCGGCACCATGGCAAACTGCACGTGTCCGCCGCCCTGAATGAATAAAACCCGATAATGGTCGGGAATCCCCATAAGCTCCCGCAAATCCTGCTCCGCCTGCTCCATGATGTCCCGGAACATCCCGGAACGGTGACTCATCTCCATGACCGACATGCCAAAGCCGCGATAGTCCAGCATTTCCTCTGCCGCTTCTCTCAGCACCTCCTCCGGCAAAACCGCCGGCCCTGCACTGAAATTATACACTCGTCCCATACTGACTTCCTCCTCTGTTTCCCGGATTCTCCCGGAAACCGCCGGTTTCTTTGCTTCGTTTCCCGCGGTTCGGCCTCGCCCGGATTTTTCACCCGCGAACATTCGTCCCCCGGAAAAGGATATTTTGCTATCCATCATAAAACAACCCCCGGCTTTTTTCAACCGAAGCACAGAAAAAAGAAGGAAGCGTCCCGGGACGATTCCTTCTTCCATGTGCCGTTCTCTATCAGCGTCCCGGCCGGGATGTCTTTCCCGATTCCTCCGGGGCTGCCATCACGCCGTCGATGCCGATGGTATATCCGTCAGGAGTCACTGTATTTTTCAACATGGCTCCGGTCTTCAAATCGAGATAGTACCACTTGTCTCCCTCCAGATACCAACCGGTGCGCATCTGTCCCAGCGGATCAAACGCGTACCACTCGCCGCCCACGCGCCGCCAGCCGTTCTGCATGAACACGCCCTCCGGGAGTAAAAAGCGCCAGGCTCCGTTTTCCTCAACCCAGGTTCCTGCACTTTCCGTCGATGCGTTTTTCTCCTTCTGCTGCTTTGCCTGTGCCTCGTTCACCACCACTTCATTGGAGTCCGTCCACTTCCCCTTGATGCCGGCATCCTTCGCATTGATCGGGCGAACCATAAAATGATAGCCTGCAGGTTTGGTCATAAACTCGCTGCCATCATACCTTCTTTCCGTAAGAACCTGCACCCCGCCGAGCGTCGTTCCCTTTCTCATAAACTTCAGCTCATAGGCGCCGGCTCCGACTGCCTCACTCCAGGTGCACACTCCGCCGTCCAGCTTCGCCTCGCCGATTTCACCGACCTGAGTCTCCAGGGAAGGAAGCCGCGCCTCAACCACCAGCGTATACGCAGAATCCTCTCTTGTCGCCGAGACATATTCCGCTCCGTTCAGGCGGATCTGGCTTGCCTTCAGAATCCGGAAATAATACCCGTCCGCAGCCGTCAGAAAGATCTTGATCACCGGGGTGTCATCATTGCACCAGCGGAATCCTGCATTCTGCACCTCGTAGTGATCAAAGGAATACTTGTTGCCGGAGGTGTGAATCTCCAGCTGCTCCTCACCGATTTTTGTTTCTACTTCAATTGAACCCGAAACCGTGATGGATACCGACCGGATTGATTTATCGGAATCTTCATATGCGAAAGCGGAAAAAGCCATGCCGATGCAAAGCCCGAAAACCGCCGCAATCCCTGCCATCTGTTTTAATATATTCTTCCTCATATTCCTATTCCTTCTAAGCGCTTCTGTGCGCTACACCGCCAGGTTCCTTCGTTTGCCAACGTTACTTTCTATCATGATACCGCAAAGAACGGCAGAGGAAAAGAAAAAAAGCCTTACAGTTTTCGTAATTTTCAAAAACTGCAAGGCTGATTCTTTCTTTGATCCCGCCGCGTGTCCTGTTGACCTATGGTTATTTTGCCACATCCTGTACGCGGGACTCCCGGATGACATTGACCCGAATCTGTCCCGGGTACTGCATCTCCTGTTCAATTCGCTTCGCCACATTGTGGGCCAGCAGCACCATGTCGTCATCGCTCACCTTGTCGGGGACAACCATGATGCGAACCTCGCGTCCCGCCTGTACCGCAAAGGATTTTTCCACACCGGCGAAGGAATTGGTGATTTCCTCCAGCTGTGCCAGGCGATTCGTATACGTCTCAATGGTCTCTCTTCGCGCACCCGGGCGCGCTGCGGAAATGGTATCCGCCGCCTGTACAATACAGGCGATGAGACTGGTGGGCTCCACATCCCCGTGATGGGACTCCACCGTGTTGATCACAATCGGAGACTCCTTGTACTTACGACACAGCTCCACGCCCAGCTGAACATGGGAGCCTTCAATTTCGTGATCCACTGCCTTTCCGATATCATGCAGAAGACCGGCGCGCTTCGCCATGCGCACGTCTGTTCCCACCTCAGCAGCCAGGTGACCGGACAGCTCCGCCACCTCAATCGAATGCTTCAGTGCGTTCTGTCCGTAGCTGGTGCGGAATTTCATGCGCCCGATCAGCTTCACCAGCTCCGGGTTAATCCCGTGAACCCCCACCTCCAGGACAGCGGCCTCTCCCGCCTCCCGCATGGTGTTTTCCACCTCTCGCTGCGCCTTTTCAACCATTTCCTCAATGCGGGCCGGATGAATCCGCCCGTCCGTGATCAGCTTCTCCAGCGCCACCCGCGCCACTTCTCTTCGAACCGGGTCAAACCCGGACAAGACAACGGCCTCCGGGGTATCATCCACGATGAGCTCAATGCCGGTCAACTGTTCCAGCGTGCGGATATTTCGTCCTTCCCGGCCGATGATCCTGCCCTTCATTTCATCATTCGGAAGCTGCACCACCGATACCGTCGTCTCCGCCACACTGTCTGCGGCACATCTTTGGATGGCTCCGACAACATATTCTCTGGCCTTTTTGTCGGCTTCTTCCTTTGCTGCCGTCTCCAAATCCTTGATCAGCCTTGCCGTGTCATGCTTCACATCCTCCTCGACAGACTGAAGCAAAAACTCCTTCGCCTGCTCTGAGGTCAGCCCGGAAATCCGCTCCAGCTCGGCAATGCCTTTGTCGTACAGGGAATCCACCTCGCGGCTTCGCTCGTTGATTCTCTCCTCTCGCTCCGCAAGCAGTCCCTCCTTCTTTTCGATTGCCGCCTGCTTTTTGTCGAGATTTTCCTCCTTGCTCAGCACACGATTTTCGTAGTGCTGAAGCTCGGCCCTTCTCTCTCTTGTCTCTCTCTCCAGCTCGTTCTTAGTCCGCAAGGACTCTTCCTTCGCCTCGAGGAGCGCTTCGCGTTTCTTTGTTTCTGCGGTTTTTAATGCCTCTTCTATGATTTCGCGGGATTTCACCTCCGCGCTGCCGATCTTGCTTTCATACGTCTTTTTCCGATGTGCGATTGCAAGGTTCCAGCTCATAAAAGCCACAATCACCGCTGTAATTACCACTGCAATGATGGTTTGTGACACAGAGCACCTCCTTATTCAGTTTTCACGGTTCATTCTGTTTGGTTCTAAAAATGTTGCAATGCTACTATTTTACCAAAACCACCGGCTCAGCGCAAGTTAAACTCGCTGCCTCCCTCGGGTTCACCCCATCTCCTCCCTATCCCCCAGAGGCTGGGGACCTCCCTCCCGGCGCTCCTTGATTGCTCCAAAAAAAGTCACTCGGATCATGGATCTGAGTGACTTTTTTTGATTCCTTACTGTCTGAAATACTGTTCCCACTCTGCCTGTCCAAGATGCAGAATGTGAAGATACCCGACTTCGGAGCCTGCAGCCTTATTTGTTTGGTTGGTGGAGATCTTTACTTTGCTTCCTACCTCCCGAACCTCATAGCGCTTCATCCCCAAATCGCTTTCCGTTGCCATTTCATCCTGGTCATCTGAATCGCTGATATAAACGGCTTTGAGCGTTCCATTGATATCATACTCCGCTCCCCACAGCGTCACGATATGATTGCCGCCTGCAAACGTTTTGTAGGATAAGCCAACCAGACCGCCACGCCCAAGTTCACCTGTGAGTGACTCACTTAAAAGCCTGTAGGCTCCGCCGTAGGTACGCTCCGTCAGCTTTTTCCCCTTGAATACAGGATAGAAAAATCCACCTCGGGCGTCGGGCGTCAAGTCCTCTACACCTGCGTTGGTTCCGCCTCCTGCCTTCGGCTTATAGCCATTCAAAAATAAATCCAGCAGAAGGTCCGTATAAAATCCCTTTTCATTATGTCCGAACAATCCTTTGAAAAGATCAAAGATCCCGCTGGATTGCTGATCCTGAAAGGAGTCCTTCAAGTCGGAAAGTTTTCTGTTTGCCCGAGTGATGTCTCCGTTTTTCTCGATATATCGATTGACATAATCCCTGTTTTGCTCCAGCCACCAATGCAGCATATTGGATGCAACCGCTCCAAAGCAAAGATTTTTATCCACCTCCTGATTGCCGCCGGCCCGTGTTTTATTGACATCAAACCAGGAGTTCCCCGAGACAAATGGCGCCTTGTAATCCACATAGGTTTCCGAGCCGGCGTTGGTGATTTGCTCCTGAAAATCCCCGTGTTCTCCCATGGTCGGAGCCTGAATTCCCTTGGCCCAGAGGATCGTCCGGATCTCCCCGGATTTGGTTTCATACTGCACCACATTGTCGTTTTCTTCGGTTGTTAATTTCTCTTTTATCGCTTCGGCTTTCCGCTCCTGTTCCTCTCTTTCCCGGTGGTTCTCTTCCCCGGTCTCTCCCTGATTTCCTTCCTCGGCTCCGCCGTGGCTCGGATTCTGCCCCTCGGCTCCGTTGTGGTTCGGGTTCTGTCCCTCGGCTCCACTGTGGCTCGGGTCCTGTCCCTCGGCTCCGCCGTGGCTCGGATTCTGCCCCTCGGCTCCGCCGTGATCCTGAGTCTGCTGCCTTTCTGCATTGGAGGACGATGCAGAATTGCCGATCTCATTTTGATTTCTTCCAGACGGCGTCCCATTTTGATGCTCCGTCGGCTGTGAATCGACACGGCCCGGAGTCTCCGGGTTCGGCTTTGGTACATTCTGATTGCCATCTCCGATTCCATGCCCACGGCCTGCATGTTCAGTCGTTTCTCTGCTTGTGGAAGCCTGCTCCTTGGTGGATCCGCTTTGACCTGAGGCCTGTGCCTGACCTGAGCTGCCACCCCGGCTGCCACTGCCGCCGCCGGATCCGCCTCCTGATCGATGTCCCCGGCTGCCGCTGCCGCCGCCGGATCCGCCTCCCGATCTGTGTCCCCGGCTGCCGCTGCCGCCGCCGGATCCGCCGGATTCTCTCCCTGTCTGGAGGGATGCTTGCCCCGTCCCAGTGCCGGACCCATTGGTCTGGATCCCCTTTCCGGGCGCATACTGTTCTGCTCCGTTTGCATCAACCCATCTGCCTGCGGCGTTGAGACGATACCCCTCAGCCACTGCGTTGGCGTACATTCTCCCCATCCTTGCCTGATCTGTTTTTTCAAAATAATAGCAGTGCCCGTCGATCCACTGCCAGCCTGTCAAAAGCACACCCTCATTTGCATTTTTACTGCTGTCCAGAAAATACCAGTTCTGGTCGGCGCCCAAATACCAGCCTGTCTTTAAGCTTCCGTCCTCATTGAAAAAATACCAATGCTCATTGATTTTTTGCCAGGCCTTCAGAGGCCTTGCGTCCTTATAATATTTCCAACCGTTCGGTTCTAATTTCCATCCTTCCAATCCAGCATATGCGTTCCATGAAAACAACACAGACATGGCAAGCCCCAAAAAAACCGGTTTCAATTGTTTGTTGGATTTTTTCATTCTGTAAGATCCTTTCCTTTCAAAATTAGAACGGTTCAGATATTTTTTCCGGTTCCGTTACAAAATACTGAACCGTTCCTTACCTTACAGATTCCACCCGGTTTTTGTCAAGTGCTTCTTGCAGAACAACAGATGAAATTTGAATCCGTTTTGGACTCATCCCACATGCCGAAACAATCGATGGTAAAGGATCTTCGCCGGTACCCGGGCCGATTGAAACCGCTGCCCGGTTTTTTTCTCCAAATAGCTCCGAAGGGCAGCCGCCTTTGTTTCCCCCAAATCCTTCTTTCGCAGACAGTATCCGCCGTAGCGATCCCGAAACAGAAAATAGTACAAGCGATCTTCGGCAAGGCACTGCACTCCTGCATAGGGAAGAATCGCTTCTTCTCTCTCGTCCGGAAGGGAATACACATGAAGTCCATCTGAACGAAAGATATAACGCGATCTGGGAAAGGGCTGTCCGCTCTCTTTTGCCGCCTGTATGATTCGATTTGCCTTCCGATCCGCTTCCCGGTATCTCCCGGTCAGCAGAAAGGAGCCGTAAAAGATCAGAAAAAAAGCCCACCAACTGGGGAGCGATGCGACCGCCAGAATCAGAATGGTAACCGCGCATACGCCCCGAATCAGGCGGGCAGGCAGGTGAAACAGATCGTACTGCATACGGGAAAGCGCACGAATGCTCTCTTCCGAGTGATAAAACTCCATGCAAGTTCCGTCTTTTTCCTCCATTGCTTCCTTCTTCTCCACACCAATTCCTCACTTTCCCCTTGTCAGCCCATGTCCCGTATCCACTCCTCCAGTTCCCGCACACTCGGCAGAACATAATCCGGCTTTCTCTCCTGTGCATCCACCATCTCCCTGGTGGTCTCACCAGACAAGACGCACACCGAAACCGCTCCCGCATTCTGTGCCACCGCAATATCCGTGTAGAGCCTGTCTCCCACACAGCAAATCTGTTGGTTTCTTAAGCCCCTCTGCTCTGCCAGCAGATCCACCATGCTGCGGTTTGGCTTTCCTATGTACACAGGCTTTTTCCCGGTGGCAGCAGTGAGAAGCGCACAGATGCTTCCGCAGTCCGGCAGTACCTTCCCTGCAGGCATCGGGCACACCCAATCCGGATTTGCCGCAATAAACGAAGCTCCGTTCCGGAGACAATCCACCGCGCACTCCAATTCCCGGTAGACCAGCTCTGTATCAAAGCCGACACAGACCACCGGGGCCTTGCTTTCTGCGATTTCCACCCCGTAGCTTTCCAACTCCTTCCGAAACGCCTTCGTCCCGACGACGCATACCTTCTCCCCCGGATGCTGCTGCTGCAGATACAGACCCGTGGCCATTCCTGCCGTGAACACATTCTCCTCTTCACAGGGAAAGCCAAGTCTTTGCAGGCGCACAATATAGTCCGATCCGGCCCGGGAGGAATTGTTGGTGAGATAGATGTAATGCCGCCCCGTTTTTTCCAACGTGTGCATCAGTTCAATCGCCCCAGGGAACACCTCATCCCCCAAATACAGCGTTCCGTCCATATCCAGCAGGAAAAGCTTACACCCCAAAAGCCGCTGTCTGTTTTCATATTCCGTCTCTCGTTTCATCCCAATTTCATTCCCTTTCGTTTCCCATTTGATGTTTCTGTTTTCTGTTTCCGTTTTCTGCTGCTGCTTTCTGTTTCTGCTTGATGCTGCCGTTTAATGTTGCTGTCCTCTGCTGCTGCCTTCTGCTGCCGTTTAATGTTGCTGTCCTCTGTTGCTGCTTTCTGCTGCCGTTTGATCCGGATCCGCCGTCCCATCACAAAAAAGCAAGCCACGGAACGCGAGTCGCGGCTCCATGGCTTGCTTACAGCTTCAGCTTACATTGCAGATGCACCGTAAATCAGATCCGGCACAATCGTCACCAGAATCGGGCAGAAGGTGATCAGCAGAAGAACCAGGAGAAGCGCCACGATGAAAGGCCACACCTCCTTGATGAAATCGCTGATCGAACAGCCGGTAATCCCGCAGGTGGTAAACATCATGGATCCAAACGGCGGCGTCAGTCCTCCGATCATAATGTTGCAAATGGTGACAAGTCCAAAGTGGTACACATTCACTCCAAGCTTCAATGCAACCGGCAGCAGCAGAGGCGTAATAATCATCATCGCTGCGCCGCCCTCCAGGAACATGCCAAGAATCAAGAGCACCACATTGCAGAGCAAAAGGAATACATATTTGTTCTGTGTCAGTCCCAGCACCGCAGACGCCACAATCTTTGGAAGATTGATCCAAGTCATGTACTGACCGAATACATTGGCGGCCACCATGATCAGAACCACGCTGGAGGTTCCGGCAATGGTATCCAGGATGATGGGAATGAAATGCTTCTTCAGATTCAGCTCCTTATACACAAAGATGCCGATGATAAAACAGTAAAGCACCGCAATGGCTCCGCCTTCCGACGGTGTAAACATGCCAAAGCGCATTCCGAGGATGATGCCGAAGGGAAAGAACAGCCCCCAGAAGGAAATCAGCGCCTGCTTCAGGATCACAAGCGGCGACGGAAATTTTTCCCGGGTCGTGGGATAATTTCTCTTCTTTGCAATGATCGCAACCGTAATCATCATGAATACCGACATTAAAATCCCCGGAATATAACCGGCTGCAAAGGTGCGTCCCAGAGACGCTTGGGCAATCAAGGTGAAAATAATCAGATTGACGCCGGGCGGAATCACCGGCGTTGCCGCAGATGAGGCCGCTGTGATTGCCGCGGAAAACGCCTTGGAATAGCCCCGCTTTTCCATCTCGGGAACCAGCATCTTGGACTGCATCGCACAGTCCGCATTTGCCGAACCGGAGCAGCCGCCCATCAGCATGGACAGTAGCACGTTGACCTGCGCAAGTCCTCCCCGCATATGTCCGGTCACACACTCACAGAAATCCATCAGCTTATCACTGATTCCGCCGAAATTCATGACAGAGCCCGACATGACAAAAAACGGAATTGCCAGCATGGAGAATGACTGGGTCGAATTCATAACCTTTTGCATGATGGTCCACGCCGGAGTAGAGGCGTCAATCACCAGAAAGTAAAAAAAGGTGGAACCGAACAGAGCGTAAACAATCGGCATGCCAAAAAAATACAGAATAAATACCAGGAAAATCGGAATCAGATCTATCAATGTAAGAGTCATACCGCTTCTCCTCCTTCGTTCCGATGTTCCTTTTTCTTAAGATAATCCTGATAGAAAAAATAGAGCGCATAAATCAGGGACAGACCGAAGCCGATGGGAACCGCGATCCCCGTCCACCATTTCGGCAGCCGAAGCATATCCGTCAGTGCCAGCTTGTATTTCCCGCGCACATAAATCAGACTGTATACATATTGCCCGCTGATGCATGTAATCATCCCCAAAACCAGTATCTGCAAAATATCAAACAGCAGCCTGACCTTTTGTCTGATCGCCGGTGAAAATAAATTGACGAGAATATCCACACCCAGATGTGCGTGTTTGCGATGCGCATAGGCGCTTCCGATGAACACCGTCCAGACAAAGAGACTCGTCACGATTTCATCACACCATTGCAGCGGATGATTAAAGAAGTAACGCATGATTACATTCAAATTGACGAGTGTCACGCATGCCGTCAGGGTTGCGCCTGTGACCACCGCATCAAAGTTATGGATACATTGTTTCATAAATCGATTTGTTTTCATATGCAATCCCGTTTTCGTCAGGATAAGGGGCATTTCAGCCCCTTATCACCGTGTTTTATTTGGTTTCCGGAGTCGTCGCTTACTGCTTCCTCATATCTGCGATAAAGCTGCTGAGCTTTTCATGAAGCTCCGGATCTGCGCCGTACTCCTCCACGATCCAGTCATAGACGGGAAGGCAGGCCTTCTGAAATGCCTCAAGATCCACATCATTCCACTTGACGCCTGCTGCCTTCAGCATCTCAATCTGCTTCGCCTCATCCTCTTCGCACTGCTCCTGCTCCCACTTTCCGCATTCTGCTGCGCACTCATCGATCACAGTTCTGTACTTTTCCGGAATGGACTGGTACAGATCCTCCGGCATAAACAGCCAGCGGGTTGCAATCAGATGGTTGGTCTGTGCCACATTCTTTACCAGCTCATAGGGAGCGCCTGCGCCGGAAAGCGTGGATACAGAGCCCTCAAAGCCCTCCACAACACCGGAGCTGATAGCGGACAGGCACTCGGTAAAGGACATCGGCACTGCCGTGGCTCCCATTGCCTCCAGGGTCTTTGCAAACAGCGGAGAAGAGGTGGCGCGAAGCTTGACACCGTTCAGATCCGCCGGCGTCTTGATCTCCCTATTGGTGACGATGGACCGGAAGCCGAAGGAATACTGGGTTCCCAGAACATGAATGTTCTCTTTCGCCAGCCTTGCCTTGATGTCCGCCACCATATCGGAGTTCATCACCGCATTGTACTCTTCATCGGTGTTATAGAGCATGGGCCCCACCAAAACTGCGCAGTCCCCCACATAATCTGCAAAGAGCGACGGCTCCTCAAGTCCCATCCAGTCAGCGCCGTGTACTGCCTGCGTCACGGAATCGGCGTAGCAATCCAGCTCATTCTGACCGTAATAGGTAACGGTCACATGTCCTTCGGTCCGCTCTGTGATCTCCTTTGCCAGCTTCTCGGAGGCCTTGTAGTTCCACTCCGTCGGCTGAAAGACATTGGAGAACTTAATGTCCAGATGATAATCGTCGTCCGACGCTGCCTCGCTGCCTGCAGCTTCCGCTTTCGACGTATCCTGTGCCGGTGCAGCGCTCTCCTTTTTCGCCCCTCCACATGCCGTCATGGCTGCGGTCATCGCAAGCACTGTTGTCACTGCCATTGCTTTTCTGATTAATTTCATAAAACTCCTCCCTTTCCGTTCCCGTTTTCATTTTATTTCGGAGTGCCTCATGTGAAGACACCTTCCAAAAACTTTACCATCACTATCACTTACTTTCAAGTTTTTATTGCATCTTTCATATTTTTTTGTAGATTTTTACCATAGTTCGATTCGCTCTACCCCGCGTATGTTGCTAAGGCACGATACCAGATCGGCGCTCTCCCGATTCGGCATGCTCACATGAAGGTAAGCGCCGATCATCTTCTTCTGCGCCGCATTCAGCTCTCCGCTTCGAAATGCCTCAATATTATCCGCCTTGATCTCCCGGGCGCGAAGCTCATTCAGCACCAGATCCAGCGTGCTTTTTTCGATGTACTCGATGTAAAGAATATTTCCCTTCGTGTGAGAGCGCACCCAGAATTCATACTTGGAAAAGACAATTTCCGCCACCAGAATCAGTGCTGTTGTGATGAAGCCCCCTTCATAAAAGCCCGAGCCGAAGGCCAGTCCCATAATGCTGGCCGCCCACAGTCCGGCAGAGGTCGTAAGCCCGCGCACCTGATTCTGAGGGGTCAGGATAATCGCGCCCGCACCGATGAAGCCGATTCCCGCCACAACCTGCGCCCCCAGTCGGGCCATGTCGGTTGTGTAATGCAGGTTGATGGAAAGAAATTGTCCCGTGAGCGCGGCAATACACGCGCCGAGACAGATGAGAATGTGTGTGCGGAACCCGGCGGATCTCCGTTTATATTCGCGCTCCGTTCCGATAATCCCGCCGCAAACCATGGCACAAGCCATCCTTAAGAAAACCGAGAAAAAGTTGATTTCCCGAAAATATGTCAGTCCGTCTATCATATACCAAACCTCTCCCCACGCTTCTCCTGTATTCACCGATCCTGCGCTGCCTTATTTCGCCCCAGACTCTCTCGCCCCACGCGCCGACACAAACCCCCGGCTTCGCTTCGCTGAGACTGTTTTTTGCTGCTCCCCTGCGGGATCGTCCTGTTTCCATTCCGGCATCAAATCTCATCAATGTAAATAACGGATTCCAGCTCCATGATTGCCTCCAGCACCTGGGCATGTCCCTCCCGCCTGGGAAGCTTCAGGAGAAAGACCGCGTTCGGATTCAGCCCCCGCTTCCTGTGCCCCCGTTCCACATCCACATCATAAATATGGATTCCCAGCATCTGGATGTGGCTGAGTATGGTGCGCAGATCGTTCATCTCTCCGAACTCCACAAAAATATTCATATTTCTCGATTTGTCAACGATATAGGACGAAAGCTTGGAAAAAAACAGATTGCAGCTTAGGATCATCAAAAAGGCAAAGACCATGCACTCATAAAAGCCCGCTCCGATCACAATGCCCATGCAGCCCGAAGCCCACAGTCCTGCTGCCGTGGAGATTCCCTTCACCTCCTGCTTCCTGTTGACGATGATGGTGCCTGCCCCCAGAAAACCGATTCCGTTGATGACCTGCGCCGAATAGCGGGAAATATCAATCTTCAGGTGATAGCGCTGAACCACCTCCGCCCACTGCGTGTGCATCATGTAAAAATCATACTGGCTGATCAAAACAGTCAGAGCTGCGCCGATGCAAACCAGCATGTGGGTCCGAAGTCCAGCTGCATATCCCTTTCTCTCCCGCTCCATCCCGATAAAGGCTCCCAGCAGCATGCTGAGGAAGAGACGCAACGTCACCGAGACAAGGTTAAACTGATGCAGATACAGATAGATTCTCATCATTGCCAAGTAATTTCCGCCACCTTTACGCTTTTCTTTGCTTCAAACAAACAGGCGAGCACAAACAGAGTCCCCTTCGGGTCCTCTCTCATTGTGCTCTCCGTCTCCATTGCATTTATTCATTTTTTATAATTAATGTTATATTATCATCAAGTTTTTGTAAAATCAAGCTGATAATTGGACGGATTAATCATAAAAGAGCCCCAGAACCCCTGCGTTCGCTCCGCTGTTTCTGTCAATTTTCCCAAGGGATGTTCCCACCGAGTTCCGCGATATTGAGCCTCGCGATATTGAGTTCCGCAATATTGAGTTCCGCAATATCGAGTTCCGCAATATTGAGCCTCGCGGCATCGAATTCCGCAATATTGAGTTTCGTGATATCAGGTTCCTAAATATTGAGTCTCTCGACATGAAAGCATTCGCATTGAGAAGCACTGTTTACAGGAGGGCTTAGGGAGAAGGCGCCCGCCCCTTCCGCCTACCAAGCGTCAGGTTCCTGCCATTCCCGGATCACTCGTTCTATCTCTCCCCACTGGTAGCCGCGCCTTGCAAGACGAGACAAAATGCGGTTTCTCTCCTTGGGGTCATCCTGCTTCTCCGAAAAATGGCTTTTCCTCAGCTCCTTCAAAATCTGCGCTTCTTCATCCGGCGGATTTTCATCCAGCAGCTGCTCCGCCTGCTCTCTCGGGATTCCTTTTCGGCTCAGATCGAAGAGAATCCGTTGTCGGCTTTTCCCGGCAGCGTGACATGCGATAAATTGCTCTGCATATCGCAGATCCTCTACATAGCGCTTTTGTTTTGCCCACTGCACCGTCTCCTTTGCCACCGCCTCCGGACAGTCCCCGCTCCTCAGCTTTTCCAGCAGTCCTGCCTCTGTATAGTCCCGATCCCTTAAAAGACGCAGAGCCCGCTCCTTGGCCCGCTTCCGGAGCAACGGGAAAATCTGCTCCTGTCTGAGCGCCTCCGAGATTTCCTTTCCTGTCTCCAGCCCCAGCTTTCTCAATTCACTCTGATAGACGGAAAAAGCAAGATCCTCATCTGTCAGGACCCTGCTCTTCCGTTTTCCGCAAGGAATGATATCCGTAACGATCATTTCTTCTCCGCTTCCTGCATTGCCTTTTCCTTCTGTTCTTTCGTCTCCGCACCGATTCCCTGAGACATCCGAACCTTCTCCTCAACTTCCGTGCAGATTTGCGGATTCTCTTTCAGGAACAGCTTTGCATTTTCTCTCCCCTGTCCCATTTTGCTTCCCTGATAGGAATACCAGGCGCCGCTTTTCTCAAGGATACCGTTCTTGACTCCCAGATCCAGAATGTCCCCCTCCCGGGAGATTCCTTCTCCGAACATGATGTCAAACTCCGCCTCCTTAAACGGCGGAGCTATTTTATTCTTCACCACCTTGACCCTCACCCGGTTGCCCACGATCTCTCCGTTTTGTTTTAACGAGTCGATGCGGCGCACATCCATGCGGACAGAGGCGTAAAATTTCAAAGCACGTCCGCCGGTTGTGGTCTCCGGGTTCCCATAAGTGACCCCGATTTTCTCCCGGAGCTGATTGATAAAGATCACTGTACAGCTGGACTTGCTCATGATCCCTGTGAGCTTTCGAAGCGCCTGGCTCATCAGCCTCGCCTGCAGACCCACGTGGGAATCTCCCATCTCCCCTTCAATTTCTGCTTTCGGAACCAGCGCCGCTACCGAATCGACAATCACAATATCCACGGCTCCGCTTCGCACCATCGTCTCCGTGATTTCCATTGCCTGCTCCCCGTTATCCGGCTGAGAAATATACAAATTGTCAATATCCACGCCGATCTTTTTGGCATACACGGGATCCAGCGCGTGCTCTGCGTCAATAAAGCCTGCAATTCCGCCCCGCTTCTGCACCTCGGCGACCATGTGGAGCGCCACTGTCGTTTTTCCCGATGATTCCGGACCGTAGATTTCCACCACACGCCCCTTCGGGACACCCCCCAGCCCCAGCGCCAGATCGAGACTGAGGGAACCGGTGGAAACCGTCTCCACTCCCATTGTATTCGCCGGATCTCCCAGCTTCATCACAGCGCCTTTTCCGTATGCCCGTTCAATCTGTGTCAGCGCGGCATCCAGTGCCTTCATTTTTGCTTCTCTGTCCAGTGCCATAAGCTCCTCCAAATGAACATATGTTCGATTTCCATACAGACATCATACCGATACCGTTGACCCTTGTCAACCGCAAACTCCGATTCCCTGTATTCTGATCCCCTGGAATGTTCGGCGAACGCCGCAGAATCCATCCGAACTGTCACGGTCTCCGGATGGGATATGAAAATAAGACCGTCTTATTGTAACACGAGGATTCCCGGGGTGCAAGGCTGTGAAATCCTCCGTTTTAAGAATTTCATAAGAGTTCATTCAGACATTGTTCACCCATTCGGAGTCGGGTGATGGTATACTGCAGATATCAAGTCGTAAGTAAGCTTACGATCTCCCAAAACTCTTGAAAAACAGTCCCTGATCGTTGCAAAAAGCCTTCGGTTCTCCCCCGAAGGCTTTTTTGCATCAATCCCCCTTCAACAGATCACAAAAATCAAAGGTCGCAAAGTAATCCTTTGCAGTCTCCGCCCTTCGAATCAGCTGCACGGAGCCGTCCGGCTTCAAGAGAAGCTCCGCACTTTTCAGCCTTCCGTTGTAGTTGTATCCCATTGAATAGCCGTGAGCCCCGGTATCGTGAACCAGGAGATAATCCCCCATGTCGATTCTGGGAAGCATGCGGTCCACCGCAAATTTGTCGTTGTTCTCGCAAAGGGAACCGGTGATATCGTACCGGTGGTCCCGCTTCCAATCCTCTTTTCCCAGCACCGTGATGTGGTGATAGGCTCCATACATCGCCGGGCGCATGAGATCGCAGGCGCAGGCATCGGTTCCGATATATTCCTTATAGATATGCTTCTCATGGATCGCCCGGGTGACCAACGCCCCGTAGGGTCCCATCATAAAGCGTCCCATCTCCGCGTAGATCGCAATGTCTCCCATGCCTGCCGGAACCAGAATCTCCTCATAAACCTTGCGGACCCCGTCTGCAATCACAAAAATATCATTTGCCGTCTCCTCCGGGCGATACGGAATGCCCACGCCGCCCGAAAGGTTGATGAATCGGATATCTGCCCCCGTCTCTCTCCGGAGGCGCACCGCCTCACGAAACAGAATCCCTGCCAGCTTCGGATAGTACTCGTTGGTCACCGTGTTGCTGGCGAGAAAGGCATGGAGACCAAACTGCTTCACTCCCTTTTGCATCATCCGGCGATAGGCCTCTGTCACCTGCGCCGGTGTCATTCCGTACTTGGAATCTCCGGGGTTGTCCATAATTCCGTTGGAAAGCTCGAACACGCCGCCCGGATTGTAGCGGCAGCTCATGACCTCCGGGAGCCTGCCGAGAACCTGTTCCACACAGTCGATATGCGTGATGTCATCCAGATTGATGATTGCCCCCAGCCGGTCTGCATAGGCAAACTCCTCCGGCGGTGTGTCGTTGGACGAAAACATGATCTCCCTGCCTGAGAAGCCGCAGGCCTCGCTCAGCATCAGCTCCGTTTCCGAAGCGCAGTCCACACCAAAGCCGTATTCCTTCAAGATATTCAGAAGAAACGGGTTGGGCGTCGCCTTGACGGCAAAATACTCCCGAAAGCCCGGATTCCACGAAAATGCCTGTCTCACCCGCTCTGCGTTTTCCCGGATGCCCGCCTCGTGATAAATATGCCAGGGAGTCGGATATTGTTTTGCTATGTCCTCAGCCTGCTGCAGGCTGAGAAAGGCTTTTTTACTCATCGTTGTTCGTTCCTTTCGCGATTGACGGGATCACTCCACGTGCCGGTGCGTATAGAGATGATCGGAGCAGTACTCGTAATCTCCCTTGCATTTCGAGCAGTAGCGGAATTCCAGCTCCGGCGCATCCAATTCTGTCCTGCCGCAGACTGTGCAGCGATGTCTTGCACTTCGATTCACGGAGGAACTGCGGTCTATGCTCACGATTTTTGTCTCCCTCGGCGATTGCTGCCGGACAGCCTGCCGAAAAGCGGCTCTTCGCCTCAAATCCTTCGGAGAAAAGCGCTTCCACGTCCCCGACCAGAACAAAAAGAGGAACAGGTTCAGGAGGCAGAGCGCGATGGTAATTTTCTCCGAAATACTCCCGACAAAAAAGCTGTAGATTTCAATGACTCCGTAGAGAACCGCCATGTACTTTGCCTTGACCGGAATCAAAAAGTACAGGTAAAACTGCATCTCCGGAAAGGTCAGGGCAAATGCAAGAAAAATAGATAGATTCAAATTCTCCGGTGTCAGGTAGACCGGCGCGCCGGTCAGTGCATACACAAGGAACGCTGCCAGAATGTGAAACAAAACCCCTGTAAGCAGAAACACATTAAAGCGAAAGCTTCCCCACACGGCTTCCAGCGTATTCCCCAAAAAATAGTACATCAGCAAAAGGAGCAGCCCCCAGAGCCGGCTGAAGGACGGCGGATAAATAAGGAAGGTGACCAAACGCCAGATCTGTCCATTTAAAATCGCCGCCGGATCCAATGCCAGGTATCGCACATAAAACATGGGCCGGGTAAGGTACAGTGCGAAGCCTAAGGCGTAGAGAACAATGAAATAGCGCATCAGCCCGCGAATCGCATAGCGTCCGAACTTCCGCTGCAAACGGTCAAATAAAGTCATAAAATCCCTCCTGAATGATATGATCATTATATGGAAATCCGCTCCGATTTGTCAAACCAATTAGTCACTCCGCGTAAGTTAACGCGCTGCTGTGCTTCATTGAACTTCCCATGTGCTTGTGTTAGAATGATGGTTCAACATGAGTCTCTCTCATGCGAGGCAGCGCTCCGATGGCGGCGATCAGCCATTCCGGTTACCTTGAGCTGCTGCCGTCTGCCCTGATGATTGCTTCGGGAGAGGAGGCTGATTCAGGCCATACTGCTCTCTCTGAGTTGTGAGGTTAATGAAACATGGAGAATCACCGATATACCCTTGGCATTGACATTGGTTCCACCACTGTGAAAATTGCCATTCTGGATGAGGAAGGACACATTCTCTTTTCCGATTACCGGCGTCACTTCGCCAACATCCAGGAAACCCTTGCGCACCTTTTGGAGGATGCCGCCAAAGTGCTGGGCTCTGTCTGTCTGATCCCGATGATTACAGGATCCGGCGGGCTGACACTGGCCAAGCATCTTCATGTCACCTTTGTGCAGGAGGTGGTGGCGGTCGCCACCGCCCTCAAGTTCTACGCACCCAAAACTGACGTGGCCATTGAACTGGGCGGAGAGGACGCCAAAATCATCTACTTCACTGGCGGAATCGACCAGCGGATGAACGGAATCTGTGCCGGCGGCACAGGCTCCTTCATTGACCAGATGGCGTCTCTCCTTCAGACAGATGCCGCCGGTCTCAATTCATACGCCCGGGACTACAAGGCGATCTACCCGATTGCCGCCCGCTGCGGCGTCTTTGCCAAGACGGACATACAGCCTTTGATCAACGAAGGAGCCACGAGGGAGGATCTTGCTGCATCCATTTTCCAGGCCGTGGTCAACCAGACCATCTCCGGACTTGCCTGCGGAAAGCCGATTCGCGGCCACGTCGCATTTCTCGGCGGTCCGCTTCATTTCCTGCCCGAACTCAGAAACGCGTTTATCCGCACACTTCGGCTGACTGACGAATTCATTATCGCCCCGGATAATTCCCACCTGTTCGCGGCACTCGGCTCTGCCATGACCGCTGAGGACGAATCCCCCATTGCAATTGATGCACTGATTCAGCTTTTAAAGCAAGGGATTTCCATGGATCATGAGGTGCAGCGTCTGGCTCCTTTGTTTCAGGATGAAGCGGATTACCGCAAATTTTCCCTGCGCCATGCAGGTCACGCCGTAAAAAGCGCCGACCTCTCCTCGTACACCGGCAATCTTTTTCTCGGCATTGATGCCGGTTCTACCACAACCAAACTCGCCCTCATCGGGGAGGCAGGGGAGTTACTTTATAAATTTTATTCCGGAAATGAGGGGTCGCCGCTTGACACCGCCATCCGAGCCATCAAAGAGATCAAGGAACGCCTCAATCCCGCGGCAAAAATCGTCTACTCCTGCTCCACCGGCTACGGGGAAGCTCTTTTAAAGTCCGCCTTCATGCTGGATGAGGGGGAGGTTGAGACCATATCCCATTATTATGCCGCCGCATTCTTCGAGCCGGAGGTCGACTGTATTCTCGATATCGGCGGCCAGGATATGAAATGCATCCGAATCAAGGATCACACCGTGGATTCCGTTCAGTTAAACGAGGCATGTTCCTCCGGCTGCGGCTCCTTCATTGAGACCTTTGCAAAATCTCTCGGCTTTTCCGTGGAAGCATTTGCGAAAGAGGCGCTCTTTGCAAAGCATCCCGTGGATCTCGGCACCCGCTGTACCGTATTCATGAATTCCAATGTCAAGCAGGCTCAAAAGGAAGGCGCCACTGTGGCGGATATTTCCTCCGGGCTCGCCTACTCTGTCATCAAAAATGCACTGTTTAAGGTCATCAAAATTACAGATGCCAAAAGTCTGGGAAGCCGCATCGTGGTACAGGGAGGAACCTTCTATAACGATGCTGTTCTCCGCGCCTTTGAACGCACCGCAGGCTGTCACTGCATCCGCCCGGATATTGCCGGTATCATGGGCGCATTCGGTGCTGCGCTGATTGCCCGCGAACGCTTTGACGGCGCAGAAACCACCATGCTCCCCCTCGACCGGATTATTTCCCTTTCGTACCGCACGTCCATGACCCGCTGTCACGGCTGCAACAACCACT
This sequence comes from Lachnospiraceae bacterium, assembly GCA_002892395.1. Taxonomy (GTDB): domain Bacteria; phylum Bacillota; class Clostridia; order Lachnospirales; family Lachnospiraceae; genus Moryella. Next base: position 95,891 of record NBBL01000007.1, read on the forward strand.
GTGTCCTGACTGTGAACCAATTCGGCGGAGGGCGGCGCTATATTTCCGGGAACCGCTGCGAACGCGGTCTCGGACTGGATCGCAAGAAGCGGGAGGTTCCGAATCTCTACCACTATAAGCTGCACCGGATTTTTGACATTGAGCCACTGCCGGAGGAAGAAGCCACCCGCGGAGTCATCGGCATTCCCCGTGTACTCAACTTGTATGAGGACTATCCGTTCTGGGCGGTCTTTTTCCGAACCCTCGGTTTCCACGTGGTGCTTTCTCCCGTGTCCTCGCGTCAGATTTACGAGCTGGGAATCGAAAGCATTCCCAGTGAATCCGAATGCTATCCCGCCAAGCTCGCACACGGACATGTCACCTGGCTCATCCGAAACGGCATTCGGACCATTTTCTATCCCTGCATTCCCTACGAACGGGAAGAAATGAACGACTCGGGCAATCACTACAACTGCCCCATTGTCACCTCCTACGCCGAAAATATCAAAAACAATGTGGAGGAGCTGGAAGCCTGCGGCGTCCGCTTCCTCAACCCGTTTATGTCCTTTGCCAATGAAACGGTTCTTACCAATCAGCTGGAAAAGGTCATGCGCGATGCGTTCCGCATCGGCCCTGCCGAGGTGCGGGAGGCAGCCCACGCAGGCTGGCAGGAGCTTCTTAAGGCAAAGCGTGACATTGAGCAGGAAGGAGAAAAGGCCATCCAATGGTGCGAGGAACACGGCAGACACGGCATTGTGCTGGCGGGACGCCCCTACCATGTGGATCCGGAAATTCACCACGGGATCCCCGATATGATCACAAGCTACGGACTGGCTGTCCTGACCGAGGACTCGGTGTCTCATCTTGGAACCATTGAACGTCCGGTGGTGGTCTCCGATCAGTGGATGTACCACTCCCGCCTGTATGCCGCAGCCAGCTGTGTCAAGCATTCCGACTGCCTGGATCTGGTGCAGCTCAATTCCTTCGGCTGCGGCCTGGATGCGGTCACAACGGATCAGGTCTCGGACATTCTCACCGGATCGGACAAAATATACACTGTATTGAAAATTGATGAGGTCAACAACCTGGGAGCTGCCCGAATCCGCATTCGATCCCTGATTGCAGCACTGCGTGTCCGGGACAGAAAGCACTACCAGCGGCGCATCCGCTCTGCCGAGTACCATCGCGTCCTGTTTACCAAGGAAATGAAAAAACAGCGGTACACGATCCTTTGTCCGCAGATGTCTCCCATTCATTTTGATTTGCTGGCGCCGGCCATCAGTGCCTTCGGCTATAACGTGGTGCTCCTCAACAATGACACAAAATCCGCAGTGGATACGGGACTTAAATATGTCAACAACGATGCCTGCTTCCCGTCTCTTTGCACCATCGGCCAGATTATGGAGGCCTTGCTTTCCGGAACCTATGACCTGAACCGCACTGCGGTCTTCATGAGCCAGACCGGCGGCGGGTGCCGCGCCTCCAATTACATCGGTTTCATTCGCCGCGCGCTGCAAAAGGCAGGGATGGAGCAGATTCCGGTGATTTCCGTAAACGTGGGAAACATGGAGCGAAATCCCGGCTTCAAAATTACCATTCCAATGGCCATCAAAGCCATCCAGGCGACGGTATACGGCGATGTCATGATGCGCTGTCTCTATGCCACAAGACCCTACGAGGCTGTGCCGGGAAGCGCCGATTTGCTCCACGATAAATGGAGGAAGATCTGCACCGAAGCCGTGTCCAAGCGAAAGCCGGACATGGCGGAGTACCGTCGCATTCTCCGCGCCATCGTAAAAGAGTTTGATGAACTTCCCCGACGGTCGGTGGTCAAGCCAAGAGTCGGTGTGGTGGGAGAGATTCTTGTGAAGTTTTCTCCCCTCGCCAACAATCACATCGTGGCGCTTTTGGAGCGGGAGGGCGCAGAAGCCGTGGTGCCGGATCTCCTTGATTTCATGTACTATTCGTTCTACAATCTGAACTTCAAGGCGGAAAATCTGGGATTTTCCAAGCGGGCAGCTTTTCTCTGCAATGTGGGGATCCGGCTGATGGACTGGTTCCGCTCCGACGCAAGAGAGGCGCTCCGTGCGTCCAAGCATTTTACTGCCCCGGGAGAAATCCGTCACATGGCTGAGATGGCGAAGGACTTTGTTTCCCTGGGGAATATGACGGGAGAGGGATGGTTCCTGACCGGAGAGATGCTGGAGCTTATCGAATCCGGCGTCCAGAATATTGTCTGCGCACAGCCCTTCGGCTGCCTGCCGAATCATGTGGTGGGGAAGGGCGTCATTAAACAGCTTCGTGCCGCCTATCCAAACGCAAATATCATTGCTGTCGACTACGACCCGGGGGCATCGGAGGTCAATCAGCTGAACCGGATCAAGCTGATGCTGGCAGTGGCGCAGAAAAATCTGAAGGAGTATCGGAGGGACGGTGCCAGGCCCCTTCCTCCCACTCCTCCTCATTCCTCCGGCAATGCCTCCTGCGGATGCAGTTGCTGCGATGACTGCGAGGAACATAGGCCCGTCGTAAACCAGTGAAGGACAGTGAAAAAGAACCCTTTGATCTGCCATAAGAAAGCACCGCGCTCCGCAGCGAGAGGTTGACTCTCTTCCGCGGAGCGCGGTGCTTTTTTCTCTATTCTGATATCAGATCATGTTCTGCTTTCATCCGGCCAGAGCATCCATGCTTTCCAAGTCAGCAGAATTTACCAAATCCCCATGACATGCTGCATCAGCAAACTGACCACTGTAATTCCGCCCCAGCATACCGCGCCCAGCAAAATAGGCTTTCCGCCGCTCTTCACCAGCTGAATCACATTGCTGTTCAGTCCGATTGCGGCCATAGCCATAATAATGCAGAATTTTGACAACTCCTTCAGCGGGTGAAATGCCTTTAAAGGCACGCCGGCATTGACAGCCACAGTGGTAATCACTGCTGCCAGTACAAAATACAGAATGAACATGGGAAACGCGTTCCGGAGCCGGAAGCCTTCCGTATGAACCCCATTCTTCTCTGCCCGCTTCGCCCGATGGAGGCTCAAAACCAGCGTAATCGGAATGATCGCCAGAGTTCTTGTCAGCTTTACGGTCACTGCCTTATCCAGCGTCTGACTCCCCAGGTTCCACATACTGTCCCAGGTGGAAGCCGCCGCAGTCACAGACGAGGTATCATTGACAGCGGTTCCCGCAAAAATTCCGAAGGCATCGCCGCTTGTGGTGTCAAAGCCCACCGCACGGCCCAGGATCGGAAACAGAATGGCTGCGAGCACATTAAAAAAGAAGATAACGGAAATTGCCTGCGCCACCTCTGCATCGTCCGCATCAATCACCGGTGCTGTCGCCGCAATCGCCGATCCGCCGCAAATAGAGGATCCGACTCCCACCAGCGTGGAAATATTTCCCCGGATGTGCATCGCCCGGTGCAAAGCCCAAGCCAGAATCAGGGACGTGGCAATGGTACAGACGATGATCGGAAGAGACTGCTGTCCCGTTTCCAGAATCACTCCCAGATTCATGCCAAATCCCAGAAGCACTACCGCTGCCTGCAAAATGAGCTTTGAGGTAAAGCGAATGCCTGCCGCCGCTCTTCCCTTCTCGCTCCAGACAAGGGCAATCGCCATGCCGATCAAAATTGCGATGACCGCCCCACCGATGACAGGGAATTGCTTCCCGATCCGCCAAGAAGGAACTGCAATGGCAAGACAAACTAAAATTCCGACTCCGTTTTTTCTGATGAACGTCATACCGTAACCTCTCCTGTCTGATGAATTGTTCCCCGGTGATGCTTTGTGACCGGACGGCTGTTCAAGCCGGAGAGACCATGTCCCCACCTCCATTCAGTCGGACAGGAAACGGCTCTCTTGATCTTCTCACTTTCTCTTACTATACTGATATCAAACAAAAAAGTATAATGATAGATCCTTATATATCGATAATTTTTTTTTATTGTTTTTCGGGAATCCCTGCACACCATATTGAGGAGCGTTTTTCTATGCTTGACTTTCGCATTGCCACTTTTTTGACGGTATGCCGCACCATGAATTTTACCAAAGCCGCCGAGGAGCTGGGCCTGACCCAGCCTGCCGTGACCCAGCATATTCATCATCTGGAACAGCACTACGGAGTCTCCCTGTTTCGCTACGAAAAAAAGACCCTGTCTCTTACCGAGCAGGGCAGGCTTCTTTACGCCAGTATGAATGCAATGACCAAGGATGAGGAGATATTAAAAAAGGAGCTGCTTCGCACACCCGAAGAGCCCCCGTTTCTATCCATCGGCGTCACCTTGACCATCGGCGAATATGCTGTACTCTCTCCCCTCGCCGCTTATATCGAACATCACCCGAATATCAATCTGCATGTACATTACGGAAATACCAGAAATTTGCTTGCCCTGCTGGATGACGGTCAGATTTCTCTGGCACTGATTGAAGGCTTTTACCCGGAAAAACGCTACGGACACAGACCCTATCGAACCGAACAATTTATCTGCGCCTGTGCTGCCGACTATGTCTTTTCCGGGAGGCAGCCCAACAGGCTCCGGGATTTGTTCGGTGAGCGGCTGCTTCTTCGGGAAGCAGGAAGCGGCACAAGAGAAATTCTTGAGAGAAGTCTGCAGGCACGAGGCCTATCCCTTTCAGACTTCCCCCGCTTTGTCGTCGTTGAAAATATGCACGCACTGATCCGGATGATGAAGCAAACCTGCGGCATATCCTTTCTCTACCGGGTGGCGGCAAAGGAAGAGCTGGAGCGCGGCACCCTCCGGGAAATTCCTCTTTCCGATTTTTCCATGCAGCATACCTTTGATTTCGTATGGGATCAAAACAGCATTTATGCGGATCAGGCTATGGCTCTGTCCGAAGCGCTGCTTTCGCATCCCAGTGCCCGGAGTGGCGCCTTCTCCCGGGCATTGGGTTAACGGCTTCCGCCCTCTTGTTCAGGATACGTCCTTCCCTCAGTTTCCGTCCCCGGCAATGGCTTTGTCAATCAGCGACTGCAGCTTTTCCCGCTGAGATTTTCCGGTAATGGCTCCCACAATGGGATCTCCCACAAGATTCCCTTTTCGATCCACCACACAGGTGGTGGGGTAAGCATACACGTTTTTGACGAAGTTTCCCGCCTCGCTGTCGGAATCAAAATATACGTTTTGGTAGCCGGCGCCCTGCTTGGCCAGCACATCCTTCGCCTCGGAGATGGCCGCCTCCTTGCCATCCAGCGTAAAGGCGTTGATACCGATCAGTGCGCCGCCCTTTTCCATGAGCTCCTTGTTCAATGCATCCAGCTCGGGCAACTCCCCTACGCAGGGTTTGCAGGCTGTGAACCAGAAATTCACCACGGTCACAGCGTTTCCGGAAAACAGCTCCTCACTCTTCACCTGGTTTCCGTCCAAATCCTTCCCTTCAAAAACCGGGAATTTCTGCATGCTGCTGTCATCAGAAGACATGCTCATGGCACTGTCCAAGGATTTTTGAGCCACTTGAGGATATTTCTCCTCCAGCTTGGTCAGCTCATCTTCAATCTGGCGGATTTTTTCCGCCTCATCCAGGAGCAGCTTCTGCTCCTCCGCTGTCAGCTGATCCTGAATGGAGTGAATGGTCTTTAACAGGAAATCTCCGTAGTTCTTTCCGTCCTCCTGCAGCGTCATCCCCTTGTCCGCTTCTGCGAAAACCTTTTCCCAGAGCTGGGTATTTTTCGACAGAATTGCATTTTCCTGTTCCATCAGCTTCTTATGGGCGGCAAGAGCCTCCTCCTCGCCGGCTTCTGTCCCTGCCATAGCGGTTTGTTCACTGCTCCCGTTACCTGCTTTGGTCTCCCCCCCCGCGCCGCAGGCTGAGAGCGGCAGCGAAAGCAATGCAATCAGCATCCAGGAAGCAAGCCTTACCCCGCCCTGTTTGATTGCTTTCGTTTTTCCTTTCCTTGTGTTCATTTCGTTCCTCATTTTGATGTCTCTCATGATTGATTCCTCCGTTTCCATTTTGATGATTTCTCAGGTTATTTCTCAACTTGTTTCCCGAATTGTTTCCCGGATTGCTTCTCCTGTTGTTTCTCATCTCCAAACCCGTACCGAAAATGTACTGCGCCGGTGGGGCAGGCGCGAACACACATTCCGCAGCGGATGCACTCGGTATGATTCGGCGTTTTTGTCACGTCCACATCCATTCCGCAGGCTCTGAAGCAGTTTCCGCAGGCAATGCACCGATTCTGATCCACCTCCATCCGGAACAGAGATACCCGGTTCAGCAGCGCATACCATGCGCCCAACGGGCAAATCCACTTGCAAAACGGGCGATAGAAGCGGGCGCTCAGCAAGATCACCGCCATCAGAATCCCGAATTTCCAGAGGAACAGCATTCCCAGCGCCGAACGAATACCGGAATTGGCAAGAGACAGCGGAACGGCGCCCTCCAGCACACCCTGCGGGCAAATGTACTTGCAGAAAAAAGGGTCGCTCATCCCCAGCCGGTTTCTCATCATCGTCGGGAGCAAAATCACGGCAACCAGTAAAATGACATATTTGAGACGCGTTAAACCCTTCCACTTTTTTGTGGATCCCTTTTTCACGGGAATTTTGTAAATCAACTCCTGAAACCAGCCGAAGGGGCACAAAAAGCCGCAGACCAAGCGCCCCAGCAATACCCCCAGAAGAATAAGGATCCCTGTGATATAATAGGAGACGCTGAACTTGGAGGACCCCACCACCGCCTGGAATGCTCCGATGGGGCAGGCGCCGGAGGCCGCCGGGCAGGAATAACAGTTAAGACCCGGCACACAGACTATTTTTCCGTTTCCCTGATAAATCCTTCCCCTCAAAAAATTTGGAAGGTGCCAGTTGCTGAGGAGCGCAGCTCCCGCCTGAATCCATCCGCGTAAACGGGACAAAAACCGGGAAATTCCCGAAGCCTTCCTATCCAATTCCCACACACTCCAGACATAATTGAATTGCCTTGCTCAGCACAGTCTCTGCCTCTCCGCGCCAGGCGCCAACGCAAAGCATGACAGTTCCCACCAGCAGCAGCCCGGCCTGCAGCACTGCTTTTTTTCTATGGTTCAATGTGATCACCTCTTCCGATTTTCTGCCTTTACCATACCGCATCAAGGTTAAAATTTCTGTTAAGAACGAAAACTTAACAAAAATTTGATCTGTTTTTTTATATAATATCTTTGACAGCAAACTGCAACATGCCATGAGAAAAAGGAGGACCTTCATGCACCTTTTGGTAGTAGAAGATGAACGCGACCTGTGCGAGACCATCGTCCGAAGCCTGAGGCGGCTCGCCTACAGCGTAGACTACTGTCACGACGGAGAAAAAGCGGCGGAGCTGCTGGAGGTAGAACGCTATGACCTGATTGTACTGGATCTGAATCTGCCGGGCAAGGACGGAATGACGGTTCTGAAAACCCTGCGGGAGACGGATCGGGAAACCCGGGTGTTAATCCTCTCCGCCCGCAGCGAAGTGCAGGACAAGGTGGAGGGCCTGGATGCCGGTGCCAATGACTACCTGGCAAAGCCCTTTCATCTTGCAGAACTGGAAGCGCGTATTCGCAGTCTGACGCTGCGCCGCTTCACACAGCAGGATGTGATCCTGAGCTGCGGGGAATTGTGCTTTGATACCCGCTCCCGTTCCGCCGCTGTCCGCGGTCAGATTCTGACGCTCACCCGAAAGGAAACGGGAATTTTGGAATATCTGATGGTACACCGGGGGCGTCCGGTAAATCAGGAGGAATTAATCGAGCATGTCTGGGACAACAGCGTGGATCACTTCAGCAATTCCATCCGGGTACATATCTCCTCGCTTCGCAAAAAGCTGCGGACAGCACTTGGATACGACCCCATTCGCAACCGGATCGGCGAAGGATATTTGATGGGAGGCAAAACACCATGAAACGGCTTTCCTTACAGTGGCGTGTCGCGCTGATGACCATTGTGCTCATCAGCCTCACCTGTATTGCCATGAAGCTTCTGCTCTGCTCCTCCGGCGTCCGCTATATGGATTCCATCGGAGAATCTCTCCAGGGCTGCGTCTCCGGCGGTGAACCCATAGACTTCGATCCGGAGACCACAGCTCCGGATCAGGCCCTCACCATCATCATCCACGGAACGCAGAAGGACTTCTGCATGACCAACTGGTATGTTGCGGCAATGGTCACACTTCTGGTGGGCATTCTGGCATACTTTGTGAGCGGACGCACGCTGAAGCCTCTTCGCAGCTTTGCGTCTCAGGTGGAACAAATTCAGATGAGCAATCTTTCGGACACCAGACTAAACGAGGATATGCTGCCGGAATTCCGGCAGCTCAGTCACTCCTTTAATCTGATGCTGGAACGAATGGACCATGCCTTTGCTGCTCAGCGGCAGTTTACCGGAAATGCGGCTCATGAGCTGCGCACGCCGCTTTCGCTGATGCAGGCTCAGTTAGAGCTGTTTTCCGCCGAGCATCCCCATATGTCTCCGGAGACAGCAAAGTTTCTAAGCTTGCTGCGGGAGCAAACCGAACGGCTGACGGAGATGACCAAAACCCTGCTGGAAATGAGCAGTCTCCACTCCGTCCCGCGGGATGAACACATCTGCCTGGGACCGATGATGGAAGAAATCTTTACGGATCTTGCACCTGCTGCGGAGAAACGCGAACTCACGCTAATACGGGAGGGAGATGGCGTCATCATTGGAAACGATGCCTTGATCTACCGGCTGCTATTCAATCTGACAGAAAACGCAATCAAATATAACCGCCGGGGCGGAACCGTTCATGTGTCCGTATCCCAAATGGAGCATACCGTTCTGATCCGTGTTGCCGATACCGGGTTTGGCATTCCGGAAGAATACCAACAGAGCATCTTCGAGCCATTTTTCCGAGTGGAGCAATCCCGCAGCCGAAAATACGGAGGCGCAGGTCTGGGACTTTCCCTGGTATGGGCCATCGCCGATCTGCACGGCGGCGCTGTGCAGGTGGCGGAAAGCTCTGCAAGCGGTACCGTCATGACCGTTCGCTTCCCCGCTGTTCCTCTGCATTCGGGTGCTGCACCTCTGCATTCGGATGCTGTGCCTCCGCATTCGGATGCTGTGCCTCCGCATTCGGATGCTGTGCCTCCGCATTCGGATGCTGTGCCTCCGCATTCGGACGCCGCCTCTTCTGCCCTCCGGACGAAATAGAGGTCTGAATGCCGTCTTATTTCGGCTGCTCTTTGCCCCCGGAAAAAATGCAGGAAATGCAACCCCATATTCGGGAAGCGCCGGCGTTCATCGGTTGGTAATATTCAATTCGTCTTTGAGCGCCGCCTGCAGAAGGGCAGAAAAATTGACGCCGGCCCGCTCCGCTTCAAAGTTAAGCCAGGACGGAATGGTACAATTCTTCTTCACGACGCGAATATCACGTTTTCTCCGGTATTCCGAAAAATCAATATCAACCAGAGAGACAATCGCACCGGACGGCGCCTCGGCCTGTACTGTTGCGACATTCGAAGCCTCCGGCAACGCTTCGCCGTCATCCTGCATATCAATCCCCATAAGCCCCATGGCATCCCGTGCCATTTCCATCGCATCCGGAATATCTCTTCCCTGTGTATTGATATGAAAATCGGGGATTGATACCACAATCCGGGCGCTCCCCTCTGTCATAACGATTGGGTATGCGCATTTCACCTTGGATATCCCTCCTTTCATCAATGGGTGTGGTTCCGGATGCGGAGAATTTTCTTCCTCCTGCCGCTTTAAGATCGCCCTTGCCAGTTCTTCGTCCGCCTCCCCGCATCTTACAATGCTCTCTCTTTGACCATTCTTTCCATAAAGGTCCTGTTCCTCGCCGTAGCGTTTGACCCTCCAGCCATTTCGTTCCAAGTGTTCGATCAGCTCCTTTGTCTTCATCTTCTCTTCTCCTTATTTTTCTATTGTACGCCTTAAATGCGCATGAAGCAATGTGCCTTAAGGAACCTGCCCCATAGGATATCTCCCATCAAAAGCCTCCGATTTCCGTTCCCAAACGAAAAACAGCGCCATCTGACTTCTCTCTGAAATCAGACGGCGCATCCTGTATTCTTCCTCTTTTACGACCTCTCCCGGGAATCATGCTTGATTTCTCAGGGACAAGACGCCTCCGGCCCGGCGGAAACCTCAGTCACCTTATATCCCCATTGTGAAAGCAAGGGGGATTACGGCCACATTCAGTAAAGCGTTCTGCGGACAATCTCCAGTACGGCAGACGGATCATAGTCCTTCCGAAGCATGGCGGAAAGCATGAAGGAAAATAGCACATCCGCAAATTGTTCAAGGGTAAATTGATCGGTAAAGGCATCCGGTCGGATCTTGGCGTCCTGCTTCAAAGCCCCACAGATCTCCTTCCATATGTGCTGCCAAGTCCGCTGCATGCGCCTCTTTCCATCCGTCTTATCCTCCCACAGAAAGCCCAAGGAATGCAGGGCAAAGAAGCCGGGATATCGGTCATTGCCGCAGGCCATTCGCTCATACATCCATGTGACGCAGCTCAGCACATCCTGAAAGACTCCCGCCTCCTCCGGGCAATGAAATATTTCACCCCAAACGCTCTCCACGGTTTCGCCGACCAGCTCCTTCTTGGAGTCAAAATAGTTATAAATCGAGCCTACCGACACCCCGCAGGCAGCCGCTACCGAACGAATATTGACTGCGGTCCAGCCCTGCTTCCGAATCAGCTCCCGGCTGATGCCAAGAATTTCTTCTCTTGATGTCACCCCTGTATTCACATCCTCACCTCGGTTTGAATGCTGTTCAATTCCGTTATACCGAAAAGCTGTCCGACTGTCAAGGACACAAGAGCTAATCTCCCATCCCCCGGCAATCTCTGTCTCCGCGGTGAGCGGAACCGAACAAAGAGAATCGATCCCCCGGTTTCCGGGACTTGCATCCTCCGGCTTCGTTACTGTGAGGGCTTCCAGGTTGTTCCATTGTCGTCAGAGCGGAACAAAATTCCCTCCGTTTCTCCCACACCAGGAGTCACAAGAATGGAAAGGCTTTTCCCTTCATAAGTCGGCATCAAAAGATACTGATAATCGTCCCGGGTCAATCCATCCGATTTCCCCGGCTCCGGAACTTCTTTCACCTGATCCATGGGAAGGGAAATCGCTTCAAAATGACCACCGCCATCCCGTGTCACAAAAATTTGTGAATGCCCCCCGGACGCACCCTGCAGTCCGATAAAGCCCAGTTCTTCCGTAAAAAATTCAATTCCTTCCGCGACACCGGCATGATCCACAAACGGATTCTCATTGATCATCCTCCAGCTGCTCCCGCCGTCTTCGGTTTTCTCCAGCTCATAAAATCTGGATCCGGCAGCTGCATCCGTGACAATCAATCGGTATCCCGTTTCACTGCCGGGAACAAAGGTGTATACCGTGCCGTTGCTGTCATCTGTCGTCCAACCACCTTCCTTCCTGCTGCTTCCGATTACTGCCCGGTCATGCATCGTATCCAGTGTGTGCTGTGAGATGTACTCCGGCTCCATGAGATACCTGATCGGAGTGACGGAGGCCTGATCCGGCAGATAAAGCGACATCGCATATCCCCTGATCTCACCGCCTTCTGACAACAGACCCAGGGCAGATACCGAGCCTGGCCTTCCGTCTCCGTCCGCATCTCCCTCCAAAAACCGCAGTCCTTCGTCAGTATGAAATGTTCTCCGCCCGCTGTAAAAAATCCCGTAGCGCCGGTTCCTGCTTAAAGTGTACCACGTTTCCACTTCACTTCGAAAATCTGAGGCATCAAGAAGCACAAAAAGCGGAGACAGTGCTTTTTCTCCATCAAGACTGAAATCTGTGTCGCGGTTAATCCAGACATCAAGTTTATCACTGTGTTCAGCGTTGTAGGAAAGTAAGAAGGTGCGAATTTTTCCAGAGGCATCTTGTCCGCAGAGCATAGTCTCCATGTCTGTGATGGTCCCGTCTGCCCGAAAGATCACCGTAAGATTGTCGGAAAGATACAGCTCCTCCGGCAGGGATACAGCTTTTCTCACGTCCTTCAGCATTCCCCGGATCCCGTCTTCATAGAGATTGGAATGCACAAATTTGATTGTCCTATGGTTCTGCAGGCTCTGAATTTTCCAGGCAAGCTTGCCGTGGTAGGGGATCCCGGTGTACGCAATCAGACCGCCGAACAAGGCCGTGACAATCAAAAAGACTGCCAAACGCGCCTTTGGAAAGGGGGCCCGGTATCCTTCGTGGCTCAATTTGAGCTTTACCGGCAGAAGCAAAAGCAACAGCAAGACAAAGGGAAGCATCCATGTCAGCCGAGTCTGCATTGACCCAAGCTGACACAGCTTCCAGAGAAGATACATACAGATTGCATATAACACCAGCAGTATGAAATCAACCATCCGCTTCACAGCCAAACCTTCTTTCCTGTCATGATGGTGCCATTCGGAAAACGCCGACTCATGAGCGCCTTGATATCAAATAAGAATTTTAAACACTGCTTTTTTCACTCTTGCCGGTTGATCAAGCATCTGGCAAGGGGCATGTACATCCTGCGGGTAAAATACGACAAACATACCTGTTCGCAGCAAAAGCTCTGTCGCGCTTGGATTCCGATAAAACCAAATATCCTTTTCCGGATCTGCTTCAACCGCGGATCCTGCTTGGTCTAAGGGGCAGTAGCCTATCTTTTCTTCTCCAAGCAGGATACACTGAAGATCAATGTATTTTTGATGTGCCTCCCCCCGCACCTCTTCCAAGTGTTTAGAGTCATATTCCTGAATGTTGCAAAACAAACGCTCCCCGTCAATTTTAGTTATACCAATCGGGAGCCTTGAGATATCGTGTGTCTGAATAAAGGTAATTGCCTGCTGCAGTCTTGAGCCGTCCTTATATTGCGAGAGATTTCCTATTTGGTCCAGTATCATTATCACCTCTCTACGCTTAAGCGCAGCCGACCGTAATCAAAAGATTGGCAAATGTTCGCTTCTCTCCGGTGGAAATGGCCAACCTAACCGTTGGTTTGGCCGCTGCATCATAAAAATCCCATCTGGAGAACTCCTCTAACGTGATCCCGGAAAGTGACTGCTGAAACTCATCGTAAATTTCCGGTCTTATTCCATCCGGCTTCATGACTGCCGCTGCCTCGACATTAATTTCACAGAGGATGGTTTCCAGAACCGCAGTAACGGTCGGTTCCCCCGCTCGCAGTCCCAGGTACACTCTTCTGCAATCCGGGCATTTACTTTCCAGTGGATAATTTCCATCTGCGATTAAAATCTGATCTCCATGACCGACAGAGGCCAACGCTTCCATGATCATCGGGTGGATGCATCCGTTTTTCTTCATTGGTCACCTTTCCCTTCTCATTCTTCATTTTTGCGCAATTTCCCAAGTGCTCCGTGTGGATGGTGCTTTACATACTGTTCCGGAGTCACATGGGCATCGGTCTGCAGTATCACAGAGAGCATCTGAAGCACCAAAGTCTCTGCAAGGATCGAATTTCTTGGTGCTCGGTTCAGAGGACCGCCCTCTCCCGCCGGAACCACATCTGCCAGCAGGACAGCATCGGAAATTTTTGCCAGCCGACTCTCAGAATTCCCGGTGACACCGATAATTTTACACCCGTTATCTTTGGCGCAAAAGACCGTGGCAATCAACTCTTCTGTATTTCCGCTGTTTGAAATTGCAATCACAACGTCTCCGGCTACCAGTTGTCCGCTGGATCCATGGACTGCTTCTGTTCCGTGCAAGAAGTATGCCGGTGTTCCCGTAGATGTGATCAAACTTGCAATATAGCCGGCAACATGACCGGGTTTTCCAATTCCGGTTACATGTAAACGCCCGCCCTTCTTGACCGCGCTCTGAATCAGCTCAGCTGCTTTTCCCAAGGATTTTCGGTCTGTGTTTCGTGTGTGCTCCACTTGCTCAGCAACCGCACGATCAAATATATCCAATGCTTCCCTTGCCTCTTCCGTCATTTCAAAATCTCCTTTACTTTTTCAAGAATTTTAATGTCACGTCCTGCATCTCGATGAAACGAAATCGCCTGATCCAGAGTGGAAAGACTGGGCTGTGCTCCCATCAGGGAAACTGTTCTCGCAGCGATCATATTGGAAAACTCCATTGCTTCTCCATCGTCCAACCCGGCGACCTTTGCCGTGCAAAATGCTCCAACAAAGGAGTCTCCTGCAGCCGTCGGATCGACAGCCTGAATTCCCCGCATGCTCGGTCTTACAATGACCTGGTCATCCTGTATGGTCATCGCCCCGGCGTCGCCCAGGGTCATCAGCAATTTTCTCAATCCTCTCCTTTTCATGGCCGCTTTGATTCCTTCAATCGCTTCTTCTGTAATCGGTGCTCCTTCCCTTCGGATCAGGCACCCCAGGAGACCAGCCGCTTCTGTTTCATTGGGGGATAAATATGTGATATTTCCCATCAATTCCTCTGGGATCGGTGCGATTGGAGCCGGATTCAGCATAACCGGAACCCCTCTTTTTTTCGCAAAGGATGCCACTATGCAATTGATTTCCATGGGAATCTCAAGCTGCAGCATCACCATATCATACTGATCGATTTCATGCTCTAAAAACCGAACTTCTTCTGCCTTAATCGTATGGTTTGCGCCGGGAATCACAATAATTCGATTGCTCAGCGCTCTGCCACCTTTCGTTGTAATCATGACATTCCCAATTCCGCTTGAAATACCATCGTCTGCACGCATCACATGCTGTACATCTACGCCGGCCTGTTTCAAGGACTCGATTAATCGATCCCCAAAGCTATCGCGTCCAACCTTCCCGACCATGGTTACTTCTGCTCCGAGCAGCGCAGCCTCCATCGCCTGGTTGGCCCCCTTCCCTCCCGGGGCCGTTGTGTAGCTGCAGCCGATCACACTTTGTCCCGGCTCCGGAAAGATTTCGGTGCTTGAAATGGTATCCATAACAAAGCTTCCGACTACAAGAATTCTTGATCTCTTGCTCATGACAAAGGACTCCTTCGTTAAAATAAAGCTTATGCAGACTTTTTGGGAATGATCTTATGAATCAAAGGTTCAAGCAACGGACTCAAAACAGAAATCAGCGAGACCATAAGAAAGGCAAAACAAATGGGACTTCTCACAAAAATCGAGAAATCTCCTCCGCTCATAATCAGCGAGCCGCTGAAATTTTGTTCAGCGGTTATTCCTAAAATAATACCTAGAATAATAGCTGAGGGGGCAAACTTGAATTTCTTAAGAAAATATCCCAGGATGCCGAACCCGATCATGATATAAACGTCCGTCATGGAATGATTATAGGAATAAGTTCCGACAAAGGTAATCAGAATAATAATCGGAATCAAAATGTGATTGGGAATGTTGATAACCTTTGCAAACAAACGGATTAATGAAAAGCCAAATGCTCCCATGATGACATTAGCCAACATGAACCCGATAAAAATCGCGTAAACGCGAGAAGTATCCTTCAAGAAAAGGAGCGGCCCCGGTTGAATGCCCTGCGCCATGAGCGCTCCCATCAGAATGGCGGTGGCCCCATCTCCGGGGATGCCAAGTGTCAACATTGGTATCATCGCACCGCCCGATACGGCGTTATTTCCGGACTCAGAGGCACAGATCCCCCGTGGATCTCCATGACCGAATCTTCTCTTATCTTTTGCCCAGCGCTTTGCCTCATTATAAGCGATCCAAGAAGAAATGTCTCCTCCAGTACCGGGAACACAACCAATAAACGTTCCGATCACGGATGATCGTAAAACGGTTGTCATGACAAGCTTCAAATCTTGCGCTGTCGGAAATACGCGATCTATCTTCGCACTTGATTTTATGGCTTTTATATGATGATTTCTGTTATAAAATTCATCCTCGATTGATTGCAACACCTGGGCAAATGCAAACAAACCGATCAAAATCGGAATGAAGGAAATCCCCCCGATCAAATATGTGCTTCCAAAGGTAAATCTCATTTTTCCACTCATGCCATCAATTCCGATGGTCGCAATAAACAACCCCAGAAACCCGCCAATAATCCCCTTCAGCACGGATTCCGAAGAGATTGAGCTGATAATGGAAATCCCGAATAATGCCAGTGCAAAGTATTCCGGCTTCGAGAATGAGGTTGCAACACGTGCCAGCTGCGGCGCCAGTAAGATCAGCATAATCGCACTGAAAATGCCCCCAAACATACTGGAAAATGTGGAAAGCCCCAAGGCCCTTCCCGGCTGAGGCGGAAGCTGTAATCCATTGTAATCATCCAGATTGACCGGGCGATATTCATTGGCCATCGGGTAGCCATCCTCCACTGTTGCGGCTGATGCAGGTGTCCCAGGCGTCTTTAAAAGAATTGCGGAAATACTTCCGCCATAAATTGCGCCGCAATACACGCCAAGCAGCATAATAATTCCCTGTACTCCTTTGAACGTAAACGTCATCGGATATAACAGCGCAATCCCCATATTGACGGAAAGCCCCGGCATCGCGCCTATGGCAATGCCTGCACCTGTGCCAAGTACTAAAAGTAAAAGTGTCTGAGGCGATAATGCACTCGTGAGTGCTGCTGTAAAATATGAAAACATAGCTTGGTACATCCTCCCTTAGATCCAGAACGGCTCAGGCAACTTCGCTTTCAGCCCCAACTCAAAAATCACAAAAATAGCAATCATGGTGCCTGCGTCTATTAAAAGTGTTTTTATCATGACATCCCTTTTGTTTTCGTTCCGATCACAGGGCGCAAGAATCCGCATCAGAATCGGAAGAAGAATCGCGCCCGAGATATAAAACCCCAAGTATCTAAGACCAATCGAAAATGCAATGATGATCAGCATCACAACATAAACAGGTTGATTCTGTGGCAGGTGGATGGTAACCCGATTCACGTATTCTCCGTGGGTGTTTTGGAAGTCAAGATCTCCAAGCTTTTTTGCATTTTTTATAGTATCAAACAACAGGATAACCGCAAAAGTCACAATTCCGGCTCCCATCATGCCTGGCCAGGTTCCTGCCTTCATACCTGTCACTTTACTCGGTCCGATTCCCAACTTGATTGAAAAATACACAATCAGCAGACCAAGAACCACAGATGCCGCAGACACAACCAAATTGCAGGTTTTCATGCTGGTATACCGTGTTTTATCTTCATTTTTCATGGCATAAACTCCTAAATGAGGTAGGCGGCGGCGATACCGTCTCCTACCTCTGAACATAGACTACAGAAAACTTGTTGCATATGTGTTCACTAAATGCTCTGGTCTTTACTCCTCATTAAAAGCATGCTCAGAAAACACCTTCTCATACATGGCATAGTCATCAGCCATGATTTGATCTGCTTCCTTTCCAATGTAATTGGTCGGGTCTATTCCCTGGTTCATAAAATATTGCTTGCACGCTTCTGAATTCATAGCCTTTTCCGCTGCATCACGCAGTACCGCGAGAACATTCTCATCGGTTCCCTTTGGTGCCACGAGTGTTGCCCATGCGCGAACAGTCAGATCATGTCCCTGCTCCTTAAAGGTTTCAACATCCGGGAGAACATTGGTACGATGATCCGCCATAACAGCTAAGCACTTCAGATCCCCGGACTCTATCTGAGACAAAAAGCTGGAGGGATCTGCCAGTGTTGCATCGATATGCTTTCCTGTAATTGCTGCCGCAATATCCGCTGTACCTCCGGGATACGGAACATGTGTCACTTCAATTCCGTACTCCTCTTCAAAAAGATACGTGGCAATATCCCAAATTGCGCCAGCTCCAGAATTTCCCACTTGGACGGTTCCCGGATTTTCCTTGCAGTATGCAACAAATTCATCAACCGTATTGTATGGTGCATCGCCCTGCACAATCAGGGCTGCCGGCGCGGCAATCGGCATTGCGATAGCATCAAATGCCTGATATGTTAAATCGCTCTTTCCCTGAAACGGGAACATATCCAGTTCAACGGTAACAGTCCCAAGTGTATATCCATCCGGATCTGCTGACGCGGTCTGAACCATGCCTGTGATGCCGCCTCCATCGGAGTTGTTGATGACATTAAATTTTAAGGCATCATTGCTTTGAGACATGTATTCCAAAAGGGCGCGGGTAGATGTATCCGTGCCGCCTCCCGGGTTTTTCGGAACAATAACTTGAATCTCCTTCTTCGGAAAATCGGACTCAACAGCCTTCGTTGTCTCGATATCGGAAGCCGCAGCCGAACCGACTGCCTCTGTCGTTTCCGTTTTTGCGCCTCCGCTGCAGGCAACCAACGCAGTCACGCTGATTGCTGTTACAAGAGCTCCCATCATGAATCTCTTAACCATTTTCCATTCCTCCCTCATGCATTGATAAACTTGTTTTCTGTAGTTTCTGTCACTCTTTTTAGCATGGCCATCTCAGACTGAACCACTCTGGAAAGCAGACTTGCATCCTTTGTACGGCTGAAGGTAGAGATGGGAAGTGCTTCAAACTTCTGCAAGTAATACTTTGCACTGACCGGATAATACTCATGCTCCATCCATGAGCTGATGGTCAACAGGTCGGACAGCTCCTGTGCCTTTCCTTCTTTCCAATGCTCCAGAAACCAGCTGTAAAGACGGCATTGCGTATTGCACATAACGCCACTATATCCGGATGCCCCTAACTTCAGGGAATCCAGCAATGTCGCTGTATTGGCATTATATAGATGAAGATTGGTTCCCTTACTCACCTCAAGCTTTGCAGCGATATGATCAAGATCACAGCTGGTATCCTTCAAAAAATAAAATCTTCCGGTCTCCGCGCACTGCCTGGTCACCTCTTTGCTTAATACTCTCTTATACGGATAAGGGCACTCATAAAATCCAAGCTTCACATCTTCAGGGAGATTTGCTACCAGCTTTTGAAGATTCTTAAGCCAAACCTCGTCACTCTCATCTTGTCTCGCTATTCGGTTTGTAATCAGGATCACCGCTTCCACTCCAGTATCTGCGATCTTGTTTAATTCCCTCACCTGATCATCAAAGGAATCCGAAATATGCCCTGATGCAATGACCGGGATCCGTTTTCCGGATCGTTCCACACAATACCTTGCAATATTCACCCGTTCCTCCAGGGACAGAAAGAACACCTCGCTGGACTGGCAAACTGCAAACAAGCCTGACGCTCCATTGATCATATACCAATCAATCAGTTTCCCAAGGCCATCATAATCAACTGCTCCCTGATCCGTAAACGGTGTGAGCATAACTGGCCAAGCTCCACCCGGAAAATGATTTGTATCTGCCATCAAATACTCCCCCTTCTCACCAAACGATTGCATGCAATTGATTTTCGGTTAAATGTGTAGCTTACGTATAACTCTTTTCCTGCTTCAATAACGCAGGGATAAGAGTATTCTGCTGCAGCATCGGAAAATGGATTTTCGGCATCCTCTAGGATCCGCTCCTTCTGCCAATGCAGTCCGTTGTCATCTGATACCATCAAGACAAGTGGAGTCCTTGGGCCAAAGTTTTCGGAAATCGGATTCATGCACAAGACCAGAAGTCCATCTTTCATTCTCACTACATCAATCCCACTGTTATTATTTGGCAGCCCCGTGGGATAGGCACTTCCCCAGCTCACCCCATAATCCGAAGAATCTGCCCGATAAATCTGTCCCTCACTGCTTCGGAGCAACATATGAACCTGTCCCCTTTTACTCTCCCAAAGTGTCGGTTGAATAACCCCGCGCCCGCAAAAAGACTGTGCAGAAAGAGGAATCTCACTGTAAACCACTCCTGTTTGCTCCTTCATTTCAATCGAAATCGGATTGCTCAGTGTCCAGCTTTTTCCTCCATCGGTGGAACGGTCGGCATACGCCGTCCATCTTCCTTTTTCTGTTGAGGTTCCTGCCAGCATACTGCCATCAGAAAGCGTAACGACCTTACATCGAACCGGTCCCCTGCCACCACGATCTCCTGCCACCAGCTTATCAGGAGCACCCCAGCTCCGACCGAGATCTTCCGAAATTCGTATCGCTGTATACCACTCCGCAATCACTCGTCCCACTTTATAAAATAGAAGCAGCTTCCCATCTGCACGTAGGTACAGGACAGGATTCCAATGCGGCTCTTCCACATCGTGTGCCACTCGTTTAGGGTGCTCCCATGTTCCGTGCTTTGTGCGGGACGACCATATGGAAACATCATCGCAGCCCTCTTTTTCCCCGGCAAACCAAACTGCCATTCGCTCATGGTTTGGGAGTATACAGATGTTTGAAGCATGACACATGCGAAATGGCTGGGATTCCGGCACAAAAATCAAGCTTTTTTCAAGCTGCTCAAAATATCTGCTCATCCTGTCCTTTCTTTACAAATACGACATCTAATTAAACTATATAAAATTTATTCTGCAAATGCGTTCAAAAAAGGCTATAATACTATTTTATATCTTTTTCTGACTTGATGGATTAAAATATAGAATAATATCACTGTTTCAATTTTTTTCTCGAGAAATGGAGTAAAGCAGGTGGAAGAATTATTCGATGATTTTTCTTGGACGAAGCAAAATAAAACGATTCCGCAGGATAAGCATCATGTTCCGGGCCTAGGGAATCTAACCTACTGGAATTTTACAGCGGCGCCGCCTCCCAAGCCCATCCATTATCACACGAATATTATGGAATTTCACTGTTTGGTAAAGGGGCAGAGGACGACGCAAATCAAAATCGGCGATCAATACAATTCCTATACCTGTACCGGGAATGAGCTTCTTCTCACCTTTCCCTTTGAACAGCACGGAAATATCACAAAATCGCAGAATCCTTGTGAATTTTACGCGTTCCAGCTGATTATGAAAAATACAAACTCTATATTGGGACTCAACAAACAATACAGTAACCTTCTTTACCACCAGCTCATGAACTTGCCCCACAGACAGTACAATCTCGGAGGTTCCCACATGCAATATCTTCGTCAGGCATTTAATTTTTTTTCCGATATGACGGAATATTCTACTGCAGTTGGCGTACAGTTTCTGTCTGCCTTCCTTTTCAGTCTTCCCTACCTCATGCCCAAGGAGGAAGCGAAAATCCTTGCTATGGATGAAGGAATCAGCAGAGCGATCTCCTATCTCAGAAAAAACCTCAATGAACACTTGGATTTAACCGATCTTGCCAGAATCTCTGGTTACTCTCTGTCACGATTTAAGTCCAAATTTAGAAATGAAACCGGCATTACGCCAGGAGAATATATCTCTCTGCAAAAAATAGAACATGCAAAGCATCAGCTTCTGGAAACAAACATCAGCATTACGGAGATCGCCTATTCTCTAGGATTTTCTTCCAGCAATTATTTCAGTACTGTGTTTAAAAAATACAGTGATTCGACTCCTAGAGAGTACCGTTCTCTCCGAGCTTCCCGTACATGACAATCCTCTCCTCCGTCTCAGATGGCCCCCGTAGATCAGAATCCCCCATTCGACGTTACATCCTTTCTCCGGGAAAGCATAAATTTAAGATGCACCGAAAGAATGGCAAAAACGCAGGGGTCATTTCGACCTCTGCGTCTCATTTTGCTTTCGATTCTCTTTTACCAATTCTTCTCTGTATACCGCTTATCAAGCCTTTCCGTCGGATCCAAGTACCTCAACGATCTTATGCGCTACAATTGCCTTTACATTCGCGCGACCATCCCCCAGATACTGACGCGGGTCAAAGTGATCCGCATGCTCCGCAAAGTGCTTCCGGATTCCGGCTGTCATGCCGAGACGAAGATCCGAATCAATGTTGATCTTGCAGACAGCGCTTCTCGCCGCGGCGCGAAGCTGATCCTCCGGAACACCGATGGCATCCTTCAATGCACCGCCGTTGGAATTGATGATTTTCACATACTCCTGCGGCACCGAAGATGCTCCGTGCAAAACAATGGGGAACCCGGGCAACCTGCGTTTTACCTCCTCCAAAATATCCAGGCGAAGCTTCGGATCGGTTCCCGGCTTAAATTTATACGCGCCGTGGCTGGTCCCGATGGCAATCGCCAGAGAGTCGCAGCCCGTGCGGCTTACAAACTCCTCCACTTCTTCCGGTCTCGTGTAGGAGGACATGCCCTCCTCAACCTTGACATCGTCCTCAACGCCGGCCAGTGTTCCCAGCTCCGCCTCGACGACCACTCCATGTGCATGGGCATACTCAACCACTCGTTTGGTCTCTGCGATATTGTCTTCAAATGAATGCCCCGAGTAATCAATCATCACCGAAGTAAACCCGCCGTCAATACAATCCTTGCAGGTCTCAAAATCTGCGCCGTGATCCAAATGAAGTACCATTGGAATCTCCGGGTGCAGCTCAACAGCTGCCTCCACCAGCTTGACCAGGTAAATCGAATTGGCGTACTTTCTTGCGCCTGCGGACGCCTGCAGAATGATCGGAGATTTCAGCTCCGCTGCCGCTTCCGTAATTCCCTGCACAATCTCCATGTTGTTCACATTGAATGCGCCGATTGCATACCCTCCATCATACGCCTTTTTGAACATTTCCTTTGATGTCACCAATCCCATGTCTTTTTCCTCCGATTATTTTCTGAATCTCAGCCTCCGGCAATGAAACAATCTCTGGTAACGCATTCTGATATGCGCCTCAACTATGGTTTCATTTGCCTGCACTCCTTTTTGTTTATCATATCAGGTTCCGAACTTTTTTTCCATGATCAGAATCACTTCTTTTTCCCTCTGTGAAGAAATATATCCGGAACATGCTTTACGCTCAGCACTGCCAGTTCCTTCAGTGTCTGCCCAAGAAATTTTTTAGTATCGGGATCAAGCTCCGCTGCCGCCTGAAGAATGGCAGGGACATTGTTCTGCCAGTCCTCCAAAAGCTCTGAAAAGGAAGCGGCCTGATCCGCCCGCAGCAGCTCATACAAAACATCCACAAAGCGTTCCCGCTCCGCTTCCGACAGCGTGTTCAACCACTCGCTGATGGTTTGATTGACATAGTGTGCATTCGGCGTCAGCCCGTCCAGATCACAAAAATCCCCGTCCCGCACTTCCCAGGAAAATGGATCGTGCTGCCAGAACCCGACCTGATTGCTTCGCACAACGCGAAACTGCTCCTGGTGCTCCAGCAAAAGGCCGACAACCGAGTCCTGCGGAAGCGTCTTATCAATTTTATTCTGTATGGAATGAAATGCCTCGCTTCGGAGTACCTCAGGCAAAAACCCCGGCCCATCATGGGAATAGACCCTCTCAATTCTTTGTTTCAGGGCTCGGCTCACCGAGAATGCTGCGCAAATCGACAGATTTCCCCCCTTCGAGTGTCCGCCCACCAGGAGTTTCCCGCGGCATTTCCTCCCTGCCGTCCGCAAATAAGTCACCGCCTCCTCTTGTGCCGGAACCGGATACTGAAAGGCCATATTAAAATCCTCTTTCCATCCGACCAGTGAAGTGTCGGTTCCGCGAAACGCCACATAGGTCAGCCCCGGGAAAAGCTGAAAGCACACGGCAGCAAACTGTGTTTCCGTTTCTTCGTCGGTTCGTTCCGCAAACCCCTTTACCCTCATGTCCCGGTAACGTGGACTTGCTGCCATCGCCATGAACAGCCTAAGCCCCTCCTCTCCCCGCCAGACATCCTTCACCATTGCCTCAAAGCACTCTGCCCGGAACAGATCGGCAAAGCGAACGCCTCTCCATGTAGAGACCAAAGGAGAGACCTTTGCCCAATGAAGATACGACATCCAGGATAAAATCAGGCTGTCCACTGCACCAAATGGCCGAATTTCAAATGAATCCCAGGTTTTTTCCGCAAAGCTCACAATGTTTTCCATTTCTTCTCCCACTGAAGCGCCCTCCCGGTTCATTCTATGAAACCACTGAATCCGCTGTTCATTCCATTATAAATGGGGCAAATGAAGAACGCAACGGATCCCCTTTGTGTCTGCCTTCCCTCTCAAATGAGTTTTTTCGTTTTTATTCTCAGAATGTGGTAGGATAGAGAGAAGAAAAACAGCGATTTCTATTAACCATTCCGTAGGAGAACTCCATGAACCTGCAAGAAAAAAAACAACTGAACGAACGTATCCTGAACCTGATCAGCAGTCTGCCTTGTGATGCGGACGGCTGGAGCCCCCTTGCGCAGCTCGGCAGCGCATTAAACAAAGCCGAAATTCGGTACAAGGAGCTGGGCTACCCGAAGTTACGGCCATTTATCAATGAATTCAGCAGCAGTCTGGAGCTGAAGGATGTACTGGAGCCGGGAAAAACTCCCGTTTGCTTTGTGCGCCCCCTTTCTGCCGTTGACCAACGGGAAGAAGATGCTGCGCCCCACGCTCCGGAGCCTACCGCCCCCGTATTCGGACAGGGCGAGCGGGTTCCCGGTGCAAATTCCTGGCTGTTCAACTGGGCCTTCCTCTCCCAGCAGCACATTCTGGCGCTCTCCGAGCTCGCGTTGGAGGAAAAGTGGTTTTACGGGAACAACCCGGAAAACAACGAATTCCCGATTCTTAAGAACTATCTCGCTTACACCTTCAAGCGGCTCTGCTTTGAGAAAAAAATTCTCTTCGCAACGGATACCGCTCGCAATGAGGAGTATGCAGCATTCAACACAGGGCTGGTGGATCGAAAATATGAATATATCTATGCCCTCTTTAAGAGAAATACCCGCTTCCCATCCCCCTATTGGTTCCTTCTGGCTTTTGCAGTTGCCGGAGAGGATACGGGAAAAACGCTGGTCAGCCTCTTTAATCCGCTTCCGGAGCGCGCCGATTATTTTGAAAATAAAGTGGAAAACATGCTTTATGACACAACCACAGGCAACTTGTCCTGTGATTATACCCACATTTTAACCGAGCGCACCCATCGCCTTCCCATCGCTTTTCTGGAGGATAATTGCCCGGATGAGTTTCTGGAGATCGATGGTCTCCACGTAAGCCGCTTTCCCGCAACCCTTTCCCTGGAACAACGAAGAGAATACTTCCGGAAACTCGGCGAAAAGATCAAAGCAACGCCGCGCATCCTGAACCGTCTGAAAAACCGCATGGATGACGCGGTGAATCTTGCTCTGAAGCGCACAGAGTGGAACTACAAAACCGCGATCCCCATGTACTATCCCGCGCGCAATGCAGGCTCTCTTCTCCTGCCCCTGACATTGGTGGACGAGGATCATGTGGATCTGGCGCTGGTGGTGGAACGCCAGCCCTCCGGCTCCTATCAGGGACAGACCATCCTTCCTTTGGATCTTGCTTATTCCAACAGCCGCCTGGTCTGCCGGCCGGACAGCGACTGGCTGAGAACCGATCTGGTCTGTGCCAGCGAGCCGGATGACTCCGACTCTTCCGGAGACGAATAAGCGGAAGCTCTGTTTCGCTTCCGCTTCCTTGCTTCTCTTCGGTTTTTCCGATTGCCTACTCCGGTTTCTGCCCTACCTGACGCGAACGGCCCGGGTCATGACCCAGCTTTCATTTCGCATATCATATACCCTGCCGCAATAGGGACAGGTTTTCCGGAAGGAGGCGTCAAAGCTCCCGCCGCAGCCCTTGCAGCGCACCAGCTTGATGGAAAAACCGGGATCCGGTCTCTGATTTCTTTTCCGCTCGATGCTGATATCGATCGGGTCTCCCCGCGTGTAAATGCGCCCATTCTCCTCGTAGCTGTCAAGCATGTAGGTGCGAAGATCCATGTGTATATAGTCCTGATCCGTGTAGAGCTTCCGCACCGTCATGCCGCCTTCGTAAACCAAATCGATCACATGATCAAAGCAATCGGAGCGCGCTTCCCCTCCAAAGGCCGCCAGATTCTTTACGTCATTCGAGAGCACAACCATGCGAAGCAGCGACATCAGCTGCCCCTCAAAGTATTCATAAGAGAATCCCGGCTCCAGCGGCTTCATAAATTCAATGATCTGCTTCTTCGTGAATATCGCGCGAAACGGAACATCTCTGCTGGAGTTAAATAAAATCATGGATAAAAAGATAATCGGTCCGGTCAAAATCAGCCCGGTAAAGCCACCGGCCAGAATGGCCGCAAACAGGCTGTGAAGGACTATGCCGAGGGAAAATTCGCCGCCAACGATACGCTGTAACAGCATCCACACAAAGGTAAGGAGAATGAATGCGGAAATGATGACAGATACCTTTTTCTTCAGACGACTCTGACTGTCCATCCGAATAAAGTAAAAATTGGTCACCTTCGGAAACAATTCGCTCATTTGAAAGCGAGCCTGGCAGTAGGGGCAGCCCTTGACCAGATCCGCCGTGCGCGTCACAGCTCCGCAGTTCGGGCAGGTGCAGGGCTTTTCTCCGATTTCCTCCGGTGTATCTGCCGAGGTCGTCATCTGGTAGAGAGTCTGGTCGCTCTTTTTCCGATAGAGTGTCCGCCCATTCTTTGTATATACGACCCGCTTTCGAACGGAAGCAAACTCCCATTGATTGGAATAATGCTCTCCTGCAAAACACCGCGCGGACGGAGCATCCTCTTCAGCGCGCTCCAGCTCCAGCTGATAATTCAGCCCCTTTCTCCGTAATCTGTCTTCAAGAAGCGAAAGATAATAAGCGGTATCCTGATCTGCCAGCGCCGGCTTCTCACCGCCTTTTGACCAATTCTCTAGCTGCACACAGAAGCGATCATAAAAATACTTCTCCGGTCTCCATTTCGGGCACATTTTCATTGCGTCTGTTTCCTCCCGCTCCGCTTCTTTTTATTTGTCCTTACCGGGGCTTCTGAACCACTCCGTTCAGGATCCAGCGCCCCTCCCGGTTAACCTCGTACCCATCCGGTGTTGCGCCATCCCGCAACAGTCGTCCTTCCTTTGTCCCGCTTGTCTCAAAATAATAACAAGCGCCATCGATCCACTGCCAGCCGGTCAGCATTCTTCCCTTCCATCCGTCCGAAACCGGATTCAGATAATAACGCTGTCCGAGCTGATCGATCCAACCGGTTGCCATGTATCCCGTATTGTTAAAATAATACCAGCTGTAGCTTCCGTTGTACAGCTCATATCCCCACTGCGCCTTCGGATAGCTTCCGTCAGCTCTTGCATACCACCATCCTGTTTGATTCTGCATCCACATTCCGCCGCCCAGCGCCTGCGCTTCTGAGGCCGTGCCGGAAGCAGTATTCCTTGCAGCAGCGGACGTGCGCGATCCGCCGCCTCCGCCGGCACCTCCGCCGGATCTTCCGCCGCCTCCGGTGCTTCCGCTTCCTCCGATGCTTCCGCTTCCTCCGGTGCTTCCGCTTCCTCCGGTGCTTCCGCTTCCTCCGGTGCTTCCGCTTCCTCCGGTGCTTCCGCTTCCGCTGTCACCTCCAGATCCCGGCTGCTCTGTTTTGTTCCCGGGGTCGGGCTGCTGGCTTCCGGATTTTTTTTCTTTTACTTCAAAGGACGTGCGAAAGCTGAGGTAACGCTCCCCTCTGAAATCTTTCTCGACTATTGTTTCGTGGTCCTGCTCCAGCTTGGTCCCCCGGAATTCGATCTCTGTCTTTCTTCCGTCATCCGTTCCCAGCTCCGAAAAGCGGTAGGTCGAGCCCGCCAATCGAATGGTCAGAAACAGGTCATAGCGTCCCTTAGGCAATGAAAGCCTCTGCCCCGGCCTGAGCTCCTGAAGGTTCAGATTATGGTCCATAACGTTGGGCTTCCATTCACTGTACCTGACCTGCAGTGCCTCCGCTGTTGACCCTGTGCCGACTGCCCCCTCCCTGGTTTTCGCCTCCTCCACTTTAAGCTCAAAGTACGGGAGCGTATCTCCTTCATAAATCTCCGTCAGCCTGGGAACACCGCTCAGTACCAGCCGAGTCAGCGGGATACGCTTTGTTACCTCAAATGAAGGGGTCCTGATCTCATAATATACGGCGTCCCCATCTTCCTTCACCGGATTAGGATTAAACTCCCAGTACTCTTCCTCCTGAGCGGGATCTTCCTCCCCCTGCTCCATGTCCATGTACGTGAAGCAGACCTTCATATCTTCCTCCGGAACATACTTGGTTTCCCCGCCTTTTCCTACCTTCAGGTAATAACGAAAGCAATAGATCCCCGGCTGATAATACCGCCCGTTATAAGGGACATATCCGGTCCCCTGTTTCTGCAGCAGCTTGCTGCCCTCCGCGTCCGTGAATTGAACCTGATCGCAGGATCCCACAGGAAAGACTTCACTCACCTCATACTCATAGATCCCTACCGGCATATGGTCCACCGCCGGCATTCGGATGTTGCTTCCGCTCTTCGTTTTCAGGGTGATGCGGCTGATATATTCAATTTTTCTCCCGTTCCCGGCTTCTGCCGCCCGATCTGACAAGGCGCCCGAACGTAAGGACACCCTTGCCTCCGATCCGGGCAGCACGGCTGCATCGTTCCGGCTCTCTTCGGTTTCCGATTCCACTTTACCGCAGTCCCACGACTCCTTCGAAGACGCATACTGTGCCGTCTTGTTTCCTTCGATCCCACTGTGCTCCGCATCGGATGCCGTTCCGGGTTTCACCCCACCCCACACCCCCATGCTTCCGAAGATTGTGAGTCCCATCGTAACCACAAACAGAAGGATTCCCTGTCTGTTCTGCACGCTCCGGCATTTGGTTTTCATCTGTACGCATCTCCTTTTTTAGCGCATTCCCTTTTTTAGCCGTTTCTTTTTCTCATTCCAGTTGATCCCGAATGCCAGTGCCGCAATTCCAAACATCAGTCCGCCGAATGAATGGCCCATCAGCACCCGCTTTCTCAAAAAGCTGACCACCGGATTTGTGGTGACGATAAAATCTGACGCCTGGATTTTCTTCTCGTTTCCGGCTGCATCCGAAGCAATTGCCACAAGCACATGCGGTGCGGTGCTGGTGCCGGGAATCGTCACCGTAAACGCTCCGTCTCGCTTCAAGGTGCGGCTCACCGCCTCTCTTCCCCATACGCCGCATTCTTTTCCGTCCACATAGACTGCAAGATTCTGCAGCTGCATATTGTCATCTGCCACCACCACCGCATCCATCCGGTCCGCGGCGTAGGTTCCCCCCGTCTCCAGGTTGGAAAGATAGAGTAATGGCTCCGTCCTGTCAATGGCAAAGCGCACTGCGGCATCCTTCACATCCTGGGTATTGTCCGAGACATTTCCCGCCCGATCCCGGGAATAAATACTGAGTCCGTAAAGCCCGTCCGCCTCAAAATTACGGCTCGGCACCGTGTAATCCCGCTCATACCAGGAGCCTCCGTTGTCTCCGCTCACCGTCGTGTAATCCGCGCCGTCAACCAGCTTTCTGGCAGACTCATTTTGAAACAGCGTCACACAGTTTTCCGTCAGCGGATCCACATTGATCTCCTTAATTTGCAGATCAATGGGTTCTTTTCGATAGCTCCCGCAAAGCGCCTTGGTCTCCCGGGACAGCAAATAGGTAGAACCGAATCGGTTGACAGAAAAACAAAGATTCTGCGATGCAGTATTTCCTGCCATGTCCATGATCTCCGCTGTGAGCGCGTAAATGTCATCGCAGCGTTTTTGATACGGAAAATCCTCAAACACAAAGCGGCCGCTCTCCGCCCCGTTCATCGCATGTCCGTGGGCCTCAATAAGACCCCGATTGGAACCGGAAAGGCGGATCTGCACGTTGGAAGCATCCAGATTGAGATCGGAATATTCCACAACCGGAATCACCTCTCCCCGGTTGGCAGAACGATCCTCCACACCGGTGATCTGAAGCTGCGGCACAGTGGTATCGATTCGGAATTCTTCCCTCTCGTACGGAACGGCCCGGTTGCCCGCCAGATCCTCCGCCGTCACAGAAAGGGCATACGTCCCGTCGCCCACGTAGGGAACGGTTGCGAGATTGGTATCTCCGCTTCTGCTCCAGGCGCTCAGAGATGGCCGGTTCCCGGTCTCAGCCTCAATGACCGGAACCACCAGCTCCTCACTGAAGTTGTGCTCGTCCAGGCGAATGCTCGCAATGCGGTTCTCCTTGTAGTAATTTTGATTTTTCACTTCGTTGTTGTCATAGCTGACAGTCAGAACCGGTCTGGTTTTATCAATGGTAAAGGAACTCGGTGCTTCACTTCCTTTCTCAAATGTTATGCCCCTTGCCGCATTTCCCGCCAGATCGGTGTAGGCTACATCCAACGTGTAGTCCCCGTCCTCCGTAAATGGAATCGTCGCGACCCACCGGGTATCGTCTCCGTTTCCGGTTCCTTCCTTCTTTTTCCAGTCAGACAGGGCGGGGAGCACACCATTTGAGCTGGTCAGCTTCAAAATCACATCCTTCGGATTGAAGTTTCGCTCAATCACCGTAACGGTTGCTGTGCGGTTCCGATTGAAGTAGCGCGCATGTCGGACATCATTGTTGTCATAAGAAACCTCAATGACAGGCGGTGTGATATCAATTGCCACCTTTTCCTCCCGCTCCACCACGTTCCCCGCGTTGTCCGTTCCCGTGATCTTAATCACAACATCGTTGCTGTTATTTTTTTCGCTATTTATCGTGACTGCATCCGGATCGTCGTAAGTCCGTTTCAGCTCCTCCAACGCCGGTTCTTCCTTGGAAAAGCTGTACAGGGTATCCTTCTGCGTCTCATCTCCTTGATTATAAACGTGATACTCCACAGAACGCAATCCCGAAGATGCGTTATTGATCAGGGGATCCGAGACTGCGACTGAAACTATGACGTCCTGGCTGTACAGACCGTTGATTTCCTTTCCTCCGGGAATCAGAGTATCAACCTGGGGCGCCGTGCTGTCCAAAACCACGCCGTCCGAGGAAAGAAGACTCTCGTTGCCTGCGCGGTCCACAATATGCACATATGTGATGAACGCATCGTCCGGGCGAATTTCCCCGGACCAGTCCCCACCGACCAACTCACTACTGATATCCCGCCCCATTTCCTGCTTCCAGTCTTCCTGCCGCAGCAATTTCTGAGAGCGAAGATAGGAAACCCGGAGCACACCGCTAAGACTGTCCTCCGCATGGATCCGGAGCACCTCCTTATTCTGAGACCAGCGCCCGAATGTGAAAATGCTGAGAAGTCGATCCCATACGCTTCCATCCCTTGAGCAGTTCCACTCGCCGATGCGGACGGAGCCGGTGGGCGCACCATGATCCACGGTAAATTCAGTCGCCGCCAGTGTGTCTCCGAAGTCTATAGCCTGATTCTGATTGCCTGCGTAATCGGAAACCCGGAGATCAAAGCTGTAATTGGCATCTGCACTGAAGGTGATCGGAATCGTGTATTCGTGATCTGACTGCTTGACCCAATTGGCCGGATTGTTGAGATAATTCGTGTAATCCATGGTCTTAACCGGCTGTCCCTTTTGATCTGTCGCCTTGACAAATGCCTTCAGTGAACGAATATCCAGATTGTAATCCCGTATGGTCACCGTGCCCTTGCGATCCGTGTGGAAGTACTTCCCATTGCAGATTCCCTCATTCGACAGCTTCACCAAAACTTGAGGCGCCGTCCGGTCGATGACAAAATGATCCTCTGCCTCTGCTCTCCGTCCGGCCAGATCCTTCACATGGACGGACAGCCGATACGTTCCGTCCTCGGAAAACAAGAGGCTCCTCCTGTGCGGATTCGTCTCCGTAAAGCCGGTTTGATCGATCCGAACCCTTGTCCCGCTGCTTTCTCCCGGCGCCGTAAAATCATAGTGCAGCTGGGTTCTGTCCTCCGCTGTGCTGAAGTTTTCTTCCGTCACTGCGACCTCTGCATGGACCGGGTTCCGAAAATACCTGCCGTTTGTCTTGTCCTGATCATAGTCAAGCCGGATGAGAGGGTCCGTCTGATCAATGGTAAATTCCAGTTCCTGATCCGATTGGTTTCCCAAATACTCCGGCGCGCTCGGCGTCCCGGTTTTCAGCTTGTACACCGCCTCATTTCCCGAGGGATCCCGGTATGCGTAGCGGAATCGGTAATGCCCCTCGGAAGCAAACGGGATGGTGACCCTGTGCTGCCTGTCACGCATGCTGAAGCCGGAGCGGTCAAAGGGCAGCGGCTTGTACTGTGTTTCTCCGTTCTGCCGTTTTTCCAGAGATACCTCCAGCCCTTCATCCTCCGGAAAGAAGTTCGGCTCGTCGATCACCAGCTCCGCCTGCTTTCCCTCCTGGTTTTGAAAATAAATTCCGTCCCGATTGACATCTGCATCCTTCAGATCAAAGTGAAGCTCTGCCTTCGGTCTTTCATCGTCAATCACCAGCACCCGATCCATGGCCTCGCTGTCCGTTCGGTTCCCGGCGCAGTCAATCGCACAAAAGGTGATTCGGCCACGGTACTGCGGATCCAGGAAAAAGCTTGCTCGGTATTCATTCGGCTCGGTTCCGCTCCTCCGGAATCCGGGATCCGTTCTTCCGATCACATGCACAGCGCCCGAAGTCTGCTCCCTTGAGGTGGCGCACTCATCCGAATCCAACACATACACAAACTGTGCAATGCCGGATCCGGAATCCTCCGCCGAAAGTGTAACCTCCAGCCTTGCCCGGTAAAATCCAAAGGTTACAAGCTCCTTCACAATTTCCCTCAACGGTTTTCGGAAGCGGATGTTCAAATTGGCAGGTGCCGTTGTATCAATCTGAAACGCCGGGATTGGGATTGCCTGACTGATCACGCCGGTGGAGCGATTCCGAATGTAAAGCCGATCCAGATTTTCCGGATTTCCCTCCGAAACGGTGAACGCGGACCGCCAGTCACTGTTTTCCGCAAAGCTCCAGTCCCGGCTCAGCTCATACCCTTGCTCTGCCTCCACCCGCACATTTTCCTTGTACCAGTTTTCGGCATTCGGTGTCCCGACGACCCGGGTTATGCCTGGGACGGCACCATTCTCTGCATGATACTTCGGCATGGTCACCAAAATTTCCGCATTGGCAGAGGTCGCCCGATAGCGGTAATCTCCGGAAATGTCTGCCTGAAGTCCTATGGTTCCGATGCCTTTGTCGGAAAATTCCAACACATCATCCTGAATCTGACCAACTGTATCCCCTGCGGTTATGTGATACAAAGGCGCTGCATCCACCTTTTTCCCGGTTGTCTCCAGCAGATAGCAGTGTCGTCCCCTGCTGTCAACCGCTCCGTAGGGGATTTCATACCGCATCAGAGCGGCATTGCTTTCGGTCGCATACTTCAAATCCTCTTTAAATGCGAACGAATCCTGCACTCCCGGATGGACAATGAGCTGAAACCGTCCCCTGACATTTCGATACCGCTCCCAGTCCCTTGTCCAGGCTACGTTTGCAAACGTCTCTACCTCCATAACACCGGAACCGTTGACTGCAATGGTTTTCTTCGAATCGTTCAGGATTCCGACTGCCGGATCCTCCGACGTCAAGGTCTGATTGTCTCTCTTTTGAGATACAATTCGGTTTTTCGGATACGGGACGCGCCAGATTTCCTCCCGAAATCCGGGAAATGCCAGCTCCAATCCCTCCGAATAGGTGGTCTCCAGTCTCGACTCCGCATACAGGTTGGATCCATTCTCCTTATAAACCTGCACGTCGTAGAAGACTTGCCCGGAGTCGTAATGCTCCGTTTCTCCGGTCAAGGCAAGGATTCGATACGAACCTGCCTTGTATATGGAAACCCTTCCCTCCTCATCTACCGTTCCCACACGGGAAAAGGCAGGCATGCCCCAGCCGCTTTCGTTTTTCCGCTGCAGCTTGTACCTCACCGTTACCTCCGGATCGCCGTCACAAAGCGCCTGCCTTTGAAAGTGGACGCCCCCTGTCTGATATGCCAGGTTGACCGGATCCGATGGCTCAAAGCGCAGATTGCATCTTGCCTTGACCACACTTCCCACCGCATTTACCACGATTTTTTGTTTGGCATCGGTTCTGCTGATGGTGATGATAAGCTTCTGCTTTCCGAAACGAATCCCCGGTATCTCAGGCAGCTCTCTTCCCGGATTTTTCGCATCTGCATATTGCGCCTTCAGATTCTCTCCGCGCAGAACCAAGCGAATAGGATGCTGTTCTTCCTGATTGTACGGAAGATTCCCTTCTTCCAAAAGGTAATCGCTACCCTGTTCAATTGGCGGCGCTTTTTTTAAGTAGACCGCTATCCGGCTCTCCTTACCATCCAAAATACGCTCTTTGATGTGGCCATAGTAATAGGAATCCTGCTCCACCTCGCCCTTGAGGACCATGAGATAGCCCTCTTTTAAATAGGAATTCAACGTTTCATCCCGAAAAATCGCAGCTCCGTCCCGTGCTGTTTCCGAAAAGCGGCTGCTGTAAACCATCGTCCCCGGCTCAGCGGCATTTTCTTCGAGATCAAAGCTTTCCCTGGGCTCCTGTTTGATCCCCAGCGCCTCTGTCCAATGGGTCCAGGTGTTCAAAAGAACCCGGCCCATGTCATTGAAAATGGTTCCGTCCGGAAGATGTGCAGATCCATCCTCTCCTGCTTCATGACAAAAAGATGCATGGGAGCCGCCGGCGACCGCGTCGGAGGAGGATGTGCAGGAGCCGCTTCCGTGCGCGTCAGCGGGCGATGTATCCGAAGTTGTCGCGTCGGAGGACGATGCATCCGAAGCAGTTGCGTCAGAGGGCGATGCATCCGAAGCTGTCGCATCGGAGGAGGTGGCGGTTGTTCTGCGGTCGTATACCGTCACCTCCAACGTGACCTTTGCCCCCTGCAGCCTTCTCCCCGTCTCTTGATCCGAAACCATGACCGTAAGCGGACGAACCGCGGCCGTATCTCCCGCCATAACGACCATCGGCACATTCCCTGCCAGAACCGCAACCGACAGGCACAGTGCCAGCATTCTTCGTTTGAATTGTCCATACTGCTTCAAGCTTCGCATTGTTCTTTCTCCCCCTGCTCTAGCGTATGATTTCCGCCCTTGCTTCGGATTCCAGTTCCACCTCCACCCGATACTTCCCTTGCTCCGGTTTGTTCTCCTCCGGATCCGATTGACCCGTTTCGTTTTCTTCTCCCCTGGTCAGAAGCTCTGTCTCCCCGGCACAGCTCTCCCCGGCGTTCAGAAGTTCTGTCTCCCCGGCACAGCTCTCCCCGGCGTTCAGAAGTTCTGTCTCCCCGGCACGGCTCTCCCCGGCGTTCAGAAGCTCCGTCTCCCCGGCACGGCTCTCCCCGGCGTTCAGAAGTTCTGTCTCCCCGGCTGGGCTCTCTCCGGCATTCAGAAGCTTCGTCTCCCCGGCTGGGCTCTCTCCGGCATTCAGAAGCTTCGTCTCCCTCAAGGAAGGATCCGCCTCTCCGGCTTCTCCCGCCAGCCCCAGCCGCTGCATGTTGATTTTTCCGTTCAATCGGATACCGCCGACCCCGCCTCTCCGGCTTCCCTCGCTGATGAATGCGATTGCCTTACGCTCTGCATGTCCCGTAAAAAATCCGATAACGCGGGGAATCCGCAAGACGACGAACAAAACTATTGCGAGAATAAAAAATACAATTCCCAGTAAAAAACAAAGACCCGAAAACTCATTTAACGCTTGAATGTTCATTCTGCCTGCTCCGTCCCATAGGCTGTTTTCATGACCGCTTCCGTATCATAAGCCGTGGAAACGGCAGTTTCCGTATCCGACAGCTGACGAACAATCGTCTGCTTCAGCGCTTCCGTCACCTCGGTGGAAGCCGATATCCCGGAGGTAAGCGTACGCACCTGGTTCAGCAAGTCCCGGATCTCCTCCCTCGTGACGTGATCCCCCTTGAATTTTGTCGCATACTGCTGCAGACTCATCTGTGTAAAGGCCAGAAGCTGCAGCCTCACCATCTCACTTTCCGCCGGATCCCGCGCCACCCGCTGAACCAGTCCTCTCATGTTCCGGAACAACGGCCTGTACTTTCCGCGATCGCTGCCCTCTGTTACATCCGTCGCGATATCCCGGTAAAACCTTCCGATCCCGGAATAAACCTCTGCCATTCCGCGCTGAGGATCGTTCTCTGGCGCATATTCCAGGACTGCGTCAAACCACCCGATCGCGCTCTTCGCCCTTGTAACGAAATTTGAGCTCTGATCTCCCCAGTCATAGTAATACCAGTAGAGCTTACCCGCCTCATAGCAAATCTCCGCATAACCCTCCGGGTCCTTCAGCAACTGGGCGCGATGGTTTCGGATCAGGGTTTCCAGGCTTTGCGCCTCAGCCAGCGAAAGAACATGGTCGTTGTTCTTGTAGGCCTCAATGAGCTTAAGATAAGCGGACTTATCTCCCCCCTTGTCCGGAATCTGAATGGCTTCGACATAAGCGCGCTCCTTTTCCCCGTAATCCGAGGTCTGCTCCGCGCTCTCCATCAAGTTCTGATAGCGATAGTCCCCCTGCTGCAGCGCCCGATTCATGGAAATCAGTCCCGTGGCAAAAAAGACCATCGAAAGGACCGCCGCTGCTCCAAATATGACGAGTTTTCGCTTCTGTTTTCTTCGGTAGCTTTCATCGATCTCCCCGATATGATTCAATGCATACATGACCTCTGCCGCCGACTGGTAGCGGTCATCCGGATTTTTTTCCGTGCATTTTAAAATGATTTTCTCAAGGCCTTTGGAGAGCGTCCCGTTGACTTCCCGGATCGGAAGCATTTCATACGGCGGCTCCGAAGGATTTTTTCCGGTTACCAGGTGGTAAAGTGTTGCGCCCAGTCCGTAAATATCGGTGCGTGCATCCGTCTGTCCCATGTTTCCGAACTGCTCCGGAGCCGCATATCCTATGGTTCCGAGACAGGTTGTATCGCCTGTCTTTCTCTCATCAAATTCCCGCGCCGTTCCAAAATCAATGAGGGACAGATTGCCGTCCGGCTTCAGCATGATATTGTCAGGCTTCATGTCCCGGTAAATGATGGGCGGCTTTCTGCTGTGAAGATAGCCCAATACGTCGGAAAGCTGGCGCGCCCAGTCAATGACATACTCCTCGGGCAATGCGCCGTACTCCTTCAGCGCCTTCCCGAGGGAGTTTCCTTCCACATAATCCATCACAATCAGGAACACGTCCTGATCGTCGATGACGTCGATAATGCTGGGCAGATTCGGGTGATGAAAGCGTTTCAGCATGTCCGTCTCCGCCACCAGGCTCAGCTTAACCGCCTCAAAATCAATGACGCCGCTTTTCCGAACCTCCTTGACCGCCCAGGTTTTATTGGCCTTTTCATTGATGGCCATGTAGACAGTACTCATGCCTCCGTGACCGATGACACTCAGAATTTTGTACTTTCCGTCAATCAGGGAACCGATTTCAAGCATCTTCTCTCCACACCTCTCCGTTTCAATAGGTACGAATTGCCACTGCCGTAATGTTGTCCGTCTCCATCCGTTCCATATTCATACGGATCAGCGCATCCAGACTCTGCTTCATCCCCGCCGCGCTCAGGCACATCTCCGCCCGCAGATAGCGGTAGATTTCGTCCCCTGTAATTTCGTGACGAAATCCATCTGAGCAAAGCAAATACACTGCGTTCCTTCTCGCCTCTCCAAAAAAAAGATCCGGAAAGATCTCCTCCGAAGCGCCGATGCACTGTAACAGCACGCTTCTCCGCGGATCGGTTCTCGCCTCCTCCTCTGTCAGATTTCCCAGCTCCACCTCCCGGGCAATCACCGTGTGGTCCTCTGTGATCTGTGTCAGCCGATCCGTGAGCTCGTAAGCGCGGGTATCGCCGATATTCATGCAGTAATAGCGCTGATCCGTGAGGAGCAGCGCTGTCAGTGTCGTCCCAAGCCGAAGTTGATTTTCGCGTCCGTAGCGCTTCAGCTTTTCATTGAAGCTGACCGCAATCTCGGTCCATTCGCTTCGTATGCTCTGATCGTCAATTTCGTCCTGATCCATCAGAGGCAGGCGTTCCTCCACCCAGCGGCGAAAGGCCTGCACCACAGAGGCACTGGCCACCTCCCCTTTTTCCAGACCTCCCATGCCATCGCATACAACTGCAAAGGCCAGCTTTCCCCGTGCTCCGGAGACCACCTGTGCAAAATAGCTGTCCTGATTCGTCTGTTTTACGAGTCCCGCTTCCGATGAAGCCATCGCAATATAATTCATTTCCCGCGTTCTTCCTTGTCCGTCCTGTTCCGTACTTTTGTGTCCGGTTTCCGCGCTTCTCTTTTTTTTATTCAGATCAGACGAAACTCAAATTCCTCATTTGCAAGACGAATTTTGCTGCCGTCCCGGAGTGCATATTCCACATTGCTCTCGATCATCTGTCCATCAAGGAAGGTGTGATTCGTCGAATTGTTATCCGCAACATAGTATCCGCCGTTCCGTGTCACAATATTGGCATGGCTTCTGCTGACCGCTCCATTGTCGCTGATCAGATAATCTACAAAGCTGCGTTCCTTCCCTAGGCGAAATACCTCTTGATTGATGGGAATTCTCTCGTGATTTTTCTGCCGGATCAGATACGGCAGCTTCGCTGCATTGGGCGCCGACATTCCGCTTAAGACCGTAGTCTCTCCAAAGTGTCCGCCCCCCAGCACAGTGGTTTCTCCAAAGTTCAGCTGTCCCCCCTGCGCCGCGCCGTAATTCACATTTCTCGCGTTGGAACCGGAGGAAACTGGCGGCTTCGGAATTCCATTGCCCGCGCCTCCGGTCATCACCTGCGCTGCCCCCGGCCTGTTTCCCGGCCGCATCACTCCGGGATTATTGGCTGTCTGCATTCCTCTCTGTGCTGCCGGCATGGCACCAAACGCGGCACCCACCGGCTCCTTCTTCCCCGGAATTTGAAAGCCGGACGGCGCTGTCGTCCGTTCCCCCTGCCCGGCTCCAGGCATCTGAAAGCCGGGGTCTGCAGCCGTTTTCCATGTGCTCTTTTCTTTTTTTGCCTTTCCCTTTTTGACCGGTTCTTTTTTTCCGCCCTGCGCGCCTTTGGCCAATTTAAGCGCTTGCTTTCGTTCCTTCAGCTGCTTTTGCTGCGCTCGATACTGCTTGGCCCTCTCCCCGTTGTAATGCTGCAAAAGATAAAACAAGGAGATCCGTTCCTCCTTTGGAATATCCGCAGGAATATCCGTCAAAGCGTCCCCCTCCCCCGGCTGCAAAGGCAGGGCGTTTTGATGGTACACGCCTCCCTCCGTTCCCCTTTCTGCTCCCATGCTGAAGCCGCCTGCCGGAGCAGGCTGCAGTCCTCCTCCGATCCGACTCTGCGGCGCTGAAGCGGCCATCCCCGTCGGCTGAAACAGCTCCTGCTCGGTCATGGGGACCCACGCCTCCTGCCCTCTCCTCTCCGTCTTTTCTTCCCGGGCAATGTCCTCCGCAAGAAGTTTAAAGTCCTCC
Source organism: Lachnospiraceae bacterium (assembly GCA_002892395.1). GTDB lineage: Bacteria > Bacillota > Clostridia > Lachnospirales > Lachnospiraceae > Moryella. Next base: position 134,873 of record NBBL01000007.1, read on the forward strand.
GGAGAGAACAGCGAAACGCTGTTTAAATAGGTCAGGATTTTCGTCACGTAAGCGCCGTCCTCCGTGGGATCAAACTGCGCACTGATCAGCACCTCCTTCAGGAATTTTCGCGGATCAGCTCCCGCCCTGCAGCCCTCAATCGGAAGACAAATCAGTATGGTCTCCCCGGTGGACACATCCGTGAAGATGGAGTCCAGATCCAGCACAATCGACTGGGGATCAATCATATATGCCTCGGCGGAAATCAGCGCGTCCGCAATTCCAAACAGAATTCCGAGAAAGCTTTTCTTCCCGATGGGACGCGTAAAAAACTGGTTCGCCGTGATCTTAGCCGTGACATTGTAGCGGATGAACCGTTTGTCATCCATCTGTAAAAAAGTGGTGTCTGCCAGCCCTTTGATCTGATTGCCTGACAGCATATTCAAGCTGATGGTGTCTATCTTATCCTCCGCCTGAACCTCATACACCAGATAACTGATCGCCCCTTGATTTTCGAACTTAAACCTGTGCATGCTGTGTATCAGCCTCCTCCCTCTTTCTCTGCCTCTGCTCTCTTTTATGAACCGTCATAGCCCCAGAGTCTGACCCTCATCTCCTGTTTCATTGGGATACGTCCCCGAAACAGCGGGTTTAATCGGTACTGAAGCTCATACTCCGCTGTGATCGTCATGTTGCCGCCGTCTCGTTTTGTTGTGATCTTGATGTCCGACATGCCGTTTACGATCCCGATTCCCTTTAAAATCGAATTTGCCTCTGATTCCATTCCCGGCCCTTCTCCCGCCGTGAGGTAGGCCTGAAAGCGGCGCCTTACAACATTGTCATCGCCGGTGGCATACCAGTCTGTGGGGTCGGTATAATATCCTCTTGCCGGATTGAAGATGTTCCGAATATCGATCACCATATCCGCAAGATCCCCCCAGAATCGGGTGCCCTGTTCCCCTGCGGATTCCACGCTTTCGGTGAGGTAGGTATCCATCGCCAGACTGTTCCCCGCCTGAATCAGCGCATGTGTTACCTGCTGCTGCGTGCTGACAACGAAGAAAAGACTGTTGAGCATCAAAAATAATCCGCAAAAAATCGGAACAACCATCGCGGTTTCCAGTGTAATCGAACCGCGCTGACTGCGCTCTTCCATCGCCATGTCCTTTCCCCCTTCTCAATAGTAGTAATCCTTTGTTTTTCTCACCGTAAACGGCCCTCCACTTGTAAGCGACGGAAGCCGAAACAGCGGATTCATGTGGTACTCTGTATTCACCGTGATCAGTGTATAGCTCTTGTCCAGGTCAAAATTGAACTCTCCCCGGTGTTCGTACCGGTTTTCCATGTAGATGATGTTTCTCAGCCGATTCATATAGGTGGTCGGATTCGTCCGAAGCATCAATAGCAGGATCCCATGCTCTGCATACTTCATCTTAAAAATTCCCTTTTTCTTCGGATTGTCCTCGGCATCTCCTTCCAGCTTAGGCTTCTCTTCATCGGAAGATTTCGACGTGCCGCCGCCCGGCTCGGAACTTTTCGGCGTCCCACTGCTGCCGCCCGTAAGGATCTTCTCCATTCCGTCTTTCAACTTCCCCGCTGTTTCCTCTTCCAGCCCGGCGATGCCCTTAATGTCGATCGCCAGGGCCTCAATTCCGCTGGGCGTAAGATAAAGGGTCTGCTTAAAGAGATACTCGTATCCTCCGTTTACCAGAACAAAGGTGTCAATTAACGGTTCAAAGATAAAGAGAAGAATGTAAGGAACCCAGAACAGCGGGCCGCAGGCCGCCCCCATCTCCTTCACTTCCTTGCTGAGAACAATCGGCAAGGCATCCAATGCCAGGCGGAACATATAATTGTCATAAAATGCCGCCGCCTGATTGTCGATCTCATTGACGCCCCCCACCAGCATGTACTCCAGCTCTGCGCCTTTAAAGAGGGGCTTTCTCTCTGTGCGTCCGTCTATATGTCCGCCCGCAAAATCCACCAAAGCTCCCAGAACCGGAAGTCCTGTCCTCCCGCCTGCCGATAAAAAGAGATCCTGATACGAATATCCGTACAGGCTTTCGCCGTCCGGATCCTTTGCATTGGTCCGATTCGGCAGATTGTAGCCTGCATAGCCGAACAGCAGCAGGTCATCGTAAAAACTGACCGGATTGGACGCAAGGGAGACCAGATTGTTGAATACCTCCATGATCCATTGAAACATCCCGGTGACAAATTCCACAAATGCCACAAAGAATTCAACCAGTGCCTCACAGAGGTGAATAAATTGAAACGCACTAGGAGCCGCCACAGCCAGTGTCAGAGCCCGGCAGGCGCGAATCATATGGTTTAAGCTGTCCACCCCCAGCACACTGGAGAATGCCATCGTCGTCGGCACATACATGTCAGATGGGGATACCTCACTGTTATAGGACGAATCATAAAAGCCCTGCAGCTTCTCCAGTTTCTCCAGAACACTGAGAAAATTGGACAGCATCTTTGCATTGGTTGAGGAAAGGGCTGCGTCCAGATTCAAGGCATTCTGAAGTCCTACCAGCTTGGCGATATCACCCTCTGTATAAAACTCATGGATCGCGGCATAGGATCCCTCTGACCATCCGGTGCCCACCTCTTCGGCGTCAAACCCGTTCAGCATACCTTTCTGATCAATGAGTTCGGCGGCATTTTGCCCCATGGCCTCCTTGTAACCATCCCCGTCGTATTTCAGGGTTGCGTTGGTCATCTGCCCGTAAACCTTGTCGGCGAAATCGGCCTCCTTCTCCGCGGCGCTCTTTTTGGCGTCGCTCTTATCATCCTTTTCTCCCCCCACTTCCTTGATATTATCCGGGATATCCCTCATGGTCTGCATCAGCTCGCCGATGTTTCCCTTTACCTCATCGACCGATTCCCGAAACGGTCCAATGGTCTCCTTATAAGCATCCCGCGCTGCATTGACCACCCTCTTCTGCGCCTCAATTTCCGGCTCCATTGCTTCCGCCTCCGACACCGTTGCCGGATTCGACATCAGGATTGCGTGTTCTGCATTCAATGCGGCCAATGTCTGGCAGGCACTGTTAAACGCCTTGGATGCATCCTTGTACGCCTTCATATTTTTGGAATAGGTCTCGCTTGATTCGTTCACCTTTTTCAGGTCATTTCCGAATTTTGCCAGATTCTTGAAAAGCTCCCCCATCTTGACTCCGGACTCCGCAAGCTTCAGCTCATCCTCTTTTTTCTTGTGCTCCGCAATTTTGCTCTCCCATTTTCCCATATCAAATCCGGTAAACATAAACTCAGCGGGGACGGAAAGCTCTGCGTTTTCCAGAATCTGCTGCCGCAGCACGGTTTCGTCGGACAGCGGATACTTTCCCTCCACCGTGGCATGGATGCTTTCGGCACTGTCTCCGATGAGACTCAAATTGGGGTTGTAATACTCGTTGAACAAACCGTTCAGATCCTCGTGTTCCTCGGATATGGACATCAGTCCGAAACGCTCATCCAAATGGCTGTCATAATTGCCCAGCGTCGAGAGCGCAGAGCTGCTCGTAATCTCTCCCATCAGCTCCACAACATTCTGGTACCTCACATATTCCTCCAGCACCAGGGTTGTTCCCAGCAGCGGAGACAACGAAAACGCGAGGAATAAAGAAATGACGCCCTTTCTCCCATTGATATACCGATGAAATCCTCTCCTGAGTGTTTGATACATTGCTTTCCTTTTCATTGTTCCGTCCTCGCATGGGGGCAGCGCCCGCTGCTCCTTATCCTCCAAACACCTCATGCCAAAATCCGATTGCCTTGTCGATCATGGACAAAACCGAAGAAGCCTCGGTCAGCTTATTGATTCCGTACTTGGTAAACTTTACCTGGTTGATGTAATAAAGAATATCCTCCTGATTGACTGCCGCAGTCGATTCCAGCAAATGCGTCCGTTCAAATCCGATCAGGCGAAGGATGCCCCCCAAAAGAAAGGTATAATTCTGGCGCGCCGTCACCTCCAAATGCCTTCTTCCGATCCCGTCATTTTTGACCTTGAGGGTAACAGTCACCCCTCCTGCCTCCTGTGCCAGCGTTGTTTTTGTGAGTCTCACATCGGTAAAGGTCTTTACCTTTTCAAAATTTCTTCTTTCAAAATCCCCACCGTGAAAGAGGTAGCGATAATTTCCGATCCCCTGGATGTCTGCATCCGTGATTCCGGTTGCCTCCGAACGATCTCTGAATTTGTAGACCTCACTGACTGCCTGCGCCGCCTCCGATGCCACCACCTTCACCATGACATGCTGATACAGAAGAAAGGAGAAGCTGAGCATAAAGACGAGAATAAAGACACAGAACATCAGCGCCACCGCCGATTCCAATACGATGTATCCGCCCTCTTTTTTTCGATTCATTTCATCGCTCCGTTCCCCTCCGTTCATCCGGCTTTTGTTCACTCATAGCTCTTTTCGTCAAAAACAATCTTCAGCCGTTCCTCAAAATTCTGATCGCACCACGATCCCTTTTTGATATGCGCCGTCACCTTATGATCCATGGCCCCAAAGGAGGTCTCATAGATTTCATCCAGCGAAACCTCTTCGGGAATGTACACATCCGTGACGCCGCTGTTCAAAAACGCATTGTCATCAATCTTCTTGATTCCCTTCGGCAACGTAATCGTCTTCAGATTTTCCAGCTGCTCGAATGCGCCTTTTCCTATGGAAGCCAGATGGTCGGGAAGGGTGACCGATTCCAGCGCATCGCAATGCAAAAAAACATAGCTGCCAAGCGATTCCAGCGCTCCTTCTTCTATGTTCACTTCTTTTAAGCTTCCGCATTCCTGAAACGCGTAATCTCCGATGGAGGTGACTGTCCCCGGAATGGTAATGCGCTCCAGCTGTCCGCACTGCCAGAACTCCTGCGGGCCGATGATGCAGAGCTTTCCGGGAAGCTCCACTTTTTTGAGATTTGACAGGCCGAGCGCACCGTTTAGAGGAATGTCCCGGTCGCTCTCAAAGCGCACCTCCTCCACCTCCGTGTCGTGAAAGGGAAGCTCCTTTAATCCCTCGCAACGCGCCGGAATCACAATTGACTTCTGTTTTTTCCCGCTTTCTGTCAGACCGACAATGAAATTGTCCTCCCACTCAAAGCAGTCCTCCTCCGTTTTTTCTTCCCCGACTTTGTCCGTCTTACCGGCAGTCGTCTGCTTTCCGCCGCAGGCAGTGAGCGCCCCCACTGCACAAAATGCCATGAGCCAAAGCTTCCAGCTTCTTTTCTTCATCATCCTGTCCTCCCGTTTTATTCCTTTACATTTCTCGTTAAAAAGCTCCATCCGTCATAGGGTTTGACCAGGCAGTTCCCTTTTTTGTTGAAGTAGTCCACCTGGGTGAACTGCGGGGAGATCACCACATCGCCGTCGGAATCAATAAAGCCCCAGCTCTCTCCCTCTTTGACACCTGCCAATCCGCAGGAAAAGCTTTTCGCTTCTTCGTAGATCGCCGGAAGAAGCTCCCTCCCTTTTCCATTGACAAATCCCCACTTTCCGTTCTTTTTTACGGCAATCCCATGATCTGCCGTCACGCAATCCGCATCCTCAAAGCCCTCTTCCGAAATCTTTTTCTCCTTGTCGTTCCACAAATAGTACACTCCGTTTTGCTTCGCCAGCATAACGCCTCGGTTCATGCAGCTTCCGTCCGGATTCAGCCTGATATCCTCATAGCTGTTTTCGGAAATTCTCTTCCCGGTGCGGTCAATCAGAAACCACCCGTTGCCCTCCTCCACAGCCGCTTTGCCTCCCGTAAATGCACTGGCATGCTTGTACGCGCCGAACTGTTTATCGCCGAGCAAATCATAAAACGCATAGGTCCCTCCGATTTTCAGCGGAATGAGGCCCTCTCGGTAAACACCGGCGTCGCTCGGTGTCCCAGAGACATACCCCTCCGGCATTCCCCCCTTCCCGATCAGCATCGCTCTGCTGTCATTCACGATAAGACGGATTCCCTTTTCTCCCACCGGACCCGCCATGGAAAGTCCTTCCGACTGATCGGAAACGCCATCCGCATTGAGATAATCCCAGCTCCCGTCTTCGCTCACCGCATAGTACCCCTCGCTCAGCGGGCGGTAATCCAGGTATCGTTTCCAGTCCAGCTGAAACGAATACAGCACCTCTTTTCTCAGCTTCCGCATCTTGTCGTCCGTCCGCGCTTCTCCGGTTGCTTTGCTCAGATAGCGATAAGCGCTGGTATATTCCTTTTCGTTGATCAAAAGTTTGACCAGTTTCTCCAGAAATACCTTATTCTCCGGATGACGTTCTACCGCTTCCTCGGCTGCCTTCTTGTATGCCCGATACGTATGCCTGTCCTCCAAATAGGCCTGTTCATATGCCTCCAGCGCCCGCTGATGTGCCTCCGCCGTGTTTCGATACCCGGCTGCACTCAGAAAGGTCTGGGCTGCCTTCTCGTAAAGACCGCGGGTCATATAATCGGATCCCATCTCCATTTCGGATGTGTAACGCACGCCGTTTTGTCTCGTTGTGCTGAAGGCTTTCCCCCATGCAGCCAGCAGGAGCACTCCCAGTCCGACTGCAATCAGTTTGGTATTTTTATTCATTCTCTTTCCCGCCTTTACACTGCACCAAGCAAAACAGAAGCCCCGAAGCCGAGATAGATAAACGGTCCCAGCGGAAGGGCATCTTTGATTTTTGCTCTGCGGGCGATCAAAAAAGGAAGAGAAGCCAGTGCGCTGAGGGACACGGAAAGGGTCAGCACAAAGCAAAATGCACGCACGCCGCACAAAAATCCGAAGGCACTGAGAAGCTTGATATCTCCAAATCCCAGCCCTCCCCGGGTGATTTTTTTCAGCAGAAGAAGCAGCAGCAGACCGACGACCAGAGCCACCAGACTGTTGATCGCCTGAATTCCCGCCTCGCCCTTCTGCAAAATGAGCTCCGCTGCAAAGGCAACTCCACGAGCCGCCATCAGCGTGACAACAAATGAATTTGGGATCAAAAGAAGCTCCCAGTCCACAACGGCAACACCGGACAGCACCAGATACGCTGCCAAAAGTTTTAAGTAAGCCACGGGGGACAGCGCAAATTTCTGCGCCGCATATCCCACCGCTGCGGAAAAAAGTCCGCAAAGGATGAGAGCAAGCAGCGCCGCCCTCTCATGCCGCGCAATCAAGAAATCCCCCCGGATCGGCGTCTCCGTCCCTCCGGTGCACTCCTGTTCTCTCCGCTTCAAAAGAGGTATCTCATACCGATAGCTCCAATACATCGCCCCGATGCTTCCTATCATCCAAACAATTCCGCTCGCGAATGGCATCCTTTATCCCTTCATTTCCCTGCACTTTTTTCGTGCAAATCTGTTATGATATCAAAACAGGGGGTTCCTGAATGGTCCGAGCTGTCTGCTGATTCAGGAGTTATCATGACAGCAACTTGCAAACAATCCGGGACTGCATTCAGGAACCTCCGCCCCTTGAAACGGTGTGGCTTTTTCTCAATCAACCAAGAGAGCTTACAAAGTCATTGACCTTCTGAGAAATCTGGCTCATTGTCCCCTGTGCCAGGGTCTTGAACGCAGTCGCGAGAACAACTACGATTCCAATGATGAGCAGCATGGAGATAAAGTTGGTATCACCTGCTTCGTTGGTCTTAAATTCCTCCAGTGCCTTCTGTGCGCGAACGCTCATTGCGATCGCTTTGTCTTCCAGGAAATTTCTCATATCTTCCTCCTACAATCTGTGTGCAATTTTTTATTGAAACAGTGCTCCGGCTAGAGCTGCTGTCATGATAATGATAATGATCCCCGCAAAAATCAAAAGGATCGGAACCAAAAGCTTGGCAGACGCCTTTTCTCCCTGCTGCAGCATCTTCTGGCGCTTGCTGTTCCAAAGCTCCGAGGATTCCCGAGCCAAAAACACAGGAAGCTCGCCTCCGCCTTTCTCAATGCTCTGTAAAAGCGCCCCGGTAAATTTGATGATCTCCATGGAATTGGTGGACTTTCCAAAGAGCAGAATCGCATCGGCGTCCGAATACCCGTTTTTCATGTTCTCTGTCGCATCCCGCATCAGTTCATAAAAGACGCCGCTGCCCTTTTTCGCGATCATATTCCAGGCATCTCTCAGCACCATTCCCGAATTCACCAGAATCGCCATCGTGGAAACTGCTTCCGGAAGCTCTGCTTCGCAGTCTCCCATCCGCTTGGAAATCCGGTTTTTCATGTTGGTCAGGGAGTAGACCCCGACGATCAGAACAAAGAAAAGACCGATTGCCAATGACTTAAGGCTCTTCTGCCACGCCCCGTAGATAAAAGCCATTGCAAGAAAAAGGTTGATAAAAGAGAGGAACTGCGCCCATACGACATTGGCATAGTAATCGCAGTAAACCGTTCCGTAAATCAGGCTGCTCTGCTTCTTAAGCTCCTCCTTCATCCTGCCCTTTAAGGCAAACATGGGAACATTCATCCATGAAAATCCCACCACATAAATCGACTTAATCGGATACTCCTTGTCATTCAGTCCTTCAATCCATTCCTCGTACTGCTGTCCCCTCGTCATCTGAAGTACGAATAAGACAATCAGAACCGTTCCGATCAGCATCATTCCATACTGCATGTTTTCACCCTTTGATATCCATAATTTTCTGTCCGATGACATAAGCAATACCGAACAAGATGATCGCCACCGTCGTCGCCAGAATACCGGGCAGCGTCGAAAAGCTTGCGGCAAAATCCGAGCTCATGCCGCGCAGCATCAGCATCATGACAACAGGAATAACCATCATCGCCTTAAACTGCACCTTATTGGAAGAAAGCGCTGTCTCAATCTCCCCGTTGATCTCGATTTTTTCGCTGATGATATTCCCTGTTCTCCGCACAATATCCTTTATGTTTCCGCCGGCGCGGTAGCTTACGCTGAACACCGTCGCGAAATTCTTGATGTCTGCATTCTCGCTCCGCTCCCCCAGCGACAGGATCATCTCTTCGATCTCAATGTTGTTTTGAATGCCGAGGATCATTTCCTCCACCTCTCCCACAATATCCGCTTTATCCGTGTACTCCATCCGAAGATCCTTGTACGCCGCTTGCAGCGAGTCCGACATGTTCATGCCGGAGGAAAGAGAAACCGCCAGCGCCTCCAGAAGAGAACGAAACTGCAGCGCCAGCTCCTGCTGACGCTTTTTCTTAAGGCTTTCCGCCCGGGTCGGAAGGGAATAAAAGCCTGCCAATAGACCGATGCTTACAAAAATCACCATGTTTCCGATTTTTGTTGCGCCTGTGGGATACCCGGTAGAATCCAGAAACTGATTCCCGTAAAACACCAGCCCGCAGAAGCCGCCGATCACAAGCGCTGCGAAAAAAGTCAGAAGCTTTTCCCAGATCGACATGTAGTACACGCGGTAATTATTCAATTCCGTACCCAGCGGCGAAAGAATGTACCGCGGCTCTTTTTCTTTCTTTTGTTTCTTCGCAAACAGCTTCATCAAATTTCTTCCCTTATTCCGGCCGCATGCAGCTTCATAACATTCTGCATCCTGTTTTCCGTGCGTCTCAAGATTCCGTGGACTCGGTTCAATGTGCTCTGTTCATCTTCCTCAAATACATAGAGTGGGTTGAGCTGTATTTCCCCGTTTTTATAATCCAGCACCTCTGTGATCTCCATCGTCTTTCTGGATCGATCCCGCAGACGTGACAAATGCACAATGATATCCACTGCCGAGGCAATCTGTTGTTTAATCGCCTCCAGCGGAACATTGGCCGCTCCCTGCAACACCATGGTCTCCAGACGGCTCAGCATGTCTCGCGTGGAGTTGGCATGTCCGGTCGAGAGAGATCCGTCGTGCCCGGTGTTCATCGCCTGCAGCATATCCAGCGCCTCTCCGCCTCGAACCTCTCCCACCACAATGCGATCCGGCCGCATGCGCAGCGAGGACTTGATCAAATCCGTAATCGTAATCGCACCGACGCCGGTGGAATTTGCATTTCTTGTCTCCAGTCGCACCAGGTTGTCCACATTGGTGATCTGCAGCTCTGCCGTGTCCTCAATCGTGATAACGCGTTCCTCTCTCGGAATGTAATTGGAAAGTGCATTTAAAAAAGTTGTCTTCCCGGAGCCTGTACCTCCGCAGACAACAATGTTGTACCGAGCCTTCACCAGCAGTCTCAGCTTTTCCGCAATTTCCTCCGTCAGAGAACCGAATCGGATCAGCTTTTCCATGGTCATCGGTTCCTTGGAAAACTTTCGTATGGTTATGGTGGGGCCGCACAGCGCAACCGGCGGAAGCACAACATTGACGCGGGAGCCGTCCGGAAGTGTGGTGTCGCAGATCGGATTGGCCTGATTGACCTCTCGTCCCGCCAGCCCTACAATGCGCTGTATCACATCCTCCAGGCGCTTCTGACTCTCAAACCCCCGGTCCAGTTTGAAGAGACGACCAGACTGTTCAATAAAAATATTGTCCGCTCCATTGATCATAACCTCGGTGATGGTGTCATCGCTGATAATGGAATTCAGCAAGCCAAAGCCTCGTATGCTGCCGTAAACCTGCTGAACAATGGACAGCTTCTGCTCCACAGAGCAATATTGCGCTCCGATCCTCGCATTGACCGTCTCTTTGACCGTATCCTCCAACACCTCATCATCCAGACGGCTCAGGGTGTAATGATCGGAAATGTATTTTTTGATTTCTTCAATCAGCTGCTGTTCCTGTGCAATGGTCATGTCGTGCTCCCGTTTAAACCGCTTCCGTCAGGATCTCGTCAAAAATTGCTTTTTCCGCCACCTGCTCCAGGATCTGCTGTGTTGTCGCATGTTCATATCTGGGAATCCCGCCCAGATTTCGTATTTCCACACTCGGAAGTGCCAGACTGGATTTGTTGCTGAACTGATTGTAAAGATAGGACATCCGCTTCATAATCGGGACCTCGGCGTTTTCCTCCTTCATGGCGAGGGCCTGCAGCATGCTGAGTGTCTTTTGATTCCCGATCTCGGTACCGTCTGCAACGATGACAATCCCGTGCATGCCCCGATAAATATCAATATGATCTCTGTCAATATTAAAGTCCGTGTCCACGATAATGTAATCGTAGGAGCCTCCCAGCTTCAATTCCGAAAGAAGATGGTTGATCTCTTCCGCAGACAGCTCCATCATGTCCAGCGCCACCTTAGGACGCGCATAAAAATATACGCCTCTCGGATCCTGCCGGACACAGCTCTCCAGCTTTAAGGGGAAGTTGGCCTTCTGCTCCTTCAGGGCAAAGATCACATCGCTCATATCGAATTGACCGCCTGCAGAGAAGAACACATCGGAAGCTCCGAAGCGTTCCAGATTGAGGTAGAGCACGCGCTTCCGATTCCTTGTATAATGCAGCGCACAGGCCGCAGCCATGGTAGATGCGCCGCTCCCTCCGCCTGCCGCCCCAAAGGCGATCAGCTTACACCGGTCATCCTTCATCTTGAGACCGGTAATCCCCTGTATTTTTTCTGCGTAGATGCTGAGGATCATCTTGTAAATCAGATCCGCCTTCTGAAACTTGCAGATCGCAGCCTCGCCGCGGTAGGACTCGATCTCCGTGGAGTTGACAAAGTAAGCAAAGCTGCAGTTAGACGGCAGTGCAAGGGTACTGACGTCAAAAACAGAATCTGCAACCAGAATATCGATCTTTGCGGATTTCAGGGATGACATGCAGAGCTCTTGATCCGTAAACGAATACAGCTCAAATTTTTCGGAATACCGCGTCCCGAATACGGTCACGATTCGATTCAGGTACTCCTGATCGGCATCAAGAATCGCCAGTCTGATTTTCATACACTTCATCCTCCCCTTACGAACATACGGCGCCCCATGCGCAGTCTGCGGCAGAAAATAGTTCCCTGTGCTATCTAAAACCCGCTGCTTTCCCTGATCAGCAGGCTTACATGGCAGCTTTCGCGCAAGTTAGGCTTTACTAACTTAAAATACCACATTCCCTATCGCTGTCAAGTCACTTTCCGGGATTTTGTCAAGAACAAGGCAAAGAATGCGTTGTTCATCGCATTTCATGCCGCTTGTTTCCGCCAGCACCGGAGATGCCTGCGCTGCTCCTCTGCCAACTTCGGACAAGCTCCTTCCTTCCGGCATATGCCCAATCAAAAAGCGGCGAAGCAAATCTGCTCTGCCGCAGGGCGATTCCGTTGGATCCGGTGTTTCATCCAACGCTTCATCCGGTACTCTAACCAGTGTTTTATCTGGCGTTTCATCTGGCGTTTTTTCATCCAACGCTTTATCCGGTTTTTCGTGTGTTTTGTTCCAATATCGTTTATACTGACAGAAGCATCCAAAACGATTTCTCTGCCGCTCCCCTTCCCGTTCCGACAGTCGAAGGCGCTTCACCGCCACCCCCAACGCTCAACATCGCTTCATGCTACCGCGCTTCATGCTACCGCGCTTCATGCTACCGCGCTTCATGCCACGGCGCTTCATTATTTCCAGGCGCCGATTCGGTTCTTCCTGTCCGGGAGACCCGTTGAACCGCGGAAAACACTACCCGCCAAAAACTCCGGATGAAGCGAGCAGGGAACAGGGAATCAAAAAAAGAAAAGAGGAAAATCCATGAAAACAATCCATGTAACAAACGGACCGCAAGCGGCACCTGCCATCGTCCTAGGCTGCATGCGCATGCCTGCTCTTACGACAGATGATGCAGCAAGGGTCATCCAAAACGCAGTGGAGCTCGGCGTCAATTTCTTTGACAACGCCACCTGCTACGCGGACGGTGAATCAGAAGTCCGCTTTGGAACTGCCCTGAAGCAATCCGGAATCCGGAGAGAAAACATCACCGTTCAGACAAAATGCGGCCTCTGCTTGGACCGAAATGAATTTGACTGGACCAAAGAAACCATCCTTTCCAGTGTGGAGGACAGCCTGCGCCGCATGAAACTCGACTACCTGGATATTCTTCTCCTCCACCGCCCGGATTTAATATTTGAGCCGGAGCAGGTCGCTGACGCATTTGATTGTCTGGAAAAAAGCGGGAAAGTCAAATATTTCGGAGTCAGCAATGTCTCTACGCTGCAGCTTGCGCTGTTAAAACAATACGTGAACCAGCCTCTTATATTCAATCAGCTTCAATTTTCTCTTGCACAATCTCAGCTGATCGACCAGGCGCTCTACCTCAATAACCTGGGCACAGAGCGCTCAATTTGCCGCGACGACGGCATACTGGATTACTGCCGTCTGCATCACATCACCGTACAGGCCTGGTCTCCGCTGCAGTACGGCATGTTCAAGGGCTGCTTTCTGGATGATCCCAATTTCCCCGAGCTGAATCAGGTGCTTCTTTCCCTGGCAGAGAAATACCATGTCTCCAAGGCTGCCATCGCCATCGCATGGATTCTTCGCCACCCGGCAAACATGCAGGCCATCGCAGGCACGATGAATCCGGCACATCTTCGGGATATCTGCGAGGCTTCCAATGTTGCACTCACGCATCACGAGTGGTATCAGCTTTATCTCGCTTCCGGAAAATTTCTTCCGTAGAGAGTCCTCAGCCGGTCCCCGATTCGTTTCCGCAGGGGACCGGCTTGCCTTCCCCCGATTCTGTTTTCACAGGGACTTACTTGCCTGTCTCCGATTCTGTTTTCACATTCTCCCACTCCTCTTCCTTGAACCCGACCAAAATTCGCTCTCCCCAGATAAGAATCGGCCGTTTCACCAGCATCCCATCGGTCGCCAGCAGCTTCAACTGCTCTTGTTCATCCATATCCTTAAGCCTGTCCTTCAAGCCCATAGCTTTGTAGCGTTGTCCGCTGGTGTTAAAGAATCGTTTCAGCGGCAAGCCGCTTCGTTCCTTCCACTCCGTTAATTCCTCGTAGCTTGGATTTTCCTCTCTGATTGGGCGTACTTCATACACAATCCCATTTCTTCGGAGCCACTGTTCAGCTTTTTTACAGGTTCCGCACCTCTCGTAGCAGATCAAGGTGTTCATTCTCTTCTCCTTTGATTCCAATCATTTGTTTCAATGCTGTATGCCTCCGCCTCCTCCGTTACTGGAAGTAAATCTTCCCGGAGGTTCCGTCATACGCAGTGTCCCAATTCTCCCCGTGACGCAGCTGCAGTGTCCCTCCGATTCGAATCACGCCATGGGACGGGAACTGACTGACATCCGAGTGAATCCCCGGATTGTTATCCATATTCTTGGTATGCCACCCGGTGGAGGAAATCCTGTCCCCCTTTTTCACGGTAATATTCGAGAACACCGCCTGAACCGTGCTTCCATTGACCATGGCGCCGGCCTCCACCGCCGGATCAAAGTGCGGAAATTTCGTCATTTCCGGATTCCAGAAGGTATCCAGAAGCTCCCCATTCAAATACACCGTTCCCTGTCCGTCCCTGCGAAATGCAATCATCAGGTGATAGGTCTTTCCCAGCTCTGCCTTCGGATATTGATCTACCCTGCTGTAGTCCTGTCCTCCGACGGCATTGCTGTGTATGTTCTCACGATAAAAGTAGGTTCCCTGCGCCGTGGAATCTGTTACAAGGTCAAAAGACATCGCTGCAGTGCTTCCAAAGATGACAAGCTTTGCAACTGAGCCGCCGGAGCCGCTTACGCTGACATCCGCCTCGATTGCGCAGTCTGCATCCACATGATTGACGCTGTAGCTCCCGGCAGAAACTGCCAAGTTGGTCGTGTCAACCCCGCTTGTCGCTTCCGAAGACGGAATCCATTCCCCGCTTTCACCTACAAAATACCCGTCCGGAGTGGTGGTATTGGACAACATGGCGCCCGATGCAGACAGGTAATAATCCTTTTCGCCATCCTTGATCCATCCGGTGGCCATCGCGCCGTCTCCGCGCATAAAGTACCAGTGATTTCCATCCTGAACCCACCCGGTGGTCATCGTGCCGTCTCCATCCGAATCATACCGGTTGTTTCCTGCCTGCGACCATCTTCCCGCGTACGCAGGTCGGGTAATTAAAAGCATCATGCCTCCCGCCAATAAAAAACAGGCAAGAACCGATCTCCATTGTTTCATCTCGAAAGAATCCTCCTTTTCCGTGTCACAGATTACTATCCCATAGTATATAACAGGATCCGCCTGTCTACACAGTCAATCTTCCTTTCTCTTTTATGAATTCGATGGAGGTCTCCGGCTAACTTCCCTTTCACTCGAAACATCACCTGCGGCATCTCCGGACTGCTCAAAAAAGGGACTGCAAAGAAGCAACTCGTTCTTTGCAGTCCCTTTTATATCCTTGCTCCGAAACAGATGGCAGGAAATTCCGTCGAAGTGCTGCCCCGTCTAGACGACTAATCCAAATGCAGGGAACAAAAAGCGCACGGTCAGCGAGGCAAGAATTAACGCAAGAATGACTCTCTCCACCCAAATGATCAGGATATCCTTCAGAGAAAGGTCAATATCTGTTCCCAGTACACAGGGAATCGAAGCAGAGAAAAACAAGATCTCTGCCACGCATACAATTGCTGTCACATACTGTGCCATCGGAGAAGCATTCGCTACAATATTGGCAGGAAGAAACATCTCCGCCAAACTGATCGCACAGCTTTTTCCCATCAGTACTGCTTCCGGCCCGAAGCCGAGCAGCATGGTGAAGGGAACAAATAGATATCCCAGGATATCAAAGACTGGAGTGTATTCCGCCAGGAGCAATCCAAGAAATCCAATGGACATAAGCGACGGACCGATCCCCAGTGCCATATTCAGACCATCAATAAAGTTTTTCTGAACCCCCTCTAAAATGCCTGGTGCCTTTGCACACGCATTTAATCCCTCCTCCAACGCGCTGGAAAACAGCTTTCCCTTTTGGGGAACCGCCTCAGGGATGACCGCCATGCCGTGATACCCGGTGTCTGGCTTCTTACTCAGCGGGTAGATGCGGGTCGTGAGCGCCGTCACCGCAAAGGTGATAATCAGAGTGGACCAAAAATAGAGATTCCAGTGCTCCAGTAATCCCAGCGTCCGCGCAACCACAATCATAAAGGTAGCGGACACCGTTGAAAATCCCGTGGCAATGATGGCAGCCTCTTTAATGGAATAGTAACCCTCCTTGTGAACGCGGTTTGTGATCAGAAGCCCCACGGAGTAGCTTCCGACAAAGGACGCCACTGCATCAACAGCCGAGCGTCCGGGGGTTTTCCAGACAGGTCGCATAACCGGTTTCATAAATACACCGATGAATTCCATTAACCCATAGTTAATCAAAAAAGCCAAAAAGACCGCCCCGACAGGAACCAGGGATGTAACCGGCAAGACTACCTTGTTGTAGATAAATGGCATCATATCCCCCTCAAACCAGCGGGCGGGACCGATTTTTGTAAACCATACGATCAGAGCAGGAATCGCCAGCAGCTTCAACACCGAAAACGTGGCAGTCACCTTATCCTTGTTCCAGGTCTTTCGTACAAATGGCAGAACCGCACCGACTGCCACGATGACAGCGCCGTAAATTAAATTAAAATACGGAATTCTTCGGATTGCAGATACCACATGATCCACCGGAATGGAACTGACGTTCCCGACTTTAATCGTGACAAAAAACATAAAAATACCAATTAAATTCAGAACAATAAATTTCAATAAATTCGTTCCGCTTTTGGCACGTTCCGAGACCTGCTTCTCCATATCCGTTTTCCCCCTTTTCTCTCAAGCAAACCTTGAGACAGATTGCATTTCATGTTCTCTTTACAACTGATAACTTTATTTTACCAAAAGTACTATAAAATCTCAATCATTCCTCTACTTTTTATCCATATTTTACAAAATAAAGAAGCCGAACGCAAAAAGGAGCTGTGGAAAACGCATTCATTCCACAGCTCCTCTGAATTGATTTTCTTCGTGTGACCCAGCGCTTTATTTGAACAGATTCGAGATCAGCGACAGGAAAATCGGGTTATAAATATCATCCACAATCACCGCAAAGGAAGGATACAGGATCCATGCAATATGGTGATATCCGTAGACATCCATAACAGCCTTGGTGTTTGCCACCGCATTTGGTCCGGATCCGCAGCCCCAGCCGCAGTTTCCTGCACTCATGACCGCCGCGCCGTAATTCCTTCCGAACAGGTTGAAGGAAATGAAGAGAGCAAACAGCGTCATCAAAACTGCCTGTGCGAGCAAAACAATTCCCATTTTCCCTGCCACCGGAACCAGCTTCGTAATATCAATGGTCATCAGAACGAGGGCGAGATAGAGCTCCAGGAACATATGCTCAATGGCTGCCATCTCTTTGACATAGCAATCCCTTTTTCCGGCTTCCAGAATATTTCTGACAATGGCACCTGCAAACAGGCAGCCGATAAACTTCGGCATTTCAATGTACGGAATATTGTCCAGAAGGAAATAGATCGGCATACCGAGAGCGGCAATCAGCAAGGTCAGTGCAAATGCCTCAATCATTCTTCCATCGTTTAAGATCGCCACTTTTTCCTTGCTTCCTGCCTCCGGTGTATCATGAGGATCCGATTTGAGCTGATATCTGGAAATCAGGAATGCTGCAACCGGTCCTCCGATCAGGGATCCCATGATGTTTCCCATGGTTCCTGCAGCGACTCCCACCTCTGTCACATTGGCAGGGGCCCCCATCTCCAAAAACTTTTCCCCCATCGCAGCTGCCGTTCCCACGCCGCCGCTCATAGATGCGGAGGAGCACTGCAGTGCAAGGAAGGGATTCAATCCGACGGCCTTCCCGATGGCAATTCCCACGATGTTCTGCAGCGTAATCAGAAGGCAGGCTGCAAAGGCAATTCGAAAGATCAGCTTTCCGCCCGCGTGATTTACCAGGCTGGCACTGAAGCCGTATCCCACCGCCAGAAAGAAAATATTCTGTGCGAGATCCTTGGTGACAGATACATCAAACTGAAGGCCCATAATCCCTGTGCCCTTGATCAACGCAATCGCCACAGAAAAAATCAGACCGGAAACAACCGGAGCCGGAATGGCATACTTTTGTAAAAATTTTGACTTGGAGACCAAAAATCTCCCGAGAAAAATTACAATCGCTGCAATTCCAAGTGATGTCAAGTACTCAAACTTGAATGTTGATACCGCGCCCTCCGATCCCGCGGTAAAGGTGCCAAAATACTTCGCCAGATGTTCCATGTTTCATCCTCCCCTTTTTTGATTCTTCCTGCACTATAAGTAATTGTTTGCTTCCGCTTCCGGTCAGGCTGCCGTTCATTTCAGCCTTTGCCCACGGATTCGATTGCAGGATTGTCATCTCAAACTCAGTATATCTTTAATGGAATAAAATGCCAATGCCTTCTTTGCAATCCGGCAGGATTTTCATTCTGTGGATTCGGTCTTCGCCTGGGGGAGAAAAAGACCGCTCTCCTGCAAATCAATTCCCTCCAGCTGAAGAAGCTTCACCTTTCGTTCCATTCCTCCGCTGTAACCAGTCAAATTTCCGCTGCTCCCGATCACGCGGTGGCAGGGAATGATAATGGAAATCGGATTGTGTCTGACTGCGCCTCCCACTGCCTGTGCAGCCATTCTTGTGGTTCCGCTTCTTTTCACAATCTCCTTCGCAATCTCTCCATAGCTCATGGTCTTCCCGTAAGGAATGGTCAGCATGATTTTTGCCACCATTCTCCGAAATGCAGAGCCGCCGGGTCTTAGCCTGGGCGTAAAGTTCGGCTCCTCTCCCGAGAAATACAGCTTGAGCCAACGCTCCGTTTCAAGAAAAACGAGAAGCCGGCTCGCCTCCTCCTCCGTATTCGGGCTTCTGATTTTCCACTCTTCTGGGGTATCCTTGCATCCGCAGAACCATAGCCCTGTCAACGCACTTCCGTCACTTGCCATCATCATCTTCCCCAGCGGGGATTCAAAATAAGAAACGTATCGCATCTCTACTCCTTTAACTGCTGTGTCTTCACAAGCTCTGCATACATTCCATTTCGTTCCATTAATTCTGCATGGGATCCTACTTCGGCGATCCTCCCCCGTTCAATCACGGCAATGCGATCCGCGTGCCTTACCGTAGACAGTCGATGGGCAATCACAATGGTCGTCCTTCCTCTGGAAAGCCGTTCCAGGGTCGCCTGAATTCTGGCCTCCGTGACGCTGTCCAGCGCAGAGGTCGCCTCATCAAGCACCAGAATCGCAGGATCCTTCAAAAAAATCCGGGCAATGGAGAGCCGCTGCTTCTGACCTCCGGAAAGCAGCACCCCCCGTTCCCCCACATTGGTTTCAAAGCCGTCGGGCAACTCCATAATATCGTCATAGATCTCTGCCAGCTTCGCCGCTTCCGCAATTTCCTCCATGGTAGCGTCCAGCCTTCCGTAGCGAATGTTTTCCGCAATGGTATCTGCAAACAGGAACACCTCCTGCTGCACCACGCCGATGGCCCTGTGAAGAGATTCCTGGGTGACGCAGCGCACATCCTGTCCGTCAATCCGAACGGCTCCATCCGTCACATCGTAAAATCGGGGAATCAGCTGGCTCAACGTCGTCTTCCCTCCGCCGGATGAACCGACAAAGGCAATCATCTCCCCGGGAGAAATTCGGAGGCTGACATCCCGGAGCACCGCTTGATTTCCCCGGTAAGAAAAGCTCACATGATCAATCTCCACCGCTCCGGAGACGTGACGCAGCGGCACTGCGTCCTCCGCATCCTGCATTTCCGGCTCCGTCCGCATTACCTCCACAAAACGATGCAGCCCTGCAGTGCCGTTTGCCAACAGCTCCGCCGTGGTTGCCAGCCGCCGAACCGGATTGATAAAGGCTGTCACGTACAAGCTGAAGGTAATCAAATCAATCACATTCAGCTGTCCCCGCATAATCAGCGCGCCGCCGACTGCAATCACCGCTGCCGACAGAATACACATAAAAAATTCCATCGCCGTGTTAAAGCGTGCCATCGCCCGATAGTGCTGCTTTTTTGCTTCCCGATAGGAAAGATTCGCTGCATTGAATTTTTGCAGCTCCTCTCCTTCATTTGCAAAGGCCTTCGCTGTCTTGATTCCGGACAGACCGGTCTCAAATTCTGCATTGATGGAAGCGATGGTACGCTTCACCTGAATGGAGGCATCCCTCATGGAGCGCCGGCAATAACAAATCACAAAGAGAAACACGGGAAGAAGCAGGGCGATGACAAGTGCCAGGCGCCACTGGATGGAAAACATCACAATCATCGCGCCGATCATGGTGACGGCAGAAACAAAAATATCCTCCGGCCCATGGTGCGCCAGCTCCGTGATGTCAAACAAATCCGCTGTCAGACGGCTCATCAGCTGCCCCACCCGGTTCCGGTCAAAGTAGGAAAAGCTGAGCTTCTGCATGTGCTGAAACAGATCCTTTCGGATATCCGTTTCGACCCGAATCCCAAAGCCATGCCCCCAGTACCAGATGATATAGTTAAAAACCGAGCGAAAGAGATAGACCAGAAATATCGCTCCCATCACCAGCCAAAAGGTTCGGAAATTTTTCTCCGGAAGCAGATGATAAAGACACCATCGTGAGACCATCGGAAAGGCCAGATCAATCAAACCGATCATCAGTGCGCAGCTCATATCCAGAAGAAACAGCCTTCGATGGGGCTTAAAGTAAGAAAAAAATATCTGTGCCTCTGTCATGCTCCGGAACTCTTTCATAGATTCCCTCTCCTTTGCCTTTCTGCTTGTTACCCATCCTCGGTTCCGCGCAGAATACGAAGTCCGTGTTCCAATGCCGGAAGAAGGATTTCCATCCCCTCTCTGCAGGCCTTCGGACTCCCCGGAAGATTGACAATCAGTGTTTTCTTCCGGATGCCTGCTGTCTGTCGGCTCAGCATAGCCCGGGGTGTGATCTCCAGTCCCTTCATGAGCAGGGCTGCTGCAATCCCCGGTGCCATGCGGTCACACACTGCTTCCGTCGCCTCCGGCGTCACATCCTTCTCCGAGAAACCGGTGCCCCCCGTTGTGACAATCAGGTCCACCTGTCTTTGATCCGTGAGGCGGATGAGCTCCTGCTGTAAGCGCTGCCTGTGATCCGGAAGGAGCTTCCGTTCCTCCACCGCATAGCCCGCCTGTTTCAGCATGTCGACGATGCATTCTCCGCTTTGATCCTCATACACGCCTGCTGCCGCTCGATCGCTGAGTGTCACCACCGCCGCTGTCAGGGGTCTTTCCCGGTCGGGGGGCAGCACGGCAATGGTTTCTCCCACCTGCACCCTTCCTCCCTTCACCACTTTTGCGAACACCCCCTCCTTCGGCATGATGCAGGTGCCGACCTCATAAAAGATGGCACAGTGGTCATGGCACTCCTTCCCGATCTGAGTGAGCAAAAGAATGACGTCTCCAATCTGCAGCCTGCTGCCAATGGGAAGCATCCTGAGATCAATCCCGGAAACCACCAGATTTTCCCCAAAGGCACCGTACGCCACCGTTGCACCGGCCTTCCGAAATGCCTCTATCTTTTCCTTTGCCAGAAGACTCACCTGCCTGTGCCAAATCCCTGCATGGGCATCTCCCACAATGCCCCAGTTTTCCTGCAGCATCGCCTCCTTCCGCTGATATTTTGCCGTTCCTCTCCGCTTGCTTATGCAGATTGCCTCTATCCTTCCCAATCCTCAGCCTCCGATTGTACTCATCCCGGCGCACTCCGACATCTGCTCCGGTGTTTCAAAACAATGCTCCCGCGGCTTTTCCCGTATGCTGTCCGCAATCACCTGCCGCAGAATATACCGGGGCTTCGGATGCGCAGTTCGAAGAATCGCCTTCAAATCCACTGTCCCTCCAAAACAAAGACACGGCTTCAGCACACCGGAGGCAGTGAGGCGGATCCGGTTGCAGCCGGCACAGAATCTTCCGCTCATTGCACTGATGAACCCGATGCTACCCAAGAAGCCGGGAATCCTGTAATACACCGCCGGCCCGTTTCCGTGCTTTCTTCCGTCGGGGCGAAGGTTCGGATAGCAGCGCCGCAGCTTCCGAAGCAGTTCTACATTGCTCACGGTCAGGAACCCGGCGCCGCTCCCGATCGGCATCATTTCGATAAAGCGAACATCCAGGGGAAGATCCTTCGCCAGTGCCGCCAGCTCACTCCAGTCTGCCTCATTGTCCCCCCGGGGATCCTGCTGCAGCACCGCATTGATTTTCACAGGAAGTCCTGAGCAAAGCGCTTCCTCCATCCCCTTTAGCACTGCCGGAAGTGCGTCCGCCCCGGTGATGGCTGCATACCGGCGGCGATTCCGGGTGTCCAGAGAGAGATTGACTGCGTCCAGCCCGGCCTCCCTCAGCGCCGGAAGGAATTCCGAAAGCAGCACCCCGTTTGTCGTCAGCGTCACCTGTTCGATACCCGGGATCCTTCGAAGACGTCCGATCAGATCTGCGCAATCCGGTCGAACCAGCGGTTCTCCTCCGGTGATTTTCAGCTTTCGTATTCCCAGTGCAGCTGCCGCCCCCACAATTTCCTCCAATTCTTCTGAAGTAAGCAGCTCTGAAGCATCGGGACGATGCCATCCACTCCTCCTCCTCCCGGACGCATCTCCCAGTGAATCCTCTCGCTCCGGCCTGCAGTAAATACAGTGCAAATTGCAGGCCTCCGTCACGGATATCCGCATATAATCAATCGTTCTTCCATATTGGTCTTTCATGATCTCCGCTTTCTAAAACAGCTCCAGAAGGATCTCCAGCGTGCCGCCGCACACCTCTCCTTCCTCCGAAGCAGCATCTGCATTGAGGGTTCGCTTCAGAACCTCAATACCCCGAAGCGGCGTCCCCGGCGAAAGCACCGATTTGGAAGCAGGGAAATGGCTTCCTTCCCCCCTCTCTTCTCCCTGCCTTGCTGTGTTCAGCATTCTGCCTGCCCGGGCTGTCACCTCTGCCTCCAAAAGACCGCCGCCAATCGTATCAATGCAGCTTCCGTCCGCTTGAATCAGCATTTTGCTTCCCACACTGCGGGGAGCGCTGCCGGAACGGCTGATGATGGTGGCAAGCACCATTTCCCTGCGTTCCTCTGCTGCCTGTCCCCATAGATATGACTGGAGTTCAGCCGAGACAGAAACCTCCGGCTTCCGATTCTTGACTGCTATGATTTCAGCCATCACAGAAACCGCAATTTCCTCCGGCGTCTCTGCTCCGATTGCCAGCCCGATGGGGGTGTGGATATCGGCGATGACTCCCGGATCCACTCCCTTCTCCAGAAGGCTTTGCCGCACCATCTTGGCCCGGCGCGCAGATCCCATCATTCCGATATACCCGTGCTTCTTTTCACAAATTTGAAGAAGGCAGCGTTCATCCCATTGATGGCCCCGGGTCACAACCACAAAATAGCTGTTTTGATCTCCGGGAATCCTTGCCAGCGCATGGGAAAAATCCGCGTGTTCTGCCTTGTCTGCTCCGGCTTCCCCGGCGCGCACTGTAAATTCCTCCCGATCATCAATTGCGGTCACGTAAAATCCCAGGGTTTTTGCCAACCGGATGATGGGAAGCGATACATGACCGCAGCCGCACAGAATCAGCCGGTTCCTCTGCCCGATGCGTTCGATGTAAACCCGGCTCCCGTTCAGCCTCCGCACGCCGCTCCCTTCGTTTCCCCATGCCGTAAGCTCCGCCTCCCGGCTTTTCAGCAGTCCTTCCGGATCGGAAAAATAGGCTGCCCTTCCGCCGGAAATCACTGCTTTTTCACCGGCTGCGCTTCCCTCCAGCACCGTTGCCCACAAAAACGATCCTTCGTCCCCGCAGCGTCTCACCGCCTCAAAAAACGGATTCATGTTGCGCTTCCTCTCTCCTCGGACAAAAACAGTCCGCTCTTTCCCCCTTCTTTTCGAAGCAGGTGAATATTGCTTAAGCACATGCGCTTATTCATGGATTTACACATATCATAAATCGTCAGAAGCGCCGTGCTCACGCCAGTCAGAGCCTCCATCTCCACGCCCGTTTTTCCTTCGGTTCTGACCTCGCAAAACGCGTTCACTTCCTTTTTTTCTTCACAGATCTCGAACCAGACCCTTGCATGACTCAGATTCAGGACATGACACATGGGAATCAATTCCGCCGTGCGTTTACAGCCCATAATGCCGGCGACCTGCGCCACCGTCAGCACATCTCCCTTTTGAACCCTGTTCTCTGAAATGGCCTCCATCACTTCCGAACCCACTGAAATGGTTCCCACTGCGATGGCGCTCCGTTTTGTCGCTGTTTTCCCGGATACATCCACCATGTTGGCATTTCCTTGCGGATCAAAATGTGTCAACAGCGGCTCTTCCGCGTTTTCATGCCCCGGCTTCCCTGTTCCCTTCTTCGTCATGACCGCCTCCTTTTTCCAATAACAGCAATGCGCTCTCGTCAAATTGAAGGTAATCCGGCATTCCTCTTTCCTCCAGCATGTTCCGGACACCGGGATCCACCTGCCAGCGGATTGCTGCCCCGCAGGCGCCCGTCTCCGGTCGGCAGAAAAACGTCTGCTCAAAGGGCAGCTCTGCCTTGGAAATGCACTGAAAGCGAATGCAATTCTCCGTTTTCTCCCCCCAGATCGGCACAATACGGTGTGCGTGGCAGCCCACCGCCGCCAGGTGATCCGGAACCCTCCGCTTCAACTGCAAGCGAACGCCCCAATCCGGCGCATCCACCGTGTGTGCATCCACCGGAAAGGCCTTCGAAAAATTTCTGCATCCGGTGAGAAGCGCCGCCGTTTTCGTGTTCGGGTGTTCAAAAATCTCCTCTGTGTTTCCCTGCTCAACCAGCCTCCCTCTGTCGAGGATCAAGACCTCTTCACTGAACCGGTAGATTTCCTCTCTGGCATGGGAGACCAGAATCACGATTCCCGGGTAGTCTGAAAGAAAGGAAAACAGCTCTTCCTGCATCTGATCCTTCAAGTAAGAATCCAGCGCAGAAAACGGCTCATCCAAAAGAATCATATCCGGCCTGCAGGCCATGATTCTGGCAAGCGCAACCCGCTGCTGCTGACCCCCCGAAAGCTGCCGCGGCAGCCGGTGCTCCAATCCGCTCAGCCGAAACCTTTGGATCATTTCTTCCGTCCTTAAGGCCCACGCCTTTTTTCCTCCGCGAAGACCGGCGGCGATGTTTTCTTCCACTGTCATTGCCGGAAACAGGGCGTAATTCTGAAACAGGTACCCGACCCTTCGCTGCTGCGGTTTTTGGGAGAGGCGCAGGGCCGTATCGCAGAACACCGACCCTCCGATTCGAATGTACCCCTGATCCGGATGCTCAATTCCGGCGATCAGCTTTAACAGCATGGATTTTCCCGCTCCTGACGAACCCAGTATGCCAATCCGCCTCGCATCGGAAGCAAAGTGAAGATCCAAGGCAAAGCTTCCTGTTTTCTTTTTGATTTTTACTTCCATTGACTTCATCGCGGACACTCACTTTCACCAGCGATGCAGGGTTTTAATCGTCCGGTGGGCGAACCAATTCATCAGAACAACCACACCGAACGCAATGAAAAGGATCACTGCCACCCAAATCCCCGCTTTCAGATAATCCTGATCCTGTATCACCATGGCAATCCGCTGCGAGATGGTGGCCGTCCTGCCCGGAATATTGCCTGCCAGCATGGAGGTCGCCCCGTATTCTCCCAGCGCCCGCGCAAAGGTCAATACCGTTCCGCCGGCAATTCCGGGGCCGGCAGTCGGAAGAACCACCTTCCAAAAGATTCGAAATTCCGACATGCCCAGGGTTCGCCCCGCATGGATCAGGTTGATATCCACCTGTTCAAATGCGGCCCGTGCGTTGCGGTACATCAGGGGAAAGGCAATGACGGTGGCTGCAATCACGCAGCCCAGCCAACTCTGAACCACCTTGATGTGAAAGGAATTCCACAGAAAAATTCCCATGGGCCGCCGCCTTGAAAAAAATAGAAGGAGAAAAAATCCGGCGACGGTCGGCGGCAGCACCATGGGCAGGGTAAGAATGCCGTCGGCCAGTGCCTTCATCGAGGGACGCAGGTACATGATTTTCCCTGCCGCGTAAATTCCTAAAAAGAAGCAGACCACAGTGGAAGCCACCCCTGTTTTCACGGAAATCCAAAGCGGACTCCAGTCCAATAACGCCATCTGCTCCATGATCTCTCTCATGCCGCCCCCCTCCTTTTCTCCCGGTTTCCCGGTTCCTCTTTTGAATCAACCCTGTTTATCTTTGAACATTCGTGTCAAAGTAATGACTCCGAAACACGTTTTTCATGTCCTCCGAGGTGACAAAGCGGATGAAATCCAGAGCAGCCTCCTTCTCCCGGTCATCAGCCTCCTCGTTTTTCACCTGCGCAATCGGGTAAATCACATCGCCGGACAGCTCATATGGAAGCTTCTCAAGAACGTCAATCTGATCCTCATATCCGTACAGATCCGAATAGTAAGTCGTTCCCACCTCGCAGGAGCCTTCCACCACGGCAGCGAGGACTTTGGAAACATTGGACTGCTCAGAGATCTCAACGCCGCCCAGCTGCTCCGAAACCTCTGCCGTTGTAATTCCGGATACATCCTCAGTCTCTTTTAGAAGCCCTGACCGTACCATCGCCTCCCGGGTGTATTTCCCCACCGGTACGGAACCATCTGCCAGGGCAATGGAGGTTGCCTTCGCTATGTTCTTAAGTCCTGTGACCTGTGTCCCGCTGCCCTTTCGGCTGATGACACAGACCTGATTGTTCACCACATTGTTCCGCGTGCCCTCCACCAGCCGGCCGTCTGCCTCCAGGGCATCCATTTGCTTTTGCGCCGCAGAAAAAAACACATCACAGGCATAGCCCTCCTGAATCTGTGTGAGAAGCTTTCCGGAGGAATCTGCATTGTAACAAACGGTTACATCAGGCCGGATCTCGCGATACTTGTCCGCCGCCTCCTCCATGACCTTGGAGAGTGATGCGGCAACAAACACCTGAATCTCCGTTTTTTCTGCTTCTTCTGTTTTGTCTGCTGTTTCTGTTGTTTCTGTATTTTCTGTTTTATCTGCTTTTTCTGTTGCTTCTGCCTTTGTGTCCGCCTTGCTCTGCTCCTTGGCGGCTTTTCCGCAGGCGGAAAGCCCCAGCGCCACGGCAAGGCCAATCGCTCCCGCCGCCATAATCGTTTTCATTCTCTTCTGCTTTTCCATGCTCCTTCTCCTTTTGAAAAATTTTTATATCCCTAGGATACCCCGAAGGCACAATTCGGAAACATGCAAGGATCACAGTGCATGCAATAGCCTCCGACTCCCATACGGGCAATTTCCTCTGCCTCCACCCTCACGCCTGCCATCACACGAGGAAGAATCAGATCAAATATCGTTCTTTTTTCGTACATGACACATCCCGGCAGCCCCATCATCGCGATTTCATCCTGCGCTCCCTTATATGCCAGCATAAACATGGCTCCCGGCAGCACGGGAGAACCGTAGCACACCACGCGATCCGCCAGCTGTCGGATGGCAAAGGGCGTCCTGTCATCCGGATCCACACTCATCCCCCCGGTACATAGTACAAGATCCGCCCCGGCATCCAGCACCTTTTGAATGCAGGAAACCTCCATGACAGGATCATCGGAGCTGACCTCTCTTGCAATCACCTCCGCGCCAAAGGCTCTGACCTTGGCTTCCGCAACCTGCGTAAAACGATCCTGAATTCTTCCGTAGAACACCTCATTCCCGGTGATGACCAGTCCTACCCTTTTCTTTCGGTAGGGGAGCAGCGTAAAAATCGGCCGATCTCCCACTATGCTCTGAATCTCTTCCATCTTGCTTCGTTCGATTTGCAGCGGGATAATTCGCATCCCTGCCACATGCTGTCCCTTCCTCACCGGAAAATAATTGTGCAGCGAGGCAATCATCATCTGTCCGTAGGAGTTGACGCGAAACATTGCTTCCTCATCAATGATCAGAAGACCGTCGCAATCCGCAACCATCTCCACCTTCCCTTCCTTGATGTCGGGCAATCGGCTGAGATTTTGATTTCGACAGAGTGAATACAGAATCAGCGCGGCATCGTCCTCATGAAGCATCCGCCCTTCCCGGTCCCACTCATCCCCTATGTCACTCTCCCGGACATAGACATGATCCTTTCCCACAGAAAGCAGGATGGGAATATCCTCTGCTTCAATCCGGTGCCCCTTCCGAAACACAGGTCCCTTTGTTTTCCCCCGGATAATTTGTGTGATGTCGTGACAAAGAAACCACCCCACCGCATGCTCCGTTTTGATCAGCTTCATTTTCTTTTCTCCCCGTATGCCCTGCACACCAGCTCCAGAACACTTCCTGCAATGCAGCGCGCCTTATCGGAAATGGTAAAACAATTCTGATACTCCTCTGTCCGGGGATCCAGATCCGCAATTTTAAATCCTTCCGTCACAAAAAAACCGTCCCGAATCAGACCGCGAAGAATGCCGGTCAAAGAGGCAGGTACGTTCACACAGCTTCCGTTTTCCCGGCAGATCCGGGCAATCACCTCTCCCGCCTCCACAGAATCCCCGATCCCGCGAAGCGTTTTCAGCACCCCGTCAGCCGGTGCATGGATCACACGTTCTCTCCCGTAGCCGCCGATCACACCGGGTACCCCGGTATTGGGACATGCGCACCCCTCAGACAGAATGCGGCCAAGGCGATGCCCCCGCATGGTTTCAATCACATAATCCACATCCTCTCCCGCTGTAAATCCCGGTCCCAGCCCAATGGTGCAGTCCGCCATCTCCCGCCTGGTTCCAAGATTTTTTTTTGCGAGTATTGCATCGATCAGCACATCCGGACAATACCTTTCGATACAGTCCCCCGCCGGGTCAATCAGCACAGGAATCCTGCCGTTTCTTTTTTCTGTCTGCGCCTCCTCAAGGGAGGATACCAAAACGGCGTGAACCTGCTCCACCACAGTCTCCCCATCATAGATGCATTCGCTGAATGCCACCTGACGGCGAATCGCCGAGGGGTGATCCGTTTCCAGCGCAATCGGGCGAAACCCCGCCTGAAACAGGCGATGCAGACTTCCTGTGGCGATATCTCCTGCTCCCCGCATCAGTATCCTAAATTCCCGATCCATCCTGCTCCATCCTTTTCCACTGCTCCGGCGTATCAATGTCCCGGAGTTTTTCTGCCGCCACCACATAATAATAGACCTCTGTGGGGTGGCTTCGTATGATGCCGATGGGACCCTTGTCCCCTTCTATCTTCAGCAGCCGCTTCTTTGCGGAGCCGGAAAACACGGCGGGATTGGCTGCGTGATCCGAATATGCGCAGGCCATGGCCTTCCCGCTCCTTCGGTACTCCTTAAGCAGACGAACCACATCCTCCCCGCCGAAAAAAGGCTGATCAGCGGCAAAATAAGCCACTGCCCCAGGAGCAAGCCTTGCCCCCAGCCGAACAGATGCCGAAATGCCTTCCGCATGCCACGGATTCGGAACCATGGATACGATGCCCGCATAATTCGGATCTGTAAGAATCTCCCGGTGGCAGCTGACCACCATAATTTCTGTGCTGAGACCGGATTGCCGCAGCCTGTCCTTTGCTTCCAGCAGGGCATCCAGCTGGCAGCAGTAAAGAGGCTTCCCCTTCCATGCTGCCAGAAGCTTATTTTTGGCTCCAAAGCGGCGGCTGGAGCCGGAAGCCAGAAGAACCAGAGTGATGGGTTCCTTTTCTTCCTCTCTTTCTCTCTCTTCTGCTGCCTCGGACATGCGGTATTCCAGCTCCACTCCCGGATAGCGCATTCTGAGCGGATTAAGATAGAAACGCTCTGCCAACCTGTCAATCAACGTCTGATCCACTTTTTGATCCATCCACTCCCTTGGCGCCAGCCGGCTTCGATGACAAACTTCAGAAAATCTCCGGCCGATTGCCATGCTTCCCATCATAACAACAATCTTCTGGATCTTCCTTGGAATCACCGGCTCTCCGTCCCCCGGAATTTTAAGCGGCCTGTGTCTTGCTCCGTCCGCCTCCACCAAGAGAACATCCGAGTCCCGGCAGAGCTCGTCATAGATCCGATCCCCCGGGTATCCGTACTTTTCACCCTGCGGCGCACCGACATATCGGATCTGCTCCTGACCCTGCTCTCCTTCCAAAAATCTGTGGGTCGTGGTTGTGACTGCCACCCGCTTTCCCTCTGCCGCATACTGCTTTGCCATTCTGTCAATATAAGAGGTTTTTCCGCCTGCTCCCACCACTGCAACCACATACGCCATTTTCACCCCGCCTCTTGCCACAATGTGCTATAGTAAAAAGGTCATTGGACTCTATTATAAAAGAAAGTGTTAACCTATGGAACCTGTCAATTCGAAACTTTTTTGCAAAGGAGGGGGCTGTACCGCGAAACTTGGCGCCGGAATTCTGCGCCATGTGCTGTCCCGGCTTCCCCGCGGCCCGAAGGATCCGAATCTTCTGGTGGGGTATGATCAAAATGACGATGCGGCTGTCTATCGAATCTCCGACACCCTGGCCATCGTCCAGACACTGGACTTTTTCCCTCCCATGGTGGAAGACCCTTATCTCTTCGGTCAGATTGCCGCGGCCAATGCGCTGAGCGACATCTATGCCATGGGCGGATCCGTAAAAACCGCCCTGAACATTGTCTGCTTTCCGGAGTCCATGGATTTAAACATTCTCGGTGAAATTTTGCGCGGCGGCGCGGAAAAGGTGATGGAAGCAGACGGCATACTGAGCGGCGGTCACTCCATTTCAGATACGGAGGTGAAATACGGTCTCTCTGTCACCGGAGTGATTGACCCCCGAAAAATTTATGAAAACCACCGGGGAAAACCCGGGGACAAGCTGATTCTTACAAAGAAGCTGGGGGTTGGGCTCGTCTGCACGGCGAATCGGGTGAAGCAAGCCAGCCCGGAAGCCATGAATGCTGCCATTGCTTCCATGACCATGCTGAACCGCTGCGCCGCCGAGATTGCGTCGGCTTACCCGATTCACGCCTGCACCGACGTGACGGGCTTTGGGCTTCTCATCCATCTCCACGAAATGCTTGGCGGACAGCTCTCTGCAAGGATCCTGACAGAAAATCTTCCTCTCATTCCCGAGGCGCTGCAGTATGCGGACGCATTTCTCTACACAGCCGCCGGGCAACGAAACCGAACGTTTCTAAAGGATGCCGTTCACTTTGTCAACACCTCCTTTGCCATGCAGGAGCTCCTGTTTGATCCTCAGACCTCCGGCGGACTTTTGTTCGCTGTTGACGCCGGGGCCGCTGTACCGCTGGAGCAGGAACTGCAGGCAGCAGGGATTCCGGCCCGCATCATCGGAACGCTGACGGAACAAGAGTCTGCGGCGCTTACCGTCATCAGCTGACAAAATTACCAACAGAAAATATTGCCGATTGCAATCGAATAAACGATATTCGGCAGAAAGGAGACTGTCATGATTACAGTCAATGCAATGGGAGACGCCTGCCCGATTCCGGTGGTAAAAGCCAAACGGGCAATCGAAGAACAAAACGGAGCGGCTCTGCAGCTGGAGGTTCTGGTGGACAACGAAATCGCCGTCCAAAATCTCACCAAAATGGCGGAGCAGAAGGGCTACCCCGTCTCTTCCCGGCAAAGCGGGGCGCAAGCGTTCCACGTCGTAATGGACGTACCGGCTTCCGGCGGCAGCGCCCCGGCTCCTGATCCTGCACCCGCTTCTCCATCCTCAGCAGGAGGTCAGATCGTCGTCATTTCCTCCACACAAATGGGAAGCGGCAATGAAGAGCTGGGAGCGGCACTGCTGAAATCCTTTGTCTACGCCCTTTCACAGCTCAAAACGCTCCCTGATTCCGTCATTTTCTATAACAGCGGCGTCCGAAACGCCATTCAAGGCTCCCCCCTTCTGGAGGATCTGCGCAATCTGGAGCAGCAGGGCGTCACCATTCTTTCCTGCGGAACTTGTTTAAATTACTACGGACTGACGGAGCAACTTGCCGTCGGATCCGTCACCAACATGTATGACATCGCAGAGCGGGAGATGCGCGCATCCGGCATCCTTCGGCCATGATCTACTTTGATCATGCAGCCGGCTCGTTTCCCAAGCCTCCGGAAGTGGAGACTGCCGTGCTTCACGCCCTTCGCACCGCAGGAAATGCCGGGCGGGGGGCACACGGGCCTACACTGACTGCCTCCGAAATTCTCTATGAGGCACGCACCGGTCTGGCAGAGCTGTTTCACGCCGAGGATCCCTCCCGAATTGCCTTCACCTGCAACGCCACGGAAGCCCTGAACCTCGCCCTGCAAGGATTGTTAAGGCCGGGAGATCACGTGATTGCCACTGCCTGCGAGCACAACTCTGTGCTCCGTCCTCTGTACCTCATGGAGCGCCGCGGCGTGGAGCTCACCATCCTTCCCTGCGATCGGAACGGAGGCTTTCCCTATGATGCGCTTCCGTTATATCTTCGCCCCGGCACCCGTGCCGTTGTTACCACCCACGCCGGAAATCTGACCGGAAATGTAACCGACCTCCGGCGAATCTCTGCCTTCGCCAAAGCACACCGGCTGCTGCTGATTGTCGATGCCGCCCAGACAGCCGGTATTTTCCCCATTGACGTTCAAGAGGCTGGAATCGACGTCCTCTGCTTCACCGGTCACAAGGGGCTGCTGGGACCCCAGGGAACAGGCGGTCTTTATCTGAGAGAAGGTCTGAGCCCGGAGCCCCTTAAGGTGGGCGGAACCGGAACACACAGCTTTGATCCCCGCCACCCTTCGGACATGCCCGACTGTCTGGAAGCCGGAACCATGAATGCCCACGGCATCGCCGGTTTAAACGCCGGCGTCAGGCTTCGTTTGCAGGCAGGCGTGGAAGCCGTCCGAGAAAAGGAAGCCGGACTCGCCCGGCAGTTTCTGACAGGAATACAGGATCTCCCGAATCTTCACCTCTACGGGGACTTCTCCGGCGCCTGCCCCCGTGTTCCCATCGTCTCGCTGAATCTCGGAAATGAGGATTCTGCCGTCGTCAGTGACTGGCTCTGGGAACACTATGGCATCTGCGTGCGTTCCGGTGCCCACTGCGCTCCCCTCATGCACCAGGCCTTCGGGACTGCAGCCCGGGGCGCGGTTCGCTTCAGCTTTGGAAGCTCCAACCGGAGCGAAGAAATTCAAGTCGGAATTGACGCCATCCGCCGCCTCGCAGCGCTGATTTCCTGACCGTGTTTCCCTCATCGGTCCGGACCTGTTTCGTTCCTTCCTTTGCGGCGCTGCTCTGAAAGGAGGTTCCTTATGTTACCCAAACACTGCTACTACGTATTTCGTTTCCGCCGAACCATAGACGCCCTGGCCGCAGAGCACTACTGCAAAATACATCAGCTGCCCGGCCGCCTGATTCCGCTTCCGAGGGAGCTGTCTGAAGGCTGCGGACTGGCTTTGCGTGTCCCGGAAAAGGATTACCTTCAGACAAAAGCAGCCTGGCAACCCATCTCCCAAAAGGCAGAATGTGTTGCCAGGCTGCTTCTTTGATTGACGCTGTTTGACCGTGCTTCGCTTTGCGTCTCCCTGTCGCCGCCTTCTGCCCTTTGGGCCAGGCTCTCCTGTTCCTTTGATGCTCCGTCAGTCTCCCTCGATCACTGCCAGAGTCAGAATGCCAATAATCACACAGGCAAGGAAGAAATACTGGGTCCTTGTCAGCTTTTCCTTCAGGAAAATTCTCGACAGCAGCAGCGACACCACGCAGACTGCCGATATGATGGGAGCGGCAATTGCACCATTTCCGCTCATTGCAAACACATAGGTAAACTGTCCTGCCGTCTCAAAAAGCGCGGCCAGCACCTTGTCCCGCTGCCATTTCAAGGCGCCGAATTTTTCCTTCCTGCTTCTCATGAAGAAGAGCAGGAGAACTGCGCACAGGGCAAATGTCAGCTCATAGGAGGTGTTTGCCACCAGCTCAATCGTATCCTCCGTCACGCCGATCAGCGGTGTCCTCTCCACGTCCAGATAATACACATCCAAAAAGCTTCCCAGCGCATCCAAAATTGCATAGCAAAACGGCATGGCAAACGCCACAATGGCCATCGTCCGTCCCAGCTTCTTCGCCCGGTCGGTGTCTCCGTGTCCCTCCAGGAATCCGATGCCCAGAATGCCCACGACAATCAGAAGAATCGCCGCGACCGAAATCCGTTCGACATGCGCCCCCAAAAGGACCACACACATCAAGGTCACAATGGCGCCGGAGGTGTTTTCAATCGGATCGGAAATGGACTCCTCAATAAAGCGCATCCCGAAAAAGGAGAGTGCCATGGAGACGATGTAGCAAAGCGACACCGGAAGGTAACGTACCATGTTGATGGGATCATATCCCACATCCTGTGTCATCAGGATAAACATTGCATGGAAGCCCATGACAATGCCAACACATACAGCCATCTTAAGGTGCGCAAACTTCTCCTCCTGCCGCGCTCCCTTCTTGTAAAAAAGCTCCGCAAGACCCCATAGAAAGGTTGTTGAAAAGGTAAAGAACAGCCACATAATTTTACTCCCCGATCTTCAGAAAACCGCTTTCTTCTTCGGTTTTCCTTTTTAATTTGAGCTCTCCAAAGCCCTGACCCCGGTCAGGATTTCGGATAACCGGGAAAATTATAAACGTCTTTTTTCAAAAATTCAAGCTTTAATCTTTTGTAAATTGATCGGATCCTCTCCCTTCCTTTTTCTGTTTCGGCATCCGATGGCGTGCCCTGTCCTCCGGCACAAATCTCCCGCCGAGGCTACATGTTTTTTTTTCGGTAAATATAATGGGCGGAAGCAATCGAAAGAACCGTCAGATACAAAAGCAAAATTCCGCTTCCTCTGCTGAACAAAATCGCTGCTCCGGACTCTTCGCCTTCCGCAGCGCTTCGAATCAGTGCACTTGCCTGCGAAAGCGGCAGAATTCGTATCAGTGGTCGAATCCGGACCGGCATCCGCTCAATGGGAAAAAATGTATTGCAGAGAAAGGACATGGGCGTCATGACGTATGCAGTGAGCCGCGGCGCGTCCGCATAGCTCTTTGCCGTAAAGGAGAGCCAAAGCCCCAGAGTCGCAAACACCATGCCGTTTAACAGCAGGATGCACACCGCCTCTGTCCCAAACCGGAGTTGCATGCCAAGCGGCGCCGTGACCAGAATAATCAGAACGCCGGAATACAGTCCCCGGAGACTTCCTCCGATCACCTGCCCCAGCAGAAACTGCCAGAGGGGCGTGGGGGAAATCATGACCTGATCCAGCGCCTTCTCATAAAGCCGCTGCACACTCATGTTCTGAATCACGGCGCCGAAGCTTCCCGTCATAGACGCCATGGAAACCAGCCCGGGAATCAGGAAAGAGAGATATGGTCTCCCGTCCGACCCGGTCTCAATATTTTGTCCGAACACCAGGAGATAAAGCAACGGTGCCAGGATGGCCGCCGCTGTGATCTTCAAATAATCACGTCTGAATTCCGTCCATTTCTCCCATAAAACCGTGACAATACCCATGGATAAACACGTCCTCCAGATTCGTATTTCTTAACGCGGCGCCGTCTTTACACCGGGTTAAGAACGCCAGCGCATCCTTTCGCATGTGAAAATAACGGCTCACAATCCGCTCCCCATCAAAGTCATCCACCGCATACCGTCCGAGACCGGCAATCAGCTCCGATGGAACCCCCATCCTCTCCAGACTTCCGTTCCGGATGAATGCGACCCGATCGCAGAGCTGCTCCGCTTCCTCCATGTAGTGTGTTGTCAAAAGAATGCTGATTTTATTTTCCTTCAGCCGACGAAGCAAATCCCAGGTCTGCCGCCGGGAGATGGCATCCATTCCGGCTGTCGGCTCATCCAGCAGCAAAACCTCCGGATCCACCATGAGCCCGCGGCAGATCATCAGCCGCCGCTTCATCCCCCCGGAAAGGTCGCGCACCCGCTTTCTTCGATGCCCAAGAAGTCCTGCGTAAGCCAGCAGAGACTCCGTTTTTTCCCGAATCTCCTGTTTCTTCATCCGGTACAGCCGACCCTGATATTCCATGACCTCGTCCATGTTCATATCAAGCCGCATGGAGTATTCCTGTGTGATAACGCTGAGCTTCCGCCTGAGCCCCGCCGCGCCCCTCGTCAGCTTCATTCCGTCGATTCGAATCTCTCCCGCCGTCGGAAGCAAAACCGTTGAAAGCATGCGGATGGTGGTCGTCTTTCCCGATCCGTTGGGCCCGAGAAGCCCGAAAAATTCCCCATCTTGAATGCGGAAGGAGAGTCTGTTCACGGCGGT
Source organism: Lachnospiraceae bacterium (assembly GCA_002892395.1). Classification (GTDB taxonomy): domain Bacteria; phylum Bacillota; class Clostridia; order Lachnospirales; family Lachnospiraceae; genus Moryella. The sequence goes on from NBBL01000007.1 coordinate 170,880, forward strand.
TTCCTCCCCATAGCGCTTGGTCAGCGAAAGGAGCTCAATCATCCTGCAGCTCCTTAGGGTTTGCCTCGTTGTTCTCCTTCGCAATCATCAGGGAAAAATAGCCTGCATCATCCGGAATCTGCTCTGCACCGGTATATCGCTTCTGTGACGCCATGCCGCAGTTTTCCACCATGCAAACCTGCTTCCCGCTCCGCTTCAGAAGCTCCTTCACCTCCTTCATATGACTTCCGCTTTTCATCAGAACACATGTGCCGTCATAGGAAAGCTCCTCCTTCAGGCGATGCATCGCCGGGATAATGTGAAGCGGCTCTCTCCACTCTGCCAATGGGATCCCCAGCACCGCGGCGGCAGCGCAAAACGACGGAACCCCATTGATATAGACCGTCTGAAATCCCGACTTTTTTACAATTTTTTCCAGATAAGAAAAGGTGGAATAAATCGTGGAATCTCCCAATGTGAGAAAGCCCACCGATTTTCCCTGCAAGAGAACTCGTTCAATTTGCTCCGCCCCTCGCCTGTGCGCCCGTTCCATCACGCTTCGATCCATCACCATGGGCATCAAAATCGGAAGCAGCTCCTTTCTTTCCAGCCCCGGAGCCGCCCGCACCGCAATTCGATAAGCCGTGGTCTCCCTTACATTCTCGCCGGGGGCAGCAATCACATCCGATGCCCGAATGGCTTTCAGCGCCTTCTGCGTCATAAGCTCCGGGTCTCCCGGTCCCACGCCGATCCCATAGAAAACTCCTGTCATACTGCTTCTCCCCTTCTTCACACCGTTTCGGATTCGGCTCTTCCCTGCCTTCTCCTTTGAAAGTCCTGCTCCATCACCGCAGCAATTCCCTCCGCCGTGTATACGGCGGCGACAAGCGGCTCCCGTCCGGTTTCCCGCCGGAATGCTTCTGCTGTGTATTCTCCGATGCATACCGGTATCACCCGATCCGGTATTTCCATCTTTGCAATGCTCATTCTGACACAGCCCGCACTTCCGAAGACGATATAATCTGTCTCTGCTTTCCATCGCTTCCCTTCGGAGACCGGTTCCTGTTCTTCTTTCGTTCCGCCTTCCGGCTTGTTTCCCCTTTTTCTCCACGGAATACCGTCCGTTTTATCCATCGGAACCATCTTATAAATCGGAAGGTCGGTGTAAGGGATTCCTCGTTCCCGCAGCGCATCGGTCAATTCCGCAGAACCGTCCTCCGACCGCAAAATCAACACCCTTCCTTCCTGAACGGTCTCTCCCAGCGCCCTTCCCAGTGCCTTTGCCGTATATTGCGCCGGGATAAGGTCTGCCGCAAAGCCCCGCCTCCTCAACACCCCTGCGGTTCCGCTTCCGATACAGGCGAACCGAATCCCCCACAGGCCGCGAAGATCAAAGCCCGCATCCGCCAGATGCCGGAAGAAAATCTCGACTCCGTTTCCGCTGGTGAAGACAATCCACCGATAATCCCCTGTCTTAAGCGCTGCCAAAATCTGCTCCGTCCTAGGGACAAGCTCCATGCAAGGCCGCCGAAGGACAGACGCGCCTCTTTCTTCCAGCCTGTCTGCCATTCGCTCTGTAAAAGAGCGGGTCCCCGTTACAGTCGCAGAGCAACCCTTCAGAGCGTCTCTCATCTCCCGTTTGTCCGGCTCCTCTCTTTGCCCTGTCCCCTGCTTTCCCTCTCTCAAATCCAAGGCTGCAGTTTCTCCCACCACCAGGATCCCCGGCGTCGATGCCTGCTCTGCCTGCACTGCGATGGTTCCAAGGGTTCCGTCGATTCTTTCTTCCGCAGCAGTAAACCCCCTGGTCAACACAGCCGCAGGAGTCTTGGGATCTTTTCCGAAGCGCATCAGCCGCTCCGTGATTTCTTTTAAAGAGCGAATTCCCATGAGGAAAATGAGTGTCCCTCGCAGCTTCGCCAACGCCTCATAATTTTCTTCCTGCTCCGTTGCCGTATGTCCGGTCACCACCGTGAATGACTGCGCAGCCCCCCGGTGGGTCACCGGAATTCCCATGTGCTCCGGCACTGCGACAGCCGATGTAATGCCGGGAATGACACGGCAGCGAATCCCCAGTTTGCGAAGAGCCAAAAGCTCCTCTCCGCCTCTTCCGAACACAAAGCTGTCCCCGCCCTTCAGGCGGACAACGCACCTTCCCCGCTTCGCTTCCTCCGCCAGCATCCGGTTGATTTCCTCCTGCTTCATGCTGTGCGCACCGGAGCGCTTCCCCACATAAACGGTTCGACACCCCTCTTCGATTTCTTCCAATAAGGCAGGGTCAATCAGATCATCATAAATCAGGATTTCCGCTTTTTTCAGCGCCTGCATACCGGAGATTGTCATCAACCCCCTTTCGCATCCTGCGCCCACCAGAATCACTTCCCCTGTTTTTTGCTCATCCATAAAGTTCTCCGTAAATTTCCTCACACAGCGCAGGGAGCTGTTGGTAAGTGCCTTTTCGAGCCAATCGTTTCCCTTCCGACAGCACATAAAACGTAAGATCATTCCCGGTCAGCACAGCATGAATCCCAATTGCCTTGGTGCAGTCCGCCTTCAATCTCCGAAACAGCATGCGCTCAGCGACAAAGCGCTTCGCTGCCTCTGCATCGTTGATTTTTTGTAATAGTTTCCGCGTCGCCGAATCCCGCTCCCGGCACTCCACTGCCAAAAGTCCCTGACAAGGAGCCGGGATCATTTCCTCCACTGAAAAACAGCGGCTTTCATACCCGTCCATGGAAAGGGAAAGGCGTTCCATCCCCCCGGCTGCGAGAATGATGCCGTCATATTCCCCGGCTTCCAGCTTTTTTAACCGTGTGTCTATGTTGCCCCGGATGTTTCGAAACACTGCCTCAGGATTCCGGGCGGCATACTCTGCCATACGTCTCGGACTTCCGGTGCCGATCACCGGTTGCGGCCGCTCCGTTCTTTTTCTGAGGCGAATGAGGCAGTCCCGCGGGTCTGCCGCATCCGGAACACATCCGATGCAAAGTCCTTCCGCCAGCATATAAGGAAGATCCTTCCCGCTGTGGACTGCCACGTCCGCCTCTCCGTTCAAAAGCTTTTTCTCCAATTCACGGATAAACAGCCCATTTCCGCCGATCTCTTTGAGCGCCCCGAGGCGATCCCGATCCCCTTTCGTAGAGACCACAAGGAGCTGTACTGAAATGCCAAGTGCCTCCAGCTTCTTTTTTACAATGTCCGCCTGGGAAAGCGCAAGTGCACTTCCTCTCGTCGCAAGAATCATAGCCCGTCTCCCGCCTCTGCTCTGCATTCCTCCGCTGACTCGCCCTCTTCCGTCTCTGCTCTGCTTCTACGTTTCTTCGCTGGCTCTCTGTCTTCCGCTGTCTTCCGGCTTCCCTCTGCTCTGTGTTCCTCCGCTGACTCGCCCTCTTCCGCTCGTTTCCGGCTTTGCTCCACTTCGCGTTGACAGCTTCCGTCCAAGGCCCGCCTCCGAATCTCTTCCTCTGAAATCGTTTCCCCCGCCAACAACGCATTCAACAACCATTGATAGAGTACTGCTCTCTCCCGTTGGGTCTTCAAAAGCCCCGGAACCCATGTGCGCACTTCTTCCATGCGATTCAAAACAGACTCGATCTCCTGCGGAATTGCTTTTTCCACCCGTTGTCTCAGCTTTTTGGCATAAGCCGGACTGGCGCCGCAGGTGGAAATTGCCACAACCAGCGGGCCTCGCTTCACGATGCTCGGAAAAAAGAAGGTGCAAAGCTTTGCTTCATCTACCACATTGATTTTCTTTCCCGTCTCCCGGCAGAGCGCTGCGATCCGGCGATCCGTCTCCGGATTCCCCGTTGCCGCAATCACATAATCGCCGCGCCTAAGATCATCCGGCTCAAAGCGTTTTTGGATCACAGGGCAGTCCGTGATCTCGGTTTTCTCCGCCAAAATCAGAATGCGATGGGTAAACTGCCGCAAAACCCGTATCTTATGCCGCGCCACGGCGCCGCCTCCGACAATCAAAAATGTCTTTCCGTCAATGTCCTCATAAAATGGGAACAAATTCATAGGAAACGTCCTCCGTTTTTCCTCAGATATTTCATCTGCGGCAGAAGCCGAGCCGCCAGAAGCGACGCCATGACACAAAGCAGGAAATCCGGAATAACTGTGCTGAGAAACCACACGGTAAGGAGCTCTCTCACGCCGATTGCGGTTCCGTGGGTGAGAATATAATTAAACGAAATAAAGTAGTACAAAAGGCCGCAGCCATAATATGCCATCTCACCGCAAAACGCGGAGAACAAAAGTCTTGGAATCGTCCCCCTGTGAACCCGCTCCGCACACGCTCCCGCAATGTATGCCGCCGCCGCAAATCCGATCAGAAATCCAAAGGTGGGTCTGGCGAGATAAGCGAGCCCTCCTCCATGGGCGAAAACAGGCACGCCGGAAAGGCCGACGAGCAGATAGGAAACAACACTACAGAGTCCTTTTTCGGGCCCCAGTAGGAGTCCGGCCAGCAGGGCAAACAGAAGCTGAAGGCTGAAGGTGACCTGAAACACCCCGATCGGAATCATGATCCTGATCCACGCACCAACCGAAAGCAATGCGGCAAACAGACCGCACCACACCACATCTGCCGTTTTGAAACATCCGAACCTGCTTCGGTTACGCATTCCGCTTCCTCCGATTTCTTAATGCCCATAGCAGCAGCGGTCCCCAAAGTGCCCATGACCGCTCCGGATGGTCCCGGCTTTGCCGCCCGAAGTAAGAATACCATATTTCACTCGGGAGCGCCTTCCCTTTGTCCGGCAGACTCTCTCCTGCTCTTTTACCCCATCTCCTGTTTCATGGAATGATATCCGATCCATACCATCCACACATATGCGCCCGTCTTCGGAATCATCAAAGCCCCGACCGGCGGTACTGCACCTGCCAGGAGCACAACCGGAAGGTAGAACCCAAAGCTTAGCGCAATGGTAAGCCAGAGATGCCTGAAATCGGCATCGTCATGCTCCTTCCCCGATTGATAAAACAGAGTAATCATCAGGAACCCCAAAAGCACAAACGGAATGTTTCTGTAAATGCCCCACGAGAGAGGGGGCGTCTTGCTAAGCCACTGGTTCTGCGGCATCAGTACCAGAATAATCCTCGCTGCCGAAAGCAGCCACACCACTCCTGTCAGCTTCTCTTTTCCGCAGATCCCATAGCGTTCACGCCACACATAGTAAAGGAGCAGATAAAATAGTGTCATGGTGACTGATGTGATACACTTTCCCATGCCAAGCGCCCCGGTGTAAGCATCCAGCCCCTTCGTACTGAGTGCGACCGCTCTCGGAATCAGGTGGAAGGAATCCCCCATCCCCAGCACCAAAGCCATGACTCCGTATAAAACAAATTGTGTGACTCCTCTGCTTTCCTTGACCATCTTTATCCCCAAAAAAAGAACCGTGAATAAATAGGCCACATCAAAAACCGTCTCAAACACTGCCTGCATATTAAAATCTCCTTTTTGAACATTGTTCACTTTTCGTAAACAGAAAACCCCTCCATTCCGGATGGAAGAGCTTTCATGGAACCCTATGTTCTTTCGCGCATCTCCTGTGCGCTTGGATGAACGTTGTTCAAATATAAATTTTAATTCCTCCCTCCCCCTCTGTCAAGTCCGGGATCCCGTTCTTAAAATCCCGGGATCCCGTCCGACAACCAATGCTCCTTTTGCATTCCGGCATCACTGCCTGACTGCTGTCCGCCCGAACGCTGGCCGCCTGAACGCTGGCCGCCCGAACGCTGTCCTCCTCTAACCCGCTGTCCACATGAAAATCGCATTCAGCCTGTCAGGCACCCGGATCCCCCGGACAAAACACAGTCTGTTTCGATGGGCATAATCCGGTTCAGCACCCGTCTCCCTTACCTCCGGGATTGCCTCCTGAAAATTTCTCCTTCAGCGCCCGATTGATCTCTGCCCGGCTCTTTCCCTGCTTCTCCATCTGTTTCACAATTTTGTATGCCTGAAACAGCGGAGACGGGGCGATTTCCGAGCTAAAATAGCCAATTCCCATATTCCATGCAAACTGCTGGAACACATCGTCCAGCGCCCGGGAATCCAGGCCATTGGCATAGGCCTTCAAAAGCTCCCGCACCGCCTGCCGTTTTCTTCCGGCTCCAACGGCATTGGACAAAGAGAGAAGCAGGCGCACATTATAATCCAGATACCGATTCTTGCTGTTCCAGGTCAGATCCCAAAACTCCACTGCCAGCGTTCCCAGCTTTTCATCAATCATCGGATAGTTTGTAATGACCGCCGGTCTCTCCGGAATCTCCTCCAGACTCCCCTTTTTCTCGGTGCGATAGAAATAGGCGTGATACTCATTCTCCGCCGCTTTTTCGGTGTGGTGCTGGTAGCCCAGAAGATCCATAACTTCATATAAAGGAATCGGCTCAAAGGTCTGCACCACTTCGATTCCGCTTCCCACCGGAAGCGCAGCCGCCTGCTGCTTTAAGCCCTGCAAAAAGTTTCCGGCAACCCCTCTGACATCCATCTTCTTGAACTCCGAAACCTGATCCTTCCAATCCGCATAACCCATGATCCGCTCCTCCTTCTTTTGTGATGTACCCCTCTGAAACAATTTGTCCGGCTTGTTTCCCCTGCAGTCAGACCCCATCCCGGCCTGTTATTCCAGCACACGTCCATCCCGGGAGATGGTGACCACCTGCCAGGGAATGAACTTTCCGCTCGCCTTAAGGGCGTCCTCCGCAGCCCGCTGCAGTCCGCCGCAGCAGGGAACCTCCATCCGAACGATGGTGACGCTCCGAATCTCGTTGTCACGAATGATCTCTGTCAGCTTCTCTGCGTAATCTACCGCATCCAGCTTCGGACAGCCGATCAAGGTGATCTTCCCCTTCATGAAATCCTCGTGCATGTTCGCATACGCATATGCGGTACAGTCCGCTGCAATCAGAAGCTTTGCATTGTCATAAAAGGGCGCCCGGGTCGGAAGCAGTTTAATCTGGCACGGCCACTGATTGAGACGCGAAACCGGTTTTGCATATGCCGCTCCAAATGCCGCTTTCTCCTCCTCTCTTTCCGCTTCCTCCCTGTCAAACCGCATAAAACGAGATCCCGGACATCCGTGCCCGGCAGCATGCCGTGCCATCTCCTCCATGTTGCTTCTCTCGCGCTCCGTCATTTTACTTTCCTCCGCTTTCTTCCTCTGACTTTTCTTAACAGCCGCCTCGTCGTAGGCAGGCGCCTCTCTTTCTTCAAATGTAATAGCCCCGGTGGGACAGTTCGGAAGACAGTCCCCGAAGCCGTCGCAGAAATGCTCCCTGACAAGCTTTGCCTTTCCGTCCACCATGTCAATGGCTCCTTCGTGACAGGCATTTGCACAGATGCCGCAACCGTTGCACCTTTCCTCGTCGATGTGAATAATCTTTCGAATCATTTCCATGCTCTCCTTTGATCTCTGCTCCCGACCGCCCTGTCCCATCGCTCCGTTTCATCGCCCTGTTTCATCGCTCCGTTTCCTCGTTCTGTTTTCCCATCCCGAACGTGGACATTTGGTAGTCGATCTTGCTTCTCTTGCTACAGTATAGTATAGTGGCTACATTCCGTATGTGGCTTTAACCACATTTTTAAAAAGATATTGAAGAGGCCGACGATGCTTACATATCCTGCGCTGATTGCAAAGACTGTCCTGTTTCGAGACATGACGGCAGACGAAAGGAAGGAATGTCTGCTCTTTCTCCGGGCCACCGCCCAAACATACAAAAAAGGCTCTGTCCTTCTGCACGCGGGAGAACTGACAGATCGTATGGGACTGGTTTTATCCGGGAGCGTCACGATTGAAAGCAATGATATATGGGGAAACTGCACCATCCTCTCCCATATCGGAAAAGGAGGCTTCTTTGCCGAAACCTATGCACTTCTGCGCGAAGAAGTCATGCTGGTGGATGTCCGCGCCAACGAAGAGACGGAAATCCTCTTTCTCCGGGTGTCCGGCTTGTTGGAAAAGCTCCCCGGCTCCCCCTGGAAAGAAAAGCTGATCCGGAACCTCCTTTTGATCTCTGCCCACAAAAATCTGACGCTCTCCAAAAGAAGCTTTCACACTTCTCCGAAAAGCGCCAGAGGGCGTATTTTATCTTATCTCAATACGGTATCGCTTCAAAAGCGCTCCGATGAATTCGAAATTCCCTTTGACCGCCAGCAGCTGGCCGACTATCTGAACCTGGAGCGCACGAATCTGTCCAAGGAGCTGACTCGAATGAAGCTGGACGGAATCATCGAATGCAAAAAAAACCATTTCCGGCTGATAAGCGGATCCAGTCAGGTCATCGATAGCGGCATTCCCGGTCACCGTGAATGATCGATTTCTCCTCTGAGTGAAGTATCGTAATGGCATGGTTTCGCGTTTCATTCAATGTTTTATGATTTATGAAATCCTTTTTTTGAAATACTCTTTTCTGCATCCTCCAGCGTTTGTTCATGGTTGATTCCGTTTGACAACACGTCATTGTAATATTGTAATGCAATTCTTCTTGCCAAGGCCCTATCTTCCATTGCCATATGTTCGGTAACGCCCTTTTTCTCATCTCGATCAGAATATAATTCACGATCCAGTCCCGTTTCAAACACCTCCGGAAGATGGAAGCTTTTACACAGTCTGTTTATTTTATTAATACTTTCCGTCATTAAGATATGTTTACTCCGTCTGTTTCTATCGTGCTCTATAAATCGCTCCCGGTATCCTTCAGGATCACTGAATCTAAGGGTGGGACTTAGGAGTAAGGGATCCGTCTGCTGTTTTATGATTGCATGGAAATAATTGGGGATACCTTCCAAGGCTCTGTTGACAAAATCAAAATAATCCTCTATATCACTTTCATTATCGAATCGTTCTATCGTTTGCATTAAATTTTTAAGCTTTTCTACGTACATCATATTCTCCTTTTCATTAAGATCTCGCTTTATGATATCCTCGTTAAGCTGTACCATGTTATCAGCTGTATCATGTTATCAGACGGAGCGATTGCCTCCCTTAGTATGTTTTGTGTGGTAGTTTGAACTGGAGTTTCAGTGCAAGGTTGATGATCCATTTGCAACCCGCCAACAAGGGTATATCGGCGGCTATAAATGAATGTGCGAGTGTGTGAAGGAATTATAGGATTTCCTGTGATATGATTTCTTACCAAACAGCCCTGATAACAGCAGTTTCGGCTGTCTGGCAGTTGCTTAGTATATATTCCATACCGGATGGTATGTCAAGAGCGGGCAGGGTTTTCTGCCCGTTTTTGACGGTATTTAGAACTTAGTCCGGCAGCCGATCCTCGTACATGATTGCCGGCTCGCCATAGACCTGAATTCCTGGAGGAGTTTCTGAACGATCTGGCGTTTTCCTTCGGTCATAACGACTTTATGGATGGGTTTCTTTTTTCTCACTGCCATAACAAAAGCCTCCTGTGATTTAGTGTATATCACAGGAGACCCATTCGGAACCCTTCATCTGCTTTTTACAGAAAAACTTTCATACTCTCGAAATTTCTTCCGTAGATTACGGAACATACATTGGTCTGATGTACACATTTTTTGATCTTGAAGATACCTATGGTCTTCATGTGTATGATTTTGTTGTCATTTGGTTGTCGCCATGACAACCGATCGACAACATTTTTACCGTTTAATCTTCATGTTTTTCACCATGACCGGGTATGCTCTCTCCTTCCCGAAGACAAATCCGTGCCGTTGGAGACTTAATGTTTCCGTCTCGATATATTATACCTGATTGAATCATCGGATTGATAATTTCTTTGAGAAAGCGGGTTCTTTGCGAATAGCCGACGTGAGCCTGAAGTTCTTTAACAGCCTTGGGGCCCTCCTCTCTTAAAAATTGAATAACTTTTTCTGTATCAGGCATTTGTTCTCTATCCCACGCCTGTGCTATAGGTTCATAAAGTCTGTCAAACAAACGCAGATCAAGAAACCCCGGATGAATGGAAACAACCGGCTGAAGATGGTCATCACTGTCACTATAGCTATCTATCATCGTCTGAAATCCGGTTCCACCTCGCTCCATTAAATTTGCAACATCCAGACAGGACGCAATAATGGAATTTCTTCGGATCGACGGGATCGTCCCCACCGGATAGGCATCGTAGCTTTTCGGAAGCAGCCAGGATCCAGGTGACACAATATCAATCCTGTCGCTGTAAATATCCACATCAATCTGTGTTCCTGCTATAGAATAGTCTCTGTGCGCAATCGCATTGACCATCGCTTCTCTGACAGCTTCTTTGGGATACGACCGGATCTCCTCTCTTCCCCAGTTTTCCGTCTTTCTCCAACCTGTTTTTGTATTTCTTTCAATGAAGTTTAGCGTACTTCTGAGCACTTGTGATAGAGAACCTTTGAACCTGTCACTGTCAAGGACGGTGCCGGTTTTAGTCTTTCCACGCCACAGGCGGCAGCTAACCAGAGTATCAGCTCCGGCATAATCATTCTTAAACATCAGGAAACCGGATTTTGCAAATCCATCCTTTGTGACAATCTCCTCATTCTGCAGTTCCTTCAAGGTCGGAACAGACTTGTCTTGACGAAATTCTCTGCAAAGATCAATATATTCAGTCCAGCCCTCTTCCTCATACAGAACATCAGTGCTTTCGTTATCGACACCATGTTTCCGTTTTGACAAAGATATAATGTCTTCCGGCGTAGCCGGTGTGGAATTGCCGTCACCCTTTATATAAACCGTCTCATTGAAATCGCCTTCACGGTAACGCACAATAGAATCCGATGGTGCAACGTGAACAGCCAGAACAAATTTCTCTGCTGCTTCATCAACGCTCCGCATCATATAGCTGATTTTGACATGTGGAAAAATATGCCGGTCATTGACTGTTGCAATCAGATTTTTTGTCCGATCAATGTCCCCCAGATCTATTCCAAATGCCTCCCCATCGTTTGAAACGCCAACGAATAGAATACCTCCATCCCCATTGGCATATCCAACAAGTGATTTTGCCCATTTTACCGGACTGTCTGGATTTAACACTGCCTTATATTCATACTTCCTGTCTTCCACAATAACATCCGAGTATAATTTCGTGATTCTCATGTGATAATCCTCCGCAACTCTTCTTTCATTACCCTATCAAACATTGTTTAACGTTGCAAGAACATTGTTCGACATTGTTCTAATTAGGAATGTTGAATCTCAAACTTCAAATCCTGTGAGCTGATATTACTCTATTTTTCCACGTAAGAACTAGGCTTATAGCCTCCGAAAAAATCTTGGCGAACATTATTCAAACATTGTTACAACATTGCACAGTTTACCAATGTTGAAACACTCCAACTGCGCAACGTCCTGCCCTTGTCCTTATATCCTCAGGTATAGAGGTACTTCAACGTAAAAAGAGCACAGAGAATATCTCCATGCTCCAAAAGTCCGTATTTTTCTGCCATATCAGGATATTCCAACCAATATCCATTCTGCAGAAGCACCTACATATATTTTCTACCACTTTATCTATCGCTTATCTACCACATCGCAACAATCTGAAGAAAAAAGATGTAGATATCATCTCGATCAATGTTTTCCAGGCATCCTTGCCTCAGCTGTGTCTGACCTCCTGAATATACTGATCCAGCTTCTCCCTTTCGATTAACGGCGGCGCGCCTGGGTTCATGCAGCTGATATCCATTATCTTACCAAAGCTTGATCATATCAAAGATTTTAGCGATCATCTTTCTATCGATTCATCAAAAGATTGGGAAGATGCAAGGTTCTCCTTATTTTAATGTCTTTCCTTTTCCCTTCATTTCCACTTGTAACCAATCCCCCAAACGGTTTCTATGGGAGCCATCCCTTCTTTCTGAAATTTTGCCCGAGTCTTTTTCCCATGTTCTCAAATGGCAGACGCGTCGCCTGTCCCTTCATATCCGAAAATCATTTCATAGATCTGCTCTTTTGAAAAAACATGGCCCCTTCTGCGGGCCAGCAACTTGCAAATCTGATATTCCGATTTCGTGAGGTTAAATTTCCTTATTGCCCGCGCAAAAAGAAGAGCAGGCATCCTACCGAACACACCGTTCCGTAAGACCCTGCTCTTCTTATTTTCTGCTATTACCCGCAAACCGCGGCTATCACGGAAATAAAGTCAAAATATAGGCTGTTATCAATTTGTTATCATGAGATATTACCAAGCCATGATCAAACTTTTTCCAGTGCGTCATTTTTAGAGAGCAGATAGACACAATACTGGTTCATGCTGACTCCTTCTTCTTTGGAATGCTCAGCCAGTCTCCTATGAAGGCTCTTTGGAATACGTAATTTGAACTGTCCTGAATACCCTTCCATATTCACCGGTTCCGCAATAGCAACACCTCCTTCTATAGCCGCAGCGATCCATTCTTTCTTTGCATCCTCAGCGTTTTTCGCAACGCTCTCCATGGAATCTCCAACGGTAAGACATCCAGGAAGGTCCGGATACCGCGCTACATAACCACTTTCGTCCGGATCTGGTAGGATTTCCAGACGATACGGAAGGCTCATATAATATTCAATCGTTTTCATGTGCTGATTCCTCCACCACTTCTCGAACCATCTCTACATATATCTTCTTGATTGGTTCATGCTTGGGAATTGTAATCGGATTCCTGCCCGGTTTACGGAATGTATAATGACTGCTTCCGCTCTTTGGCGCATTCATCTCATAACCATAGCTTTCGAGAACCTTCTTCAGTTCATCAAAACGCATATCCTTTGACAGAGAAAGAATCCTACTCAGTAACTTATCCCATTTAGACATTCTTGCCTCCTGCCTTTATTATATATGGTGTCGTATTTGGTGTCAATTATGATCTGCTAATTTCTGATACATCTTCATCAGTTCAGCAACACAATCTGATTCTGACATCTTCGTAATGTGACGCGGCAGAAAAAGAAGGAACAACGCAATGCCAAGAAAGTCTAAAAGGCCATGCCGCTTTCCCGGCTACCCCAACCTTACGGACGATGTTTATTGTGAGGAACACGCCAAGGTTATAGAGCGACACTATGAGAAATTCCAGCGCGGCTACTCTCCCGGCAAGCGGTATGGACGCGCTTGGACACGCATCCGCGCACGGTACGTCCACAAGCATCCGCTTTGCGAGCTGTGTCTTAAGGAAGGACGCTACATTGCTGTCGAGGAGGTGCATCACATCATTCCTCTCTCCGAGGGCGGGACAAATGACGAGTCAAACCTGATGTCCTTGTGCCGGAATTGCCACGAAAAGATCCACAAAGAGAGCGGCGACAGATAAAAGGCAGTCCCCGGGTAGAGAATTACCTTTCATCATTCATAGAGATCCATGTTTCTCAGTGCCTTAAGCTGATCACGTTTTGTATAAATCACATTCAGGATATAGACCTTTCCAGATCATCAAACACGTCCCCGAGCGATCTGCCTTCACCGGCAACAGACTGTGTGTAGCTGTGCTGAAGTTTTGCATCAAGTTCAGCGTCTGACATTGCATCCAGTGTTCTTGGTTCTGCCGGGACAGTCAGCGAAAGAGGAAATGCTTTCTGTCGAATGATCCGACCTACAGGATCAGTCCTTCGGCCTGTCCCTTCTCGACTTTGATGTCGGTGAGCTCGACAAACTCCTCGGCAACGGAAACGAGGAGCTGATCAAAGAGATTGAGTCCAAATTGAAAGGATACATAGCAACATGTTCGATTCTCATAGCCAGTCTCCTATCCTACTTGCTTCTCGATGATCAATTTTCTATAGACGATTTTCCAATAGCCATGCGTTCAATGTCCAAGCTTACTCAGACACCCTGTAATGCCCTATGAGATCATCGCGACTTTCTAAAATATCCTGTTCATATCTTGTCTGCCAGACTCCATTATGGTGAATGACATAGGGGACTCCGTTTTTATTTCTTCTATCGGATATGATGCCGATATGATTTTGGAAAATAACGATATCTCCGCCTTGCCATTCAGTAGTATCTGAAATATATGAAGAAATCATCAAATACTTGACAGCATTATTATGAGCGTCTATATTATAGACAGACACTCGTTCTGTATGAATGAGTTTATATTTAGCATATAAGTTAGCCTTTGCTAATATGGAAAACAGTCGAGGAGGTGCGAACTCTGAAAAAGAACAGTAAGAAGCCGGAGATTCGGCGGCAGGAGCTGATCGATATTGCAGATGCTCTTTTCACTGAAAAAGGATATGAAGCGGTTTCTGTTCGAGATATTTTGGAGGTGGTTAACGGGGCACCCGGGATGTTCTATTATTACTTCAAATCCAAGCAGGAAATCTACATGGCTGCGATGGAGCAGTACATTACCCGGCGACTGGAACGGAAGTGTAGGATCATGGAGGATGAAGAAGTTCCTTTCGAGAACAAGCTCCCTGTCTTTCGCAGCATGGTCGAGGAGGATATAGAGGGCTATGTGGATCGATTCGTGCCACAGGAAAATGCCTCCATTTCGGACAACTCATATAAGCTCTATGATCTGGTGCATATGTTGAGCCAAATGGTGGGTCCCTATTCAAAATTTATCTTACAGGGAATCCGGGAAAACAAGCTGAAGAACCGTTTTCATATTACAGAGGAAAATGTGGAAGCGTTCGCAACCTTCGTGTTATATGGTGCATGGGGGATGATTTACAACAACAAATTTACGGGAAGCGGGGATTCCTATGACTTAGAAAATATACTTAAAATCACAAATCAGCTGTTTTACTGATCCCTGAAACAACAAAATAACATCAACAACCAACGCAACGGGAATGTTCCGAATGGAGCATTCTCGTTGTGGCGTTTTAGGGACACGGAACGAATTTTGTCTGTAAAAAAGAAAGAGAGGTTTAACATCATGAAACAAAAGGAGAAGCCAAAACAGGGGATTTCACGGCTGTTGGAGATTTCAGGAGAAACGGATGCGCCCTTTATCGTCAGTGTTCTTCTCTCCATATGCGGGACACTGTTTCAGCTAGTGCCATATCTATCCGTTTATCAGGTGATGGCAGAGCTATTACGGCATGCGGCGGCAGGAAGCAGCTTAAATACAGGCTTCATGATTCGCTGGGCCGCATTGGGTCTAATCGGTCTGATCGTAGGATATGTTCTGTCTTATGGCAGCGGTATGATGGCACACACCTTTTCCTATCGCGTGATCTGCGGCGTTCGGTTAAAGGTGGCAGAGCATATCGGTAAACTACCAATGGGATATGTTACGAATCACTCTATCGGGAAAATAAAACAGGTTCTCGAGGCGGATGTAGAACAGATTGAGAATTTTCTGGCACATCAATTGCCGGATCTTGTGAGTACGGTTGTCATGCTTCTGGCGATCTTTATCATTATGTTTTCCCAAAATATCAAGCTGGCATTTGCTTGTCTGCTTCCAATCGTACTTGGGTTTGTCTGCCAGTTTGCGGTGCTGATCAAAGTTATGAAAAGTGGCGGAGTGAAAGAGAATTTTGATGCATTGGAAAAAATCAGCAGTTCTTCAATCCAATATGTCCAGGGAATGCCCTCGATCAAAATATTCGGACAGACCGTGAAATCCTTTCGTAAGTTC
This sequence comes from Lachnospiraceae bacterium, assembly GCA_002892395.1. Lineage (GTDB taxonomy): Bacteria > Bacillota > Clostridia > Lachnospirales > Lachnospiraceae > Moryella. Next base: position 186,391 of record NBBL01000007.1, read on the forward strand.
TATGAGGACATTATCAGTTATCGGGATTTTACAACCCGAATGACCGAAATGATACGACCGGGGTTTGTCCTGTTCCGCATGTTTGTGCTGTCCGTGGCAACTTTTCTTGTTCCGGCCGGGTTACTTCTATATTTGAAAAATCCAAGTGATGTGTCGTTTGTAGTGACCTTTCTCTTTTTCCTGATTTTAGGTCCCGGCACTGCCTCGCTGGCGCTGAAACTACGCGGCTTTTCCGAGAATATGAATGTTATTACCGAAGGCGTGACACGCGTAGATGAAGTGTTGAATGAAAAGCCATTGCCTGAACCGGCGCAGGGAAAACTTCCAACAAGTTATGATATCAAGTTCCATGATGTTTCCTTTTCTTATGAGGCAGAAGGCAGGAAGATTCTTGATAAGATTTCCTTTATCGCGCGCCAAGGTGAAATCACTGCATTGGTCGGGCCGTCTGGGGCAGGAAAATCTACGATTGTGGAGCTGATTCCCCGCTTTTGGGATGTGACGGATGGCGGCATTGCAATCGGTGGCGTGGATGTTCGAGACATGACGGTTCACGACTTGATGGAACAAATGTCTTTCGTCTTCCAGGAAAGCTTTTTGTTCTCTGATACGATTTTTAACAACATTGCCTTAGGAAAACCAGGCGCCACGAAAGAACAAGTGGAACAGGCTGCACGTGCAGCAAGGTGCCACGATTTCATCATGGCGCTCCCGGAAGGCTATCAGACAAATATTGGCGATGGCGGAGTATATCTGTCCGGCGGCGAGCAGCAGCGCATGTCTATTGCGAGAGCGATCTTAAAGGATGCCCCGATCCTGATTCTTGACGAGGCCAGTGCCTATGCAGACGCAGAGAATGAACATGAAATGCAGATAGCCCTGCGCTCCCTGCTTCAGCATAAAACAGTCATAATGATTGCGCATCGATTGACGACCATTCGTAACGCCAATCAGATTCTGGTCGTGGATCAAGGTCAGATCAAAGAAAAAGGATCCCATAATGAGTTATTAGAGAAACACGGCCTATATGCAGATATGTGGAGTACAGGGGAATATTCCTCTTCATGGACCATACGTGCCGGAAAGGAGGCAGTGACAGAATGAACAAGATATTAAATGCAATCACTTGCAAGGAACCGAAAAGGCTTGTTAAGCCGGTATTGTGGAACGCACTGGCCAATTTGTCCAATCTTCTGCCTTTCCTGTGCCTGACATATATTGTTGATCAGATTTATGAATATTTTATCCACGGGACAGAAAACAGTAAATCAATGTGGATCGCCTGGGGGCTCATGCTGGTATTCTTTGGCCTCACATGGCTTTTGGAGAACATAGCCTGCAAGTTGACTTACCAAGATGGCTTTATGGCATCGGCCGACGGCAGGATTAAATTGGCGGAGCATATCCGCAAACTACCGCTGGGGTTCCTCACGAGCAGGAACGCAGGCGAGGTGGGAAACACCATGATGAACGATTTTTCTCGTACCGAATCCGCCATGACGCACATTCTACCGCAAATCATCAGCGGCGTTATCATGGCAATTCTTGCTTCCGTTCTTCTGCTGGCAGTGGACTTTCGTATGGGCCTTGCCACGTTTGCGGGATTTCCTGCCGCTCTGTTGATCATGCTGGGAATGCGTGGACTGGAACAGCGGCTGGACACAAGGCTCTCCAAGGCACGGGTCAGTCAGACCGGGAAGATACAGGAATATCTGTCCGGTATGCGTGTGATCAAGTCCTATAACATGCAAGGGAGTAACTTTGAAAAGCTGAGAAAGGCCTGCACAGACTATCGGGATGCCTGCATCAAAGTGGAAAGTGGGATCGGACCGCTGAATCTGGTTGCAGCCACTTTCCTCCGCAGCGGATTATCGCTGATGACAGTGACGGGAGTATTTCTTGTGGCCGGAGGAACATTGACGGTTCCTACGTTTGCACTGTTTCTGCTGGTGGGTACCCGTGTGTTTGATCCGCTTGCTGTTGCCATCATGAATTATTCTGAGCTGATGATGTGCAGCATGGCAGGAGAACGGATTTGCGCATTGCTTAACGAGCCGGAAATGACAGGCAACAGTGACGCACCAAGCGAACATGAAATCCGTTTCGAGCATGTCAGCTTTAGCTATGGCGGAGCTGAAACACAGGAGGTTCTGCATGATGTAAGTGTTCGTCTGGAATCGGGGACGATGACCGCCATTGTCGGACCGTCTGGTTCCGGCAAGAGCACCATGCTGCGTCTGCTTGCCCGTTTCTACGATCCCACTTCCGGCAAGGTACTGTTCGGCGGTTTTGATGAAAGAAACATCGAACCGGAGAAGTTGATGAAGCATATCTCCATGGTCTTTCAGGATGTTTATCTGTTCCAGGATAGCATTGCGAATAATATTCGCTATGGAAAAGAAGATGCCACGCAGGAGGAAATCGAACGTGCGGCGCGGCTGGCCAATTGTTACGACTTTATTATGCGGATGCCAGATGGATTTGAGACGATTATCGGAGAAGGCGGGTCTACACTTTCCGGCGGTGAGAAACAACGAATCTCCATCGCAAGAGCGATTCTGAAAGACGCCCCAATCGTTTTGCTGGACGAGGCAACGGCATCTCTTGACCCGGAAAATGAGACGGAAATCCAGCAGGCGATCAGTCGTTTGGTGCAGGATCGCACCGTGGTGGTGATTGCGCATCGCCTGAAAACGATTGTGGGAGCCAATGCGATCCTTGTACTGAATCATGGCCGGATCGTAGAACAGGGCACTCATAATCAGCTCCTCACTCAGAATGGATTGTATGCAAAGCTATGGAAACTACAGACTTCCACCGAGGGCTGGAAAATAAATTAGCCAGAGAATATATGGAGGACATTCAAGTGGTGGATGCTGCCAGTCATGATGACCGCCACCACTGTTTGCTCCCTCCTGGGATCAATGTTTACCAGAAACGTTGAGAGTATGAAATAAAGTCTGTAAAAGTGTAAGACGAAAGGTCTTCTATGATAAAATAAATCATAGGAGGCCTTTTATAATGGCAAACAGAAAGAAAGAAGTATACAAAGTACAACCCATGACAGAGGGAAAAAGGAATATCATCAGAGGACTGATCGATGAGTATAGAATCGAAACTGCCGAAGATATACAGGCAGCACTCAGAGATCTGCTTGGAGGAACCATAAAAGAGATGATGGAATCCGAAATGGATGAACACCTGGGTTATGAAAAATCAGAGCGCTCGGATAATGATGATTATCGTAACGGATACAAGAGAAAACGTATTAATTCATCATACGGAAGCATGGAAATAGAAGTCCCTCAGGACAGACAGTCTTCCTTTGAACCACAGGTGGTGAAGAAACGTCAGAAGGATATATCAGATATCGATCAGAAGATCATATCTATGTATGCCAAAGGAATGACTACAAGACAGATATCAGATACTTTGATGGATATATATGGCTTTGAGACTTCAGAAGGCTTTATATCAGATGTTACAGATAAACTCCTGCCACAGATCGAGGAATGGCAGACAAGACCTTTAGACAGCGTTTATCCGGTCATATTTATTGATGCCATACACTATTCAGTAAGGGATAACGGAGTCATCAGAAAGCTCGCTGCATATGTCATGCTGGGTATCAGTGTAGAAGGAAAGAAGGAAGTCCTCACTATTCAGGTAGGCGAAAATGAAAGCTCAAAATACTGGCTGAGTGTGTTAAATGTGTGTTAAATGAGCTCAAAAACCGCGGTGTAAAAGACATCCTTATCATCTGTGCAGATGGCCTTACAGGCATCAAAGAAGCC
>NBBL01000008.1 GCA_002892395.1 Lachnospiraceae bacterium
CGATATGTCAGGAACCTCATCCGTYCAATAGCGGATGTTCTTGACATACCAGTTTGTATTTGTTACGTATTAAGTAAATGATCAGGTTCAACATTGATTCATATTTGCCTGATCTATCACTATTTAAATATCATAGAAGATCTATTTACAGAAAAGTATTCACACTCTCCTTCTGTAAGATTTTTGGGAATTTGCAGGGTAACCTGCCCGGAACTCTCTGCAGCCGCTCAGCAGCTTCCGGGCACGGGAGTGTTAAATCGCCGCCGCCATGCCGTCGGTCCGCGGTTCACTGGCTCCGCAGAGCGTTCCCGTTTCATCTCTCCATATGATCTGCCCCCGCCCCATGTTCAGGCTATTCTCAGCACAGTGAATCCTATGCCCCCGTTTCAAAAGCGCGGATCGAATTTCTTCGCTGTACCCCTTCTCCATCTCCATGTTCTTCTCTCCTGTCCACATCCAGCGAGGGGCATCCAGTGCTTCCTGCGGATTCAGTCCGAAGTTCAGGATATTGGTGAGCACCTGAACGTGACCCTGAGGCTGCATGAATCCTCCCATCACGCCGAAGGGACCGATTGCTCTGTTTCCCTTTGTCAGGAACCCCGGAATAATGGTATGATACGGTTTTTTTCCGGCTGCCACACAATTCTCCAGCTTCTCATCCATGGTGAAATTATACCCGCGGTTATGAAAAATAATCCCTGTTCCGGGCAGTGTGACCCCGGAGCCGAAGCGCTCGTAGCAGGATTGAATCCAGCTCACCATATTTCCTTCTCCATCTGCCGCATTCAGGTAGACGGTATTGCCGCAGTACGGGTTTCCCGGTTCCGGGTACAGCGCTTCCTCCCCTATGAGGGATCTCCGCTCATCGGCATAAGCATCCGAAAGCAAAACCGAAAGCTCTGCCTTCATTGCGGCGGGATCCGTAATGAAGCGCCTTCCGTCTGTGAAAGCCAGCTTCAGCGCTTCCATGATGCGGTGGATTACGCCGGGATCCTCCCTTCCTCCGCTGAGGTCCATCTCTTTTAAGAGATTCAGCGTCATCAAGACCACCAGACCGTGTCCGTTCGGAGGCAGCTCCCAGACATCGTAACCCCGGTAACGGACGGAAATCGGTTCCACCCACTCCGCGCGAAATGCCACCAGATCATCTTTCCCGAGAAATCCGCCGCTGTTCTCCGAAAAACGGGCAATCCGATCGGCAATCCTGCCCCGATAAAAGGACTCCCCTTCCGTCTCTGCAATTTCTTCCAGGGTATCTGCCATCTCCGGAAAACGAATCAGCTCTCCCGGCTCCGGAAGTTTTCCATTCGGAAGCAAATACTTCTTAAGCTCTTCATAAAATCGCTGTTCACAGTTTTTTCTGTGTACCGGATAAATACTCTCCCAAAGCCTGGTGATGACGGGGGATGCCGGAAAGCCCCATCTTGCGTACTGAATGGCAGGTCGGAGAATGTCTCCCATGGAAAGCGTTCCGAATCTCCGGTTCATTTCTGCCCAGCCGGAAATCATGCCGGGAACGGTCACGGCTCCCCACCCATAGCGCGGCATCGATTGAAATCCCTGTTTTATCAGTGCGTTCCGCGTAAGCGCCTGAGGAGCCGGGCCTGACGCATTCAGTCCGTAGAGCTTTCCTCCGGACCAAAGGATGCCAAAGGCATCTCCTCCCAGTGTGTTCGACATCGGTTCCACAACGGTCAGGCAGGCTGCCGCCGCCAAAGCTGCATCAAATGCATTGCCGCCCCTTCTCAGCATATCAATTCCCGCCTGTGCTGCCAGCGGTTGCGACGCACAGACCATTCCGTTTCTTCCGTAAACCAGACTGCGGGAAGAAGGATAGCGATAACTGGCCGCATCAAATGGTTTTGTCATAAAAAGTTCCTCCTGGTTTTCATGTTCCCGTATCTTGGCACTCCCCTTGCCGAAAGGCAGGGGATTCGAATGGCATGGCTTGGCTTGTGGTGGATCTCTTTCAAGATGTGCTGTTCATTGCTATGGATACGCTGAGCAGAACCTATGTGTTTTGATTTTGAAGCTGATGAGATAGCGGCAGCCTTATTTCAAAATTCATGGTAACAAAAACCGCTCAGATCATAAGACCCGAGCGGTTTCTCGATCAAGGAGCCGTTTTCCTCCTCTTTGGTCTGTTATGCTGCAAAACCCATTCTCTTTCCCAGCGAAGAATTACTCCGCCTCTTTTTGACTGTTGTCATAGAGATCCACCAGTTTTTTCAGGTAAGCGTAACGCTCCATTGCCTCCTGCTCGTTCTGTGCGAACAGTCTTTCTGCTCTCTCCGGATTTTTCAGCATCAGGGAGTTGTAGCGAACCTCTCCCATCAGGAAGTTGCGGTATTCGCCTTCCTTCGGCGCCCTGGAATCAAGAGAGAACTTCTTCTCTGCAGCCGGATTGAAGCGGAAATTGTTCCAGTAACCGGATTCAACCGAAAGCTTCTGCTCGGTGATTGCCTTACCCATGCCCTTCTTGATTCCGTGGTTGATACAGGGAGCATAGGCGAGAATCAGGGACGGGCCCGGATAAGCCTCTGCCTCGGCAATGGCCTTGACCGCCTGATTCATATCTGCACCCATGTTGATCTGTGCAACATAGACGTATCCATAGGTCATTGCGATGCCTGCCAGATCCTTCTTGCCCACATCCTTTCCGCCGGCAGCAAACTGCGCCACCGCTCCGAGCTTGGTGGACTTGGAAGACTGTCCGCCGGTATTGGAGTAGACCTCCGTGTCAAATACCATGATGTTGATATCCTTGCCGGAGGCAAGCACGTGATCCACACCGCCGAAGCCAATGTCGTATGCCCAACCGTCTCCGCCGAATACCCACTGACTCTTCTTGTTCAGGAAGGCCTTGTCCTGCAGAATCGCCTTTGCTTCTTCGCTGCCTTCCGCTTCCAGCGCTTGCACCAGCTTCTCGGACGCGACACCGTTCAGCGCCCCCACAGAGAAGGTTTCAATCCATTCCTTTGCCGCATCCTGCAGTGACGCATCCGCAGTGGATGCTGCCAGTGTCTCCACCTTCTCCTTCAGGCCGTCGCGAATCGCCCGGTTTGCCAGCAGCATGCCGTATCCAAATTCCGCGTTGTCCTCAAACAAAGAGTTGTTCCAGGCAGGTCCCTGTCCCTTTTCATTGGTGGTATACGGCGTAGACGGCGAGCTGTTGCCCCAGATTGAAGAGCATCCGGTGGCATTGGCAATGTACATTCTGTCGCCGAAGAGCTGTGTGACCAGCTTCGCATAGGGGGTCTCGCCGCAGCCTGCGCAGGCTCCGGAGAACTCCAGATACGGCATCTTGAACTGAGAGCCCTTGACCGTGAGCGGCTTGAACTTCTCAATGACCTCCGGCTTCTCCGGAAGCTTAACCGCATAATCGAAGTACTTCTGTCTGTCGTAGTTGTCTGCCAGCTTCTCCATGACCAGCGTCTGGTTCTTGATGTTGCCCGGGCAGACATTTGCACAGCTTCCGCAGCCCGTGCAGTCGAGAACAGAAACATTGATTGCATACTTATAACCCGGCATTCCCCGGAGATCAACCATCGGTGCACCCTCCGGCGCATTGGCAGCTTCCTCCTCTGTCATTGCCACCGGGCGGATTGCCGCGTGGGGGCAGACATAGGAGCACTGGGTACACTGAATGCAGGTACTGGAATTCCATACCGGAACATTGACTGCGATTCCGCGCTTTTCAAAAGCAGAGGTTCCGCTGGGCGTCGTTCCGTCTGCGTAATCCATAAAAGCAGATACCGGGAGATTGTTGCCTTCCTGTGCGTTCACTGCTGCTTGAACGGTATTGACAAATTTCAGAACCTCCTCACGTCCTTCCGTGGCGTGTGTGAGATCCAGTCCCTCGTCCTTCGCGTCATTCCAGCTCTCAGGTACGGTCACCTTATGTGCGCTGTCGGCACCGGCATCGATTGCATTCCAGTTCTTCTGCACGACCTCCTCGCCCTTCCGGCCGTAGGTCTTCTTTGCCGCCTCCTTCATGAGCGCAATCGCCTTTTCCTCCGGAATAATGCCCGTGAGCTTGAAGAAAGCGGATTGAAGGATGGTATTGATTCTGGTGGGTCCCATTCCGGTCTCAATTCCGATCTTGACACCGTCAATCGTGTAAAAGTTGATCTTGTGGTCATAGATAAACTTTTTGACCTGTCCCGGAAGGTGCTCCTCCAGCTCCGCATCGCTCCATGCGCAGTTCAAAAGGAAGGTACCTCCGTCCACCAGCTCCTGCACCATATTGTACTTGCGGATATAAGCCGGATTATGACATGCCACAAAATTCGCCTTGCGAATCAGGTAGGTGGACTTAATCGGCGTGTGACCGAAGCGAAGGTGCGAAATCGTAACGCCGCCGGACTTCTTGGAGTCATAGTCGAAGTAAGCCTGGGCATACATATCCGTGTTGTCGCCGATAATTTTGATGGAGTTCTTATTCGCACCGACGGTTCCGTCTGCTCCCAGTCCCCAGAACTTACAGTTGGTCGTGCCTGCCGGCGTCGTAATCAATGTGGGGCCGACTTCCAGAGAGAGATTGGTCACATCGTCTACGATTCCGATGGTGAACCGCTTTTTCTCCGTGTTCTCAAATACGGCGGCGATGTCGCGGGGAGTCGTATCCTTGGAGCCGAGTCCGTAGCGACCGCTGAAAACCGGAACATCACTGAACGCAGAATCCTTGAGTGCCGCAACAACATCCAGATAGAGCGGCTCTCCCATGGATCCCGCCTCCTTGGTTCTGTCCAACACTTCAATTCGCTTGACCGTCTTGGGAAGCGCGGCGATCAGAGCCTTCGCGTTAAACGGGCGATAGAGACGAACCTTAACCAGTCCCACCTTCTTCCCCTGACCGATCAGATAGTCAATGGTCTCCGAAATGGTCTCATTGACCGATCCCATTGCAATGATGACCACCTCTGCGTCCTCTGCGCCGTAGTAATTGAAAAGCTTGTAATCGGTTCCCAGCTTCTGGTTGACCTTGTCCATATATCCCTGGACAATATCCGGGAGTGCATCGTAGTAGCGGTTTCTGGACTCGTTGATCTGGAAGAACACGTCCGGGTTCTGTGCCTGTCCCTTCTCCACTGCGTGGTTCGGATTCAGCGCACTGTTCCGGAAGGAAGCAATGGCATCCATGTCCGCCAGTTCCTTAAGATCCGCATAATCCCAGATCTGAATCTTCTGAATTTCATGGGAGGTGCGGAAGCCGTCAAAGAAATTGATGAACGGAATTCTGCCCTTGATGGCCGAGAGATGAGCCACTGCCGTGAGGTCCATGACCTCCTGTACCGACGATTCGCAAAGCATTGCACATCCGGTCTGTCGACATGCGTAGACGTCGGAGTGATCCCCGAAAATACTCAGTGCATGAGTCGCCACCGCCCGCGCGGAGACATTGAACACGCCCGGGAGCATCTCTCCGGCCACCTTGTAGAGATTCGGGATCATGAGCAGCAAGCCCTGGGAAGCAGTGTATGTCGTGGTCAGCGCACCGGCGACCAGCGAGCCGTGCACCGCGCCTGCAGCGCCCGCCTCAGACTGCATCTCCGTAATCTGAACGGTGCGTCCGAAAATATTTTTTAATCCCTGTGTCGCCCACTCATCGGTGTGCTCCGCCATCGGTGAAGACGGAGTGATCGGATAGATCGCCGCCACATCGGTGAACGCATACGAGGTATGCGCCGCCGCCTGGTTTCCATCCATCGTTTTCCATTTTCTTGCCATATCTGCATCTACCTCCTGAAAGTAAAAGACGAAAAACGCCAATATATAACTCTGCTATCACCATATCTGCAAATATTATAACAGCAGAAGTTCCAAAATCAAACGTCCGGGAGGTGGTTTTATGTATCTTATTTGATACAAGCAGGATGATTCATCGACTTTTTGACATAAAACTGTAATCCTGTCCTTTCTTGCGCATCAGGTCTCAGTTCTCCGGGAAGGGCTGGACGATCTCTCCCGGCCCCTGGGCTGCAGATGAGACCTCCTGCGTCCGCTTCTCAATGGTCCCCGACGGGCCTTGCCCCGGTCCGGGAGCCGGACTCTCTGCAGTGGTGGTCTTTGTGCTTTCTCGTTCTTGACTTTCCGGCTTTGTGACCCCCGGTCCCGCCGGTGAAACCACACCCGCCTCCGTTGCAGCAGAGCTTGCCTGCTCCGGAAGCGTCTCCGTGTTCTCCGTGATCAGCAGAGAATCCGGATCCGGATTTGCCGTCACCGTTCCGCTGGTATTTCTCGCAATCTTCTTGGAATGCCCCTTGTAGATGCTGTTATGGAAAAAGCTGTCCGAGACGACCTTTCCGTCCTTCTTTGTCACAAGATTCGTCACCCACTTGCTTCCCATGGTGCCGCCGGAAATCTGCTTCTCCTCCCCCGGCTGCATCGTGGTGTCCTCGATGTATTCAATCCCGCCATTGTCGTATTCCCCGGTTTTCACCGAATGGAGGGAAACCGTGGTTCCGTCCTCCAGCACGGGAAGACCCACGAGAGAAATCGTCACAATGCGGTTGTAGAATGTGGCACGAAGGGCAAGGGAAGAAGCCGTCGTATTGACAAAACGCATATCCGGACCGTCGTATCCGTCATAGCTCACCGTCGCATCCTCCCCCGGTGTGACGTAAGAAGGCTCGAAGGTATGGGAATGGCGCTCGGTCGGCATCAGCCCCGCCCGTATCACTGCATTGTAGAGTGTCGAGGAAATCTGGCACACACCGCCGCCCGGTTCCAGGACCACCTTGCCGTTCTGATAGGCGCCTGCCGGCTTGTAGCCCCGCTCAAGCGTGCGGTTTCCCGTGGTGTGATTAAAAGAAAATTCTTCCCCCGGCTGCAGAATCTTCCCGTCAATTGCCTCACAGGCCAGCTTGATGTTATTGTTCCGATCCGGATTCTGGGTTGTCTCCGTTGTAAAGGTTCCGATCACCTTGTACCGCTTCTTTGCCTCCTCGGCACTGATCTCCGGCTCAATGCGATCCGCCTTTATGCTGAGCGAAGCGCCATAGTTTTTTTCTCTCATTGCCGTCCGGATCGCCTCCTCAGCTGCAGCTTCGTCCACTGCCCGGCCCACCTGCGACTCCGTATACACAAAGCGCTGGTGCTCCTTGTCATAGGATGCAATCGCACCGTTCTTGGCCGCGCGGTTCCACTGCTTTGCCATGGCGGCCGCTTCCGCTGCAATCTCGGTCTCAAGTCCTTCGGCATCCAGCGCATAGTGGTCCCGATCCACTGCCCCCGGCGCGTAAATCTTATCCAGGATTTTTTTGAGCTTAACCTGAAGCAGATTGGCGACGGCATAGGGCTCATCCTCCGCCAGGGCCTGCTCCAGCCTGGCCGTCATTCCCCAGGGATGCTGCTTTAAAACAGCCTCCTCCGCTTCCCTTCGGGACATGCCGGTGATGTCCACATCGTTGATCGTCACCGCAGTTTTCAGCTCGATCTCAGCCGCAGAGGACTCTGTTCCGGCAGGGTTCTGCAGGGAGCCCGGCTTCCCCGGAAGCAGCTTTTTCACCCCCAAAACCGTGAGAAGCAGCAAAAAGAAAGCAGCTGCCGCCGCCACCAGCAGCCGCTTTTTCTGCTCACGCTTCTCTTTTCTTTTTCTCCGGTAATAACCATTCCCCGGGTATCCGCTTCTTTGGTTTTCCCTGTAATTGACCCGATTTCGCTCTCTCTTTCCTCTGTTCGTCTCGTTACGCATGTTCTGTTCTTCCTAATCTTTCTGAAAATGATGTGGCAGCGTCAACTCATCTTGCATGCAGCGGGATGGACACTGATTAACACCGGTTCACGGACTGGCACTGAATTGAAGTATAACATAAACAGAAGGAAATAAAAGACGCGATTGTGTTACAATCTTTACAAAACCGTTACTGCTCCCTTTCCGATTTCCGGCGACCCGAGAGACTGTTTTCCGTCTGCCGGATTTTCTGCGTCAAAAAAGGACTTCTTCGAAACGCAGAAGTCCTTTTTTGATGTTCCTGTTGTCCGCTTTCCCTGCCCCTTAAGTTCCGTTTCCGGCAGGCTTTCCCTTATTCCTCGTCTCCCTTAAGAAGCGCGGCCCGTGCATCCACCTCTTTCTTTTGTACATCGCCCGGGCACTGCTCGTAGCGGCTGAACACATAGGAGAACTCTCCCAGACCTCCGCTCATGGATCGAAGATCCGTTCCGTAGCCGTACAGCTCGGAAATCGGGATATCCGCCTGAATGACCTGCTTCCCGTGGTGATCTGACTCCATGCCCAGCACGCGTCCCCTTCTTCGGTTCAGATCCCCCATGACATCGCCGGTGCAGCTGTCCGGAACGCACACCTTAAGCGAGACAATCGGCTCCAGGAGCACCGGATTTGCCTCCATAAAGCCCTTTTTGAATGCAAGTGTCGCAGCCATTTTGAACGCCATCTCGGAAGAATCCACCGGATGATAGGAGCCGTCCAAAAGCGTGGCCTTGATCCCTACCACCGGATAAGCAGCCAGCGGTCCCTTCAGGCAGCACTCGGCCACACCCTTTTCCACTGCCGGGAAATAGTTCTTCGGAACTGCGCCGCCAAACACCTTCTCCTCAAAGACATAGGGAACTGTCAAGTCTCCCGACGGCTCAAAGCTCATCTTGACATCGCCAAACTGTCCGTGTCCGCCGGACTGCTTCTTATATCTTCCCGGTGCCTCAACCTTTCTGCGAATGGTTTCACGGAACGCAAATTTCGGCTTTTCCAGCTGAATTTCTGCCTTATATCTGGAAGCCAGCTTGCTGACTGCAATATCCAGCTGCTGCTCTCCGATCCCGTAAAGCAGAGACTGATGGTTTTCCGCATCCACGGTCGCCTTCAGTGTGAGATCCTCATCCATGAGCTTTGCCAGCCCGGAGGCGATCCTGTCCTCGTCTCCCTTGTTTACGGCAGTATAGGCCTTGTAGGTGTACGGGGTGGAAATATTCGGTCTGTGGTAGAGGATAGGCGCATTTTTCAGCGCAAGCGTATCTCCGGTCTGGGTGACGTTCAGCTTTGCCATCGCTCCGATATCCCCTGCCCGCAGCTCCGGAACCTCCAGTGCCTCCTTCCCTCTCAGAACATATACCTTGCCGGATTTCTCCTCGGTCTCCCGGGAGACATTGTAGACGGTGGTATCCGGCTTTAAAATGCCGGTGCAGATCTTGACCAGCGTATATTTTCCGATGAAGGGATCCACCATGGTCTTGAATACCTTTGCGGACAGATTCACATCGGATCTGAAATTGGCCACAAAGCGCTCACCGGACGTGACATCGACTCCCTCCTCCTGACGCGCCCGATCCGGAGACGGCAGATAGCGAACAATCGCATTCATCAGCGCATTTGCTCCCTGCGCCCTGATTCCCGACCCCATCATAACCGGCACCATGTCTCCGACGGCGACCTGCTGGCGGAGCGCTCCGTAAATTTCTTCCTCCGTAAAGCTTTCCCCGGAGAAATAGCGCTCCATGAATTCCTCGCTGGACTCTGCCACCGCCTCCATCAGAGATTCTCTCGCAATTTTCAAGTTGCGCTCCGAGTAATCCGGAATGTCCGACTCAACATATTCGGAGGAATTTTCCAGGAAGCGCCGCCCCTTCATCTTCACCACATTGGCGAAGCCGACAAACTGCTCATTTTCCCGAATCGGCAGCTGAATCGGAGCCACCTTCTTTCCGAAACGGGATTCCAGCCGAAGGATCAGCTCGCGGTAGCTTGCCTTGTCATCATCCATATTCGTCACAAAGAGGATGCGCGGAAGACGAAGACGCTCGCAAAGCTCCCACGCCTTGACGGTTCCCGGCTCAATTCCCGCCTTGCAGTTCACAACGATGACCGCGGCATCGGCGACGCTTACAGCCTCCTCCACTTCGCCCACAAAGTCAAAGTAGCCCGGGGTATCCAGGAGATTGATCTTGATCGGTCCGTCCTGTGCATCGGTGTACTCGATGGGTATCATGGCTGTGCTGATTGAGAAACCACGCTTCTGTTCCTCTTTATCAAAATCGCTGACGGTCGTTCCGGCGTCAGTGCTTCCCATCTTGGAAAGTGCCCCGCTTACAAAAGCCATCGCCTCCGCGATCGTTGTCTTTCCGGCTCCCCCATGACCCAAAAGCACAACATTGCGAATCTGTGAAGTCTCGTAAACTTTCATATGAATGGTTCCTCCTGTCCTGTAGTATGCCGTATCGCAGAAAAAATAATCCGGCGACTGTAGTATATTTTACTAAAAAAAATGTATGATGACAACTCAATCCGGCACATTTCACAGCATTTTTCCATCTCTCCGCGCAAAGGAACCTTTGACGGATCTCCTGTCATTCATTAGAATAAAAACAAAGAACCACGTGCCGGCTTTTTGATGCTGAAAAAAACGCATCCTCCGGCCGGGAAAGAGAGGAACTCGGCATGTCCAGCACTTCCCTCGCTCCGCTTCGCGGCAGCCTTTCGGTGGGCGGCGATAAGTCCATTACGCACCGGGCGATTTTACTCGCTTCCATTGCAGACGGGAAAAGCATCATCCGCGGTGAAAATAAAGGAATTGACTGTCTCCGCACGCTGCGCTGCATGCAGCAGCTGGGAGTTCCAAGCTTCGTCGATTCCCAAGGGCTGGTCATTGAGGGAAGAGGGCTGCGCGGTCTTTGCCCGGTTCTCGGGTCTGCAAGCGGGGTTCGTCTGGACTGCGGCAACAGCGGAACCACGGCGCGCCTTCTCTGCGGCATTCTGGCGGGACAGCACTTTCCTGCTTTCCTCTTTGGAGACCGCTCTCTCTCCCTCCGTCCTATGGAGCGCATCGCCCGTCCCCTCCGGCAAATGGGCGCAAGCATTGTAGGGCGGTCCACCCCTGTCACCCTGCCGCTGCAAATAGCAGGCGGCACCTTGCACAGTATTTCTTACCGTTCCCAGGTGGCGTCCGCCCAGGTGAAATCCGCTGTCCTGTTTGCTTCCCTCTATGCGGAGGGGGAAAGCCGCTACACCGAGCCGTTCCCGTCCAGAGATCACAGTGAACGCATGCTGGAACAAATGGGCGCTTCGATTTACCGTCAGGAATCCCCCCGGGGAGCATATACCCTGACCGTGGAAGGCACGGATCGACTCTCACCTCTGGACCTCACAATTCCCGGAGACTTCTCAACTGCCGCATATTTGATCGCCGCCGCTCTCCTCATCCCAGACAGCGCGCTGGTTCTTCGAAGAGTCGGCGTCAATCCCGGACGTACCGGTTTTCTGGATGCGCTCCGTCAAATGGGTGCAGACATTCGAACCGAACCTGTTTTTTGCTCCTCCCCCGAGCCTCAGGCCGATTTGTACATTCGATATCGTCCCCTTCGCGGAATCAATGTAGGCGGCTCCCTCATTCCCCGTATGATTGATGAGCTTCCGATTTTCGCTGTCCTGGCATGTGCTGCGGAGGGAATCAGCCGAATCCGCGATGCAAAGGAGCTTCGATACAAGGAAAGCGACCGCATTCAGGCGCTCCTGTCCGGGATCTCTGCACTGGGCATAAAAGCCCGTGCGCTTCCGGACGGGTTGGAAATTGAGGGCACAGGGGAGCTGCTTCACAGAGCGAACAGAACACGCAGCATTCTGTCCTCTTGCATTGACACCCGCGGAGATCACCGGATCGCAATGGCATTTTCCGTTCTTTCTCTCCTGTATCAGGAACCGCTCCCCTTGTCCGATGTCTCCTGCGTCAGCATTTCTGCACCGGAATTTTTTCCGCTTCTAAAAAAACTGCTTGCTTCCTGCTGAATTTGCGGTATAATAGAAAAGTATTTTTCAAGGGATCGTAGCTCAGCTGGGATGAGCGTTCGCCTCACACGCGAGAGGTCACGAGTTCGAGCCTCGTCGGTCCCATGTCAGACGCCGTACTCCACCGGAGGAACGGCGTTTTTTCTATCTGTGAAATATTGATGAACCATGTTCGATTTGGTAGAATAACGAAGCATATTGTGCTATAACATATATATCAATCAGCAGGGGCTGAGCAAAGAACAAAACGGAGGAACGCAAATGAAAGAAATCAAGGATCCGAAAAAAAACTGGCTCTACTACTACAGCCTCGTCCTTTTGGTCACCATGATTTTGAATGTCTTTGTCTTACCGCGCATTCAAGAGGCTTCCATCAAGGAGGTTCCGTACAATGTCTTTATGAACCTCACGGAAGAGAAAAAAATCTCCCAGGTGCAGATTGAAAGCAATGCGATCTACTTCAAAGAAGCCGGCAATGACACCCTGTATAAGACAGGACTCATCAACGACCCGGAGCTCACGGATCGGCTCTATGCGGCAGGTGTGGATTTCCAGACAAAAATCCCGCGTGTCAGCTCTCCGCTGGAAACCTTCTTTTTCAGCTGGATTCTGCCCATTCTCATTTTCTTCCTTATCGGACAATTTTTGAGCAAGCGGCTGATAAACCGCATGGGCGGAGGAAACTCCATGATGTTCGGAATGGGGAAATCCAATGCGAAAATCTACGTGCAGTCCACAGAAGGCATTCGCTTCCACGATGTGGCCGGCGCGGATGAAGCAAAGGAAAGTCTGGAGGAAATTATTCGATACCTGAAGGATCCCACCCAGTACACCGCAATCGGTGCGCAGATGCCAAAAGGAATTCTCCTGGTCGGCCCGCCCGGAACCGGTAAGACCATGCTGGCAAAGGCCGTTGCAGGAGAAAGCCACGTCCCCTTCTTTTCCATCTCCGGCTCCGAATTTGTGGAAATGTTTGTGGGAATGGGCGCCTCCAAGGTGCGGGATCTTTTCACCCAGGCCAAGGAAAAGGCTCCCTGTATTGTGTTTATTGATGAGATCGACGCCATCGGTCAGAAGCGAAATTCCGGCTCCTTCGGCGGAAATGACGAGCGGGAACAGACCCTAAACCAACTGCTCACGGAAATGGACGGCTTTGAGGGGAACACCGGCGTCATCATTCTGGCTGCCACCAACCGTCCCGAGGCGCTGGATCCCGCCCTGCTCCGCCCCGGCCGCTTTGACCGGCGCATTCCGGTGGAGCTGCCCGACTTAAAAGGCCGGGAGGACATTTTAAAGGTTCACGCAAAGAAAGTGAAGCTAAGCGACAACGTCAACTTAAAAACCATCGCCCGCATGGCAAGCGGTGCATCCGGCGCCGAGCTGGCGAACATCATCAACGAAGCCGCGCTCCGGGCAGTTCGATCCGGCAGAAAGGTTGCCAATCAGGAGGATCTTGAGGAGAGCGTGGAAACTGTGATTGCAGGTTATCAAAAGAAAAATGCAGTTCTGACCGACAAGGAAAAATGCACGGTGGCCTATCACGAAATCGGTCATGCCCTGGTTGCTTCCCTGCTGGCAAATTCCACTCCGGTGCAAAAGATCACAATCATTCCCCGCACCTCCGGCGCCCTGGGCTACACCCTGCAGGTTGAAGAGCAGGATCGCTATCTCCTCAGCAAGGAAGATATTCTGAATAAAATCTGCACGCTGACCGCCGGTCGGGCAGCCGAGGAGGTGACCTTCGGCGTCATCACGACCGGAGCAGCCAACGACATTGAGCAGGCGACCAAGCTGGCGCGGGCCATGATCACACAGTACGGAATGGACGAAGACTTCGGCATGGTGCAGCTTTCCCAGCGAAACAGCCTTTATCTGGGGGATGAAACCAGCGCTGTCTGTGCCGCCAAGACAATGGAAGAGATTGATAACCGTGTGGTGAGTCTTGTGAAGGAACAGCACGGTAAGGCAGTGCGTCTCCTGACGGAAAACAAGGATAAGCTGAATGAGCTCTCCCAATATCTCTTTGAAAAGGAAACGATTACAGGCGAAGAATTCATGACGATATTGAACAGACCCTCAATCTATCACAGTGCGCAGGCTTCGGACAGCCAAACTGGGGCTGCATCTGCCGATGCAGGCGCAGCTCCGGCTTCACCCACTCGCCCGACGTCCTTCTAGGATACAGGTGCAGATTTTGTCCACCGCTTCCAGCGGGAGGGATGCATAAATCGGAAGTGTCAGAACCTGGGAGGAGACCCGAGCCGCAATCGGCGTCTCCTCCGGGCAAAACTGAGGAGCACCGCTCTCCGGATCCCTGAATTCCTTCTGAAAATCAAACGCATTCGTGCAAGGCCAGAAATACTTTCTCGGATAAATTTCGTTCCGGTTCAGACGCTCACACACAGCGTCCCTGCTCTCTCCGAAGCGCTCTGCATCAAAGAGAACCGGGAAGTACGCATAATTGCTCTCGGTCTCCTCCGGAATTTCGCTGACCGTGATTCCTTCGATTCCCCGCAGCCATTTCATGTAGCGGAGGTACCGCTGCTCCCGCCTTCGAATCTCCTCCTCCAGATGTCTCAAGTTACAGATCCCCATTGCAGCCTCAAATTCATTCATCTTTGCATTTCCGCCGACACCGTAGGTCACGTTTTCCTGAATTCCGAAATTCTTAATGCGGAACAGCCTGTCCTCCAGCTCCGGATCGCGGAATGTGACCGCCCCTCCCTCAATGGTGTGGAACACCTTGGTGGCATGGAAGCTGTACATGGACAAGTCTCCGAAGCACGCTGCACTTTTCCCCCGATACCGTACGCCAAATGCGTGGGCAGCATCATAGATCAGCTTCAAATGGCGGCGATCCGCAATTTCCTTCAGCGCCTCCACGTTGCACAAATGGCCGTAGACATGGACCGGAAGGATGGCCGTCGTGCGTTCGGTGATTCGCGCCTCCACCTGCTCAGGATCCAGGGTGTAGTTCACCGGATCGATGTCGCAGAATACCGGCTTGCATCCCGCTCTCAGAATCGCCCAGGTTGTGGATGCAAAGGTGAAGGGCGTTGTGATGACCTCCCCTTGGATTCCCATCGCCTGGAGCGACATTTCCAATGCCAGATGTCCGTTTTGAAACAGGCAAAGATGCTCTGCATTGAGAAAGCGCTTCAGTTCCCCCTCCAGTATGCGGTGCTTCTCCCCCATATTCGTGAGCCAATGGCTCTCAAAAACAGATCGAATCTCCTCCACATATTCCTCAAAGGGCGGAAGGGATGAACGGGTCACCAATATTCTTTCATTTCTCATACAGCACTCCTGTTCCGTCATTCACAGACTGTTTACATTCCATTCAAAGAACCTTTACTCCGGAACCATGAAACGCTCATGAATTCCCTTTATATTATACTTGCAGCCGGGAAAAAGCAGCTGTCAAAACTTTTTTTCATATACTTTGGGCAGGTACCTTGGTACCTGCCCACCTCCCATTTCAGGGGTTTTTCCAAGAGACAAAAGCGGTCTCAGCGCTTCCATCTCTCTTTGATGCGGCGATACACGCCCGCTCCGTCCAGACCGTACTTCTCAATCAATTCGTTCGCCGGGCCGGATTCCGTGTAAACATCCTCAATTCCAATTGTTTGAACCGGTGTCGGCAGTTCCCCGGACAGCAAATCACAGACCGCACTTCCCAGTCCTCCGATCACCGAATGCTCCTCCACCGTCACAATCCTCTTCGTCTCACGGGCTGCCTGAAGAACCAGCTCCCGATCCAACGGCTTAATGGTGTGCATGTCGATGATTCTCGCGCTGATCCCGTCCGCCGCAAGCATTTCTGCCGCCTCCATGGAGGAGGCCACCGGAAGACCGGCCGCGATGATGGTGAGATCTGTTCCGTCCCGCATCACGATCCCCTTTCCGATCTCAAAGCGATAGGTCTCGGGGTCATGAAAAACCGGTGTGGCAAGACGGCTGAACCGCATGTAGACCGGACCGTCATGGAAATAGGCTGCCCGCACCATAGCCTCAGCCTCAATATCATCCGCCGGAACCATGACAATCATTCCCGGAATGGTTCGCATCAGGGCAATGTCTTCATTGCACTGATGGGTTGCCCCGTCCTCTCCCACGGAAATGCCTGCGTGTGTCGCACCGATCTTGACGTTCAAATGAGGATATCCGATTGCATTTCTGATCTGCTCAAATGCACGGCCGGCGGCAAACATGGCAAAGGAACTGGCAAACGCCACCTTTCCGCTGGCTGCAATTCCGGCAGCAACTCCCATCATATTCTGCTCTGCGATTCCGCAGTTGATGTGACGATTCGGAAATTCCTTCCGAAACACTGCCGTCTTTGTGGATCCTGCGAGATCGGCATCCAATACCAGAAAATCGTCGTGCTCTGCTCCAAGCTTCACCAGAGCACGTCCGTAGCTCTCTCTGGTCGCAATCTTCTTTCCTTCCATCATAATGCCTCCTCCGCCTTATCAAGCTCTTCCATCGCCTGTTTGAATTCCTCATCATTCGGGGCTTTTCCGTGCCAGCCCACCTGATTTTCCATAAAGGAAACGCCCTTCCCCTTCACCGTTTTCAAAATGATTGCCGTCGGCATTCCCTTGGTGGCCCGAGCCTCTGAAAAAGCGGCCCGCAGCTTTTCAAAGTCACTGCCGTCCGAAACCGAAATCACATGGAAATGGAAGGCCTCAAACTTCTTGTCAATCGGATACGGAGAGTTCACCTCTGTGATGGCTCCGTCAATCTGAAGGTTGTTGTTGTCTATAACGACCACCAGATTGTCCAGCTTGCGGAAGCCTGCAAGCATGGAAGCCTCCCAGACCTCTCCCTCCTCCAGCTCTCCGTCTCCCAACAGCGCGTAGACGCGATAGCCGCTGCCAAACACCTGGGAGGAAATTGCCATGCCCACTGCTGCAGAAATGCCCTGCCCGAGAGAGCCTGTGGACATATCAACACCGGGTACACGCTTCATATCCGGGTGCCCCTGCAAATAGCTCCCCGTGTGGCGAAAGGTGGAAAGATCCTCCTTCGGAAGGAAGCCCCGCTCCGCCAAAACAGAATACAGTCCCGGCGTACAATGCCCCTTGGAAAGAACAAAGCGGTCCCGATCCGCCTTCTTCGGATTCCTGGGATCGATGTTCATCTCCTCAAAATAAAGAAAGGTCATTAATTCCGCCGCCGAAAGGGAACCGCCCGGATGTCCGGACCGCGCTGCATGTGTGGCAGTGAGTATCCCCCTTCGCACTTCAAGGGCATGCTTCTTCAATTCGTGGTTGTTCATATTTTCTCCTTTACACCAGCCGTTTCACAACTGTTATGGCATTCAATCCCATGTGGCAAAGACAGTTCCCGTCTATTATAGCCGATCCCATCAAAAATGATAATCCCCTCGGCAGCAGGATTTCAAAAAAGGGGTCGTGAAGAAATGTACTTCATTTCTTCACGACCCCTTTCCGCTGACCTGTTGTCGAGCTTCTGGCCGGACTCGAACCGGCGACCTACGCATTACGAATGCGTTGCGCTACCAACTGCGCTACAGAAGCCTGGTAAAAATACCGTGACCGATCCGGGAATCGAACCCGGGATTGAGCCGTGAGAGGGCTCCGTCTTAACCTCTTGACCAATCGGCCTGATTGATTCAAACACCTGTAATTCTCCGGAAATAAAACCTGTAAGACTGCTGTCTTACAGGCTCGTGACCGATCCGGGAATCGAACCCGGGATTGAGCCGTGAGAGGGCTCCGTCTTAACCTCTTGACCAATCGGCCTGATTGATAAAACCAAATACTGTTTTTCCATATAATCGAGGCGACAAGATTCGAACTTGCGGCCTCAGCGTCCCGAACGCTGCGCTCTACCAAACTGAGCCACGCCTCGATATCTGCTGCTGACTTTTTTCCTCAGCACCGTGATAGTATACCTGCAGAGAGGAAAAATGTCAACAGCATTTTTGATTTTTCCGGTTGTGGATTGCAAGTTTATCTGCCGCTCTCCTTCACCACGAAGCTGATGATCTTGTTCGGCACATAAATTTCTTTCAAAAGCTCCTTGTGCGCAAGCTGCACCGCCACCTTTTCATCCGCCCGGGCAAGAGAAAGCGCCTTTGTTTTCTCACAGTTCAGCGGAATTTGAACAACGGAACGCACCTTCCCGTTGACCTGCACACCAATTTCAACCGTCTCGTCCACGGTCTTTGTTTCATCGTACTTCGGCCAGGAAGCAGTCGCCAGCAGCTCTGTTCCGCCCAGTTGCTCGTTCATTTCCTCACAAATGTGGGGAGCAAAGGGAGAAAGAAGTTTCAAAAAGGTTACATACTGCTCTCTTCCGATCTTCCCCTCCTTGCCGATTTCATTGACCAGTCCCATGAGGCAGGCGATGGCTGTGTTGAACTTCAGTTCCTCGATGTCGGAAGAAACCTTTTTGATCGCTTTATGAATGGGAGTCTCCAGCTTCTCAGCGTTTTTCTCCTGTACCATCTGCCGCATCGCGATCACGCGCTCAATAAAGCGTCGGCAGCCCTTCACCGAACTGTCGTTCCACGGTGCTGCGCTTCCGTAATCTCCCATGAACAGCACATATACCCGAAGGGTATCTGCCCCGTACTGGTTGACGATGTCCAGCGGATCCACCACATTTCCCCGGGATTTTGACATCTTCTCCCCGTCTGTGCCAAGTATCATGCCCTGCGCGGTCCTCTTGGCATACGGCTCCGGTGTTCCCACCTCTCCGATGTCATAGAGGAAGCGGTGCCAGAAACGGGAATAAATCAAATGCCTGGTGACGTGCTCCATGCCTCCGTTATACAGATCCACCGGCATCCAATAATCCAGCTTTTTCCTGTCGGCAAAGGCGTTGTCGTTGTGGGGATCACAGTAGCGCAGGTAATACCAGGAGGAACCGGCCCACTGGGGCATCGTATCCGTCTCCCGCTTCGCGTCCTCTCCATTTCTCGGGTCCTTGCAGTTCACAAAGGATGGAATCTTGGCCAGCGGCGACTGCCCGTCCTCCCCCGGTCGAAAATTTTCCATGTCCGGAAGCACCAGGGGAAGCTCCTTCTCCGGCACTCTCACGACGGCTCCATCCTTGCAGTGAATCAGCGGAATCGGTTCTCCCCAGTAGCGCTGCCGGTTAAACGCCCAGTCCTTCATTTTAAACTGCACTCCGGCTCTTCCTACGCCCTTCTCCTTCAAATAGCGGAGCATGAGGGCAATGGCATCCTTCTGATTGTCGCAGTCGTTTAAAAAGTCGGAGTTGATCATCCTGCCGTCCCCGGTATAGGGCTCCCGGGAAATATCGCCCCCCTCAATGACCGGAATGATTTCAATTCCGAATTTTCTCGCAAAATCATAGTCTCTCCGGTCGTGCGCCGGCACCGCCATAATCGCACCGGTTCCGTAACCCATCATGACGTAATCCGCAATGAAAATCGGAATCCGTTTTCCGCTCACCGGGTTCACCGCTGTCAGTCCCTCAATTCTGAGTCCTGTCTTATCCTTTTTAACCAGCTGCGTCCGCTCAAATTCAGTCTTTTTCGCGCAATCCGCCCGGTATGAACGAATCGCATCCATATTTGCGATCCGATCCGCATATTTGTCAATCAGCGGATGCTCCGGCGCCATGACCATGAAGGTGACGCCGTAGAGGGTATCGCAACGGGTCGTGTAGATTTCCAGGGTCTCGTCCAGTCCGTCCAATTTGAAATCCACAAAGGCACCTGTGGATTTCCCAATCCAGTTGACCTGCTGCTGCTTGATATTTTCCGGATAATCCACATGGTTCAGACCTTCCAGCAGCTGATCCGCATACGCCGTAATTTTTAAGTACCAGACATCCTTCGGCAGCTGAATCACATCGCTGTGACAGATGTCACACTTTCCGCCCTGGCTGTCCTCATTGGAAAGAACCACCTTGCAGGACGGGCAATAGTTCACCAGTGTCTTGCTGCGGAAAACCAGCCCGTGATCAAAAAGCTTCAGAAAAATGCTCTGTGTCCACTTATAATAATCCTCCCGGGAGGTGTCGATGACCCGATCCCAGTCGAAGGAAAAGCCCACCCGCTTCAGCTGCTTCGAAAATTTCTGAATGTTCCTGTCGGTAATTTCCCGCGGGTGCGTGTTGGTCTTGATTGCATAATTTTCTGTCGGCAGGCCGAACGCATCAAAGCCGATGGGAAACAGCACGTTGTACCCTTCCATTCTCCGCTTTCTCGCAATCACCTCAACGCTGGAGTACGCCTTGATATGCCCCACGTGCATCCCGGCGCCGCTGGGGTAGGGAAATTCCACCAGACCGTAAAACTTTTTCTTCTCTGAAAAATCCACCGCGCGAAACGCGTTCTCCTTCTCCCATCTTTCCTGCCACTTCGGCTCGATCTTCTGAAAATTGTAGTCCATTTTCTTCCCCTCTCAGCGAGTGACTTCTGTCACTCCTCTCTGCCATCCCGGCATCCTTCCGAATCACATACAGTCCAAGATATTTTAGGTTTTACCGACTGGTTTGTCAACGTCATGTGCCGAACGCCCTCACATCAGGTCAAAAATCGAGAGCTGATTGCTCTCCGGAAGCGTGCCCAGTATGCCCAGTCGATCCAAAAGATCACAGATGACCTGCCCGGTTCCGCTTCGGGATTTAAAGTCATCCTTCGAAATGAAGGCCCGATCCGCTGCCGCTGCCACAATCTGCTCCGCCGCGCTCTCCCCCAGTCCATCGATTGAAGTGAGCGCCGGCATAATCCTTCCGTCCACAATGGAAAACCGGGTGGCCTGTACCTTGTAAAGATCAATCGGCATGAAGGAAAACCCCCGCGCATACATTTCCTGCACAATGCGCCCGTCCTTCATCATGTCCCCTTCCTTCTTTGAGAGGGGATCCATCCGGTTTCCCGAATAATCCCGTTTTTTCAGCTCTGCCAGAAAGTACTCCAGCCTTTCTCTTCCCTGACACATAATCTCATAGGAGAAGCCGGTCGCACGGATGGTAAAGAAGGAGGCATAGTAGGCCAGCGGATAGAAAATTTTGCAGTAGCCGATGCGCCATGCCATCATGACGTAGGCGACGGCGTGAGCCTTCGGAAACATATACTGAATCTTCTTGCATGACCAGATGTACCAGTCCGGCACGCCGTGGGAACGCATCTCCTCCTCCCATTCCGGTTTGAGTCCCTTCCCTTTTCTGACGGCTTCCATAATCTGAAACGAGGTCTGGGGCTCCAGTCCCCACCGGATCAGTCCCAGCATAATGTCGTCCCTGGTGCAGATGGCAGTCTGAATCGTCGCCTTCCCTTCGCTGATCAATACCTCCGCATTACCCTGCCACACGTCTGTTCCGTGGGCGAGCCCTGCGATTCGAACCAGATCCGAAAATCCCTTCGGCTTCGCCTCAAGCACCATGTTCATCGCAAAATCGGTCCCGAATTCCGGAATTCCCAGCGCCCCCAGCTTGCATCCCAATATGTCCTCCGGTTCCACCTTCAGCGCAGACGTGTTTTGAAAAAGACTCATGACCTCAGGAGAATCCAGCGGAATGTCCCGCACCGGATCGATTCCCGTTAAATCCTGCAGCATCCGGATCATGGTGGGATCCATGTGTCCCAAAATATCCAGCTTTAACAGATTGTGGTCGATGGCATGATATTCAAAATGCGTGGTGACGATGGGAGTCGTCATATCATTGGCGGGATGCTGAATTGGCGTAAAAGAATAGATGGATTCTCCCTTCGGCAGCACTACGATACCGCCCGGATGCTGTCCTGTTGTCCGCCGGACGCCGACGCAGCCCTGCACCAGGCGATTGATCTCGCACTTTCTCTTTCGCGCTCCGTGCTCCTCAAAGTAATTTTTCACATATCCGAAGGCGGTCTTGTCGGCAAGTGTTCCCACGGTTCCCGCCCGGTAGGTCTGCCCCTTTCCGAAGATCACCTCCGTATATGCGTGGGCGGAGGATTGATTTTCTCCGGAAAAATTGAGATCAATATCCGGCTCCTTGTCGCCCTTGAATCCGAGGAAGGTCTCGAAGGGAATGTCGAAGCCGTCTTTTTTCAGCGGTGTTCCGCAGCGGGGGCAGACTGCGTCCGGCATATCGCAGCCTGCGGTTCCCGCGTACTGTTTCGGCATTTCCGATTCAAAATCCGAATACCGGCAATTCGGGCAGCAGTAGTGGGGCGGCAGCGGGTTGACCTCCGTGATCCCCGCTGTATAAGCAACAAAGGAGGAGCCGACAGAGCCTCTGGAGCCCACCAGATAGCCTTCCTCGTTGGAATGGCGCACCAGCTCCTGAGCAATGATATACATGACGGCAAAGCCGTTTTTAATGATGGAATTCAATTCCTTGTCAAGGCGCGTCTTCACAATCTCCGGCAGCGGATTTCCGTACTGCGCATACGCCTTTTCATAGCAGGCTTTGGTCAGCTTCTGGTCGGAATTTTCAATGACCGGCGGGCATTTGTCCGGTCGCACCGGGGAGATGCGCTCCACCATATCCGCAATCCTCCTGGTGTTGGTGATGACCACCTCCTCACATTTATCCGGCCCGAGATAGGAAAACTCCTCCAGCATCTCCTCCGTTGTCCTTAAAAAAAGCGGAGGCTGCTGATCTGCATCCTCATATTTATTGCCGAAAAAGATCATACGGCGGTAAATCTCATCTTCCGGGTTCAGAAAATGTACATCGCAGGTTGCCACAACCGGCTTCCCAAGCGTCTCCCCTATACGGACAATGGAACGATTTATCGTTCGAATATCCTCCTCGGAATCAATCGCGTAACGGTCGCTGTCAACCATGAAGCGGTTGTTTCCCACCGGTTGAATCTCCAGATAGTCATAAAACTGTGCAATCCGGTTCTGTTCCTCCTGGGACGCATCCCGAAGCATGGCCTGAAACAGCTCGCCCGCTTCACAGGCACTGCCGATGATCAGCCCCTCCCGGCACTGCTCCAGGCGGCTTTTCGGAATACGGGGGCGTTTGTTGTAGTAGATAAGATGGGATTCTGAAATCAGACGGTATAGATTGATTCTTCCGATTTCATTTTTCACAAGGAGAACCACATGGTACGTGTTCATTTTTTTGACCACATCCGGATTTGTCTCCGAGAGCGCATCCACCTGCCGCAGCGTTTTCAGACCGCGCTCCTTCAGCATACCGATGAATGCTATGAAAATTTCCGCTGTGCAGCCGGCATCGTCCACAGCCCGGTGATGATGCTCCAGAGAGATTTTCAAAGCCTTTGCCACCGTATCCAGCTTGTAGCGGTTGAGCCTGGGAAGCAACACATGCGCGAGACTCACCGTGTCAAGAATCGTCGGATCATAGGAGATCCCCATCGCCCTGGCCTTCTCCCGGATGAAGCCTGTGTCAAAGGATGCATTGTGTGCCACCACAGCGGAATCTCCGCAGAAGGCGAGAAACTCCGGAAGTACCGTCTCGATTCCCGGCGCCTCCGCCACCATGGAATCATTGATTCCGGTCAGCTCCTCAATGCGAAACGGAATCGGCGTCCCGGGATTCACAAGGGTGGAATAGGTCTCCGTGATTTTCCCGTTCACCACCTTCACGGCACCGATTTCAATGATTTGATTTTTGACAGCGGAAAATCCGGTGGTCTCAATATCAAATACCACATAGCTGCCGTCCAGATCCCGGTCTCCGGGATTGACCACCAGGGACTTCAGGTCGTCCACCAGATATCCCTCCACCCCGTAAATCACCTTCGGCCACGCCTCCGGGTCTTGGCTGACTGTGTGCCATGCCTCCGGAAACGCCTGCACATTCCCGTGATCCGTCACTGCAATGGCGTCCATTCCCCAGCGCTTTGCCTGCTTCAGAATATCGGTCACCGAGCTGACAGCGTCCAGATCGCTCATTTTGGTGTGGCAATGCAGCTCCACACGTTTTTTCGTCGCGCGATCCATGCGCGCATTCTGCGAAAACGGCTCACATGTTTTGATTCCCCGGACGGATCCGATGATCAGCTCTCCGTCGCGATTGTCCAGTGCAGTCATCCCGCACACCTTGACAAACGAGCCCTCCTTCAGAGCTCCCTTGATCCGCTCCAGTGCTTCCTCTTCTCCCCGGAAAAACAGCTTCACAGTGATGGAATCCGTAAAGTCTGTGACGGAAAAGACAAACAGGGTACTCTCGCTTTTTCCAATGTAAAAGCTGTCCACCTCAAAAATTTGTCCGTGCAGCGCGATCTCCCCCATGACAGCATTCACTTCCCGCAGAGTGACAAAGCGATCCTCAAAATCCCGTCCGTAGATCACCTCCGGATTGTCGCTCCGGGACAGCGTTCTTCGCTGCATGCGGCCGGAAGAAGCGCTGTTTCTCCACCCGGCTTTTCCGGCTTTTCCTCCTTTCTCCCGCTGCTGCACTGTTTTTTCTGCTGTGTCTCGCTTGTTTCCCTTCTCCTCTTTCGGTCCTTCCTCGTGCTTCGCTTTTTCCTGCATTCCTCGTTCCCAAGGCAGCGTCTCGGAGATCCCTTCCTGCTCTCCCTCAGAGCCTGAAAGCAGAAACGGCTCCTCTGTCTTTCCGCGGCCCGGCGCCGGGGGCTGTTCCGTTCTGTTCTCCGATTTTCGTCCGGGCGCCGCATAGGGGACATAGCGCACCGAAATTCCCACCTGCATTCCGAATCGGCGTGCAAAAATTTCCTCTCCGAGATACTGTCTCAGCTCCCCAATCACGTTGCGGTTCAGCGGCATGTCTTCCGCGGTCAATTCCATCTCCTGCTGATGGGGAAACCCGATCTCCGCCCGATGCAGGATCCTGTACTGAATCAGGCTTCTTTTCTGCAATTCGGAGAGAATGCTCTCCCGGTACGCATCAAAAACAGCCTCCGGTGTAAAATGTCCCGAAAGCTGAAAACGTTCATAAATACAAATATTCAGGCGCTTATGCTCGAAGAGCTGCCGCTTAATC
The DNA here is from genome assembly GCA_002892395.1 of Lachnospiraceae bacterium. Taxonomy (GTDB): domain Bacteria; phylum Bacillota; class Clostridia; order Lachnospirales; family Lachnospiraceae; genus Moryella. The sequence continues at coordinate 24,647 of NBBL01000008.1, forward strand.
TCCCGTTCCAGTCCGCGAAACAAACTGCTCTCGATCAGCCGCTCACAGCACACCCAGAGAGAAAGCTTTGTCATGTCCTCGGATGCTGTGATTCGCTCAATTCCCAGCAGATCAATCAGCCCATCGTCCGCTTCGGACGGCTGAAACCGCGGAAAAACCTCTCTGAATTGCTTCATTTCCGCTCCTTACTTTCCTCTCTTCGCCTAAGGAGCTCCTGCTCCAGCGCCGGCAGAAGCGCTTCCTCCGGAAGCGTGGCGACCACCTCTCCCTTTCGGATGAGAAGACCGACGCCCTTTCCTCCGGCAACCCCGAAATCCGCTTCCTTCGCCTCTCCCGGACCGTTCACCACGCACCCCATGACGGCCACCTTCAAATCAAGATCCGAAAAGCGCTCCACCAGCGCCTCCACCCGCTCTGCGAGTCCGATGAGGTCAATCTGTGTGCGGCCGCAGGTCGGACACGAAACCACCTCCACGCCTCCCCTTCTGAGACCCAGTGTTTTCAGAATTTGCTTTGCGCAGCGCACCTCCTCCACCGGCTCTCCCGTGAGAGAGACACGGATGGTGTCCCCGATGCCCTCGTGCAAAATGATTCCGAGGCCGACGGAGGACTTCACCATTCCCCGCTGTACGGTCCCGGCTTCCGTGATTCCCACATGCAACGGGTAGTCCATTCGATCTGAAATCAGCTCATGTGCCCGGACGCACATGAGGACATCCGAGGATTTGATGCTGATCACCAGCCTGTCATATCCCATATCCTCAATCAGATGCACCTTGTCCAGTGCAGACTCCACAAGTCCCTCTGCCGTAACACCATGGTACTTTTCCAGAATTCCCTTTTCCAGCGATCCGGAATTCACCCCCACGCGAATCGGAATTCCATGAGCCTTCGCTGCGTCCACCACTTCCTGAATCCGGGCTCTGCTGCCGATATTCCCGGGATTGATCCGGATTTTGTCCGCCCCGTTCTCAATCGAAGCAATGGCGAGGCGATAATCAAAGTGAATATCTGCAACCAACGGAATATGAATCTGTTTTTTGATGGTTCGAATCGCGGCAGCCGCCTCCGCTGTGGGAACCGCCACGCGGATGATCTCGCAGCCCGCCTGCTCAAGCCTCCCAATCTGCTCCACCGTCCCCCGGACATCCTCGGTCCTGGTGTTGCACATGGATTGAATCAGAATCGGATGTCCGCCGCCAATCACGCGGTCTCCGATAGAAATCTCTCTCGTCGCCTTTCGATTTGCCATCAGTGAAAGATCCTTTCCAGGTCATGAAACAATACAAAAATCATGAGTCCCATCAGAAGTACAAAGCCGGAGAGGTGCACATAACCCTCCACTCGCTTGTTAATTCGCCGCCGGAACAAAAGCTCCAACAGGCAGAACACCATGCGTCCCCCGTCCAGCGCGGGCAGCGGAAGCAGGTTCATGACGCCGAGATTGGCGCTGAGAAGAACTCCCATATTGACAAGATTTAAAAAAACCGCCCACAGACCGAACTGCTTACTCTCATTCACAGTCTCACCGATGCTTTCTACAATGCCCACCGGACCGGTGAGACTGTCCGGGGAAAGGGCGCCCCGAGCCATCATCACCAGCGCTTCCACGGTAGAGGTGAGGTGAAAGCGCACCTCCTGCCCCGCATAATAGAAGCGCGCCGGGAGCCCCTGCACCCTGGTTCTTCCTCCCCTCACCTGCACGCCGATGAGAAATCCGCCCTGTGTTTCACTGTACTTTGGTGTGACTGCAAAGGAAAGAGATTTGGCGTCCGCTCCCTGTCCCCGGGAAACTGTGACCACCATCTCCTCCCGGGGATGAAAATAGAGATACTGAGTCAGCTCCCTGAAAAATACGATTCTTTTCCCGTTGATGGCGGTAATCGTATCGCCGGCCTTGATTCCTGCCTGGTCCGCCGGGTATCCTTCCGTCACAGCCATAAGCCGGCAGCTGTCCCTGCCGACAGCGGACACAATCAGAAGCGCAAAGAAGAAGGCGAGAATAAAATTAAACGCTGGACCGGCCAGTACAATCAGGAGTCTTCTCCATGAGGACACTTCATTCAGACTGACTCCTCCGGAAGCCCGTGACCCATCCGGCTCTGTTCCTGCATTCTCCGGGGTCTCCGTCTCCGCTTCATGGGTGTCTGCGGTCTCCGCGTCATCCTCCTCATCCTCGCCCAGCATACTGCAAAAGCCGCCGATCGGGAGTGCGCGGAGGGAATAGATCGTACCCCGCTTTTTCACGCCGATGAGGCGCGGTCCCATGCCGATGGCAAACTCAAGGACTCTGACGCCGCATAAGCGCGCCGCGATATAATGACCGAATTCATGGAACAAAACAATAAAACCGAACAACAAAAGCGCAACGGCAATATTTATGATGGTATTAATTGCTATCACCTCAGTTTTCTATCTCCAGCTTTTTAAATTTGTTCTTCATCCAGCGGATCGTGTCCCTCTGAATACCAAAGATCTCTTCCACTGACGGATTCCGAATCAGCCCCACCTTTTCGTGTTCTTCCATTGCCGCTTCAATCACCCTGGGAATTTCCAGGTAGCGAAGCTTCTTTCTCAGAAATGCTGCCACCGCCAGCTCATTTGCCGCATTAAAAACAGTCGGAAGACTTCCGCCTGTCCTTCCCGCCCGGTAAGCCAGCGCAAGGCCCGGAAATTTACCGAGATCAGGCGTCTCAATGTCAATGGACTTCAGGTTGCGGAAATCAAGCGTTGTCCCGCCTTTGACAGGAAGACGCTTCGGATAATACAGTGCATACTGGATGGGAAGCCGCATATCTGCGGTTCCAAGCTGCGCAATCACCGCGCCGTCCGCAAATTCCACTGCGGAATGAATGATGCTCTGAGGCTGAATCACCACCTCAATCTTCTCCATGGGAACGCCAAACAACCAGTGGGCCTCCATGACCTCCAGCCCCTTGTTAACCATGGTAGAGGAGTCGATTGTCACCTTTGCCCCCATGGTCCAGTTGGGATGCTTCAGTGCGTCCTCCACCGTCACCGTGCGAAGCTTCGCCTTGGAATACCCGCGAAACGGTCCGCCGGATGCCGTGAGAATCAATCGGGAAGCCGGATTCTTTTTATTTCCCCTCAGGCACTGAAAAATGGCTGAGTGCTCGGAATCCACCGGCAGGATCCTGTGCCTCTGCTCTGCGGCCAGCGGCATAATCAGGTGCCCTGCGCAGACCAGCGTCTCTTTATTTGCCAGCGCAATGTCCTTTCCGGCACACAAGGCTGCCACCGTCGGTTCAATTCCAATCATGCCGACGATCCCGGTCACAAGCAGCTTCGCCCGCTGTGCCGTTGCCACCTCCAGTACCCCCTCCATACCGCCTATCACTCTGGTTCCGGTGTCGGCTACCTTAATTGCCAGCTCTTCCGCCTTTTTCTCATCGTAAATACCCACAAACCGGGGTTTGAATTCCCGTATCTGTTCCTCCATGCGAGCGATGTCCGACCGGGCGGCAAGCGCCTCCACGCGAATATCCCCCCTTGAACGCACCACATCCAGAGTCTGCGTTCCAATGGACCCGGTGGATCCCAGTATGGAAATGCGTCTCATCTCAATTCCTCCATTCTCAGAGAAAACTGTTGAAATACAGTGCAAAATAAACAGCCGGCGCCGTGAACAAAAGACTGTCGAAACGATCCAGGATCCCCCCGTGTCCGGGAATCAGATCCCCGTAATCCTTTACCTGATGATCCCGCTTGATGGCCGAGGCCGCCAGATCGCCAACCTGGGAAATGAGCGCAGCAGCCGCCCCTGCAACCAGGCAGGTGAGTGCAGGATGGGTCAACTCTTCCATATGAGCTCCGAACAAGCCCCCGTAAAGGAGTCCCAGAAGCCCTGCGCCGAGAACGCCGCCCACCGATCCCTCCACCGTCTTTTTTGGGCTCAAAGCCGGCGCCAGATGATGCTTTCCCATCAGCACGCCCACCGAGTAAGCACAGGTGTCGCATCCCCATCCGGACAAGAAGATCAGCCAGACCAGATACCTGCCATCTGCCATCATGCGCACCCGATAAATAAACGAAAACATGACAACGGTGTAGATCACGCCCATCAGCCCCACCGCGATCTGCTCGGTGCGATACCTGGGATAGGTAAAGACAAACACGGCCATCAGTGCCATCAAAATACCGATCATCAATGCCATGCCATAGCCTGCGGCATGGTTCCAGAGAAGAATGTAGTAGCAGATTCCGCCCACATATCCAATCCACCCGATGGGTTCCTTCTCCATGCTCAGGACCCGGTACAGCTCAAACAGTCCGATCAGGGAAATCCCCATCATGGAGAGATAGAGATAAATCCCTCCCGCCATCATAATCGGAATGAGAACAGCCACCATGGCGATCCCGCTGAACAGCCGCATCCGAAAGGTACGGCTCCCCACTATTTTTTCCACCCGTGACATGCTTAGACCTTTCTTCCTCCAAAACGCCGGTCTCTCGTGTTGTAGGACAAGACAGCGTCCTCCAGAGCCTTCTTGTCGAAGTCCGGCCAGAGCGTTTCGGTCACATAAATTTCACTGTAGGCAATCTGCCAGAGCAGAAAATTTGAGACGCGGAGTTCTCCGCTGGTGCGGATCAGAAGATCCGGATCCGGGATGCCCGCCGTGTCAAGGGAATTTGAAATCATCTGTTCCGTAACTGCCGAAAAAGAGTCGGAATCTCTTCGTTTCGTCTCGTTCACAATTTTTTCTACGGCTCTTCTCAGCTCGTCCCGTCCGCCGTAGTTGATGGCGATGATGAATGTCATGCCGGAATTCTGCCTGGTCTCCTCGGTCAGCTCATCAATCCCCGCAATGATATCCGGCGCAAAACGCGTCTTATCTCCGATCATGAGGCAGCGGCAATTTTCCTCCCTTGCCACCTTCAGCAGCTTTTTCAGATAAACGCGGAACAGATCCATGAGTGCGCCCACCTCTTCGCTGCTTCGCTTCCAGTTTTCCGTGGAAAATCCGTAGACGGTCAGGTACTTCACGCCGAGATCGGCACAGACCCGGACAATTCGCTCCACTGCCTCGCATCCGGCCTTATGCCCCATGACCCGGGGAAGTCCTCGCTTCTTCGCCCATCGTCCGTTTCCGTCCAAAATCATTGCGATGTGCTCCGGAATTACCTTTCCTTCCAATCTGTCACCCATTGTTCCGCCTCTCCAAAGTCTGAGGGCGGGCTATTCAGCCCGCCCGGAATCCGTTTGTTTTCCGACAGAGCACCCGCTCAGACCGTCATGATCTCCTTGTCCTTGGCTGCCACTGCTTTGTCAATTTTTTCCACCGCCTGATCGGTGATTTTCTGCAACTCATCGGAGACCTGCTTCAAATCATCCTCGGAGATCTCGGATGCCTTTTCCAGCTTCTTAAAGCCGTCAAGACCATCGCGTCGGATATTTCTCACCGCGACCTTTGCACCCTCTCCCTTTTTCCGGATGTCCTTTGCCAGCTCTTTTCTTCTCTCCTCCGTAAGCTCCGGAAATACAAGGCGAATACAGCTTCCGTCATTGGTGGGATTGATGCCCAGATCGGACATCTGAATCGCCTTTTCGATTTCCTTCAGAAGACTCTTGTCCCAGGGCTGGATCAGAATCATCCGGGCCTCCGGCACAGAAATATTTCCGACCTGCTGCATCGGCGTCTGGGTTCCGTAATAGCTGACCGTGATGCGATCCAGGACATGGGGATTTGCACGCCCCGCGCGAATGGAGGAAAACTCGTCCTGCATAAAGCTCACTGTTTTCTCCATTCTTTCTTCCAGTTCTTTCAAGCTTTCCTTCAGATCTGCCATGCTGTCCTCCCGAATTCTCTTTTTAAAGGTTTTTATTCCGCCGTTACGATGGTGCCGTTTACATGTCCTCTCAGCGCCTCACGAATCGAGTTCTTTTCGTTCAGATCAAAAATTGCGAGGGAAATCTTATTTTCCATACAGAGCACACTGGCGGTCAGATCAATGACAGCCAGCTTTCTGTCGATCATCTCCTGCATTGTGAGGGTGTCATAACGCGTTGCCTTCGGATCCAGCTTTGGATCTGCGGTGTAAACACCGTCGATGGATTTTGCGAGAAGAATGCGGTCGGCTCCCACCTCCACTGCGCGGAGCGCAATCCCGGTGTCTGTGGAAAAATAGGGATGCCCGGTGCCGCCGACGAAGAAGATCACCTTCTTCTCTGCAAAGCAACGTTCGGCAAGATCCACGGAAAAAAGCTCTGTCATGCTCCCGCAGAGAAAGGGGGATAAAATTGCCGTTTTCATCCCTTCCGCGCGAAAGATCTCCGAGACATAGATTCCGTTCATCACCGTGGCAAGCATCCCGATCTGATCTGCCTTGGATCGTCTGATTGCCTCACTGGTGCGCCCCCTCCAGTAGTTGCCGCCTCCTGTCACAATCCCCACCTGGACGCCGGCGTCCACGGACTCCTTCACCTGGCGTGCCACATCCCGGACAAGCCCTTCGTCATATCCCTTTCCGCCGGATCCCGCCAGCGCCTCGCCGGAAAGCTTCAGCATGACACGTCTGTTTTCCATCTTAATTCCTCGCTCTTTCGCTCCGGAACACGGAGCGGTTCTAATAAAAAAATCATATCATATTTCCACCATGTCCTCAAGCTCCGATTCCGTCCCAGCAGCGCAGCGTTCCCTTGCGCTACCACCTTGTCAGGCAAGCCCCAGCGCCACCGTCATCATATCGGTAAAGCTCTCTTCCCGTTCCTTTGCGCTCGCGGACTCCCCGCTCAACAGGTGGTCACTGATGGTGAGAATGGTCAGCGCATTGGCGCCGCCGCAGGCTGCATTGGTGTAGAGCGCCGCCGCCTCCATTTCCACTGCGAGAACTCCTGCGGACGCCCAGGCTTCTGTCGCCTCTTTTCCCTCAGCCGGTCCGTAGAACATGTCGGAGGACAAAATGTTTCCGACCCGGTAAGGAAGCCCCAGCGATTCCGCGCGTTCTGCTGCCTGTTTCAAAAGCTCATAGGAGCAGATCGGCGCAAAGACGCCCGGAAATCCCATGAGAGCCGGAAAATTCGAGGTGGTGCAGGCTCCCATGCCAAACACCAGATCCCGCGCCTTAAGATCCGGATGAATGGAGCCTGCGGTTCCGACCCGGATCAGATTTTTCACCCCGTAAAAGTGAATCAGCTCATAGGAGTAAATCCCCATGGAAGGGCACCCCATTCCGGTTCCCATGACGGACACCTGTTTTCCCTCATAATTTCCGGTAAATCCCAGCATATTTCGGGTGCGGTTAAACGGCCTGACCTCCGTCAGAAAATTCTCTGCAATAAACTTGGCGCGAAGCGGATCTCCCGGCAGAAGAATGGTCCGGGCAATTTCTCCCTCTTTTGCCTCAATGTGCGGCGTCGGAATTTGACTCTTTGAATCCATCCAAAACCTCCATTCCTTCCATATGTCCGTCCCGGAACATGGAAAACTGATCCATGGGATACTGCTTCAGATTTTCGAATACGGTTCTTCCATCCGCCTTCCGGAGGAGAAGCTCCCTGGAGCGCTTGAGCTCCAGCTCCGACTTATGTCTGGAGGGGCCTCCCACGCAGCCGCCCGGGCAGGCCATGCCCTCGATGAAGTCCTCCGAAAGCCTTCCCATTTTCAAAAGAGTCAGAGCCTTCTTGCACTCCTCACCGCCTGCGCAGCGCAGCAGCTTGATATCCTCGATCTCCTCTCCTCTCTCCTTCATGCATTCCAGAACGGCGTTTGCCACGCCGCCGCTGGTTGCAAAGCGCTTGCCCCAGATGGAAGCCTCCTGATAGCTGTCCTCCACCGGCTCCAGTTCCATATCACGGGAGCGAAGCAAGGTATGGAACTCGCCGTAGGTCATGACATAATCTGCATTTCCCTCTATGGAGTGATCGGATGCCTCCGATTTTTTGGCCACACAGGGACCGATAAAGACCGTGATGCAGCCGGGATGCATGGCCTTTAAATAGCGGGAAACCGCGCACATGGGCGAGACGGTATTTGACATGTTTTCTTTGTACTGCTGTGGATAATGCTTCTTTAAAAGATTGATAAAGGCCGGACAGCAGGAGGTGGTCATCTTTCGCTTTGTCTTTCTTGCCTCCGCCCATTCCAGCGCCTCGTAGGCAGCGGTCATATCGCCGCCGAGACCCACCTCCACCATGTCTGCAAATCCCAGCTTCTTCAGTGCCGCTCGGATGGAAGCCATGCTGATCTTTTCCCCGAACTGTCCCTCCGTGGCAGGCGCACACATGGCGATCACCTTTTTCCCTTCGCGGATGGCGTGGATGATATTGACCAGGTAGCTTTTTGCACTGATTGCGCCAAAGGGACAGCTGTGAATGCAGCGTCCGCAGTTGATGCATCTGTCCTCGTCAATCACGCAGAAGCCATATTCATCGTAGGTAATCGCATCCACAGGACATGCCTTTTTGCAGGGACGAATGAGATGCACAATGGCTCCGTAGGGACAATTCTGTGCGCACATACCGCACTCCTTGCATTTTTTGGAGTCGATATGTGTCCGGAACTGCCCCACGGAAATCGCTCCGAAATGGCAGGAACTCAGGCAGGCCTTCCCAAGACAGAGCCGACAGTTGTCGGTGACGGTATAGGTGGACAGAGGACACTCGTCACAGGCGGGCTTGACAACCTGAACTTCACTGTTTGAATCCGGATTGTCCATCAAATTTTCGCCGCAGGCCAGACGCAGCCGATGCCTCACAATCTCCCTCTCCTTGTAAATACAGCATCTGCCGATCTCCGGCTTGGGACCGGGGATCAGCTTATAGACGATCTCCTCCTTGTGCTGCTCGTCCAGCTTTCCATCCCACTCAAGACGGCACGCTTCTTCAACGATTCGGTGTCTGGTTCGAATCAAAGCTTCATCATTGTTAATCATCTCACGTCGCCTCCAGCGAAAAAAACAACAAATTACGACAAGTTAATATTATCACAATCTTTGAAAAAGGTACACAGCAGAACACCATCCAATCCACGGAAATCGGTTCAGAGCAATGCCAGCACCCGCCTCACCAGGCGCTCCGAAAGCCATGAAAGCAGCACAACGGCTGCCGTCCAGGCAAAAATATCTGCGGTCTCCAGGTAGATTTTTGCGCGGTATATGCCGTTTCCGATGGAGCAAAGGGGCTGTCCGATGACTTCCGCCGCCACTCCTGCTTTGAAGCTCATTCCGCAGGCGACAGAAAGTGCACTGCCGAAAAACGGGCGAAGCTGCGGCAGATAAAGTGCGGCAATCCGATCCCGGAACCGGAGACGAAAGAGCGCGGCGGTCTCAAGAAGTGTCTGCTCCGTTGCCAGCAGGCCGCTGAGGGTATTGAGGTAAACCACAGGGAAACAGATGACGGCACTGATCCAAAGGGCCACATAACGGCTTCCTGCCCAGATCAGAATGAGAATGATAAAGCTGGCCACCGGAACACTTTTTACGCACAACACAAAGGGACTCAGAAGCACTCTGAGTCCCGCCTTTCGGTACGCCAGTGCAGCAGCCGAGAAAGCCAGAAGTGTTCCCGCAAGAAAGCCTCCGAACATGCGGAGAAAGGAGGCGGACAATGCCTGCCAAAAGGAAGCGGTCACAGCCATTCTTCCCAGTGCTCTCCCAGTCTCCAGCGGTCCCGCCAGTAAAAACGGATTGGAAACGCTCCGTGCCAAAAGCTGCCAGAGCAATAACCAGATGACCGCAGCAAAAAAGGATCCCCTGTACCGTCTCACCTTGTTTTCCTCCGCCCCTCTCTCATCCGTCTCCCTTCTCCCGTCGCTGCTCCTCCGTCCGTTACCGGATATAATAAAAATCATCTCCGGGCAGTGCGCCTCCCACCGATTTCGGGTTCTCGGCGCAGAGCGTCTCCAGATACCCCGACAGTGCGCCCTTCATTTCCTCTCCGCTGATGCAGACAAGATTGCAGAGCGGCAGCGCTTTTTCGACCACCGGAATTTTGTCCAGAATCCCGTACGCAGCGATTCGTTCCGCTGTCTCCGACGGCGAACCATTGGCGGTGTCAACGCTTTCCTTCTGCTCTTCCATAAAAAGATCCACCGCAGCCTTCTGATTTGTGAGCACCTGGTTCCGCACCACGGTGACGCCTGTAATCAGACGGGATCCATTGTCCAGCGCATCCCAGGCATCGGTCAGAGAAAATGCAGTTTTCACGGCATCATTCTGCATCAGTGCCGCCGTGGCAAAGGGCTGCGGCAGCACAGCGACCTTACTCGGATCCGCCTTCAGTGCCGCTGCCACCTCCGTGGCCTCCGACTTAAATTCGACCCGGCAGTCCGCCACTGCATTCTGCTTCAGGAGATAGCAAAGAACATATTCCGGCGTCGCTCCCTGTCCGGTGGTAAGCACTGTTTTTCCTGATAAGTCCTTGATCGAGCGGACGGAATCATCCCCCGTCACACAGTAGAGCACCCCCAGTGTGTTGATGTCGATCACAGAGATTTCCTTTCCTGTCTTATGGTACAGGGCGCCGGCCAGATTCGCCGGAAGCAACGCAATATCCACGTCGCCTGCCGCCAGCTTCGCTGCCAGTGCATCCGGCTGCGCGTCGATGGTGAACTGATAGCGGCCCCGGGAGGTTCCCTCCTCCGCCTCTTTCATCAGGTTAACCAACCCCATGGCGGTGGGGCCCTTCAGTGCGCCGATTCGAAGTACAGGTTCCTCTGCCGCTGTTTCTCCGTCGGATCCTTGCTCCGCTTCCGTCTCCGTTTTGGCTTCTGTCTGCGTCTCTTCTGTCTGTACCGCAGACTCCGTCCCTGCTGCCTCCTTATGATTCCCGCAGGCAATGAGCCCGCTTCCCACTGCCACTGCCAGGAACAGTGCCGCTAAAAATCGTTTCTGTCTCATATGAGTTCCTTTCTTCTGTCTGAATTAATGTCTGAATTGATATCTGAATTGATGTCTGAATGAATCGCTGACATCCCTCCGAATCTTACACGATCACTGCAAAGGATTCAAGAGCTTCCCCGAACAGGGCGTCATTCGATTTCATCATAGCACAGCTTTGACAGAAGGGAAGCAAAAGTCGCAGCATCCCCTTTCACTCCGCACCTCTTCCGAAAATGGCTCAAATTTTTAAGCATTTCTTCATAATCCGGAAAGAAATTTGCTTGCATGCAAGCCGTATTTTGTGTAGACTGTCTGTATTAACCATACTAATACAGTTGAGAATACGGAGGATTCTATGTCAGCTTCATCGCCCATCATCTCCGTCCGGAATCTGAAAAAGATTTACCGCATCGGTCCGAACCGGGTTCATGCGCTGGACGGTATTTCCTTCGATGTCCCCGGCGGAAGCTTTCTCGCCATCGTGGGCACGTCCGGATCCGGAAAATCAACCTGCTTAAATATGCTCGCAGGTCTGGAGCGCCCCACCAGCGGAACCGTGCGCATTTTGGGAAAGCGCATTGATCAGATGGATGAGCGTCAACTCGTCCGATTTCGACGGGAACATGTGGGCTTCATCTTTCAGAGCTACAACCTGATTCCTTCCATGAATGCAGAGGAAAATGTGGCGATGCCGCTGATTTTCCGCGGTATTCCGAAGGAGCAGCGCCAGGCTGTCGCCAGAAAATACATGGAAAAAATCGGGATTCTGGATCAGGCCACCCACATGCCGAATCAGATGTCCGGCGGTCAGCAGCAGCGTGTCGGCATCGCCCGGGCTCTCGCCGTCAATCCGGACATCATCTTTGCCGATGAGCCCACCGGCAATCTGGACTCCCACACGACAGCTGAGGTTCTGGCGCTGCTCCGTCAGATCGTCAAAGAGCAAAAGAAAACACTGGTCATGGTCACGCATGACCAATCCATCGCGGATCACGCAGACATTCAAATTCGAATCATAGACGGAAAAATTGTAGAACGAAAGGGATATTCCGATGAGCAAGAAAAACACTAAAAAATTGTCGTTGCTTCGAACTATACTGCTGACAGAGCTTCTGCTCTCCCTTTTACTGGTGCTTCTCATGCCGCCCAAAACCGCCTATGCCTCCTACGTCAACACGAATCTGAACACCTTTGTGCACGATGCCCCCGAGCTTCAGGTGGGCTATCCGGGGCAGGACATGACCTTTAAGGTGCGTGTCGGATACAACAACGTAAACGGTCTCTATAATCCCAAGACGGAAGAAATCAAAAATGTCATCGTCCGTCTTTCCAATGATCAGAACTATCTCCGGCAGGATGAGGATCCAAAGGAGAAAAAACGCGAGAAAAATCCCTACGACAAGGAGGAGGAGGCAGATCTGCATGACGCCTGGCGGGATGGTCAGAAGGCCGGGATTGACCGGGTGTACGGCGGAAACCTGACCTACCCCATCGACAGCGGAAACTATCCCTTTGAAGTCAATGCCTCCATCTTTACACAGGAGGCCCGCTTTGAAACGCTGAAGGCGGGCGAGTACCGGGAAGTTATCTTCCACATCACGGTTCGAGCCGATACGAAGGAAGGATACTACGGGATCCCTGTCTCCTTTTACTACAACGTACCCCCGAACAATTATCCCGACTACAAGGGTCCCATGAAGGTGGAATTTATCAATGTCTATGTCAAAGCCGCCGGGGAAGTCGCAAAGCCCTCCACCCTGACCAATGACAAGGCCTTTGCAGTGGGCGAAGGTCAGGACACCCCCGCAGGCACTGCCCCCGGCGTGATGGAGTACGGCGTGAACTTTCGAAATACCACCGAAGCACCGCTCTATCAGGTCAACATCCACATCAACACAGCGCTGGCAGAAGGCACCTCGGTGCAGCAGACCGCCCAGTCGAAGGCATCGGCCTCCACCGGCTTTCCCTTTGACATCAATGAGGCAAACTACGACCGCATTTACGAGACGATCCGGCCAAACGAAACCGTCACGGCGCCCTATTCCATGGCAATTATGAAAAATGCGGCCAGCGGCTTTTATCCGCTGAGCTACACGGTCACCTATAAGCTCACACCGGACGCTGTCACCTCTTATCAGGAGAGCCACATCAGCTACGTGCGCATCAGCAACCCGGCGATGACAGACACGTCGGACAAGCTGGGCGATTTTAATGCGAACGACCGGGAAAAGGCGCGTCTCATTCTGGATTCCTATCGAACCGAACCGGAGCAGGTATTCGCCGGACAGCCGTTTACCCTTTACATGACGGTTAAAAATGCCTCCTCCAACATCCCGGCCAGCAACATTCTGTTGTCCCTGGAATCGGAAAAAGTGGAGAATTCCTCCGTATTTTCCTCCGAATCGGGCGCCGGCTCCTTCGTCATCAACGCGCTGAAGGCGGGGGAATCAAAGGAAGTCAGCATCGGGCTGGAGGCGGCTCCCGGTGTGGATCCGCGCAGTTACGTCATGACCGTCAACGAAAAATTTGACTCCCCGAGTTTCAAAAATGCGGAGGAAAAGCTGACGGCCGATATTTTTGTCAACCAGGTCGCCCGTCTCTCTGTCTCCAATTTTGAGCTGATGCCCGAAACCGTAGAGGTGGGACGAGAGGCAAATATCATGTTCGGCATCAACAACACCGGAAAGGTGATGCTGTACAATGTACAGGCCATTTTTGAGGCTGACAGCATCAAAAAAACCAGCAGCTATATTGGAAATATCAAGCCCGGAGAAACCGGAAATGTGGATACCATGCTGACTGCCGTGGCTGCCACGAAAGACGACGGAACCATCCCGATTACGATTCAATATGAAGATGTGAACGGCAATGTCTCCACCGTAGATCAAAGCTGCATGCTGACGGTTACTGAGCCTGTGCCCGACGTGCCGGAGGAGGCAGACACCCCCGGAGAAGGGGAAAACCGCCCCAACAAGCTGCCGTTTCTTCTGATTGCAATTGCCCTCCTGACAGTGGGCATTTTGACGGCGGTTCTCCTGAAAAGAAGAAGAAAAAAAAAGCAGGCGCCGCTTGAGGAGGACGAGGAAGAATGAGAGCTTCGGATCTTTTGACGCTGGCGTTTCGCAATCTGTTGCGCCGAAAGACCAGAACCGTGCTGACCGTACTGGGTGTCGTCATCGGAACGGCATCCATCATGGTCATGATGAGTCTGGGGCTCGGCATGAGCCGTCAAATGAGAAAAATGTTTTCTGATTACGGCTCTCTCACCACCATAACTGTCTACTCCTTCTCCTCAAAGGGCGAGGCGGAAGAACTGACGGACGATGTGATCAAAAAGTTCGGACAGATTCCCCATGTAACCGGCACTTCTCCCCAGCTCTCCGTCAGTGTGGAGGCAAAGAGCGGAGCCGCAGTCGGCTATGTCTCCCTGGTGGGTGTTTCTCAGGATTATCTGAAGGAGATTCCGCTCAAATCCGGGCGGCTTCCGAAGCCGGACGACCCCAATCTCACCATCCTCTACGGAAACAGAATCGGCGAGACCTTTTATATTCCCTCCAAATCGGAGGGGGGAGGTTACTCCCCCTCCTGGGATATGGGCGGCGGCGAAACCGGCAGTGAGCCCCTCGTAAACCCGGAGAAGGATCCGATCTTTTACACCTTCCCTCCGCCCTACGTTCCGCCCTCTTCCGCCCCCGTTGCCGAAGGAACGACGCAGGAAAAGCCAAAAAAAAAGTATCTGTTTGATGTGGCTGGAATCGTCGACGGCGGAGCAAGCGGCTACAGCACCTACTCCTATGAGGCCTATTGTGACATTGACGCCTTGAAAGCCTTTTTGCGGCGAATTTACAGAAAAAGCCTGGTTCCGAATCCCAAGACGAATAAGAAAGGAAAGCCCCTCGGCTACTACGTCTACGAACAGGCTTCCGTCTTTGTCGATGACATGAACCATGTAAATGAGGTGCAAAAGCGCATCACCGACATGGGATTTCAGGCGGATTCTCAGATGCAGTGGCTGGAGCAGTCTCAGCAGTCCATGAATATGGTGCAGGCAGTGCTGGGAGGGATCGGTGCAGTCTCCCTTCTGGTGGCTGCCATCGGAATTGTCAATACGATGATGATGTCCATCTACGAAAGAACCCGGGAGATCGGCGTCATGAAGGTGCTGGGCTGCGACATGAAGGATATTCGAAATCTGTTTCTCTTTGAATCCGGCTCCATTGGCTTTCTCGGCGGCGTTGTGGGAATCCTAATCAGCATGGTGCTCTCCGCCCTGATCAACTTCCTGGTGTCCGGAGGCGGCGGTTCCGGCATGTTCTATGTGTCGGATCCCAGTGAAGGAATCTCTTACATTCCTCTCTGGCTCTATCTCTTTTCGATCCTCTTTGCCATCGGGATCGGAACAGCTGCCGGGTATCTTCCGTCCAGACGCGCCATGGAGTTAAGTCCGCTTGCCGCTTTAAGAAATGAATAAAAAGGAGGTAATGATGATATTGATCGACCCACAGGATCGAAGACCGATCTATGAACAGATCGTCGAAAAGCTGTCCGATCTTATGGCACGGGGCATTCTGAAGCAGGATGACCCTCTGCCCTCCGTCCGCAGTCTCGCAACCGATCTCGCAATCAATCCCAACACGGTCCAGCGCGCCTATCTGGAATTGGAACGGCAGGGATACACTTATGCCGTGAAGGGAAAGGGAAATTTTGTCTCTGAGCTCCATCAAATCCGGAGCGGAAAGCAGGACGCCGTCTATCTCGATCTGGAATCCCTGATCGCCCGCGGGAAAACAGCGGGAATCCCGGAGGCAGAGTTTATTCTCCGGGTAAAGCAATTCTACTCCGACGACACAAAAGCCCATCAAAGGAGGTACATGGCATGATTGAAGTCAAAGAACTGACCAAGCGCTTTGAAGAGATCACCGCCCTTGATCATGTAAATGCAACCATACGGGAAGGCAGTGTCTTCGGTCTGATCGGCACAAACGGCGCAGGGAAAAGTACCTTTCTGAAGCTGGCTGCCGGGATTTTAAAGCCCGATTCCGGAGAATTGCTCCTGGACGGAGACAATCTGTTCGCACACCCGGAAAAAAAGAGTGCATTCTTCTATATTTCCGATGACCAGTACTTTTTTTCCAATGTCACACCCCTGGAAATGCTTTCCTTTTATGAGAAGCTGTATCCGGAATTTGACCGTTCCCGCTTCTACCACCTGATGAAGGGCTTTTCCCTCTCGCCTGATCGAAAAATCAACACCTTTTCCAAGGGAATGAAGAAGCAGCTTTCCGTCATCTTAGGACTCTCCGCCCGCACCAAGTACCTTTTTTGCGACGAGACCTTTGACGGACTTGACCCCGTGATGCGGCAAACCGTCAAAAGCCTGTTCGCAAACGATATGGCGGAGCGGGGTCTGACCCCTGTCATTGCTTCCCACAACCTCCGGGAGTTGGAGGACATCTGTGACCACATCGGACTTCTCCATCGGGGCGGAATCCTCTTCTCCAGAGATCTGGAGGAGATGAAATTGAACATTCACCGGATCCAGTGCGTCCTCAAGGAAGGGCAGACCGCAGATTCCCTTTCCGATCTCGACATCGTTCTCAAAGAGTCAAGAGGCAGTCTCCTGACGCTCACGGTGCGGGGCACGGAGAACGAGGTCCTCTCCAAAATGCGGGGACATGAAACCATCTTTTTTGAGCTCATTCCACTCACGCTGGAGGAGATCTTTATCAGTGAAACGGAGGTGAACGGTTATGATATCAAGAAACTTGTTCTTTAACCTGGTGCGGGAAAATCTGAAGCGGCGGACATGGTTTATCGCGCTTTCCTTCCTGATGTTTTTCTTCCTGTTTCCGGTGGGCTCTGCCCTCTCCGTCGGTCTTCATCTGAATCCTGCGTATCTTCCCTACAACATGGATCCCCAGACAGCTCTCTCCACCGCAAAAAATGAGCTGTTTTCCGACTTCGTGTCCTGGAATACGCCCAGCAATGGTGCGCTGATTTTCCTGTTGTTTCTTCTTGCGATTGTCGCAGCCTGCTCCGGCTTTCAGTATCTGCAAAGCCGGAAGAAAACTGACTTTTACCACAGTCTTCCCATCAGACGGAGCACCTTGTTTTGTGCAGTCAACCTGAACAGCCTTCTCATCGTGGTTCTGTCCTACCTTCTGATGTCACTCTCCTCCGCGCTGATCATACAGTTTTATTCCGGTCATAGCGGATGCGTAGGAATTGCGCTGCAGTCGTTTCTGTTTCACTGTGCATACTTTTTCTCCGGATATGCCTTTGCTGTCCTTGCGGTAATGCTGACCGGCCACGCGCTGATCTGTGTGCTGGCTTACGGTGTGTTTCTGTTCTGGCTTCCCGGTGTGATCGCGCTCTTTGGGGGACTCGCATCCACTTCCTTTGAGACCTACTGCTACGATCCGGAATTTTTCAACCGCCTCTACCAGTACAGTTCACCCCTCCTGCTGGGGATGGAGATTGTAAGCGGAATCAACCGGATCCGGCTGTTCACAGAGCTGATTCTGGGGGTCATCGTCCTGCTCTTTGCCGGACGCCTCTACCAAATCCGCTCCTCCGAGTCCGCCGAACATGCGATGAGCTTCCGGAAGACAGAAGCCCCGATCCGTTTTTTGCTTGTGATTCCGATGGCGCTTTTTTGCGCCTTTGCGTCCGTTGAAGTCTTGGATTCCACCCCGTTTTCGCTGTTTTCGCTGCTCTGCGGTCTCATTATCTCCCACTGCCTGATTGAAATTATCTATCACTTTGATTTCAAGCGCCTGTTTTCTCACACGCCTCAGCTGGCAGTCTGCGGCATGGTTTCCATCGCCCTCTTTTTCTTCTTCCGCTTTGATCTGGGCGCCTATGACCGATGGATTCCCGAGGCGGACAAGGTGGAAAGTGTAGGGATATTCAGTTCCTCTCTGGAGCCCAACTTTAATCAGTACCACGCAAGCATTCGCCTGGAGCAGTACGACAGCAGCGAAAAATATTACCCTGTATATGACTCAGATCACTCTGATCTGGATCTCACAAGAGAGATGTCGCTCCGCGCCATTCAACCGGCGCTTGCCATTGCTGAGCAGGGAGTTGCCGGCATCCGAACAGGACAGAAGGAAACAGATTCCGTTCCCGCTCACATACCGAATGTCCGCGAATTGGAGACGCCGGATCAGAACGTGGAACCCAATGCGTTTCAAGGATCGGTCCTCTTCTGTTGGAAATTAAAGGACGGAAGAAAAGTCATGCGCCGTTACTCCATGGATCTTAGCGCAGTATCGGCAGAGCTGGATCAAATTCTGGACGATCCTGCCTACAAGACTGCGGTCTATCCGATCCTCTCAGAGACGCAGTCAGAGCAGTTTATCGGGGTGAATTATGAGGACAGCACCGGCATGCACCATGTTCCGATTGATGATCCCAAGCAGCTTGAGGCACTGCTCTACACCTACCGGAATGAGTTTCTTGCACTGACAAGCAAGACGCGCCGCCTTGAAAGCCCGGTTGCCTGCCTGCAATTTAAGACAGAGGAATTTCAGGGGATGGCAAATCTGCTCAGAAAACAGGGCGTATCCATCTCCCCCCTGAACCAGGTCAATTACTACCCTGTATATCCCTCCTTCACGGATACCATCCGGCAATTAAAGACCTGCGGAGTGGAGCTGAATCCCATTTTGTCCACAGACATGATTTCATCGCTCACGGTACAGAGCACCCGCTGTGATTCTGATTCCGATTCCAAAATCGAAGCCTTGGAAATCACAGATCCGATTCAGATTCAATCCATTCTTGAAAGCAGTAAGGTGAATCTCAATTATGACAATCCTCTGGATCCTGCCTATCACGGTTTCTCCATTGAGCTGCATTTTAAGGACAACTCTGCGGTGCGAAGTCTCATGAGCTACGACGAGGCGGATGGCGATATCCCCATCAACCTGCTGCCGGAGAAAAATAAGATTCCGGCCTTCCTGAACAAGCATTTTCAGATTACGAAGCAGGATCTCCGGGACTGTGCCGATCCCTCCTACTGAGAAAGAATTCCCTTTGGCTTCTCCCAGCAGGCAAACCCAATACCAAGCAAACGGCTGCCGGTTCTTAAGAACCGACAGCCGTTTGCTCTCTTTTTCCCGTTTTACTCATCCATGAGCTTTAAGGGGGGCGCATCTTCACATTGAGAATCAATCCAGCGCACCGCTTCCTCCAGTCCCTCCTCGGTATAAGGAAAATCCCGGAAGCTTTTTTCCTCATTTGTCGTGCTAAAGGCCTTCGGCCCCTTCCATACATAAGCCCGCAGCGTATGGGGCTCCCGCTCATCCACCGGAATCCAGTGCATATTTTTCAGCGGCTCCACCCCCAGTCGGTAGTAGACGGAACGAAAGCTCCCGTAAAAGGCCTCTCCATACTCATAGTGATCCAAATGGTAAAACCAGCTTCTCTCAATCACCATACCATCCCCTTCTTTCCGGATCTGCCGTTCCAAACTGCATTTCTGCATTGCTGTATTTCTGCGCCGCTATACTTCTGTGTTTCTGCGCTTTTGCGCTTTTGCGCTTTTGCGCTTTTGCGCTTTTGCGCTTTTGCGCTTTTGCGCTTTTGTGCTTTTGCGCTTTTGTGCTTTTGCGCTTTTGTGCTTTTGTGCTTCTGCACTTTTGTGCTTCTGTGCTTCTTTTTCTCTGCACTTCTCCCATGACAACACTGCTTCCCGATGCTATACTGAAGCTGTTCCCATGGGAGAAAAGCAGAGAAAACGGAGGCAGCCATGAACGCAATCCAAATTTTTTTAAAGCCCTGTGAAGGAAAAGCACTCATCGCCGATGCACTCGTATCCCGAGAGGACATACAGACTGCACTGAGGCAGCACACGGTGGTCCTGATCACCGGAACCACCAATGCCTGGCTTGCAAAAGCCATCTCCCGCTGTCTCGGTGCCCCGGAATTCGAAGCCAGCGGCTTCTGCCGCGGTGTCATCCGAGGGGAGGGTCCAACGGTACAAAACAAGAAAACGCCCTTTGACTTCATCGTGAGACAGGGAGAGATTCTCTCAGAGCAGACCATCTTCGATGTGGCGGATACCCTCAGCGGTCAGGATATCATTCTGAAGGGCGCAAATGCTGTCAACCTGAGGGATGGCTCTGCCGGGGTCCTGATCGGAGCGCCCTCCGGCGGCACCATGATTCCCATTCTCCAAGCCGCCCTCGGACGCCGGACGAAGCTGATTCATCCCGTCGGTGTGGAAAAGCGTGTCACCCGTCCCATCTGTGAGCTTGCCACCCTTGTCAATGCCACCGAAGCAGACGGGCTCCGCTTGCTGCCGACCCCCGGCATTCCTTACACAGAGCTGGATGCCCTTCACGATCTCTTCGATGTGAAGGCAGAGCTCATTGCATCCGGCGGTGTCGATGGCTGTGAAGGCGGCTGCCTCTTTCAGCTTGACTGCTCCCAGGGAGCCGATTCCACTGCAATTCGCAGCTATTTCCATCGGCTTCGTCTCGATGCTTGCGGGCTGTAACTCACTGCTCTCCTCTTCTGCTTTTCTGCCCCGCTGCTCCTCCCTGTTTTTCTTCTGACCGGTTGTCAGAAGCTGCTTTTCTCGTGCTGCTTTTTCTTATGCGCTTTGCCTATGCCGCTTTGCCTATGCTGTTTTGCCTATACCGCTTTGCCTATGCCGTTTTGCCTATGCCGCTTTGCTTATGCCGCTTTTCCTATGCCGCTTTGCTTATGCCGCTTTGCTTATGCCGCTTTTCCTATGCCGCTTTTCCTATGCCGCTTTGCTTATTCCCCCTTGCTTATGCTTCTTCTCCCGCTTCCTCCGCCGGGTCTGAAAGTGCATACGGATCATCGTCAGGAGAGAGATAATCACAGGAATGGCTCTCCGGAATTTCCTTTACTCTTCGGATCGTTTCCAGATCATCCGGCTCTGCTCCGCTGCAGTAGTAGCAATCAGCCACCATGATTTCCTTCCACTTCTCTTCTTCGCCTTCAGGAATTTCATCACAGATCGTCCCATCCTCCGCTTCATAGCACGAATACAGATCCAAAAGCGGAAGCTCCTCCAAATCGCGGCAGACATCTGCCACCAGCTCCTCGCAGCTTAACGACCAATCCACTCCCTCCAGCCGGACACTGGCTGACTCTGCGATGGACGAATTGTATGCGACATCAATTTCCGCTTCGGTTCCCTCCGGCATTCCCATAAAGAGAGATGCAATGATGAGTTCCCGAAGCTCCTGATCTGTGACCGATCTGCCCAGTCCTTCCTCCACCTCTTCAATCAAAAACGCGCTTCTCGCGTTCTCAAAAAAAAGATTGACCACATCTGCTACCTCCTTGCGGAAGATCCCGTACGGAATCAGCTTTGACACCATGATATCTGTCTCCGTCTCATTCTCCAGACGAAATTCCTCCAGTAATTCCGCAGTGTGCTCCGATACATTCAACGTAATTTCCATTCCAGTCCTCCGGATTTTCTCTCCTCTTCCCTTTCGTTCGACAATTTTTTCCAATCCGCTCCTTCCCCCTGCATGATACCGGGCTTCCTGACCGCCCTGCAAAGCCATGGGGTTCGTCCTCTCCGTTACGCTGTCCCGGAGGAGAGATTCCATCTTCCCTCCTCTGTAATCACAGCATTCATTTTCAAATCGTGAGCCTCCTCCGGAATTGCCTCCTCAATCAGCTTCGATCGAACCAGACAAGCGCGAAAGGCTCCCGTTTTTCTCAGATATCGGTCGTAAAATCCGCCTCCGTACCCCAGACGCACCCCCTCCCTTGAGCAAGTGAGGCAGGGCACAAGCGCCAAATCCAGCTGCTCCGGAACGAATTCCTCACAGCAAAGGGGCGGCTCCAAAATGCCCATTGTCCCGGGCTTAAGGATAGAAAGATCCGTGATGCGGCAGGCCTTCATCACTCCCCTTCCGATGCAGCGGGGAACGGCGAGAATTTTTCCGTCCTCCAGAATTCTTTCTAAAATCGGTCTTGTATTGATTTCCCGTTCCGTTCCCACGTAGCAAAACACTGCCCTGGCGTTTCGATATTCCTCCATTGTGCAGACAATCTCCTTGATTTTTTCGTCTGCAGTCTCACAATACTGTTCGGAAAGCAAGGCAACTCTCGCCAGAATCTCCTTTCTGATCCGCTTTTTCTCCTGCCGTTTTTTGTCTTCCTCTGCATTGGCAGTCTGCTCCGTCATCTCCATGCTCCGTTCCTCCTGGCTTCGTTCCTTTGGTGTCCCTATTATAGCATCTCTCAATCTGACTTCTCAATCCGTTTTATGCAGGTGCAAAGGTTCCGAAGGGCAAAAAAGCCCCCGATCCGACTGTATGACAAATCGAATCGGGAGCTTTCAAGAATCATGCTATCTTTCAACGCAGGTTCTCACGCAAGTGCGGCGCCCAGACCTTCACAGTCTGCAATGGCCGCATCATCCGGCATCTCCTGGCAGATGACACTCGGGCAGACAAGCACTGCGCCGTCTTCCCGGCAGCGCGCTTCCCAATCCGTCATCCACGCGCCTCCGCCCCAACCCCAGGAACCAAACAGGGCGATGCGCTTTCCGCTGAGAGAACCCTCCACATTGGTGAACATCGGTTCAAACTCTGTCTCCTCCAGAACCTCCGCGCCCATGGAGGGGCAGCCGAAGGCGATGGCATCAAACTGAGAGACCATCGACGCCGAAAATTCAGACGGCGAATAAACGCTGACATCCGCTCCCTTTGCTTTTGCACCCGATACGACAGCATCTGCCATCGCCTCCGTATTCCCGGTTCCACTCCAAAAAACCACTGCCACCTTGCTCATACTCTCTGTGTCCTTTCTGTTTGTTTTGATTGATTGAATTCAGCTTGCCAGGCTGTTTTTCACATGGTTTTACCGCTTTCGTTTTTCATCCGGCTGCCGTGCGAACGATCAACTGCTCCAAGGTCCTGCCCCGGCGAATCCAGTCCGCATAGACGGCGCTGCACTTTCGATAGCGAAAAAAGGTCTTCCGGGCACATTCCACATCGCCGTACACCTTCCAATACCCGACGGCCCGGTACCCGCAATGGGGATTTCTCATGAATCCCAGCACGTCCCCCGGGGGATACCCGAGGAACAGACCGATTTCATGGGGAAACTCCTTTGCTTCCCGAAGCTTCTTCTCCAATGCCGCCACGCAACGATTGACATTTCCGCAGGGGTAGCCCATTCCTTCCAGAATGCTGCCCGCCTCGGTGTGCTCCAGATCCCGCTTCAAATAGTCCGGGCGATATAAATAAATCAAGGCAAAGGTATCTGTATAACGCACCGGAACCGCGCGCAATCCCTTTTTGGAAAGCACGCCGTTCAGGCACCGAAGCTCACCGTTCAGACAGGCTCTGGATTCGTAAGGAACAGAAAAGAGGCTCCCCGTTTTCAGACCTGCAAGAGTCGGTGATGCATGTGCCACAATTAACTGATCCGACATGTTTTCAGCTCGCGTGCTCCGAGAGAATTTCCCTCAGAGAAGAGATGGAGCTTGTATGGGAACGAATGATCCTTGTACTTTGGCTGGCACTGTTCAGCGCATACTGAACCATTTTATGCGACACTGTATGGGTAAACAAAATCATGAGATCCGGTTTTCCGATGCGATCGCGCATTCCATTCTTAAATTTGCAGAAAACCTTCGCCTTACAGCCGTGCCTGGAACAGAGATCACAGTACTGCCGCTCCATGCACTCATTTCCGCCGATGATCACTACACTCATTTTTTCCTCCTTCGGTTTCGGGCTGCGCTTCTGTTAAAATAATTGGTCTGCGCTTTCCGGCTGCCCGGATTTTCTGTGATGAACACATGAGCTCACACTTACGCCACCGATTGAATTAGTTATTATTACTAATTATTAGCTTTAACTAACAAATGATTCAAAAAAATGCCCTCTGCCAAAGCGCATCAGGCATTGTTTCTTCAACCGGCTCCCTTGGTCGCCCTCAAACGGCCTGCCTGTTCCGATTCAGATTGGAATAATTAGCTACAGCTAACAATATAAAGATACCATATTTTCTTATTCTGTCAAGTGCTTTTTGACCTTCGAATTCCGCCTTTATTTCTTTTCCCTCAACTCCGGATGGGCTGAAAAGAAGGGCTCCAGTTCCGCCAACAGCGTATCCAGCGTTCCTGCCTTCCTTGCCTCCGCATTCATGGGCATAACCGGGTCATGAAGAGAAAGACGAAGAAGCACCCAGCCTCGCTTGTCTCCGTTTTCATAGGCAGCACGCACCCCTTCATAATTGGGCTCCACCGCCGTAAAATGTGCGCTCTCCCGAATAAAGCGATCAAAATCCGAAAGGCAATGTTCCCCATAGCCCCTAAAATCTCCCACCGTGATTTGATACCGCCTCTCCACTGCCTCCTCCGGATGGGTGAGCGCCTTAAGGCGATCCTCGATTCGCTTTCCCTCCTTTTTCAGGTTGGCCATCAGGCAGATGATCTTCATGGCAATGTACGCGCCGTCATCCGAAAAATGATTCTCCCGGAATGCGCCGTGACCGGAGGTCTCGATCGCCAGCTCACAGCACTCTCCCTCCCGGTTCAAGCGGATTCCCCGGTCAATCACATGCTTGTAACCGCGCCGAAAGCGGAGATGCCGCAGCTTCAGCTGATCGGTCAGAAATTCCGACAATTCGTCCGAAGTCACGGAGTCTGTCACAATCCATGAACCCGGATGCTCCTCCGCGATCATCGTAGAAAGCAGCGCAATCAACGCGTTTCGGTTGACCTCTGTTCCGTCCGAAAATACGACAGCTGCCCGATCTCCATCGCAGTCAAAAATGATTCCCAGATCCGCATTGGCAGACAAGGTAGCTGCCTTGACTGCACGCATGGCTTCAGAATCCTCCGGATTCGGTACATGATTCGGAAACGTGCCGTCCGGATCAAGAAACACGCTTCCGCTGATATCGGCTCCCAATGGCTTAAGAATCTCTGTCGCAAAAAAGCCTGCAGCGCCGTTCCCGGCATCAACGACCAAATGCAGTCCCTCCAGCGGGCAGGCATTCTCAGCCGCACCTGTCTTTTCACGAATGCGCTGCTTCATATGTTCACAGTAAAGCCCTTTCATATCAAACCGCTCCGTTCGTGCCGGCGCACACTTTGCCCCTCCGATATCTGACAGATCCTCCACTGCATCTGCTCCGTGAAGTGCGATGGCCGCTTCTGCAGCCAAATCCAGGATTTCGCCCAGCTCACTTCCGGACAGCGCACCCTCCGATGTAAAAAATTTCATGCCGTTCCGATTGAAGGGAAGGTGACTCGCCGTCAGCATCACAGCACCGTCAAACCCACTCTCCGGAAGCAATACAGACTGAAACATGGCAGGCGTGGTGATGAGACCGCAGTCAAAAGCCTCCGCGCCGCCAAGACCCTGAAAACAAGCGCTCTTCATGTTCATTGCACTCACGCGGCTGTCATGTCCCACCCCGATTCGAAGGGCTTCTCTCTTTTTTTCGCACTTCTTTTCCAAAAATGTGAGGAAGCTGTCAGCGATCAGCTGTACCATTCCTTCCGTCAGCGTGACAGGCTCCCCCACTGCTTCCATCACAATCCCGCGCACATCATTTCCGTTTTTCACGCGCTGCAGTGCTTCTTTGATTTGAATTTTCATCATTTTCCCCCTTTTCGGTTTCCGGCTGCGTTCTTCCTGTCTCCCTGCAGATTGTCTCATGTTCCGCCTGCTTCCCGCTCTGTTCCGAAGCTCTGTCCGCCGTTCCTTTGCTTAGCCGAAGGGATCTCCGTAGCGCTGAACAACCCGCTTTGAAAGAACATACAGCAGCAGAAAAATTCCGAGAGAGATCAGGATGAACAGCCTGTTATGCAATGCTTCTCCCACACTCCTTCCCAAAACGGAAAGACTTCCCAGCATAATGAACTTTGCAGGAATCAAAACGTGCAGGTATCTTTTTTTGGAATAGCCGCAAATCCCAAATGCAACATTCAGAAAGGCGGACGGCGTAAACGGGAGCATCAGCAGAAAGAACAGCGGAAGCGGCTGTGTGTGATCCACCACTGTCCTTGCTCTCCGGAGATAGGCTCCGGAGAGCCTCCGCTTCACCCGCTCCGACTTCGACAACCTGTGAAACAAGCTGAACACCGCAATGCACCCCGCCGTACTTCCGATCCAGCTGTATAAAAAGCCTCGCAGCATGCCGAACTGAGCCACGTTTACTCCTACAATCGCAGCGAGGGGAAGCGGAGGAAACAGCGCCTCCAGCGCAGCGAACAAAATCCCATGCAACGGCGTGATCGTCTGAAACCACGAAAGCAGCGCATTCCATTCTCTCATGATTTTCGATTTCTCCTGACGTCCCGGCGCAGCGCCTGCTGCCGAAGAAGGCTTCTCCGCATGGAAAAGAAGGCCCACACCAAACTCATCCCGGCTGCGATGGAGAGTGCATACTGTACCGTCAGGCTGCTGCATCGCCTCGCTTCTTCCACATTTCCCCGAACCACTGCACTCATGGTGTAAAACAGCATGCCCCCTGGAATGAGGGGTACAATGCCCGGAATAAAAAACAGGGTGGCAGGTGCCTTTTCCCGCCTTGCCAGCAGCTCCGCATAGAGCGCGGTCGATGCAGACGCCAGCAGGCTGGACAAAAACAGGTTCTGACTCCGGTTCATTGAAAAAAGATACACGGCCCAACCAAAGCTTCCGCCAATGGAAGCGGTCAAAAGGTGCCTGGAATTCAGGTGGAACAAAAGCGCAAATCCCAGCGCGCCGCCAAATGACATCACCAGCTGTATCACCATTTTTTCCATGAAGCTTCTCCTTTATCGCCCCAGCAGCAGCATGGAAAGCATCACCCCACACGCAATGCCGCCCGCCCAGAGCAGGCTTTCCACCAGCCGCATGATGCCGGATATGGTATCCCCCACAAGAACATCCCGAATCGCATTCGTCATGGGAAGTCCCGGTATTAAAAGCATGATGTCTCCGATCATAATCATATCCGCATTCAGCGAAGGCAACAGCCGCTTGGACAGCGCCACCATAGTCCCCATGGCGAAGGAACAGAGGAGGTTAAAAATAAGAGGATTCGGCGTAATGCCCGAAAGCTTGAGCTGAGCCAGTCCGATCAGAAATCCGATCACTGCCGAGAATACACCGTCCAAAGCGCTGCCCCCGAAAAACACGGCAAAGCTTCCCGCCGCCAAGGCGCAGCCCAGCAGCATGGGGCGAACCCGGTTGCTCTGCCGCTTCAACGCCTCTATTTCCCTTCCCAGCTCCTCAGGAGAGCATGGATTCGCACAAAAGCGCCGGCTCAGTGCATTCAGCTCCTCCAATCTCTTGAAGTTGATCGAGCCGCCGAGAATGCGCCGGGTCTGCGTGGTCGCCTTCCCGTCCGGCAGCTGCATGGTAATGACAATGCTGGAGGTAATCACAAACACATTCATGCGAACCGCGCCGGCACAGCTCCCCATCCGAATCAGGGTGTCCTCTACGCGGTTCACCTCTGCCCCGCATGAAAGCAGCATTTCTCCCATGTCCATGAGCTGATGCAAAAAGGAGGATTCCTCCTCCAGGCGACCCACTCCGTTCTCGTACATTGTTCTCATCCGTTTCCTGCAGCAATCAAAATTGATACTTTATTATCTTAGCATATGCTCTGCAAATTTCCCATAGTGAACCGAAGAAAGAACAGGACGCCCGAAACGGAAAGGACCCGCTTCGCGCCGTCACGAAAGCGGATCCCTTTATTTTGTTTTCCTATTTCCTTATCATTGGTCTCAGGTATTCTCTCTGCTGAGTAACGCCACTTCCCCCCGGTTCATCTGATGCAGGGAGAACAGAGAGGACAGGGGACCAAGCGCCGTGCCCAAAAGAACCGTCAGCAAAAAGAGAAGGAAAAAAACAGAACGCTTCGGCTCCAGAAACGGCATATTCAGGGAAGCGCCGAATGCAGGTCCAAACAGAACCGAACCGACAGCGCCCAGAACTGCCCCTGACAACGCCCCGATGAAATTGATCCAAATCACTTCGGCGAGATAGATGTGACGCAGCTTTCGTTTGGTGGCGCCCAAAATGCGGAGCGTCGCCAGCTCCCGCTTTCTCTCGTGAAAGCTGACGGAGTATACCAGCATGAGCACAAGGAAGCTGAGCCCCCAAAGCAGAAGGATCAGAACAACAAGATAACGCATCAAATGCTCCAGATCAGAGGCGATTCCGGACATCATCTGCTTGGATTTCAGAACATAAATTCCTTCTCCCTGAAAGCATTCCTGAATCCGCTTGTAAACCTCGCCCACGTCCTCCCCCTGTCTGACCTTTACCATGACGGAAGAAATCAGCCGAGGATCCTCCGAAACGGGACTTCCAATCATCTTATGAAACTCAGAAGCCAACTCCCTGGTCTCTTTCATGCCCATAAAAACAGAGGTGTCAAATCCCATTCCGGTCTCGGCAAGCCGTCCCTTGATGCGAAAGGGCCGGCCAAAAAATTTCACTTCCGAGTGATACGCTCCCACAATGCGGCTCCCGACAATCACCTCGTCCTTCTCCAGCGGAAGCTTCACCTGTGTTTTCAACCATGGAACCACTGAAAAATCCGTATCAAAGTCAATGCCGATCAGCTGCAGCGGGTAAGAGCAGCACCCCGCCGACAGCGTTGCCAGATAAATTTGGGGCGAAGCCTCCGACACGCCCGGAATTTCCCTGATTCGATCCGCAACGCTCTCATCGAAAAAGAAGCTGTTCGGCTCCCCCCTAAGAATCGCACCGGTAATTTTGCTGTCATATCCCTCCGGCACCACAATCAAATCCGCTCCCATTCTGCGGGAAAGGGAGTGAATGCCGTTTCGCAGGCTTATGATCAAAAAGCTGCTGATAAAAAGCACCAGGCACAAAGCAGCGGTCAATGCCGTCAATCCGAAGGCACGACCCGGTTTGTGCTTCACATTTCTTTGTGCAAGTCCCCATACACCCAAGCTCAAAGTTATTTCCGCCTTTCCCCGTTATCCGTCCGCTCTGATTAACCGGTCCTACTTCCTCGCCTGCTCCAGCGCCTCGTTTGCTGCTTTGATGCAGGCCCGGTAGGAAATCGTGGCACCGCTAATCGCATCAACCCTATCCGGCGTCTGAGCCTCAATCAAAAGCTGCGGAAACTTTGCCGTTGCTTCAACGGATTGCTGCGCAATTTTATAAAGCCCCGGATTGGTGATTTTCCCATCCGTCTTCCCGTAGTCTTCATCCTTTTCCTTGCCGTTCCGGTCGGTGTTTTTCATCTGAACCTCAGTAATCTTTCCCTCGGACACCGTAATGGTAAGGCTGATTGCTCCGCCGACTTCCTCCGGCTCTGCTTCCGCCGAATAGACTCCGTCCCGATAGCTTTGAGCCGTTGCTGTTTCCTTTTCCTTCTTTCCTCCGCAGGCAGTCATAAGCACCGCTGCGGTGAACAGAAACAGAATGAAGCTTTTTCTTTTCATATTGTCCTCTTTTCTTGAATGGTCAGCCTGCTGTCAGGCAAATGCGCTCAGCTTATCCTCCGACAACACGCCGGTATCCGTCACCGGCCTCTGGCGCTGTTTCTTCTCTTCTCTGGCAATTCTCCCATGCTCAAGAACGATCATGCGCTCCGCCTCATCTCCCACTTCGGGGTCGTGGGTGACGACAATGATGGTGCTCCCTGCATGATGAAGCTTTTCAAAGATATCCATCACCATGTATTCATTCTTCTCATCCAGGTTTCCCGTCGGCTCATCCGCCAGCAGCAGGGCCGGGTGATTAATCAGCGCACGGGCGATGCAGACCCGCTGCTGCTCGCCTCCGGAGAGCTGACTGGGGAGGTGCCTTGCCCGCTCGGAAAGTCCCACCGCTGCCAGCGCCTCCATGGCCTCCTCCTCATCCGGCATGGAATGGTAGTACTGAGACATCATGACATTTTCCAGTGCCGTCAGATAATTGATCAGATGAAACTGCTGAAATACCAGCCCGATCTCATCCCTTCGGATCTCCGTGAGATCACGGGAGGACAGCCGGGAGACGTCGGTTCCGTTCAGAATCACCTCTCCCACAGACGGCTTGTCCATGCAGCCGATGATGTTCATCATGGTCGTCTTTCCGCTGCCGGAGGGGCCCATGATGGCAAGCCATTCTCCCTTTTCCACCCGCATATTGATGTTGTCCAGCGCCTTCAGTTCTCCATAGATCTTGGAAACATTCTTTAATGTCAAAATATCCATCGCATATCCCCTCTCCTTACTCTCCGCGAAGCACCAGCGCCGGGTCAATATCCACGGTTTTGCTGACCGGAATCAGGCAGGCCACAACCGTGATCACCACGGAAGCCAGCACTGTAATCGGCAGCAGCGGCCAGAGAAAGCTCACCTCTCTCGCAAATACACTAAGACTCACCCGAAGTGCGAACAGATACCCAAACCCGGCGCCCAGAAGACCGCCTATGACTCCGAGCATGACACCCTCGCCCAAAAAGTCTGCGACCACACCGGAATTGGAGGCGCCCAGTGCCTTTTTCAGTCCGATTTCCCTTCGGCGCTCCGTAACAACCGCCATCATGGTAGTGGACACACAGATCATCATAATGCAAAGCACAATCACCGTGACAATCCAGACCAGCGACTGGAGCTTTCCCAGGACAACATCCTGGGAGGCGGTGACACGCCTTACGGTCTGCGGGATCAAGGAGGAATCCGATTCGGAGATTTTCAGAACCAGCTGATCCAGCTCTTCCTGATCCGCCTCAATGCTGTATTCCACCACGTCCAAATCCCGATCTCCGATGATGGAGCGAAGATCCTCCAGACTCATAAAAATCAAAGATTCTTCCTTCCCTCCGGTGGTGACGGTTCCGGAGACGACAAAATCGGTGGCCGTCTCTTCTCCGTTTCCCTTTGAGGTGTTGATCGTGAACCGATCTCCTACGGAAAGGTTGATTGCCTTGGCAATTTCCCGCCCCAGCAGCACCTGTCTGGATTGCTCCGGCCAATCTCCGTGAATCAGCCAGTAGGGACTGTTTTTTCTCGCCCCTTGAAGATCCGTTCCCGCAATGATGTAGGGCTGCTCATTAATTTTTGCATTCTGGTAAATGTACGGCGCCACGCCGATCAGCTTGTCATCCGGCACCATGGCCGTGATGCTTTGAACCTGCTGATCTGTGATCCCTTTCTCGGAATCTTCCGGCATAACCAGCATATTGGCGCCGTAGGAGCGAAACTCCTTTCCCATTTGCCGCGGAATGTCATAATAGATCGTGACAAGTCCCGAAAGCACGGTGGCCCCCATCGCAATGGCCAAAAGCGCAGTAATCATCCGGGATTTTCTCCTGGCCAGAGAAGCCCCCACCATCTTCCAGTACATGGATTGACGGGTCAAATGCCTCCGTCTTTCCCCTGATTGCTTATTTTCCATGGAGCACCTCCGTCGGATTCAAATGAAGAAGATAACGGATCGCCGGGATGCTTCCGATCAATGTGACCAGCAAAATAAGTATCATGACGATCGGTATCACCATGGCTGTGGGCGGAATGGCCGAGCCGAACACGCTGTATCCGATGACCTGTGTGAGTAAAAGACCCGCAAAGTATCCGATGATGCCGCCAAAGGCGCCGGTCAAAAGAATTTCTGTCAGCATCGTGAGAATGATTGCCGTATTTCCCGCGCCGATGGCCTTCTGCAGCCCGATCTCCGTCCGCCGCTCCATCACGCCTGCCGTGACCAGATTGGAAATGCCGAGAGCCGATCCGATCAGACTCAGTACCGTAATCAAAATCATCAGCAGTGTGGTTTTATTCAAAATATCGCCCTCCGATTCTGCGACCTGACGAATCGGCTTTGCCACGGAATCCGTCATGACCTCCTGAATCTGATAGCAAATTGCGCTGACATAGGCGGTGCAGTACCACACCTCCCATTCCTTGATGGTCAGGCTGAGCGGATTCTGAGCCGCCTTTCGCGCCAGGTCATTGTCCGGTGTGGTCAGTGCGCTCACTTCCACTCGATTGATCACACCCGTTTTCCCGGCAAAACGCTGTGCAACGGCGAGAGGCACATAGAGGCACTGATCCTCATCGCTCCCTGATTCAAAAATCCCCTTCACCGTCATGTTCCGGGTCATCTGCTCTCCCCGCAGTTCAATCGTATCTCCCACGGCGCAGTGATTCCGGAGGGCAAAGATCGAACCCACCATCACCTGATCCTCATCGTCATCATTCAGCCACTCTCCCTGAATCTCCCACCAGTTTTTCAGGTTTTTCATTCCGGTGTCCAGCGATTCTCCCGTGGCAATATCCATGTGGTGGTGAAACCACGTCCCGTACAGCTTCGTGCTTCTTTCCTCGTCTCCGACCCGAACCCAGGTGCTGAAGTACGGTGTAAAATCCACAATGTTGAACGCCCAGAAGATCGTCTTGATATTGGGAAGTTCGCTCTCCAGCAGATAGCTCTGCGCCCGGTCCTCCTGATCCCCAAGGCCGTAGATGTCGTTGAGAAGCGATGCCTCCTTCGGAACCACATTGATATTGGCGCCGTAGGTTTTCAGCTCCTGATTCACCTTATCTCCCACCCCAAGCATGGTGTTCAACATGGAGGTGGACAGGCAGACCCCCAGCGCAATGGTGAATGCAATCATCAACATCTTGCTTTTCTGTCTGAAGATTGCCCCCCATATGATTCGTAAAAACATAGGATTCCCCCTTGTAAAGCGGCCAATTACTGAAATACATAGGAAAGCGCGTCAAGATCCGCCGGATCAATCTTAATTTTCTGGTCATGAACCAGATAGTGGAACGGAATCGGATTGCAGCCGCCTGCAAAGCCTATCGTCCCTTTGTTCATTACCACATCGCAAAGCTTGCAGACCACCTGATTCTTTCGCTCGAAGTATCCTGAGGGTCCGCAGATCTCGCAGGCGTCCAGGCCGATTCCATAGGAGCCCTGTGCCTTCTTAATCGCGATAAAGCGCATGTTTGTTCCGTCTGCAGCCGTATAGAGATAGCGGTGCAGATGCTCATCCTCCAGGTCCGAAAGAGGAATCACAATCATGCCGTTCTCCATGGTATAATTCTCCGGCGCGGAAAGCGGGATCTCGCGTCCTGCATAGGTTTTCACGGCAGTGACGGAAAGCATATCCATCACAAGGAGAAGCAGAAAGAACTGCGCCCAGCGTCTCTTCTTCCGCATCAGATACTTTCCTTTCCTTAGCTCCGCCCGATTTCGAAAGGTTCCTGTAAGGGAAACATTTTTCCTCCAGAGGAGCAAAGGAACTGCCACCAACACCAGAAGCTGCAAAAAATCAAACAGATTCGCGTGGTTGATAATCCACGCAATCAAAGAAAAAATCCAGGGTCTTCTCGGAATGAGACGCAGCGAGTACAAGCGCTGAAATACAACCGCAAACTGAACAACGGCTCGCAGAAAAAGAGCCGAAGCCATGGCAGCCATCATCTCCTTCGTCCTCTGTTCCTTTGCACAGCGAAAGACTGCAAACGCAGAAAGAAGCATCAGAAAAACGGCAAGCGTATATCCGATGATTCGAAAGAGAACTGCTGTGCTGACTGCACTCTCCCCGTAATAGACAAAGCCGTTCAGCTGGGAAAACAGCGCCGGAACATAGCAGGCAAACGATCCGACACAATATACCATGAGCGCCGCGCCGAGGAGAGCCTCATACAGCCCCTCCCGCTTTCTCATCAAAGGCTTGCGCAGACAAATCAGAAACAGCATTGCAATCAGCGAGAAAACAACCGGGAGCATGCTCCAGAAGCCAAAGGATGTCCGGTTGATAAAATTCGGGATTCCCCGGAGCACCGCCGAAAGGATCGCAGCCACAAGCCCAAGTGTCAGGGAAAGCGCAATCACGGCTCGCCTTTTTATGATATCCCGGCAACGATAAGCAGCAAACAAGATTCCCAAAATGACAGCACAGGAAATGCCGCTCTCCATCATTTTTACAAATATCTTTAAAATAGTCCCACCCCCACAACACCAGGCATCACAGGGGCGAAGAAACCGGAGTAGGCCCGATCTCTTCGCCCTCTGCATTTACGGATCCAATTTGATTGCAGAAATTACCACTGCGGGCCGGCCCACTCGAAATCGTCCCACTCTGCCACCAGCGGCTCGGTCCAGAATCTTCCGGTTACGCCGGTTTCCTTGTCCACGTGGAGCAGATAATCATTACCCGGTGCAGCAACTTCAAACTTGACATTGTAGACGCCAAGTCCGTCCTCAAACTTAAAGTTTGCACCGTAGTGCGGACCATCGGAAGCATTCATCGGCATGAACGCTACCTCCTGAACCTTGTCCGAGCCATGCTTCTGGACATACGCCTTCACCTTCAGCCACGGAACAAAGTCGCCTACACCGTAGCCCAGTGTGGTTCCCTTGGGTCCGGCGGTAATATCCGCCTCGATATGGCAGTCTGCCTCTTCCTTGGAAAGGCTGTTCCCCGCCGGCTCCATGTCAACCGGCTGGAAATAAACACCGGATACAATCAGCGGACCTACTTCCTGGTCGTCCCCGATGGGGAACTCCTCAAACCCTGCTGCTTCACCCGGAGCAGCGGCTGCTTCCGCCTCTGTTTCCTTCTCTTCCTCTGCCGAACTCTCTGCCGTGGTGGCTTCCATCTCCTTCGTTGCCTCCGTTTCCGTCACAGACGGAGCTGCGGTGGTTGTCGGAGCAGAGGCCCCGCCTCCGCACGCCGTGAGCGCCAGCGCACCCGCCATCAGCGATATCACAAGACTCTTCTTTACCATAATACTGTACCTCCCTTTTACATTTGTTGTTTTTGCTCGGGCTGTTTCTTCTCCAGCTCGGCACGTTTCTTTTTGTTATTTTGCATCTGATATCGATACGTGATGACCGTAATCACCAACAAAACAACCTGGGGTATCAAGGTCTCAAAGCGATCATAGATTCCGAGAGAATCAAAGGTAAACTCGTTCATAGCCGAAATCTGCGTTCTTCCGATCACACCTGCTTCCTGAAGCTCATATACGCCCTTTCCGACGAAGGAGATGCAAAGAACAAACATCAGCCAACTGGTAAAGGTGAAGAACGGCTTCAACGGAAGTCGAATGCTGAGCCTGGTAATTCCGATATAGACAAACACAAGAATCAGAGCGGCAATCAAAAGCCCAAGCCACATCATGTGCGGATTGTTTGAAATGTTGGAGCGCATTCCCTGGAAGAAGAGGATCAGCTCTGCGCCCTCTCTGGAAACTGCAAGGAAGGCTGAGAAAGCCAACGCATACATGCTGCCCCTGCTGACGGAATGTTCCACCTGATCCTTGATGTATTTGCTCCAGAGCTCCGTCTCCGACTTTGACAACATCCAGTTGCTGACATAGAACAGCACAATGACAGCCAAGAACATGGTGAGTCCTTCAAATATTTCCTGTCCGATTCCGGACTCTGCATCGCCGATATTCGCAGCGACGAAATTGAACGCCAGCGCCAGAACGCCGCTGAACAAAACGCCCAGCAGTGCGCCTGCATAGACGCCGCCCAAGTACTTTTTATTGTCTGTCTTGACCAGATAGGCAATGATCGCGGCGATCACAAGAATCGCCTCCAATCCTTCCCGCAGTGTAAGTCCCAGAACTGCAATCAAGGTCTGCCATCCTGCAGCTTCTGCATTTCCCTGGGGTTCTGTACTGTGCGCAGGCTTAGCTCCGGCATCCGGGCTCTTGGCTTCTTCTCCCGATCCGCCCTCCGTTTTTTCTCCGCCGTCCAGGAAGACAGCGTCCTCCACTAGCATACTCTTCAAAACATCCGTCTTTTCCGAAAGCTCTTCGACAGTCCCCTGGTCGCGAATCACCTTTTTGACCAGGTAAAACTGATGCTCCACATCGCCTCCCCGCTTGCCGGAAATGGCTGCCATGACCGTCTTTTCAAATCCCAGCTTTTCGTAAAATTTAAAGTATGCGACATTTACCTCTGCCGTCGCCTTTTTCCCTGCATCATCTCCCCCTGCACGGTACAGTTCCACCGCGCCGTCCAGGGTCTCTCCCATGACAGCTGCCACCTCCTGCCAGTCGGCATATGTGTTCTGTGCAAAAGCCGGCACGCTGCCTGAAATCAGAAAGACCGCCGCAAGGATCGCGAAAAACACCTGTTTCAGCTTTCTGTATCCCTTCATCCTATCCTCCACTTTCCCTCAAAATCTAGTCTATCTAAAAATCCTGCGAGAATGAATCCCGCCCCGCTTCTTCTCTTTTTCGTTTCCCGGCAGTTTCAATGGCGGGAAGCTTCGTTTTACTGTAACTTTCCGTCGCTCACGGTCATAACACGAGCCCCCTGGGAAAGAAGCTCTGTTTCATGGGTCACAATCAGAAGTGCCGTCCCCTTCTCATTGATTCTTCGAAGAAGTGCCATAATCTCCTTTGTTGTCTCTCTGTCCAGATCGGCAGTCGGCTCATCCGCAATCAGTATTTCAGGCGCATTCATCAGCGCTCTGGCAAGGAGAACCCGCTTCAGCTCGCCTCCTGAAAGTGATCCGGGAAACGCATCCCTCAGCTTCAGAATTCCGACCAAATCCAACAGTCCGGCTGCACGCTGTTCCAAAACCCGATCCGAGTCAGGCCGTTTCCCTTCTCCCAAGTAGGCAGGCGCCATGACATTTTCAATGGCGGTCAGGTTTGGAAGCGCTCCCAGCTGCTGCGGCACATAGCCGATGCTGTGATTTCGATACCCGCTCTGCTCTGTATCCTTCATCTCTGCGATATCGTTTCCGCAGAACCTGACGCATCCTGCACTGGGCTTCAGGAACCCTGCCAAAAGATTCAAAAATGTGGTTTTTCCGCTTCCGGAGCGACCGGTCAAAAAAATGAATTCTCCCTTTTGGATGGAAAAATCAATTCCATCCACGGCCAAAACCTGCCGATCACCGCGCCGAAATGTCTTTCGCAGCGCTTGGGTTTCCAGTAAACCTGTCATCGCTCCGCCAAGTCTTTTCGAAAGTAAAACAGATAAAACAGGCTGACCAGTACATAAATCCCGCTAAACAGATAAACCATAGGTCTGGTGTAAAGATTGCAGGCCATGTCAGGCATCTTGCAGCCGCCGATCAGCTTCCACGCAATCAGGTACGCATAGCAGCCCACCGGAACATTGGCTGCGGCGATTCCGTATGTAAACGCCTTGTTCTTGACAAACAGAATCAAAAGCCCCATCAGGATCATTACAACAGCAATTCCCTTCTCCGCCTGATCCATCCAATGGCATTTCATGAATCCGCCGTCCGGCTTCATACCGCACACCGGCGCAAGAACACCCGGCGCCAGAAACAGGAGAACCCCCAGTACCGCAAACGCAACTCCAAACAATGCCTTTCGATTCATACTTTTTCTCTCCATTCCCCATTATGGTCCGCTTTCGGCGTACAAAACCGACGATTGCCTCGGTCGGCTTTGATTCCCCCGGAATTGGTATCTATATCTAACAGCACGATCAGTATAGCATATCCCAAAAGTATGTCAAGACTAACCACCTTAAAAAAGCGAGGAGAAAGACCTGTTTCTTTCTCCCCGCTTCTCTTCTGTTTCCCTATTGCCCCGTTTTCCTGTTTCGCCGCCTCCGACGGAGCCTAAGACTGAATGCAGACAAGCCAAATCAGAGGTACAAAAAACGCAGCCCATTCCCGCGTATTCCGGGTATCGGCTGCGTTTCCTGCATCCGTTTACTTGCTCATTTGCCTTACTTGCTCATCTGCTTCGCGACCTCTTCCGCGAAGTTCTCTGACTTATGCTCAAGGCCCTCCCCAGTCTCAAACCGAACGAAGCCCTTTACCGTAATCTTTGCACCGTTTGCCTTCGCCACGGACGCCACGTAGGAAGCCACATTCTGCTTGCCGTCCTCTGCTTTCACGTATACCTGATCCAGCAGGCAGATTTCCTTCAGCTCCTTCGCAAGACGACCCTGAACGGCGCCCTGAATCACCTTCTCCGGCTTGCCTGCCATCTTCGGATCGTTTGCAATTTGTGCGGCAAGGATCTCCCGCTCCCGCTCAAGATATGCCTGATCCACCTCTGCATCGCTGGTGTAACGCGGGTTCAATGCAGCCACCTGCATGGCCACATTCTTTGCCATCTCCCGGATCGCATCGTTTATAACGTCGGTCTCAACATCAACGATAACGCCGATCTTCCCGCCTGCGTGAATGTAGGACTGGAGGAAGCCATTCGCCTCATGCAGCTGAGAGAACCGGCGAATGTTCATATTTTCGCCAATCACAGCGATCATACTGGAAAGCTGCTCCTTAACGGTCAGTGAGGAATCCAGCGCCCACGGCTCCGCCAAAAAGGCCTCCAGATCCGCCGCCTTGGTTGTGAGCGCCTGTGCAGTCACCTCTGCCACATAGCTGCGGAACTTCTCATTCTTCGCGACAAAATCCGTCTCTGCATTGACCTCCACAAGAGCAGCGGTGTGTCCGTCTTCGGAGACAGCAGCATCAACCATGCCTTCCGCCGCAATTCTCCCCGCCTTCTTCTGCGCGCCCGCCAGTCCTTTTTCCCGGAGGAAATCCAGTGCCTTGTCCATATCCCCGTCTGTCTGTGCAAGTGCTTTCTTGCAATCCATCATGCCGGCGCCGGTCATCTCTCTCAACTCTTTTACCATTGCTGCTGTAATCGCCATCTCGTATTCTCCTTGTCCAGTGTTGATGTGAAAATGCGGGCGGAATCGTTTCCTTCCTCCCGCATCAGTCAAAGCCCCTGCTTCCTTCTTACTGCTCGCTTGCCTGAAGTGCTTCCGCAATCGCTTCCGCCGGCGTGTTACCGCCTTCATTTGCGATCTGCTTCTGCTCCTCCTGCCCCTGATTGGCCTCGATGACCGCATCCGCCATTTTGGAGACAATCAGTCTCACTGCGCGAATCGCATCGTCATTGCCCGGGATGACATAAGCCAGCTCCTCCGGATCGGAGTTCGTGTCCGCAATTCCGATCAGCGGAATGTTCAGTGCATGCGCCTCCGCGACGCAGATGCGCTCCTTCTTCGGATCAATGATGACAATGGCATCCGGCATCTTCTTCATGTCCTTGATGCCGCCGATGTTCCTCTCCAGCTTTTCCCACTCCTTTTTCAGAGCGGTCACTTCCTTCTTCGGCAGAACATCAAAGGTTCCGTCCTCACTCATTTCCTCAATCTGGTGCAGTCTTTTCACCCGGGACTGAATGGTCTTGAAGTTGGTGAGCATTCCCCCGAGCCAGCGCTCATTGACGTAGAACATGCCGCAGCGAAGCGCCTCTTCCTTGATCGCGTCCTGCGCCTGCTTCTTGGTGCCCACAAACAGGATTGTGCCTCCGTTGGCAACGATGTCCACAACCGCCTTGTAAGCATCATCTACCATTCCCACGGTCTTCTGCAGATCAATGATGTGAATCCCGTTGCGCTCCGTATAAATATAGGGAGCCATTTTCGGATTCCAACGTCTGGTCTGATGTCCGAAGTGAACGCCTGCCTCCAGTAACTGCTTCATTGATACAACACCCATTTTTCATTTCCTCCTCAGGTTTTTCTTCCGTCCGCTTCCGGAAATCCCCACCGCCGGGTAAGCGGCACCCGGGATTCGATTCACGGACGTGTTTGATGACCGTATTTGGTCTGCAACTTCATAAATATATCATAGAATGCCCGGCTCGGCAAGTGCCCCTTCGGAAATCAGATCCTCTTTTCCCTTCGAACCCCCAAGAGGCTCTTCGCCGAAGCGGATCTCATCATACACCGCATCGTTCAGCACCTTGATGTAGGTGCCTCGCATTCCGCTGGAGCGGCTTGTGATGATCCCCGCACTTTCAAACTTGCGGAGCGCATTGACAATGACGGAGCGGGTGATTCCCACCCGATCTGCAATCTTGCTGGCAATCAGAACGCCCTCGTCTCCCTTCAATTCATTGAAAATGTGGCGAACCGCCTCCGCCTCCGAGTAGCTGAGACTTGACAGCGCTCCCTTCACAATCTGCAGCTTTCGCATCTCCTCTGCGTGCTCCTCGCTCTCACTCTGCTTCATCGCCATTCCGATGACGGTGGCGGCATACTCATTGACAATAATTTCCTCAATGCCGAAGCCATGTCCCCGGCGGTATGCCATCAGGGTTCCCAGGCGATCTCCTCCTATAATAATCGGAGATACAATCGCCCTGTCCTTGGAAACGACTTCCTTCTCAAAACCGAGGGTCTCCAGATTGACATTTTCGTTGGTGGACAATACGGACAAAAGTCTCTCGTTCAGCAGCGGATCCGTGAAGCACCCCACCTTTTCCGGCATCAGCTCTCCCAGCGCTCCCGTTCTGCCGTCCCGTCCGATCCCCAGAACCTTTCCTTTCCTGCTGATCACCAGAACATTTCCCTGGTAAATGTCACTCAAAGCGATGCAGATATCGCTGAAAATCACCTTGGTCGTTCCTCCGGTCTGCAAAAGCTGATTCAATTTTCTTGTTCTGTCCAATAATTCTACGCCCATTTTCGACCTCCTGCATTCCTTAATGGTAGCAGTTTAACACGGATTTCCGGGATACTCAAATATTTTTGGAAGCTTTACGAAAGCCGCAGGCAGAATTTGCGCACACGATTTTGTTTCCCCGCGCCACCATATATCCCCCGCATTTCGGGCACCGCTCTTCCACCGGTCTCGCCCAGCTCATAAAGCCGCATTCCGGATTGTTGACACAGCCGTAGTATATGCGTCCCTTCTTGGTTCGCTTTAAGACCACCTCTCCGCCGCAGCTGGGACAGGTCACGCCGATTTTTTCAAAGTAAGGCTTCGTGTTGCGGCAATCCGGAAATCCGGGACAGGCGAGGAATTTTCCGTGCGGTCCGTACTTGATCACCATGGTTCTTCCGCAGAGCTCGCAGACCTCATCGCTTTTTTCATCCTCGATCGTCACGCTTTCCAGTTCCTTCTCTGCTTTTTGAACTGCCCGGTCCAGATCCGGATAGAAATTTTGAAGGATGGTCTTCCAGCCGATCTTTCCCTCCCCCACCGAATCCAACAAGCGCTCCATGTTGGCTGTAAACTGCGGATTCACCACCTCCGGGAACGACTCCACCATAATCCGATTGACCACTTCTCCCAGCTCTGTGACAAACAGATTTTTCTGCTCCTTCGTGACATAGCGCCTCGCCAGTATGGTGGTGATGGTCGGTGCATAGGTGCTGGGACGCCCAATGCCCTGCTCCTCCATCGCCTTTACCAGGCTCGCCTCCGTAAAATGCGCCGGAGCCTGGGTAAAATGCTGCTCCGGATCAAAGGAGCAAAGCTTCAGCTCCTGCCCCTCTTTCAGACTGAGAAGCGCCGCGCTCCCTGTCTCCTTTTCCTCCTGCTCATCCCCATAAACGTCCAGAAAACCGGAAAATTTCAGTGTGGAGCCGGAAAGCTGAAACATATGACCTGCACAATCCGTTTTGACTGAGACCGTCAAAAACACAGCAGGGCGCATGCGGCTCGCAGTAAACCGCCTCCAAATCAGCTGGTACAGGCGAAACTGATCTCTCGAAAGGGAAGCCTTTGCCTCGGGAGGAGAAAGACTCATATCCACCGGGCGGATTGCCTCGTGCGCATCCTGAATCTTTTTGTTTTCCTTTGCAGAGACCGGTGTCTGCGCCACATACTGTTCTCCGAAATGCGAGGCAATGTAGGCACGAACGGCGTGATCCGCTTCCTCTGCCACCCGCGTGCTGTCCGTTCGAAGATAGGTGATCAGCGCAACGGTCCCCCTGCCCTTTACTTCAACCCCCTCATAAAGCTGCTGGGCAATCCTCATGGTCTTCTGCGTGGAAAAGTTTAAGACCTTACTTGCCTCCTGCTGAAGGGTGGAGGTGGTGAACGGAAGCGGCGCCCGCCGGATTCTCTCTCCCTGTCTGATTTCCGTCACCAGAAAGGGCTTTCTCTCACAGGCATCGATAACCTGCCGACACGCTGCTTCACCGGTGAGCTCTGCCTTTTCCTTTCCATAGCCCGCGTACCTGGCTTTCAGCTCCTTTTTCGATCCCTCCGGCAGCAGAGCTGCTTCCAAGGTCCAGTATTCCTCAGGTACAAACGCCTCGATTTCCGCCTCCCGATCACAGATCATGCGGAGTGCCACGGACTGAACGCGGCCGGCCGATAGTCCCCGTTTCACCTTGGCCCAGAGAAGCGGGCTGATCCGATACCCCACCATGCGGTCCAAAATGCGCCGGGTCTGCTGCGCATCCACCAGATCCATGTTAATTTCCCGGGGATGCTTAAGGGACTCCCGCACTGCATTTTTGGTGATTTCATTAAAGGTGATGCGGCACACCTTTTTATCGGTCTGATCCAGCTTAAGCGCCTTGGAAAGATGCCAGCTGATAGCCTCCCCCTCCCGATCCGGGTCCGTCGCAAGATAGATGCGATCCGCCTTCTTCACCTCTTTCCGAAGCTTAGCCAGAATATCCCCTTTTCCGCGTATCGTGATGTACTTCGGCTCATAGTCGTGATCCACATCAATTCCCAATTGGGACTTCGGCAAATCGCGCACATGTCCGTTGCTGGCATCCACAGTATAGCTACTGCCCAAAAATTTTTTAATTGTCTTTACCTTCGCAGGGGACTCCACAATCACCAGGTTTGAGGCCATAATTTATCTATTCTCCGTTTTTTGTTCTTCATCATGACGAAAAGCGTGTTTAACCATACAACATTTGAAAAAACTTTGCAAGCGCAGATCCTTCCTATGTTATACTATCCCATATTATTGCGATACGATCCCATGTGATACAGGTAATGCATTCTCTTGACAGGATCTTGGTCAAGTGGATCGGCTCCCGCCCGGATGGCGGCGGAATGCCGGCAACGCCAAAAAGCCATCAAACTTGTCAGGCACACCCGAACCGGTATGGGGCACGGGTCTCCTGCTTTGGAAAGGACCTTCATATGGCACTGGACGGCATTGTAATCGCAGGTCTCGTCAAGGAACTGCGGCAAACCATCGAGGGCGGACATATCTCCAAAATCTCCATGCCCGAAAAAAATGAACTGCTTCTCACCGTTAAAAATCATTCCCAAAGCCATCGGCTGCTGATTTCCTCGGACGCTTCGCTTCCCTTGATCTACCTGTCACCGGAAAACAAGACTGCGCCCCTCATTGCCCCCGGCTTCTGCATGCTGCTCAGAAAGCACATCGGCTCCGGAAAAATCACCGAAATCAGCCAGCAGGGGCTGGAGCGCATTCTTCTGATCAGGATACAGCAATTAAACGAGCTGGGCGATCCGGCTGAAAAGCGGCTGTATGTCGAACTGATGGGCAAGCATTCCAACATCATTTTCACCGATGAAACGGACACCATCCTGGACAGTATCAGACATGTCCCGGCATCTCTGAGTTCCCTCCGGGAGGTGCTCCCAGGCCGCGCATACTACCTGCCCCAGCAGCTGAAAAAGCAAAATCCTCTCTGTATGGACGAAGCAGCCTTTGCTGCCGCCATGCAGTCAGCAGGTGCGCTTCCCCTTGAGCGTGCCATCGTCGCTTCTCTTTCCGGCATCTCTCCCGTGGTGGCCTCCCAGCTGGTCTCAGCCTCCGGACTGGAGGAGCGCCTGCGGCCGCAGGACCTGGATTCCGATGGGCTCACTCGTCTGTTTCGGACGATTTCGCTGCTGACAGAGGAGATTCGTTCCGGACACTTTTCTCCTGTTCTCTATCTGAAGCAGGACGTTCCGGTGGAGTTCTCTGCCATTCGTTTACCCAGCTATGAAGGCGGAGACTGCGTCTCCCGGCGATATGAGTCTGTCAACCGGCTTCTGTATGACTATTATGCCCTCCGGAACAGCATCACGCGCATCCGTCAGAAGAGTTCGGATTTAAGGAAACTGGTGCAAAACCTCCTTAGCCGTGGTCAGAAAAAATTTCTTCTCCAGGAAAAGCAGCTTCGGGACGCCGAAAAAAAAGAGAAGTACCGGGTGTACGGGGATCTCTTAAATACCTACGGCTTCCGGCTGAAGGGCGGGGAAACCCAGCTGATCTGCGAAAATTTCTATGATGAGGGACGGGAAATCAGCATCCCGCTGGAGCCCCGCTTAAACGGCGTGCAAAACGCAAAAAAATTCTACGACCGCTATGCAAAGCTCAAGCGGACGGAGGAGGCTGTTCGGGAAGAAATTATGCACACCCGGAAGGAAAACGAACATCTGTCCAGTATTCTGACTGCCTTGGATCTTGCCACGGAAGAAAGCGATCTGAACCAAATCAAAGAGGAGCTGACCGAGTACAAATATATTCGAAAGCACGGCGGCGGAAAAAAACAAAAGACTGTCTCCCGCCCGCTTCACTTTGTTTCCAGCGATGGCTTTGATATTTATGTGGGCAAAAACAATTATCAAAATGAGGAAATTACCTTTCAGATCGCCTCCGGAGCTGACTGGTGGTTTCATGCGAAAGGGATTCCCGGCTCCCACGTCATTGTAAAATCCGGACGGGAAGAGTTGCCGGACCGCACATTCGAGGAGGCCGCTTCTCTCGCCGCTTACTATTCCAAGGGACGCGACGCAGAGAAGGTAGAGGTGGATTACATCCAGCGCCGCTTTGTCAAAAAATCAAACGGCGGCCCGCCGGGCTTCGTCATTTATCACACGAACTGGTCCATGATGGCAAAGCCCGCAGCGGAAATTCCCGTCCGGGTGACGGAGCAGGAGAAGAAATAAGGATTGAAAAGAGCCGCAGGGGAACGGAATTCCGTTTCTCCGCGGCTCTTTTTCAGTTCTTCTTTTTTGTCCTCAACGCTG
Source organism: Lachnospiraceae bacterium (assembly GCA_002892395.1). GTDB lineage: Bacteria > Bacillota > Clostridia > Lachnospirales > Lachnospiraceae > Moryella. Next base: position 69,182 of record NBBL01000008.1, read on the forward strand.
CAGACCAGATATTACATCATGCCGCCCATGCCGGGACCGCCTGCCGGCATCGCCGGAGCCGGCTCCTTAATGGTTGCAACTGCACTTTCTGTGGTGAGCAGTGTGCTGGCAATGCTGGTTGCATTTTCCAGCGCCGTTCTGGTGACCTTGGCCGGGTCAAGAATCCCCTCCTTCACCATGTCAACATAGTTCTCGTTGTAGGCGTCAAAACCGATGCCCTTTCCGGATTCCTTCACCTTGTTCACAATCACTGCGCCCTCAAGGCCTGCATTGGCTGCGATGTAATAGAGCGGAGCCTCCAGAGACTTCATGACAATTGTGGCTCCGGTCTTCTCATCTCCCTCCAGGGAAGAAACCAGACCCTCCAGCTCCTTTGCTGCGTTGATATAAGCCGTGCCGCCGCCTGCGACGATGCCCTCTTCCACAGCAGCTCTGGTCGCATTGAGCGCATCCTCCATGCGGAGCTTGGCTTCCTTCATCTCCGTCTCCGTGGCCGCACCGACGCGGATCACTGCAACTCCGCCGGAAAGCTTTGCCAGTCTCTCCTGCAGCTTTTCCTTATCAAACTCGGAAGTAGTCTCCGCAAGCTGAGCCTTGATCTGCGCGGTTCTCGCGTCGATCTCCTTCTTTTCACCCAGGCCGTCCACAATGACGGTATTCTCCTTCGTAACCTTGACGGACTTTGCTCTTCCCAGCTGCGCCATGGTCGCATCCTTCAGCTCCAGACCCAGCTGCTCGCTGATCACGGTTCCGCCGGTCAGAATTGCAATATCCTGGAGCATTTCCTTGCGTCTGTCTCCGTAGCCCGGCGCCTTGACTGCGACTACGTTGAAGGTACCGCGGAGCTTATTGACAATCAGCGTCGTCAGCGCCTCGCCTTCCACATCCTCTGCAATGATGAGAAGCTTCGCACCGCTCTTCACCACTTCCTCCAGCAGCGGGAGTACTTCCTGGATGTTGCTGATCTTCTTGTCAGTAATCAGAATATACGGATCATCCAGTCTCGCCTCCATCTTCTCGCTGTCAGTCGCCATATATGCGGAAATATAGCCTCTGTCAAACTGCATGCCCTCGACCAAATCCAGCTCGGTCTTCATGGTCTTGGACTCCTCGATGGTGATGACCCCATTGCTTGTCACCTTCTCCATCGCATCGGCCACCATCGTGCCCACCTCATCGCTGGAAGCGGAAATCGCAGCCACCTTTGCAATCTGCTTCTTTCCGGAAATCGGCTGAGACATCTTCCGAATGGAGTCTACTGCCAGATCGCAGGCCTTCTTCATTCCCTTCCTGAGGACAATCGGATTGGACCCGGCAGCGATGTTCTTAATTCCCTCATTGATCATGGCCTGGGCAAGCACGGTCGCCGTTGTCGTTCCGTCTCCTGCCACATCATTGGTCTTGGTCGCAACTTCCTTCACGAGCTGTGCACCCATGTTTGCAAAACCGTCCTCCAGCTCAATTTCCTTAGCGATAGTCACACCATCATTGGTGATCAGGGGAGACCCGTAGGACTTATCCAGCACCACATTTCTTCCCTTCGGGCCCAGCGTTACGCGAACGGCATTTGCCAGCTCATTGACTCCCTCTACCAGCGCTTCTCTTGCTTCCACGCCATACTTGATTTCTTTTGCCATCTCTCAAACTCTCCTTCTCAAATTTTTGGAATCCGACCGATTTCTTCCCGGTCGGCTTATGCCATCACCGCAAGGATATCGCTCTGCTTGATCACAACATACTTGACCCCTTCGATCTCCACGTCAGAGCCCGCATATCTGGAGTAGAGAACCTTGTCTCCTTCCTTCACCTGCATCTTCACTTCCTTGCCGTCCACAAGACCGCCCGGTCCCACAGCAACAATCTCACCCTGACCCGGCTTCTCCTTGTCACCCTGACCCGGAAGCACAATTCCGGAGGCGGTTGTCTCCTCCTCTACCATCTTCTTTAACACCACGCGGTCAAATAACGGTACAAGCTTCATATTATATTCCTCCTTAGGCTGATTGATATTTCTCATGACCCTTGATTCTTTTCTCAACGAAGCTCATTATAATACGGCTTGTTAGCACTGTCAAGCTTTGAGTGCTAATATCTTTGGTTTATTTTTCCTTTCCTTCCCGTTTCCGTTTCCCCGCTTCCTCTCTTCCTATTTCGACCTGGTGGCTGGGCCCTCCCCATTGTGCCAATCGGATTTTTCATAAAAAAACTCCGCGGCGCTTCTGTGATCCACAGAGCCGCGAAGCTTTTTTCATTGCCTTCCTATTCCTGGTTACACCTCAGTCTCCGCCTCCCCACTCTCGGCGGCTGCGGTCGCATGCCGTCTCTCGTTGATACGGTACACGATGCTCTCCGGATCCACCTTAAGCTCCAGCTTGTCGCTCATCAGCTCCGGAATGTCCCGAACCATAACAACCGTACCCGGCTTCACGCCGTCCAAATCAATGGTGATGGTATCAATCATGTCCCGGGGCAGTGAGCTATATGGAATTTCCAGCAGCATACGCTCCAAAATTCCGGAAATTTTATCGTCGTTCACCAGCACAATATGAATCACGCTGTTGACCCTCTCTCCCCGCTTCAATGCCTGAAAGCTGATATGCTCAATCTCATTGGTCAGCATGCTGCAAACCTTTTCCTTGATCTGCACCGGGTACCTGTCTCCCTCAATCTCCAGCTCGATCTTGCTGCCCTCCCGTTTCTCCCGGATCAGCTTTCGCGCCTCCTGCTCCTTCATTTGCACCGGGATGGATTCCTCCAGGGATTTTCCAAACACAACGCCCGGAACCCAACCCTCTCTGCGCAGCTTTTTCGGCTTCACCGAAAGCGCTCTCTTATCTACTTTGATGATATCCATATCCATAGGGATCCTCCTTCTGATCCGTCCCCGCTTTTCCAAAAAAGAAGTTTCTTTCTCAGTCAGTCCGAATGTCCTTCTCAAGAGACGGCCATTTTTATCATATAATTTATATTTATTATAGATTATTTTTCGTCAAAAATCAATCTTTTAAAATTATTTTCAGGCTTTTCTAAAATGAAGTTTTAAATTCTACTCCTCAGTCGAGTGGTAGAGTTTTGGATTGCACAGTTGATGTTTACTCCTGCATACAGTAGTGGTATGTTGTTGATTCCTTCTGACAGCGATAGAAGGAGCAACACTATGAGTAAATATATTCCAGGCAATCAGAAACATCTCACTCTTGATGATCGTCTGTATATTGAGTCTTCTCTAAACAACGGAACCTCTTTCAAGGATATCGCCAGATTCCTCTGCAAGGACCCTACCCAACCTGCAGCCAATCCTGTCCGGATTTCGTTAAGGAACGTTGTACAAGGCTCGATTCAGCCCCTTACGTTTGTAATGGATGTAATAAAAAAATCCACCTGTGTACAATCGCGCACAAGTGTAACTATGATGCCCGCTTCGCTGACCGTAAATACCATGAAAAGCTTTCTGCGTCCCGTTCCGGCATCTCCATGACAAAGCATGAATTACATGATGGGGATAAGGTCGTAACACCACTGATAGCCCAGGGACAGTCTCCCCACCAGATCTGCACCAACCATCCTGAACTCGGTCTCTCTGTTAGAACTATGTATTCTTACATTGACCAGGGGCTGCTGACGCCAAGAAGTATCGATCTGAAGCGTAAAGTTAAGTTCCGGGCACGAAGGATCCATAAAACTCAGATCACCAACCGGGCTGCCTTTTACGGAAGGACCTATGAATGTGTGAATCTGATCGTGAATCATATCAACTCGACGCCACGGGAATCTTTGAACGGCAGAACTCCTTATTCTGTCGCACTGGAATTTCGAATTTCAATTTAGCATTTTCAGCCTTTATTAAGTTCATCTCCAAAAATACGCTCAAAAATAGCAGAGACTCCTACTGCGCTTCTTCCCGGTTCTGTGATACACTGTTCCGTGGCTCAATCAACCTACTTCCCTTCGACACATCGGATCGAAAAGAAACAGGACGGCTTCCCATGAAAAAAATTCTTCTCTTGGCAACCGGCGGTACCATTGCATCTCTCAGCACGGAAAACGGTCTGACCCCCGCCATCCGGGCGGAACGTCTGATCAGCTACATTCCCTCTGTCCGAACCTGCTTTGATGTTTCTGCCCTGCAGGTCTGCAACATCGACAGCACAAATATGACCCCGAAGCACTGGTCTCTCCTGGTTCAGACCATCAAAGACCACTACGAAGACTATGACGGCTTTGTGGTCTGCCACGGCACCGACACCATGGCATATACCGCCGCCGCCCTCTCCTACATGATTCAAAACTCAAAAAAACCCATCGTCATCACAGGCTCTCAACGTCCCATCGATCAGGAGGATACGGATGCGAGGAGAAACCTGCGGGACAGCATCCTCTATGCGGGAAATGCCGCTTCCGGCGGTGTCGTCCTGGTTTTCGGAGGAAATGTCATCGCCGGAACCCGGGCGAAAAAGACACGTGCGCACAGCTTCAATGCCTTCAACAGCGTAAATTTTCCGATTCTTGCCGTCATTCAAAACGACCGCATCATCCGCTATTTGCCCCCTGAATCCTTCGAGGAAGGGCCTCGCTTCTCCACGCAGCTGAATGACCGCGTGGTACTCCTTAAGCTGATTCCCGGGATGCGCCCGGAGCTGGTCAGCTACCTGTTTCAGCACTATGACTGTCTCATCGTGGAAAGCTTCGGCGTCGGCGGCATTCCCGATACGCTGATGGAGGTCTTCTACCGGGAGATGCGCCAGTGGATCGCAAAGGGAAAGATTGTCGTCATGGCGACACAGGTGGTAAACGAGGGAAGCAATATGGAGATCTATGAGGTGGGTCGCCGCGTCAAGGAGGACTTTGACCTGATGGAGGCTTATGACATGACCTTAGAAGCAACCGTCACAAAAATGATGTATCTGCTTGCCAACTGCGGCGGAGACTATCAAGCGATGCGAAGCGGCTTTTACCGCACCGTGAACCATGACATTCTCGCTGCCAGGTGAGCCCTTTCCTGTTGAATGCCGCTCCATCTTCCTCGCAATTGTCAATTAATTCGGAGCAGGCTTCTCCCATTCTCAAATTTTCCTTCCTTTTTCCCTCTTTCCGTATTAGAATGGTCATAGGTTAACAGGAAGAAAGGAGTTTCACCATGGCAAAAACGCTGAGAAGATTGCTTCGTCTCGCTGCTGTTGCGGGGGTTGCCGCAGCCGCGCTCTCCTATTATCGGCAGTATCGGGACTTCCACAAGGATCTGGATGAGGAGTTTAAAAGCTTTGAGGATGAATCGGAGGATCCGGATGCGGACAGACGTGCGCAGACGGTGAGCCGCAGCTATGTCTCCCTCAATGCAAGCAAGGATGAGTTCACGGTGGCGGCAAAGGACACGTTTGAGGCCGCAAAGGGCATGGCGTCCTCCGCCAGAGAAATGCTGCTGGATGTGGGGCATATCATTGCAGAAAATATGCGGGACGGCGGTGCCATCGCCGGCAACACCGCAAAGATGGCTGCAGCAAAGGTGAAATCCGCAGTGCAGGAGAAAGCGGATCAGCTCAAAACATCCGAACACATCCACCCGGAGGATCTGGCAGAAGCTGCGGCAGCAAGCATCGACTCCGCCGCAGATGAAGCCCTCGCACGGGCAGCCGATGTCAAGGAGAATGCAAAGGATCAGGCGGAAGCGCTCAAGCAGCAGGCAGAAGCAGGGATCAAGGAGCAAGCGAGTGAGGCAGGGAAGCTTGCAGAGGATGGAAAGCAAAAGGCAGAGGCTGCAGAGAAGCGGGTGGAAAAAGCGACCCACATTGTAGAGGAAGGGTAATCAGAAGCGGAAGCGACCCACATTGTGGAGGAAAGGTAATCAGAAGCAGAAGCGACCCACATTGTGGAGGAAAGGTAATCAGAAACAGAAGCGACCCACAAGGACGCCTGAGAAAGAAATCAAAATACAAGAGGACGGAGCTGACATCGGCCCCGTCCTCTTGTGTTTTAATCCCCCGATCCGATTCCATCCCTATGCAACCCCAAGGCGCTTACTGCTGTAAATCCGCCGCATGCTCCACCCCTCTCAGATCAAAATCCGGAATGAATGCGACTCCCTTGCTGTCTGCTTCCTGCACATAGCCATTGATAAATCCCAGCTCCTCCAGGCACGCTTCTGCCCGGGCTCTTTCCCGTGCAGTCAGCGCCCGATTCAGCTCCGGACATTCCGGAATATCCCAAAGCGGCGTGTACTGGAATAACAGGCTGATCCATCGCTCCGCACCGAATTCCCGGCGGATCCGTTTCAAAACGGCAGCACTGTTCTTCAAATGCAACGGAAGCACCAAATGGCGGATGATGACCCCCCTCTGGATGATTCCCTTCTGGTTGAGCACGGGATCCCCGCACTGCCGCAGCATTTCTCCGATGGCCTGCACCGCGACTTCCGGATAATCCGGCGCTGCGGAGCATCTCCCCGCCAGCTCTCCGTCCGCATATTTAAAGTCCGGAAGCCAGACATCCACCAATCCCTCCAGGCGCTTCAGTGTGTCCACCCTCTCGTATCCGCCGCAGTTATAAAGAATGGGAATACGGGGGCGATACCGTTCCAGCGCTGCAATGATGTGCGCCGTCCACTGCGTCGGCGTCACCAGATTGATGTTATTCGCGCCCTGGGCCTCCAGCTCCCGGAAAATATCCGCCAGCCGCTCCACGCTGACCTCTGCCCCGTACCGCTCCTGACTGATTTTCCGGTTCTGACAAAACACGCAGTGCAACGAACAGCCCGAGAAGAAAATTGCCCCGCTGCCTTGTTTCCCGCTCACACAGGGCTCCTCTCCATAATGCAGGGCTGCGCGGGACAAGACAAGGCGGGCGCCGCTTCCGCAGGCTCCCGCTTGCTTCTCTCTGTCCGCACCGCAGCGGCGCGGACAAAGCATACAATGTTTTAGTTCTGACTGCATCGTAACTTCTCCTGACAAGTGATCTCAACCTTTCGGAAGCTGAAATGAGCTCTTCAGCGAGACAATTCGGTTGAACACCAGCGCCTCCGGTCGAGAGTCCTTGCAGTCCACGCAGAAATATCCGTTTCTCACAAACTGATAGCTGTCGTAGGCCCTGGCCCCGCAAAAGTCCGGCTCCAGCTTGCAATTTTTTAAGACCGTGAGGGAATTGGGATTCAGGTTCAGCTTCCCTTCTGCATCCAGTTTGCCCCGTTCTTCATCGACGATATTCTCATAGAGGCGGCACTCCGCTTCTATGGCAGTCGATGCGTTGACCCAGTGTATGGTTCCCTTCACCTTGCGCCCGGAGAAGCCGCTCCCGCTTTTCGTCTCCGGATCATAGGTGCAGTGAACTGCGGTGACATTTCCGTCGGCATCCTTTTCGACTCCGACACAGGTCACAAAATAAGCCCCCATGAGGCGCACCTCATTTCCCGGGAAGAGGCGGAAATATTTCTTCGGCGGAACCTCCATAAAATCTTCTTCCTCAATCCAGAGCTCACGGCTGAAGGGAAGCTCCCGCTCCCCCAGATCCGGATTTTCCAGGTTGTTCGGCATGGGAAGAAATTCCGTCTGCCCCTCGGGATAATTGTCAATAATCAGCTTCAGCGGATGCAGGATCGCCATCATGCGGGGGCGCTTCAGCTTCAAATCCTCCCGGATGCAATATTCCAGCATGGCATAATCCACAGAGGAATTCGCTTTGGACACGCCGCAGAGCTCCACAAAGCGCTGAATGGATTCCGGCGTATAGCCGCGGCGGCGAAGCGCTGCGATGGACACGAGACGGGGATCGTCCCATCCGTCCACGATTCCATCCTCCACCAGCTTCTTGATATATCGCTTGCCTGTGATCACATTGGTGAGGTAGAGCTTGGCGAACTCAATCTGCCGCGGCGGCTCCTCAAATTCACACTCCTTCACAACCCATTCATAAAGGGGCCGGTGATCCTCAAACTCCAGCGTGCAGATGGAATGTGTGATGTGCTCAATCGCATCCTCAATCGGATGAGCAAAATCATACATCGGATAGATGCACCACTTATCTCCGGTATTCTGGTGCGTCATATGGGCAATTCGGTAAATGACCGGATCCCGCATATTGATATTCGGAGATGACATGTCGATTTTTGCGCGCAGGACACGTGACCCGTCCTCATACATTCCCGCCTTCATCTCCTCAAACAGTCTGCGGTTTTCCTCTACCGAGCGGTTTCGGTACGGGCTTTCCTTTCCCGGCGTCGTAAAATCTCCGCGGTACGCCCGAATCTCATCTGCGCTCAGGTCACAGACGAACGCCTTTCCCTTATCGATCAGCTTCAGCGCACACTCGTACATCTCATCGAAATAATCGGACGCAAAAAATACGCGATCCTCAAACGACGCGCCGAGCCACTCCACATCCTCCCGGATTGATTCCACAAATTCCCATTTTTCCTTGGTGGGGTTCGTGTCATCGTACCGAAGATTAAACTTTCCGCCGTACTCCTTCGCAAGCCCTGCGTTCAGAAGAATGGACTTTGCATGTCCGATGTGCAGATAGCCGTTCGGCTCCGGTGGAAATCTGGTCTGCACGTGGCTGTAGGTTCCGTTTGCAAGATCCTTGTCGATCTCCATCTCAATAAAATTGCGCTCAATTTTTTCCTCACTCATAGCTTCCCTCCCTCTGGCTCCTTCATTTCAAATTGATCCCCGTGACACCCCAGCCATCATCCGAGAGACTGATCACGATATTCGGCGTTCCGCCGTCCCTGGAGATCACCATGGAGCCGTCGGCTTCTTCGATTTCCATCAGATTGGTTCCCAGCACGGATTGAACCAGCTCCTTGGTAAAAATCTGCTCTGCCCGGTACGACTCAAGGAACTCCTCCTCGGTCGTCACCTCTCTCCCCCCGCCGATGCCCACATAAAGAGGGAAGGAGGCATAGCCCGCCAGCGCCTTCAGATTTTGATCCCGCACACTCATCATCACAAGTCCGGCTTTCTCCAGAGCATCCCTGTCCTTGCACTTTGCCTCCAAATCCGTTGCGCGGCGAAGCACAAAGCTATCTCCCTCAAATCGCCCCCAAAGCGCTGCAGCGCGTCCGGGTACGGCTCCGTCCTTGAGACCGGACAGGTCCGGCTTTTCTTTTGCAGTCTCTCCGATCGGCACCGTGAGCATTTTCCCCGCGTCGGTCTGCAGGATCAGCGTGTTCATGGTGGCATCAATCACGACTCCCTTCACCGAAACCTCCTCCGGTGATCCGCTGCCCTTGTTTTCTCCCGCAGCCTCCGGATTTGCTGTTCCGTTCTCCTGAAGCGCCTCCGCCCCGGAACTGCTGTTCTGAGCTGCTGCGCCGGATGCTTCCTGCGCCTTCCTATGCCCACAGCCGGAAAAACAGACGGCTGAGGCCAAAGCAAACGCTGCCATCCAAACCGGTATTCTCATTGACCGCCTCCTGCTCCGCATTTGTCCTCCAAAATCCATATGCCTTAGTTTACTCTATTTAAGGTCGTTTTACAACCAAAAGGTACCGCCGCAGCACGTGAAAGACGCGCAACAGCGATACCTCTGTTCCCTTTTGCCCCGGGGTATTCAAAATTTCCGGAAGCGGGCATAGCGTTTCGCGCAGAGCTGTTCCGGCGAAAGCGCACTGTAGGATTCAATAAATTCCAAAAGCTCCGGCTCCAGTCGGGATACGACCGCTTCTATCCCCTCCGCCGTCACCGGCTCCTCCTCCGGAATCACCTTGTCGATGATTCCAAGGCGCAGCAAATCCACTGACGTAAGCTTCATGGCTTCCGCTGCCGGTTCGCATTGCTTGGCATCCCGATACAGGATGGCGGCAAAGCCCTCCGGGGAGAGAATGGAATACACGGCGTGCTCCATCATCCATACCTCGTCTGCCGTCGCAAGTCCCAGTGCGCCGCCGCTTGCGCCTTCACCGATCACGATGGACAAAATCGGAACCTTCAAATCGGAAAAAGCCTGCAGATTCCCTGCGATTGCCTCTCCCTGTCCCCGTTCTTCCGCCCCGACGCCGCAGTATGCTCCCGGTGTGTCCACCAGGCAGATCACCGGTCTGCCAAAGCGTTCCGCCTGCTTTGCCAGACGCCTTGCCTTTCGATACCCCTCCGGATTCGGCATGCCGAAATTCCGAAGCTTATTGTCATTAAAATCCCGTCCCTTCTGAATTCCGATCACCGTCACCGGGATGCCTCGGAAGGAAGCGATGCCGCCGACAACGGCCCTATCATCACCGAAGCAGCGGTCGCCGTGCAGCTCAAAAAAGTCCGGAAACAGCGCATGGATATAATCCAGCGCATGGGCCCGATCCTTCGCCCGGGAGAGTTTGACCGTCTCCCAGGCACTGGGACGTTTTCTGTCCTTTTTCCCCTGCCCGACTTCAAAGAACCGGTTGAGCCCTGTGGACGCTCCTTGATCCGAGACAGCCTGTGCTTCTTCCCGGCATTCCAAACGCTCCGATTCCTCCGATGTCAGGATACCGGAGCTGAGCTCCGCTGCGCCCGTGACATGGAGTCTTAAAATCCGGGAAAGCGTCTCCTTCATATTTTTTCGTTCCACGATGGCATCAACAAAGCCGTGCTCCATCTGAAATTCCGCCCGCTGAAAGCCCTCCGGCAGCTTTCCGCCTATGGTCTGCTGGATCACCCGGGCGCCGGTAAATCCGATCAGTGCCCCCGGCTCAGCCAGAATAATATCTCCCAGCATCGCAAAGCTGGCCGTGACGCCGCCCATCGTCGGATCCGTCAGGACAGACACGAACAGCTGTCCGCTTTTTTTCAGGCAGGCGAAGGCCTGTGCCGTCTTTGTCATCTGCATGAGGGAGATGATCCCCTCCTGCATACGGGCGCCTCCCGAGCAGGCAAACAGGATAACCGGGAGCTGCTCCGCGGCGGCGCGCTCTGCCATACGGGCGATCTTTTCACCCATGTTGTGCCCCATGGAGCTCATCATATAGCGGGCGTCACAAACGCCGATTGCGCAGTCGATTCCGTCCAGCGTCATCCGCCCTGTCACCACTGCCTCATTCAGCTTGCTTTTTTCTCTGCTCTCCCATATTTTTCGCTCATATCCCGGAAATTCCAGCGGATTGACCGCCTCCATTTCCTGATCCCACTCCTCAAAGCTTCCCGCATCGGCCAGCATATGAATGCGCCGGTACGCGTGAATCCGGATATATCCTCCGCAGGAGGGGCAGGCATAATAATGCTCCCGCACTGCCTCCACGCTGACCACCGCACCGCACCGTTTGCATTTCCGATAGACGTTTTCCTGCTCTTTGGCACTTTCGAAACTTCTCTTAAAAAAATCAATCAGCATATTGCTCCGTTCACTCCCCCAGTATAAAGGTAAGCTCTGCCTCCACGGCCTTTTCTTCACCCACATAGGCAACTGCTTTCCCTTTTCCCACAGGTCCTTTCACGCGAAGAATCTCACAGACCAGCTTCAGACGGTCCCCCGGCACCACCTTTCTGCGAAACCGAACGCCATCGATCCCGCCGAAGTAGGCAGTTTTTCCTCTGTTTTCCTCTGCAGAAAGAATGGCCACCGCACCGGTCTGCGCCAGTGCTTCCACAATCAGAACACCGGGCATCACCGGTTCCCCGGGAAAATGCCCTGCGAAATAGGGCTCTGCAAAGCTCACGGATTTATATCCCACTGCACGAACCCCCACCTCCAGTTCCTCAATGCAATCCACCAGAAGAAACGGATGGCGGTGCGGGAGAATTGCTTCGATTTCCTTCACCCCCAGCTTACTTGTTTTAGGTTCTTTTTTTTCTTCCGTCATTCCTGCTCAAACCTCCGCATCAGGATGGAGGCATTGTGTCCTCCGAAGCCGAGGGAGTTACTGATGGCAGCCTTTACCTCGCACTCCTCCCCTGTTCCCTTCAGGTAATTCAAATCGCACTCCGGGTCGTCATCCCGAAGCCCTGCTGTTCTGTGCATGTAGCCTGTCTCAACGGTCTTGGCGAGAACCACTGCCTCCACGCCGCCGGCGGCCCCCAGCAGATGACCGATCATGGACTTGGTTGAGCTGATTCTGACCGTTCCGGCCGCCTCTCCCAACGCCAGCTTAATGGCCTTGGTCTCTGCCAAATCGTTTAAGCGGGTGGATGTGCCGTGGGCATTGATATACGTGATATCCTCCGGGCAAAGCCCCGCATCCCGCAGGGCAAACCTCATGGCTGCCGCTGCACCGGCACCGTCGGGCAAGGGAGCCGTGAGATGATTGGCGTCGCAGGTGGCGCCGTATCCTGCCATCTCCGCGTAGATCCTGGCGCCCCTCTTACGCGCGTGCTCCAGCTCCTCCAGGACAAGAACTCCTGCTCCCTCTCCGATCACAAAGCCGTCCCGCTCTGCATCAAAGGGAATCGACGCGCGAAGCGGATCCTCACTTCGGCTCAGCGCTGTCAGCTGGGAAAAACCCGCTACACCCAGCGGCGTGATGCAGGCCTCTGTTCCCCCGGCAAATATCACATCTGCATCCCCGTAGGCAATGCTCCGAAATGCTTCTCCCACACTATGGGTACCGGAAGCGCAGGCTGTCACCACATCGATGTTTTTCCCCCGCAGTCCCAGCTGAATTGCCACATTCCCCGACGCCATGTTGCTGATGAGCAACGGGATGAAAAGAGGCGCCACCATGTTGGGACCTTTTTCTATGAGCCGCCTGCACTCCCGCTCCGCCGCCTGCAGAGAGCCGATGCCGGAGCTGATGAAGCAGCCCACTGAATAGGGATCCTCCTCCTGAAGCTTTAAGCCGCTGTCAGAAAGCGCCTGTTGCGACGCCGCTACCGCGAACTGCGCAAAGCGCTCCATGCGGCGTGCAGACTTTGCATCCATGAAGCTCCGGGGGTCAAAATCCTTGACCTCCGCCGCCAATTTGACCTTGAATTCCGCCGTATCAAACTGTGTGATAGGGGCAATTCCCACTGTTCCCGCTTTCAGGGATGTCCAGAATGCCTCTGCTCCGATGCCGACCGGCGTCACCGCCCCCAGTCCCGTGACAACCACCCTTCTCTTTTTCATGCCCTGATCCCTCTTTCTTTTATCCTCAAATGGAGAGTCCGCCGTCCACTGCGATTACCTGTCCGGTGATATAAGCTGCATCGTCTCCCGCAAGAAAGACCGCCGCAGCCGCAACCTCCTCCGCGGCGCCGATCCGCTTCATCGGAATCCCCGAAAGAATGGCCTGCTTTGATTTTTCTGACAATGCCGCTGTCATATCCGTCTCTATAAATCCGGGCGCAATGGCATTGACCGTAATTCCGCGGCCTCCAAGTTCCCGCGCCGCAGCCTTTGTCATGCCGATCACCCCTGCCTTGCTGGCAGCGTAGTTTACCTGTCCTGCATTTCCGTGCACACCGCTGTAGGAGGAAATGTTGATGATTCTCCCGCTCCGCTGGTGGATCATCTTCTTTGCGGCAAGCTGCATACAGTAGTAGCTTCCTGCCAGATTGGTGTCGATCACCGCCTGAAACTCCTCCTGCTTCATCCCGATCAGCAGTGCGTCGCGGGTGATTCCTGCATTGTTTACCAGAATATCCAACCGCTGATAGCACTCAAAAAAGCGGGCAAACATCGCCTGTACCGCAGCCGGATCCGCGACATCCGCCTGCAGTACAACCGCGCGTCCGCCCGTCGCCCGAATTTCCTCTGCCACCGCCTCTGCCCGATCCTTGGAGCCGTTGTAATTGATTGCCAGCGCTGCTCCCTGCGCGGCGAGCCGCAATGCAATGGCGCGCCCGATTCCCCGTGAGGCGCCTGTCACAAGCGCCGTCTTTCCTATGAAAGAATTCATATTTTTTCCAAATCCTCTACTGTCTCAATGTTGACGGTTTCCAGTTCTCTGTCGATCTTTTTCACAAAACCGGTCAGTGTCTTTCCCGGTCCGATTTCCACAAAGCGGGTCACGCCATCCGCAATCATGGCACGTATGCTCTGTTCAAAGCGCACAGAGCCTGAGACCTGCTTTACCAGAAGGTCCTTAATCTTTGTTTCCTCTTCCACATATTCACCGGTGAAATTCGCCGCATAGGGTATGCTCGGCTTGGAAAAACAGATTTGATTCAGATAGGGACGAAGCTTTTCTCCTGCCTCCGACAGCAAACCCGAGTGAAAGGGTCCGCTCACCTTCAGCGGAAGCACACGCCGAACTCCGGCAGAACGAAGCGCTTCGGCAGCGGCCTGAACCGCTTCTGTCTCCCCCGATATCACCAGCTGACCGGGGCAATTGTAGTTGGCAATCCATACCTTCGGAATCGAGCGGATCACCTCCTCCACCAGCGGTGTCTCCGCACCCAAAACAGCTGCCATGGTCCCCTGCCCCGCAGGAACTGCTTCTGCCATCAGCCTTCCCCGCTCAGACACCGTCCGTATGGCATCCTCTGCCCGAAGCGCCTTCACCGCATAGAGCGCCTCATACTCTCCGAGACTGAGTCCCGCACAGACGTCTGCCCGCAGTCCTGTCTTGTACACTGCCTGCAGCATGGAGATCCCGCAGGCAACCATGGCAGGCTGCGTATATTCCGTGAGATCCAGCTTCTCATTCGGTTCAAATAAAAGCTTTCTCATGTCCAGCGACAGAAGCTCCGAGGCACAGTCGATCACTGCACGGGAATCCGCGTCGCTCTCATAAAAGCTCTGCCCCATTCCGCATTTCTGAGCGCCCTGCCCCGGAAATAAAAACGCTGTCTTACTCATAGGCTGCCACCTTTTCCGCCAGCAATCGAAATTCCTCCATGATGTCCCGGATGATTTCCGCGCAGGGCTTGATCTCCCGAATCAGCCCGGCACACTGACCTGCCATGACCGTTCCTTTCTTGATATCTCCGTCCTGTACGGCCCTTCTGAGTGTACCCAGTGTCAGAGCCTCCAGCTCCTCCGGGCTTCTTCCCGCCTCTTCCAGCTTCAGATACTCTCTGGTCATCTCGTTCCTGAGGCTTCGAACCGGATGTCCGATTCTCCGCCCTGTGACCGTGCTGTCAATATCCTTCGCAGCCAAAATGCGCTCCTTGTAGGCATCACTCACCACTGCCTCTTTGCTTGCGACAAAGCGCGTCCCCAGCTGTACTGCCTCCGCTCCCAGTGCAAACGCTGCCAGCATGCCGCGGCCGTCCGCGATTCCTCCCGCACCGATCACCGGGATCCTGACCGCATCCGCAACCTGGGGCAAAAGCGCCATGGTCGTTGTTTCCCCGATATGACCGCCGGATTCTGTTCCCTCGGCGATGACGGCATCTGCACCAAGCCGCTCCATGATTCTTGCCTGCGCAACACTGGCAACCACCGGAATTACACGAATGCCCGCTGCCTTCCAGTCCTTGATATAGCGATCGGGAATGCCGGCGCCGGTGGTGATAACCGGAACATGCTCCTCAATCACAACCCGGGCCACATCCGCCGCATGGGGAGACATCAGCATCACATTGACACCCACCGGCTTGTCTGTCAGCTCTCTGGCGCTCCGCACCATCCCGCGCACAGCCTCGCCGGGGGCGTTGGCACCGCCGATCAGCCCCAGACCTCCCGCAGCGCTGACCGCAGCCGCCAGGTGCTGCTCAGCGACCCAGGCCATTCCCCCCTGAAGAATCGGGCAGCGAATCCCCAAAAGCTCCGTGATTCTTGTTCTCATTCCTCAACGCCCTTGTCCTTCAGATAATTCACAACATCGCCGACTGTGAGCATTTTTTCCAAATCGTCCGTGGGAATCTCCACGTCGAATTCGTCCTCCATCGCCATGACCAGCTCAAACAAATCCAGGGAGTCCGCACCGAGATCATCCTTAAACGAGGTTTCCTCGGAGATGGAGCTCTCGTCGGCTCCAAGCTGCTCTGCAATCATTTTTTTAATTTTGTCAAACATGAATATCTCCTCCTAAAATGTATTGATGTCCTTCTTTTTTAAACGATGCGAATCGCTTCGTCAATAGCGAATCACGGAAGCACCCCAGGTGAGTCCCCCGCCAAATCCGGCGAGCACGCACAGATCTCCTCGTTCCAGCCGATTCTCTCTTCTCATCTCATCCAGCAGTACCGGTATGCTGCCTGCCGAGGTGTTTGCTGTTTTGCTCAGGTTCATCGGGAATTTATCCATCGGTTCGCCCAGCTGTCTGGCCACTGCCTCAATGATGCGCGCATTTGCCTGGTGCAAAATGTAATATCGAAGTGCGCTCTTTTCGATTCCGGCTTTCTTCAGCACGGCTTCGATCGCGCGGGGAACGGTCCGCACCGCAAAGCGAAAGACCTCTTGACCGTTCATGTGAAGAAAATGATCCTCCGGATCGGTTCTCCCCACCAGGCTGTCTCCCTTTGAGCCGTCCGATCCCAGCACGGTTTGGAGTATGCCGCTTTCCGTTTCCGATTCCTGCAAAACCACGGCTCCTGCCGCATCGCCGAAGAGGATGCAGGTGCTGCGATCCGTCCAGTCCACATAATGTGTCACCAGATCTCCGCCGATGACCAGAGCCGTGTGCAATCCATCCGCCTTCATCAACGCCTCTGCCACATGCAGCGAGTAGAGAAAACCGGAGCAAGCTGCGTTCAGGTCAAAGCACACCGCATGCTTTGCGCCGATCAGCGCCTGAATCTGGCAAGCTGTGCTCGGCGTCACATTGCCGTCCGTCGCCGTAGCCACGATGATCAGTTCAATTTCCTCCGGGGAAATTCCGGCTGATGCGATCGCCTTCTTAGCCGCCTCCTCACCGAATACGGTCAACGTCTCATGGCTGGAGGCCACATGCCTTTCCCGAATCCCCGTTCGACTGACGATCCACTCATCACTGGTATCGACGTGTGCAGCCAACTCCTGATTGGTTACGATCCGCCCCGGAAGGGACGAACCGGTCCCTGCAATTAATAAGCCCATACTCCTCCTGTCAGGACGGTTCCTGTCCTGTTCCGCGTGCATCATATCCCGCCGTCCCCGGGCGCGTCAATAGACAAATAAGCAACCTTTGCCTAAAAGAACAGAAGCAATCAACGCTGTACATTCTGTAAAAATCTAAATCCGAGCTGCTCCGCTCCTTCGAGCCGCTTCAGCAACCGCCTTCGCAACGGCTCCGCTTACCGCCGGATCGAAGGCCTTGGGAATGATGTGATTCTCGTCCCGCTTCTCCTCCGGAATGAGATCGGCAATCGCCATGGCAGCTGCCAGCTTCATTTCCTCGTTGATTTCCTTTGCCCGCACATCAAACACACCTCGAAACAGCCCCGGAAACACAAGAACGTTATTAATCTGATTCGGGAAGTCACTGCGTCCGGTTGAGATCACCCGTGCACCGCCTGCCGCCGCCTCCTCCGGGAAAATTTCCGGCGTCGGATTCGCACAGGCAAAGAGAATGGCATCCCGGTTCATGGTTTTTACCATCTCCGTTGTCACCATGCCCGGTTTTGAAAATCCGAGGAAAATATCCGCTCCCACCAGCGCATCCGCAAGCATCCCCCGGCTGTTCTCCCGGTTGACATCCCGAAGCATCTCCTTCTGCGCCCAGTTCATTCCTTCGTATTCTGAATTCAGAATTCCGTGGCGGTCGCAGAGAATCAGATTTTGGAAGCCGTAGCTCAAAAGCAGCTTTGAGACGGCGATGCCCGCGCTTCCGGCGCCGTTCACCACCACCTTAACCTTCTCCTTCTGTTTTCCGCACACCTTCATTGCATTGATTAACCCGGCCAGCACCACAATTGCCGTCCCGTGCTGGTCGTCGTGAAAAATCGGGATATCACAGATTTCCTTCAGCTTTCTCTCGATCTCGAAGCAGCGCGGCGCTGCAATATCCTCAAGATTCACACCCCCAAAGGAGCCGGACATCAGATAGACCGTGTTTACGATTTCATCCACATCCTGCGTCTTCAGGCAAATCGGAAAGGCGTCCACGCCGCCGAACGTCTGAAACAAAACGCACTTTCCCTCCATAACCGGCATTCCGGCCTCCGGGCCGATATCTCCCAGCCCCAGTACCGCCGATCCGTCTGTCACAACAGCGCAAAGATTCCATCTTCTGGTCAGCTCATAGGACTTTTCCGCATCCTTCTGTATTTCCAGACAGGGCTTAGCCACCCCCGGCGTATAGGCAAGCGAAAGATCCTCTGCACTGCGAACCGGAATATCCGTGACAACCCTGATCTTTCCCTTCCACTCGTAGTGCTTTTTCAACGACTCCTTTGCGTAATCCATTTCTGAATCCTCCCGTATGTAAATATTACTTTTTTATTATATCATTTCAAAAAAACTGCTCAATGAAAAGTGCGGTCACGTATAATGGATTTTATCATGTATAATGGATTTTATAGAGCAAGCCATCCAAGAGGAGAAAGGAGTTGCGATATGGACATCAAACAATTTCGTTTTGACGGAAGCAAGCCGCTGAATCTGAAAAAGCAGGAGACCAATCAAAAGCAGGACAAGAGCAAACGAGCCGAGTTTCTTAAAATACAGAAGAAACAGATCGCCCGCCTCTCCACCATTCAGGAACAGCTGTACGCGGAAAAAAAGGAAGGCATCGTCATCGTCATTCAGGCGCTGGACGCCGGCGGAAAAGACTCCCTGATTAAGCATGTCATGACCGGGCTGAATCCCCAGGGCGTACATGTACACAGCTTTAAAGCTCCCACTTCTGAGGAACTTTCCCACGACTACCTCTGGAGAATTCACCGGCGCATCCCGGCGCGAGGAGAAATCGCCGTGTTCAATCGAAGTCACTACGAGGATGTAATCGCGGTTCAGGTGCGCGGCTATCACAAGGCTTATGTCATGGCTGACCGCATCAAAAAAGAATCGGATCAGGACTTCTTTGCAAAGCGCTGCCGTCAGATCTCCAACTTCGAGGAATATCTCTACGAAAACAGCTACCGCGTAATCAAGGTTTTCTTGAATGTCTCAGCAAAGGAGCAAAAAAAGCGTTTTCTGGAGCGAATCGACCGCCCGGAAAAAAACTGGAAATTCAATGTCGAAGATCTGGACGACCGGGCGTTGTTCGGGCGCTACCTTGAAACCTTTGAGCATGTGATCAATCAAACCGCCACTCACCACAGTCCCTGGTATGTCCTCCCCGCGGATCAGAAGTGGTACACCCGCTATCTGTTCTCTTCGCTTCTCCTTGAGGAGCTGGAAAAATGCGGCGCTGCCTTCCCGCAGGTCTCCAAGGAGGATCAGAGCAAGCTGCAGCTTTGCAGGCAGCGCCTGGAGCAGGAGTAAGAAAAAACCGGGCAGAGGAAAGGGATGAAGGAATCCTGTCTGTGTTCTTATGCGGAATGCAGGTTATCCGGCAAATACCAGCCGGTTCACAAATTTTTCTGTATTCACTGCAACTCCGGCAGACTCATCTGTCAGGAGACCATCATCCGTCAGCAGCTGTGTGTCCAGCACAGACTTGATGGATGCTGCAATGCTCACGCAGGAGGCAACGATCTTCCTGGATTCAGCGGTGTAACGGCTGTAGTCATAACCTTCTGTTTTTACCAGGTCCTCCAACTTGTAGATGGATGGCAGGAAGCAGGTATCCAGTCTTGCCAATAGGTTATAGAACAGATAGGTCCTTCGGCGGATCGCTTCACACTGCCTGGAGGCTGTATCCAACTGTTCTGCCAGCTGTATGGCTTCCAGTCGGTTGATTTTCGCCTGATCAAGATTTTTATCAGCAGCCTTTCCGGCAACCAGCCCCATGACCAGCAATGCAGGACCGGCGACAAGACCGCCCAATACCATGACGCCGCCTGCCACTCCCCAGCCTCCGGCAGCAAGAGAACCGCCGCCAAAGAATGCCAATGTGGCATTGGTCGCCGCTGCACCGCTAAGCGATGCAATTGCAGTTCCTGTCGATGCGCAGGCAAGGGCCTGGGCAGCGCCATATGCACCAAACGCCGCCAAGGCTCCGCCTGCTGTTCCTGCCACGCTTCCACCGGCAAGAAGGCTTGCAAACTTGCAGAGATTTCTGAGCTCTGTAAAATTCTGTGTATCAATGGGAAGCTTACTCAGCTCGCTTAATCCTTCCGTCTCCCGGAAGTCTACATTTTTCAGCTTCGTGAAGGTATCCAGGAACTGGGTCATATTCTCGTTCAGCATGAATACTTTTTCCTCACCAAGACTCTTCAGTGCTTCACAGCAGCTCTTCCTCTGGGCATTGAGCATCTCCGTGGATCCCGCAACAATCTGATTCGCAGATTGATTGATTTGACTTGCAGCATGCACATCCAGACCGGCCTTTACCGCTTTTCCTGCTCCTACAGAACCCGTTACTGCTGCAATTCCTATAAATACGAAAGGTAATGGCATCTTCCGTTCCTCCTTAAAGCGTGATCAAAGCTTTGACTGCAAGCAGAATATCATCCCTGCGTTTTTCAAGCTCTTTTATCTGCTTCTCAATAACCAGATATGCTCTGTCTGTTCCCTTAATCCAGAGGATTTCTTTTTCGATCTCACGGACTGTTACCATACTGCTCTCCATCTCCAGGAAAACATCCTTCGCTATGTTCAGCCTTCGAACCAGATATTTCAGGAATCTTCGTTCCTCCTCACCATACTCACGATCGGCATATGCAATGGTCAGTAAATCCCAGAGCAGGAGCCTGGGGGTGATAAAGCCATGACTCGAGATCTGTTCTTCGGACAGAGCCGTTTCCACGCCGTCCTGGATTACGTCATAAAAATCCTCGGCATCTATGATTTTCTCCATCTGTTCCTTGCATTCCTGAATCAACGCCTCTTTATGAGCTTCAAAATCAGGGTCCATTTCCCTGCCGATCAGGTTAAACCTTTCCTCTTCCTCCGGTGTAACCTTCCTGTCGATGGCCATCAGATAATAGAAAATCTTGACTGCACTCTGTGGCGCAATTGCTGTGACACCGGTTGCCTCAATCGCGGCTTTTTCTGCTGCAGCCTGCATTTTTGCTTTCTTCTCTGCATAATCCGCTTTTTTCTGTTCTACAGCAATCTTTACCGATTCCGAAAGCTTGTCCGCTTCCTTCCTGCTTGCATCCTTTAGTCTCCTGGCGTTGGTCTGTGCTTTTTCAACCCCCTTCTTTGCTGCCACAGCGGCTTTTTCTGCCCTCATCTGAGCTGCTGCTCTGGCCTTCTCTACTGTTTTTCCGGCAACATCTCCCGTTTTTTTTAATGCATCGCCAAAATCAAATTTTTCCATCCGACTGCCTCCTACAAAATCAATGCCTCATCCGATTCCATAAGGTCATCAAATTCCTCCCGGTTCGTGAATTGCGGCTTTCTGCCGAGTACTCTTTGAATGACTACATTTCCCTTGATCACAAGGTCGGAATTTCCGCTTTCCATCCCCTGCTTCATATAGTCAAATCCTGTCAGAAACGCTTGCATATCCTCTGCAAGATAATTCGATACGCGTTCTTCAAGCGCTGCTCTGTAAGCGGAGAAGCGTTCGATCACTCCCACTGTCTTCGCATCGGTAAGAATGAGCTTTTCGTGGAGCAGTTGAGCTTCCTTCTTCTCATTCGACACTTCCTTCACGATGGCAACTGCCGCTCTTCCGGCTCCGACATAATTGAACCTCGATACAAACACACCGGAGAACAAAACCCAATTCCCGCAGGACTCAATCGCCGCATGGACAGCCGCATCTGCTGTATCTGCCAGAGTGAATGTCATACCGGATATCATCAGCATTCTGTCAATCACACGATTGCCAAACGGTATCGTGCTTTTCCAGTCAACATCCTTCCAGCTTTTATGCCCAGCCATCTGAGCTCCAAGTCTATTCACAAAGAAAAGCACTCGTGTGAAAATCTCATTGAAGATCACCGGAATACTCTGTTTTCCGAGTTCCTTGTACAGGCAAAGCTCATGTCGCAAATCGATCTTCTGATTCTCATACAGATCATTCACAAAAGCAGGTAGTCCTGAATCCTTCAGAACCGGAAGGCTTGCCAGTTCATACAGGAATGATACAAATATTCCGGGAATTCCCATTCCGCCGCCGGCAGTATTCTTGGAACCGGCCATATCACTTACAAGATGTCCAAACCAGTTGTCCGCACACTTGGCAATCTCAAGAAGCATCGGTGTTGATGCCGCAAAGTGAGCAATCCCCCGAAGCGCCTTCGGAATCACTTCTCCGGTTCCTTCCTGATCCTCCTTTTCCCCCAGCGTTACCAGCCAGTTCAAAATGCCGGTAATAACAGCCGGCGTCAATGTTTCGACAATCTCCTTTGCATCTGCCTTAACCAGAATAAAATGCCACTCACCCTCTTTGTTTACAAATGTTCCGATTCTTAAAAACTGAACCATAACGGACGACAGCAAACCAACCGGCGTTGGGTGATGTGCCAGGTCGGCCAAGTGGTGATTTTTGGGAGAAACTCCAATTCCTGCACCCTTCCATACATTGTCCTGCAAAACCCTGAACGCCCGCTCCAGATCTCCGATGCATTCCTTCAGGCGATCTCCGCCAAGTCCTCTGGACTTGGCATATTCTTGGATGAAGTGATCGACCTGATGATGGGACAGAGCCAGGTCCAATCCATCAAAGCTTGCTGCCCCAACGAAGATGGAATCAATGACCCCTGCATAGAGACCACTGATCATCCCAAGCGCATAATCCGCCTTGTGGCCGTCAAAAGCATATCTCTCCAGCCGCCCGTTTACCTCCGAAAGGGCCGCGTCAATCTGAACTTCTGAAGACCGCCTGTCAATGCCTACCGGAGCCTCTCCTGATTCCGCCTTGTATGTGACCTGCCCAACGACAATTTCTTCTCTGACAAGATCAGAATGTCCGGACACAAGTGGCTTATCCGTGCCATTCAAAATGCGCTTGAAACAATCCGTCTTTGACCACTCACAGCATTCATAGACACGGGTTGCCAGACGGGGATGTGACTCACCGCTGATCATCATCTGCCGGATGACTTGGTTTCCCTTGGTGTCATTCACAAACCTGTGCAAATCCACCGCCTGCTTTATAAATTCATCCCGGTTGATGTTACCATAGCCATGTATCCGGAGAAGGGCATCCACCATTGTTTCCGGCTTCCCATCACAAAGAATGGCTGCACGATCCGCAGACAGCTCACTGCATCTGTCCCAGAACAAAAAAGCATTCACAAGCCCCGGTGTAACAAAGCGGCGAACTGCACCCATATATCCCAGTGGGCTATCGTTTAATTTTCGTATCACATTCAACACAATTGAATGATAAAGATAATGCTTGCACGCGATATGACCACACTCATGTGCCAGTACACTGGCGATCTGTTCCGATGAAAGATGCTGAACCAAATTAGAAGTCACATAAATGCAGGGATTGGTCGTCCCCGTCGTTCCCGCATTCATTTCCCGATCCCGGATGTAATACAGCTCCGGCACCTGAATCCGGAGTTTCTCACAAATCGGCGGCAACAGACTGTAGATTTCCTTCATCTGATTTTCATTGATCCGAACTGCTGATGATAAAAGCTGAATCCTTGCCGCCTTCTCGTCATAATTTACCTGGTACGCCTCCACCAATTTTACAAACCGTGGAAACATGTTCAATGCCGTAAATGCTTTGCGATCCATCTCATGGATATAGCTCTCTGCTGCAAATGGCATATAAACTCCTTCCCTTTTGCATTTATTTTTTGATCTGACATGTTATTGGTCCAACCGCTCTTTTGTATGTTCTCTGAATCTTCATCCAGCATGCACCACCAATCGTTTTATTTCAATCGTTTTTTTAAAGAACCAATCCACAAAAGGCATCCTGGATCCGGAAAAAAAACGACCGGCACGACCCTGGACACGCTTGACAAGTACAAAGAAGCAAGACACAATAACATTGAGGAGTATCAGCTGCTCCGTGGATATGGTCAGGCGGTCAAGAAGGGCGACATCAACCCTCTGGTCGGCTTCGATGAATACCAGAGAGTCGCTGCGGACGTCCGAGCTCGCGTGGTCGGCACCACAACCTCGGACGGCGTACAGATTGACTCCTACACCACCCACTTCATTGACCGAGTGATCGGGCAGACAGCTGACCCACACGAAGGTATGAGGGAAGGCGTTACCGTGGAGAGAGTCTTGGAGGCCTTACAAGCTGAGAATACGACGACCAGAGTGATGGCAGACGGAGACATGCGGAGGGCCTACCGAAGCGATAGCGCGAGCGTGACAGTCAGCATAAGGGATCATCGTATTATACAGACGAACCCAAGGAATGAGGATCAAAATGAAAATTGACGAGAGGGACAAAAAGTTTTTGTTAGAACACATAAAAGACTCCCAGGCTATGCTTGATGCGAACGACATCAGCGGTCTGCTGGACGCGCTGGACGACTTCATGACAACGGACGGCTATGCTCCGCCAGATTATCACGAGTTAAACGATATAGGCCGACAAGCCCAGCGAATATACGATCGCATCTATTACAACAACTAACCACCGAGCAGATCAGCGAGGTGGTTTTTTCATGCCCAAAATTAGAAGGGAGTTACGCCATGATTAGAATCCACCTGGATCTTCACATCATAACGGTGAAGGGGCATGCGCCGTAACCGGAGAATGGTGAAGGGGCACGTGCCCCGTCCTGAGGATAAGGAAAGAATTACGATTTGACCAATTGAGTTAAGCGATTTCTCTATATCGGGTATATACATATTCATAAATCTGTCGACGATACATAGAGATACTAACCTCATCGTAACACTCCGGCAGTTCTTCCCAGAGCGTATCACGAATCAGCTTATCAATCTCAGCCTTTGTTTCCTGCTTGTCCGTCCAGTGATCAAGTTCAGCAATTTTCCCCTTTCAGAGCTGCAGCAGATCACGGATGCTCTGGTGGATCAGTCCTCCAAGGAGCTCTATAACATCACGAAAAGCGCCGGGTTCATGATCGATATGGGGGGCAGCAAGGGAAAGGTATTTACGCCGTTAGCCGACGTTTATAACAGCTTCCTGGACGACGCCATCACCGGCATGGTTAACGGGGCCTACGACTACAACACGCTGGTGAAGCGTATGGTCTCCCGGATGACCGGATCCGGGCTGAGGACGGATCACGCCTTCAAGACCGAAAACGGCGGGGACTGGGGAATCGACTACGCGAGCGGCTGGCATAACAGGATCGATGTGGCAGCGCGTCGCGCACTTCTCACCGGTTTCAACCAGCTGGCCGGAACCGTGACTGACATGAACGCGCAGCGGCTGGGAACCAACCTTTTCGAGGTCTCCTGGCATCCCGGTGCCCGCCCGTCCCACACGGTCTGGCAAGGGCGGATCTACACCAAGGAGGAGCTGGCCAGCAAGTGCGGCCTGGGGACCGGTCCGGGGCTCTGCGGCTGGAGCTGTCACCACAACTATTATTCCTTCGTTCCCGGTGTAAGCCAGCGGAACTGGTCAGATGCGTGGCTTAAGGAAATGAACGCCAGAGAGAACACGCCGGTCAAGTTCCGGGGGCGTGAGTACACGACCTACCAGGCCACTCAGAAGCAGAGGCAGATGGAAACAGCCCTCAGAGCCCGCCGTGAGCAGGTGCAGCTTCTCAGACATGCAGAAGCTGATCCGCATGACATTACAACCGCCCGCTGCAAATATCAGACCCAGCTGGACGAGTACAAGCGCTTCAGCAGGGCCATGAAGCTGCCGGAGCAGATGGAGCGAATCTACACCGGAAGAACCGGGGGACGGATCGCTCCCAGTCCTCAGACCTATGCCAAGTGGCAGGCGGAACAGATCAACAATGCGAAGGAACGCCAGGAGAAGAAAAGGCGCGAGGACATGGAGGCAGCCGACCACAAGAAGTGGCTCAAAGACATCGGTGCGGCCAGCACGACCCTGGACACGCTTGACAAGTACACGGAAGCAAGGCACTATAACACAGAGGAGTATCAGCTGCTCCGTGGATATGGTCAGGCGGTCAAGAAGGGCGACATCAACCCTCTGGTCGGCTTCGATGAATACCAGAGAGTCGCTGCGGACGTCCGAGCTCGCGTGGTCGGCACCACAACCTCGGACGGCGTACAGATTGACTCCTACACCACCCACTTCATTGACCGAGTGATCGGGCAGACAGCTGACCCACATGAAGGTATGAGGGAAGGCGTTACCGTGGAGAGAGTCTTGGAGGCCTTACAAGCTGAGAATACGACGACCAGAGTGATGGCAGATGGAGACATGCGGAGGACCTACCGAAGCGATAGCGCGAGCGTGACAGTCAGCATAAGGGATCATCGTATTATACAGACGAACCCAAGGAATGAGGATCAAAATGAAAATTGACGAGAGGGACAAAAAGTTTTTGTTAGAACACATAAAAGACTCCCAGGCTATGCTTGATGCGAACGACATCAGCGGTCTGCTGGACGCGCTGGACGACTTCATGACAACGGACGGCTATGCTCCGCCAGATTATCACGAGTTAAACGACATAGGCAGACAGGCCGAGCAAATATTGGATCGCATATACTACAACAACTAACCACCGAGCAGATCAGCGAGGTGGTTTTTTCATACCCAAAATTAGAAGGGAGTTACGCCATGATCAGAATCCACCTGGATCTTCACATCATGACGGTGAAGGGGCATGCGCCGTAACCGGAGAATAAGGAAAAAATTACGTTTTCCCCTTTATCTTTTTGAGCAGTGCCTCAATTGTAAACCGAGATTCCATACCCAGGACCTCAGATGAAGTTGAATACCAATCGTTACATGCACAGGAAAAAGGGTATGGATTCTTCCTTACAAAGATGAGATGGTCTGGAATGTCCATCTCATTGCTGAAAAGGCTGTCTCGGAAGCCCGAACGGGTATACTAACAGACGAAGATACGATTGGAAGAATCAATGCTATCATCACCCCTTCGTAAGGAATGGGCAGTCACTTCATCTACGGAGAAGAGGTGCTCAAGAAACTGGGAT
The DNA here is from genome assembly GCA_002892395.1 of Lachnospiraceae bacterium. Classification (GTDB taxonomy): domain Bacteria; phylum Bacillota; class Clostridia; order Lachnospirales; family Lachnospiraceae; genus Moryella. The sequence goes on from NBBL01000008.1 coordinate 96,005, forward strand.
GTTCAAAGGTTACAGCAGAGAACATCATCCTGAAGCCTAAACTTCTCAAGAAGTAACCATCATTCATGCACGGCCGCCGTATTCTGGTGACTGTGCTACGCCCAATATAAAGGTGCTGTAAGCCCTTGCTTTTGTTACTCTATCACTGCAAATATGTCTCCGCTGATATCCAATATATCATCTATCGGCACCTTTGTTCCGTCTTGCAACACGATCTGCCGCTCGTAATCATCGAGCTTCTTTACTGTCCCGGTTATCGTCAGATACGCGCCGCCGTCTTTGCGATCATCTGGCCTGAAGTAGGTGAATGTCACCTCCGGTGCGTCAGCAAGCTTCTCTCGAAGAAGCTGAATCTTCGCATTCAGCTCGTTCAGAGAGCTTTCCTCCAGCTCAATCTTATCGTCCGTCAGCCGTCCGGTTTCCTTAATTGCGGCATCATATCCGGTGAGTGCCGCAAAAGGTGCAAACTGCGCCGCACGGTCTGATATCGGCATCTGCGGGCGAGTCTTAGAGACATGGTGCGGCAGATTAATTATATCTTCATACTTTGTCTTCACAAGCTACTCCTCATTCATTTCGTCAAAAGGACACCACAATGCCTTTATGATCGGATAGAGTCTTCGATTGATTCCATTCCACAATTTTGACCTCAGCATTCCCTGCAAAATCTTCCGTCAGAGCAATGTGATCAATACACTCTGGCTGGTTTTTAGTAAGAAGCGATAGGCCGCAGTCCGTCAATCTCGGATGGAGTCGCTGATCTGTCTCTGTCAGGACAAGTATATCTGCTTTGATTTCATCAATCGAACTCATTATCTCAGCGAGAGCCTTTTTATGTTTAAGGCGTTCTATATTCCATGTCGCTATCTTCACGCCTTATGTCCTCCAATCTGCGCATTACGCTCTTTCGCGGTTGCGCCTTCTTGCAGATTCATACCCTTGAGAATGGAGTTCTTGCCGTACTTTTTCTTGATGGCAAGTATAGCGCCCTGAATCTTCTTTTCGCGCTCCAGCTTCGCAGCCTCCGCTTTTTGTTTTGCCTCCTCGGCAGCGTAATCAGTAAAGAGGTCAAGCTGGTATGTCTCATTTCTTTTCTTTGGGGCATCGGCTTCCGGAAGAACATGGTTTGCAACGACATACATGCGGCGTACCAGCAGGTCCTTGTCCACGATGCGGTCATACAAATCCGACACAGCGCCCATTATTTTCTTTGTGGAGGAAGTGTATCCGTCAAGGTTAATCGAGCCGTGTGCCTTCTTTGGCATGGCTCGCCCATAGATATCCTTCTCAATCTCGCCGTGATACCTGGCTTTCCGCGCCGGGTCAGTGAGATTTTCAATATCGTAAACGATGGTAATCACGATCTGGTCGGTAACAAGCCCCTTGTCCACCAACTCCAGCACAAGAGCATCCGCCATTTCGCGTGTAACAAGCTTGGCCTTCTCTGCGTCATAGGCACAGGACAGCACCTGACCGGAGCTTAGGCTATTCGTGCGCGGCTTATATGCCTTGATATCCACGATGGTACACGGTTCCCAGCCCCAGGCGTGGTCAATAAGCAGCTCCGTATTCTTCCCAAACAGGCTATAGAGGAAATCTTCGTTTCGATGGGAACAAAGGGCGATATCGCCCATAGTACGGATGCCGTACTTTTCCAGCTTTTTTGCCGTGCCGTGTCCGACGCGCCAGAAATCCGTAATCGGTCGATGATCCCAGAGCTCACGCCGAAACTTCATTTCGTCCAGTTCCGCAATGCGCACGCCATTTTTATCGGCAGGGATATGCTTCGCCACTATGTCCATAGCAACCTTGCAGAGGAACAGGTTTGTGCCGATTCCTGCTGTTGCCGTGATGCCGGTGGTCTCCAACACGTCAAGAATGATCTTCATGGCAAGGGCGTGCGCCGACAGCTTATAGGCGTTCAAATAGTGCGTCACATCCATGAAGACCTCGTCGATGGAGTAGACCACTACATCCTCCGGCGCGACATACTTCATGTAGATGGAGTAAATGCGGGTGCTGTACTCCATGTAATACGCCATTCTCGGCGGCGCAATGATGAAATCCAGTGCAAGGTACGGATTTGCCTTTAGCTCGGAGGCAAAATGGGATAAGCCTTCCAGCTTGCGCCCCGGTACTTTGCTCTGGCGCATGGAATTTGCGTTTTTGACCTTTTGTCGGACTTCAAATAGACGCGCTCTGCCCGGAATCCCGTAGCTCTTGAGCGACGGTGTCACCGCAAGGCAGATGGTTTTGTCCGTCCGGCTCTCATCTGCTACGACGAGGTTTGTGTCCAATGGGTCTAAGCCCCGCTCGCGGCATTCTACGGAGGCGTAGAAGGACTTTAAGTCTATAGCGATGTAGGTATGCCGGATCATCTTCTACGCCTCCTTCTTATCATATGAATCTTTTATTGCTCCGTTTTCCTTTTGCATATCTTGGGCGCAGTAAGCTCATAGCTCATATCCAATAGCATCTTGATCTTGTCATCCGATACGATGCCGTCAAGAGCCTCTGTTATCCAGCTCGTTTTGCTCATGTGGTATGCGGGAAAAAAGCCAGGCTCCTCCCGGAGCGAGCCGATGAGGATGGTGTCACACTTAAAATTTACCGCATCCAGCAGCTCATCTCCCTGCAAGCCGAGCTTGTTCCTCGGAATATCCATAATGAGTGCAAACCACTTTTTGTTATTCACATGACGAAATACCGTAAAATCGGGATATTTCGCCCACGGATAGTTTCGACCGGCGTTGTAGGTTTCAAGAATATAGTTCGTTAATTTCTCTCGATTCATCATGCATCAAAAGCCCATGCTTTCAACCCATGCAGCCAGCTCCGGATTATTCGAGTGAGATTTGAGCACTTTGCCATCCAACAGTTTTGCACCCTTGCAGCTTGGCGCCAGCCTTTCATTGGTCTTGCCCATACCGCTACCACCGGAGGTCGCGAACGGAACGATTGTCTTTCCGGTTAGGTCATAGCTTTCCAAAAAGGTGTTGATAATCGTTGGAGCGACATACCACCAAATCGGGAAGCCAACAAAAATGGTATCATATTCGCTCATGTTATCCCGCTTGGATTCAATCTCCGGACGGGAAGCATGGTTGCTCATCTCAATGGTGCTGCGGGCGTTCTTATCCATCCAGTTGAGATCAGCTTTCGTGTACGGAATCTTCGGTGCAATCTCAAAGAGATCTGCGCCGACTGCATCTGCCAGCGTCTGCGCAACCTTAGCGGTCACACCAGACGCAGAAAAATATGCTACAAGCTTTCTGCTCATAATGTTTGTCTCTCCTTGAGTTATTCCTGTGTAAAATCCAATTTCTGCCTGCTGTCATACCCTTGCTTTTTGAAATCCGAGAACAGCACATCCATCCTTATCGGAGTAATACACAGCAAGTGCATTGGGTTGCCCTGATCTGCAAGCTTCTGAAGTGCCGCCACCGGAATCTTTTTGTATTCCGCATGGGCGATATATTCCTCTGACATCGGTTCGATGAGTTTTGCTGTTCCCATAACCTGTACGCTCCTCAGCGCACCAAAGTCCGGATTCTTCTCAAAAACAGCCAGGCTGACATTCTTGTTCTTTTCAAGACCAATGAATTTCTCACCACCTTCGGTGAAAATCCAGAACTGACCGTCATGAAAGCTGTATTCCAAGGGAGTGCAACGCACATAGTCGCCGGTGCCGGTGGCTAATGCGCAGACCGCGTTGTTACAAAGAAACTCCTCCACAACTGGCTTCAGCTGTTCAACCGGCATTTCCTCGCATTCCTTTATCTTCCAGAAATCTGCCGCTTTTTTATATTCTTCTGTCGTCATTTTCTACTCCTTTCCAGCTGCATTGTTTTTCATCTGTCGTTTAATCCAAGCCATCAGAAGCTTCACAATGCGCTCCTGCTCGTTCTCCGTCAGCTTCCGTCCCTGTGAAACGTGATACCACTTATTCAGGCATCCCCGACAGCAACAAGCACAGGCGTGTTGCGCAATAAACACCGGATGTCCGCGCATAGGTGTCTGTTTGCCGTCATTTGGAATAACCGCCGGAGCAAGCCGTGTCCTGACAAAATCCTCAGCATGACATTGAATCGTATCCATGCCCTTATCCGCTATATACTGCCTGTCTTTCTCAGTCAGATGAAATCGTGATCGAAAAGTCGATTTTTGCAAGCGAGCGAAGGTTTGATCTATTGTTGTCATATGCTGTTCCTCGTCAAGCCGGTTCACCTACAAGATAGATGCGTTCACGGTCGAAGCAAATATGCTCGGTATGATTATAGATTTGAACCATGTCTTTCATCCGCTCTGTAAGTATCGAAGTGCCCGGATTGCCGAGGATGGCAAACTCGCGCACAGCTTTTTCCTCAAGGCCGGTTGCCCTACCTGTCGTTTGTATCATTGCTCGCCACAAAACTTTTCTGGTCATCCAAAACCTTCAGTTTCAGAAGCTCCCATACGTTTTTTACATTGACTTTCTCTAACCTAAGCATATGCGTTCTCACTTCTTCTTTTTCGGTTATTCCGATACATTCAGAATATACTTCCCTTTTCCTTTTCCTTGTATAGCTTTAATCAGATCATTTTCCTCCATCATCTTCAAAACCAGCCTTGCTTTTGTGGTCTGGCAGGAAAGAATCCTCATCACCTCTTTTGACGAGATCACCTGCAGGATATCCACTTCTTCGATAATCAGCCCTGCATCCGCAGCGTCCTTAGAAGATACCTGACCTTCTATTTCTCTCTTTTTCATTATCTCAATCAACGCGTCCTTTCCTTGAATCGACGCGTCGTTTCTCTCAATCGACGCGTTTTCAGCCTGAATCGACGCAGCATCCGTCGATTTACCTTCAAAGGACGTGCTCATCACCGTCGCTTTGAGGATGAAAGTGCTGTTGTTGAAGACCGGATCGGGCAAACCGACTGCCTCCAGTTCCTTGCACATCCTGTCAACGCCCTCGCCGTATTCCTTCACATATCCATAATCCTTCAGGAATGCAGCAATCTTCGGATTCCGGGAGAAGTGGGTGTAACGGATATTTTCTTTCTTCACCATACCGGCAAAGGTACCAGGGCTGTCCACTTCCAGCCGGTCATCGAACATCTTGATCTGGATATCCGTGCCCTTGATGGCATAGTCGCGGTGGGTAGCTGCGTTAACCACGATCTCGGTGCGGACGAACTCGCTGTATTCTTCCTCAGTGACGAAAATGCCATCATGACCAAGATAGGTCTTCTCCTTCATCTGGATCTTGATGAAATCGACAGCTTTTTCCACCTGCTCCAAGATACGACCTTCAAAGATTACGTCCTTGACCACGTTCATATCCTTGCCCACCTTAGCCTCTGTGCCGTCATAGCGAATAAAACGGATAAACGCACGAGGGAAGAACAGCTGTGGATTTTTGCCAAACAGCAGGATTGCAGCCACGGAAACCTGATCCCTGCCATCCTTCACGGTGACGAACTTCTTATTCTCCCGGACATATTCCTCCGGTAACTTGCTATAGCCAATCCGCTTGCAGTAGCTCCGCACAAAGTCCAGGTCGAGATCGTCGATGGAAGCATCCGCCACAGGCTCGTCCTCGTAATATCGCACACCCTTAGCGTACATCAGCGTCATGCGGTCATTGAAATCCAGCTTCTTGCTTTTATCCCCGACACGAAGGAATGCCTCGTCCGCCTGATTGGCATGGAGAAGCGGACTGGCTTCAATATGCATCAGAAGCACATGATCCGGCTGTCCTTTGTAGTTTGTGCATTCCACCATCTCCGTGGTTATCGGAACCGTCGGATTGCAGAAATCTATCGGTGTCCGCAGGATCTCGTTCAGCTGCTCCTCATGGTAATCAACGCCTTCAATCCTGCGATGCTTGTCTGAGATGCCGATGGCAATCGTGCCGCCGTCTGCATTGGCAAAAGCACAGATGGTATCCGACAGATCTGCCGGTTTGATCTGTATGCTCTTGCGGTCAAATATTTGCTTCTCGTTCTTTTTAAGAACTTCATCTATCGTCATTAGCCGTCACCTGCCTTTAAAATATAATTGAGATATCGCCATGAAGCGCAATTCTGATAATTCCTATTATCACCAGGTGCGCCAGATAATACACATAGAAAAAACCATTTCATTCCCTTCCACTTTCCACGCTCGCCATTATACTTTGCGAGAATCGGAATCGTAAGGAATGTGAACATCTGCAGAGCCCCATACAGCTTGTCAAGGAACAGGAAATATACCGCCGCATAGATAAAGCTCCATAAAACGATATCCCTCGCCTGCAGCTTAAACTTTCCCCTATGAACATGCAGTCCAAATGGGCACATGACCGCAATGCTCGACCAGTCCGAAGGAAAGGAGATCAGGCATATCGCAATGATGCTTATAATCTTAACCCACTGTGGTATTCGATCCTAATCGCATATCCAGACCAAGACTGCTGCCCATGCCAGAGACCACATAACACTTGTTTGATTAAATACACCTGTAGATAACGGCAGGAAGGGTATGCCGAATGCAAAGTCATATGCAAAATGCGATATAACGGCAAACAAGAACAACCTGCCGATGTATTTACCCATGTTTCTGGTATAATGGCAGCCTTCCACAATGAAGAACCACATGATAGGAGCCGTGAGCCTGCCGATGATATGCAATACAAATACATACCACACCACCTGTGTTCCCGAAAAGAAAGCCCACGTCAAATGATCTATCGTCATTGCAACGATAGCAATCAGCTTTATTTGATTTGCGTTGAGCTTCTTTTCCATACTTGAATCTCCCGTTAAGAATTTTGTTTCATATCCACTAAATCTTACTTCGCTATGTACGGCACAATCACATCGTAGAACTTCTTAGTCCAATCAGCGTGGAAATTAGCCATCTGGAGCCAATCAGTCTCATTCTCGATGCTGACGTTATTCAGCTGAATGAATACCTTGGACGATTTAATGTCGTCGCCACGGTTCCACTGGAGCGTCGTGCCAAGCGCTGATTCAATTTCTGCTTTATGTGTGTACAGGCTATCGAATGCAGCCTTGTTTTCTTGCTTATTTCCTCTGCCAAATACGACCTCTGCCCGCGCTACATCAAAGTTTGCTACGCAGCAAAGATAGAAGCCGCCTATACCAAAGAAGCCGTTGATCCAGTTATCCCTTGACGGATTAACATTGGAGAAGGAACCATCCTCGCCGTGAGCTTTCTGGATAATCGGGAGCGCGTATGTCCAATATTTTCTTCGGAGCTCGTAACGGCTACCCGGTTCATCCTCATTCACTTCGTTCTCATCACGCAGATAAAATACCAAGTCTGCCGGATCTTCATCGTACAATTTGAAGAGACGACTCAAGACAGACAGCTTGCTCTGCGTGCTGGTGTTTGTCCATACATAGATGCCATCGCCGATCTCAAGCCACTTCGTGAACGCATCCTGATTTGTATTGAAGTGGAGAGCAATGTTCTCCTCCTCCGACATGGCCAGCTTAGTGATAATGGCCTTATCCTCGGCATACAGAATCTGAATAACCTTTTGGAACATCTCAACCCAGCTCGTTACCGGCTGCTCGGTGTTCTTAAAGGTGAACTTCGCAATCAGTCGTCCGGTCAGCTCGCCCTCATCCTCAAGCGTATAAGTGTCAAGCTGCTTTTCTTCCGGTTTGTATTCTGTGACAGGTACTGCCCAGATTGACAGAGCCCGACCCATGAGATATTCGCTGCGCTCCTCCAGCTCCGCCAGCGTCCACTTGTCCTTCTTGGCAATCCAAGTATTCATGCGGATACCACTGTCATCGAAACCGTTCTGCATGGTTTTCTTTTCAGCGAAAGAGCTATTGCTATATTTCGAGTTATAGGCTGTCAGCGTAAGATTTGCCATACGATGCAGCCAAATCTCATGTATCTGCTCATAGTCATCGCCCAGCTCCTTCTGCCACACCGGTGTCAGATGCTGAGGCATAATGTGTTCAATTGAATAAGTGCCGTCGTCACAGTGACGGTATACATCCTTATCCTCCGAAGTACCGAAGTTCTCAAAGCGCTCAAGAATGTAAATCTTATTCTTGCTGTTCATCAGATAAACCGGACGTTCCTCAAATGCCGCCTTAAACTCCACATCGTCCGGGAAGCGGGCACGCTCCCTCTTGGAAAGAAGTGCATACTTGAGCTTCTCGACATAGTTATCCTCGGTACCGTCGTATCGTATGATCTCTCGGTGCAGCATGAGGAAGATTTTATTCAGAGCATTTGTCGGCAGATCACACATCGTCCTGCGGAACAAGTAATTCTCTGTCGTCAGGAAAATCTCAGTGACCTGTGCTAACGTCAGTTTGTTTTCGTTATATAGGCGCAGCACTTCGAGAAAATACGGCCTTGTTACCGTAGTCTCCAGACGGTTCAGTCGATCAATACAAGCGTCAAGGGCAGCACTGCCGGAATTACCATCAAGGAGAATCTGGTACCGCTTTGCGTAGGCCAGCATCTCGGCAAGGAGTGGTTCCGTTTCGATTTTTCCAAGCTCCACAAAGTCCTTAAAATTGATGTAGATCTTCTTCTGCTGCGGGATGGCCTGCTGCTTCACACTCAGGTAATCCCGGATAAAGGCGCTTACATCATACTTCGTGCAGACCTCGATCTTGTTCCAGTATTTCTCGTAATAATCCTCCTGCTCCTTAGAAGGCAAACCCATCAATATGAAGTTTCTGATCTTATCACCTTCGCTGAGGTCAAGACCGGTCGAGTTCAGACTCTCAAAAATGAGCTGCGGATTGTCGTCCATATCCAGCCGAATATTTATAATTTCCAGACAGCAGATCGCATCATAAAGCTGATCGATGGTGATTTCCTGTTTCTGAATGCGGTCATAAAAATAATCGTAATTCACAGTCAGATTGGACTCGCGGATATGCTCTGTCGGATCAGAGAACAGCTTCCCGAAAGCCGTCTGGTCATTCTTTACCGGTTTGAGCTTGATACGGGTATCCTCCGGCTTCCACTTGTCCACGAGGTATTCCTCGAAAATTCGCTGCTTCAGATTCGCGGTCTCCGGCACAATGACACCCTTATCAATCAAGTTATACATGGCAAGGAACAACAGCGATACGGTCGTAAGGCGCTGCTGGCCGTCGATAATCAGGAACTCCTCATTGTGGCCGTCCGGATTGTAAACTGAAACAAGGCTGCCGAAAAAGTGACTCTTCCGGTGTCCCTTGATGATCTTTACGAGATCATCATACAGCTGTTTGCAGTTCTCGGTTTTCCAGTCATAGTTTCTCTGATAAACCGGAATGACAAACCGCTTGTCAGAGCCCTCCATATATTTAACGAATTTGCATTCTGAACCCTTCATTTCACATCATTCCTCCTCATCCGTAAAGATTCCCGGCACGTTTTGACGAATGTATTCAACGTCGTTCTCTACACTGGTTCTACCGCACTTTGATAACGAAGCCTTTAGTTTCAGCTTTCCAGTACTGCCGTCCTTCACAACATACTCTGGATTTTCCTTGATGAACCGTGCCGACTCACGCGAGAAGCCATTCCTCTGTAAAAGAATCGTAAGCGGATTTGTGGTGCCGTACTCCACATATTCATACCAGTTATTTGTGTCCGGCTCATCGTCACCCTTGATGCGTCTGTATTCATTTGAAAAACGCAGAAAGTAGTTCGATATGCTAAACAAGATGACATTTTCGATTACTTCCAACGTATCAGAAAAAACAATATTGCGATGGATTAATGAGGTATCGTCATACACACCTTTGGTATATCTGTTGATCCAGAAGTCATTTCGCCCGTGAAAATACATAGCGACCAATATTCAGCATCGTGAATTTCTCAAGATCAGCTATTTTGATTTTGCCGCTTCTGACATTGAGGTAAAAAAGGCGCATTGAACCCGGTCGATCTTCACTGATGCTTTCACTGTGATCGACCTCTGTAAAGTAATCATCAAAAGTTTTATCCTTTACAGTTTTTGTGAGTTCCAACGCCCATACACCTCCCTGTAATTAGTCGTCATCTTTCTTTTCACCATAAGGTGCCGGATCTTCAGCTACCATCATCAAATCCTGCTGCGGATTAAAATCGTAAGTCACTGACTTCTGCTCAGCACCCGGCATCACGTACTCCTTGCCCTCCGGATTGTAGGTGAGGTTGAATACCAGATCTGAGAGCCACTTCTTAAAGGACGGATTGTCTTGAAACTGCTTGAACAGCTCCATGTTGTCCGCCATGATAGAGAAGATAACCGCCTGCAGAGCACGCTCGCTTTCGGTACGCGCCTCCTGTGCATCAGAGTTCTTCATGGCATTCTGATATTTCTTATCCTTTGACACCATCTCCGGGATGGCCAGAATCTGACGCTGCACATTATCTGCATCGTTCCAGTTTATATTTCCAAACATATCGTTGAAGTCCATGATGATCTTGGATAACAGATCCATTTCCGGCTCAACGATATGGCCTACCTTGCCTGCAGGTACCGGCGCAATTTCTGCATCAGCATCTTCCAGCTTAATAGCAATGGCCTCTTGCGCTTCATTCCTGTAGCTGCTCAGGTCTATCGTCTGAAGGATACCCTCCGAAAGATCATCGTCACGAGGCGACGGAAGTTTCGGTATCAGCAAGTTCAGGAAAATCGACAGCTTCTCCCAGTCAACATTTCCATAAGGAAGAATTGCACCAAGGAAGCCATATGTACGCACGAACGATTTAGCAGCGCTCTTAAACTTAATCTGATCGTCAAGTTCGAGCTGTTTATATACAGCTGTGGAAGCATCCAGAATCGGATCGAGGCGATCACGCTCCGCTCCACTCAGGAATAGGTCTACCAGCTTTTCAACATCGCTGTCATCGTAGACCTGATACTCCTCCATAATGGTGATCAAATCGTACAGCTTGTTGGGATCGGTTTCCCCGGAAAGAATCGTTGTTCTGTAGAACTTCGAGAACGCCTCCTCAATCACAGAGGTCTTGTTGGCAAAGTCCAAAACATATACTTCATCCTTGCCGGGATGTGCTCTGTTCAAGCGGGAAAGTGTCTGTACCGCAGCAATATCATAGAGCGGCTTGTCCACATACATTGTCTGCAACAGCGGCTCATCGAAGCCGGTCTGGAACATATCAGCAACGATAAGTATCCTATACGGATCTTTTTTGAACTCCTTCGGAATCTTAGCATCCGGGAATCCATTCATGGCAGCCGACGTCAATGCCGGTTCCTGACCGTTATATTTATGCTCGCCGGAAAAGGCCACGATGGTCTTATAAGGACTATGCCTATCTGCAAGGCACTTGTTAATTGCGTAATAATATTCAATACATCTCGGAATGCTTGCAGTGACTACCATTGCACGAGCTTTGCCACCGATCTTTTTCTTGGCAATTACCTGCTCATGGAAATGCTCCACCATCATGGCGGCCTTCTTTGCAATGACATCCGGATTGCCCTCGACAAAGGCACGCAGCTTCTTCTGCGCACGCTTTTTGTCAAACATCGGATCGTCCTCGACTGTTTTCATGATCTTATACCAGCTGTCGATGGTCGTGTAATTGCGCAGTACATCAAGAATGAAGCCTTCCTGAATGGCCTGCTTCATCGTATAGACATGGAACGGGCGATGCTTGATTTCACCATCCTCCTCATAGGCAACACCGAACATCTCCTCGGTCTTGTTCTTCGGAGTGGCGGTGAAGGCAAAGTAGCTGGCGGAGGAGACGAGCTTGCGTCCTTCCATCATGGCATTGATTTTGTCCTCGTTGTCCGCATCGTCATCTGTGGCAAGGCCGGAAAGTGCCAGATTCATGTTTGCGGAGTTACGTCCGCTCTGGCCGGAATGTGCCTCGTCGATGATGATGGCAAACTTGTTATTCTTATGTTCCTGCCCAATCTCAGAGATGATATACGGGAACTTTTCAATCGTAGATATAATGATGCGCTTGCCGTCCTGTATGGCCTTACGCAAATCGCCGGAATGCTCAGCCCAAGTGACAGTATTCTTGACCTGCATGAACTGCTTGATCGTATTGCGGATCTGCTTATCCAGAATACGACGGTCGGTAACCACAAGAACGGAATCGATCATCGGATGACCGTCCTTTTCAAGCCCTATTAACTGATGCGCCAGCCATGCGATAGAGTTTGACTTGCCGCTTCCGGCACTGTGCTGGATAAGGTAACGTTTACCGACACCATTTTCCTGCACATCAGCCAGCAGCTTCTCTACGCAATCGAGCTGATGATAACGCGGCCAGATCTGCTTGATGGACTTTTTCTTGGTATCTTCGTCCACCTCTTCAATGACCTGCGCGTAGTTTTCTATAATACGGGACAGCTTCCTCTTGGTAAGGATGTCCTTCCAGAGATAATCTGTCATAAGGCCGTCCGGATTTGGCGGATTTCCAGCACCGTCGTTGTAGCCTTTATTGAACGGCAGGAACCAGCTATCCTTTCCGGCAAGTTTCGTGCAGAACTGAATCGTAGCATCATCTACAGCAAAATGAACCATGCAACGCTTGAAGGAGAACAGCAGATCATGAAAATCTCTGTCTTCCTTATACTGGCGCACAGCGTTTTCTGTATTTTGCTTTGTAAGCTGGTTCTTCAGCTCCATTGTGATAACCGGGAGGCCGTTGATGAACAGGCAAACATCCAGCGCCAGCTTCCCGGCATCCTGCGAGTAGCGCAGCTGCCGTGTCACGCTGAAAATATTCTTTTCATACATGATTCTGGCCTGCTCGTTATTCTCAGTCGGTGTCAGATAGAACATGATGAGGTCAGCCGGATAAACCTTCACGCCATTGCGCAGTACATCAATGATGCCTCGCTTAGCGATCTCTCCAGACAGGCGGTTCAGGAACTGTCGCTTTTTCGTATCCGAAGTGAACACGCCAAGCTTGTCCATTTCTTTTGGCTGCGTATCCTGCAGGAACCGGAACAGGCGCGTTTCGTCGACAGTGTATTCTTTGTTATAGTCGGCGTTTGTTCCTTCCTCGTACCCGTTCTGCTCAACCAGCCACTTCACGATTAAGGATTCAAGACCGCTTTCCTTGGTATTGGTAAAAGCCATTGTCAATCCTCCTGTTCCTCTGATTCATCGAGTTCTTCATCGTTTTCTATTTCTATATCTTCATCTATATGTTCAAAGTCAGGCACTTCGATTTCTCTGACATCGATATGCCCAGTAACAGCTTCCGCAATAATTCTCGAACGCAACTCGTGCAATATATCAATATAATCATTGATTGCATCTATAGCTTCTTTTGTTTGCTGTTCTACCTTCTCGATCTCTTTAACTATGGCATCCTGCTCCTCTTTTGGAGGATAAATGGTGTAAACATCATAAAAGTTCTGATTGGAAAGATTCTGTAAACCTACTGTCATTCCATTTGATCGGCCTGCGTAAACAGTCCTATATTCAGTTGTATGATACAACGCCTCATAATATTTAGAGTTTGCATCTCGCTTTGGCACAAAAACGCCATAGTGGAATGTAACAATTCCACGATACTTTGATGCAAAAAATACGCCTAAATGTGCTTTGAATCTATTAAGAACCAAATCATTAGGAAGCACAAGTTTCCAATTGTCATATGATGCAGTATGCAAAGAGCGTTCCTTCATGTTTTCGTATGGCAACAACCCGTCCTTCTGTGAAAGTGAAAGGACAAGCTCATCGCCCTCAAATTTACGACTATTCTCTTCGAACAACCTTCCATTTAAAAGGATTTGCCAATGGTCAGGAACCTTACCGATGTAATCAATTCCGCTATCTTTAAGAGGGCGAGTCTCATCTAATCCTCTCTTTACGATTCGACTAATTCTGATTTCCCGTTGTTCCCTCAACAGCCTAACTTGTTGCTTTCTCGTATCAATCAAGGAGTTGATTTTTGATACTTGCCAATCCAAATAATGAGCTATTTTCTTCTGTTCCTCGATTGAAGGAACAGGTGTTTTTAACGCGCCAAAAGCGTCAAATGATATCGTGTATCTTACGTTCTTTGAATACATTTTGTAATACCGGTTTGAAAATACATATTGAAACCAGTAATCTACATAATCTTCATCGATATATAATTCATTGCATTCTGCGACATCATATGCGGACGTAATCATTCCATTATATTTTGATATGCCGGAGAAAACTGCGGAAACATCAAGATCAAAAAGACAAAGAACCATATCGTGTGGTCTTACCTCTTGGTATCCACTATAGGAAGCAGGGACTTTTCCTCTACTATCTTCGATACTTTTTTCCTTAATACCTCCGGTTGTCAGTGACAACAGTTGGTAGTTTTTGTAAGCTTCACCGACCTTGATCTGCCTTTTCTTAAACAAAACCTTGTTGGGTATAAGTTTCCACGAGGATGGGATCTCGCCAATCCAAGGAATTTCACTGTCTTTGTATAGTTCATACCTCATGGAGCAATCCCTCCTTGATATCTGCGAGCTTTCCATCTGCTTTGATTTCCAAAGCGCTTAAATCATCCACAATATCTTGAATTGATCGACTCGAGAACGCTTTATAGAAATACCTCGAAAAAGAAACTTCATATCCCGTTTGTGTTTTACTGTCATCCACAAATGCGTCATCGTTATACGGCAACACTTCATTTCTCATAAATCCTTGTATTCCATCAACATAATTGAATGGAACTATTTCTGTTTCTCTGAGTTCAGAATCTGTTTCACCTGCAACGGGCTGAGCACTGGGATCTTTCTCAGTGATAAATGGGCGGATTTTTTTAAGTGTGGCAGCTTTAAGTTTTGTCATTTTCGCAAAAGCCGACCAATCATCTGTGAACGCATCACCCGAAACTGATGCCAATGCTCTCTTTACTGCTTCAAATTCGTCAGTTTTCTTAAATGTATCCGCAGGAATAGGGCGTTCTGGATATACGCGCAGTCTAAGAGGACGTTCAACCGTTATAGACCAAAATCCAAAATCTGAATTGTCAAAAATGCGACTAACCTTGCTTTGTTCCATGTCCATAAAAATTCTAAGGATTTCCTTACGTATTTCAGCTGTTAACTCACAATTCTTCTTTCCCATGTTCTTACGTAGGAGCGCCTTCATTTCCGTTGCGTCAATAAGCTGTATTTTACCCCTGCGACGTTCCTCTTTTTTGTTTGAAAGAATCCATATATATGTGCCAATTCCCGTGTTGTAGAACATGTTTTCAGGAAGCGCAATTATGGCTTCAACATAGTCATTCTCTATCAAATATTTGCGTGCGTTGCTTTCTCCGCTACCTGCATCTCCTGTAAAGAGTGACGAGCCATTATGTACCTCAGCAATACGGCTGCCGAGCTCTGTGTCCTTTTTCATCTTCGCCACATTATTCAGCAGGAACAGGAGCTGGCCATCACTTACACGAGGTATCATCGACAGTTCTTCTCCACCTTCAATGTAAGTGTTAAAGCGCGTATCAAGTATTTCTTTTTTGCCGCCCATCTTCTCTGCATCGGTCTTCCAGCTCTTACCGTAAGGCGGATTTGAGAGCATGAAGTCAAACTGACGTGATGCGTGTTGATCGTCAGAAAGTGTGGAGCCATACATGATATGTTCCGCTTCTTCGCCGTCACCTTTCAGCAGCATATCCGCAGTACAGATAGCATAAGTCTCAGGATTGATTTCCTGCCCGAACAGATGGATAGCGACTTCTTTGCCGCGTCTCTTAGCCAGCGTCAAAAGTCTGTCCTGAGCAACGGTGAGCATACCACCAGTACCACATGCTCCGTCATAGCAGGAATAGGAAGCATCTTTTATCTTGTCGGCAATCGGCATGAACACAAGGTCTGCCATGAGTTCGACAACATCACGAGGTGTCCAGTGTTCTCCGGCTTCCTCATTGTTCTCTTCATTAAACTTACGAATCAGTTCCTCAAAGATGGTGCCCATGCCGTGGTTATCAAGGCCGGGATGCTTGAGGATCGTCTTTGCTTCATCCTTATAAATCGGATTCGGACTCAGGTTGATATCAGAAGATGTGAACTTCTCAATAACCGCACCAAGAATATCCGCATCCACCATCGTGTCGATCTGATTACGGAACTTGAATTTATCCAGAATCACCTGAACATTGGGAGAAAACCCGTCAAGATATGCTTTAAAGTCAGCTTTCAAAGTCTGAGCTTTGGAGCGGCTGGTCAAGTCCTTCAGAAGGAAGGGAGACGCATTGCAGAAAGCCTGTCCCGCCGCATTGCACAGCGCAGGCCACTGGTTATCGATTTTTGCAGCGTCCAGCTGTTTCTTCATTGCCAACACTGCCGGTTTCGTTTCTTCCAGCATGGCATCCAGACGACGGATTACCGTCATCGGGAGAATAACGTCACGATACTTACCGCGCACATACACGTCGCGCAGGCAGTCGTCTGCGATTCCCCATATAAAACTTACTATCTGATTGTGAACCTGATTGTCCATTACAATTTTCCTCCGTTTGTCCGTGGCATAGTTTGCATAGTTTGCCACTCTATATTTTCATTCTACAAAATCTGTTGTCCCATAAACCGGACTTACTCGGCATCCTGTTCTTCTTTTTCAGGTGAGTTATCATCGGATGCTCCACCGGAGCGAATCCAATCATCGACTTCTGAGAGTTTGAATTTCCACAGTCTGCCGACTTTATACGCAGGCATATTCCGTTTTGAAATCCACTGCAAAATAGTCTCTCGTCCAACACCGAGATATGCCTGTACATCTTTTAATGTTACCCATTTTTCAACTTGCAGCTGATCGCTCACTTTATTACCTCCATCTTTAAGAGTTCTTCCTTTTGAACTTTACATCTATATCTATATCGAACATTCGACTACCGGGATAACAGTCATTGTCATCGCTGTCTACCATGATCCAATGGCAAGTTGTATGCCCTTCAAATGGTCTGAGCTCAATGACTGTGGAGATTTCCACACCGGTTTTCGGTGGAGTCTCCGGTATTTCAATGTAGTTGCTTTCTGCCCGTGGCCTTATCTCATCATGATTGGAAAGATACAGCTTTCGGCCACGCCATGTTTGCGTGCCCAGATTAGAGAATTTCCACGTTATCGTCAGCTTCTCATACATGAAACCCGAATAACCTCTCTTGTGATCCGGCTTGATGTACACTGTGTCATCCGGGTACAGAGACGATATGTGGTGAAAAGAGCTGGGCTCCTGCTCCGGTTCTTCCAAAAGCTGCTGATAGGTCATTGCCACAATATCCGCAGCATCTTCCTTATCGCTATCAATAAAAGCTTTGAACTGAACTGCAAGTGCTCTCCAGAGTGCTTGCGGATTTTTTTCTGCTGTGGGCGGAATTGTGAAGGCAAGCATTACGTCGCCGTACTTATTCTTGTCGATGATCTTTTCAAAATATGCGCATAAGCCATCTTCATTAAAAGTCTTAAAAGAGGCCTTCAGGTCTGGAGACATCTTCCTCGACCCGTCAAATAGCTTTCGCTCCAAGGGTACATCGTCTGACTTTAGTCTATCGCCCTGCTTGTGCGAGAAATAATTGCTCCCCGCTTCAATAAAGCAGAAGGAAACAAATATCCCGTTGTTTTTTCGGCTCGGATAATACATCTGTGCTGCCGTGCTCGGAAATATCCGGCTGAAATATTCACTTAATTCCAATCGAATACCTCCTCTCAGATCTTGTCCTATGTTTTGTCCTATGTGTCTCACGTTACCGGTCAAGCCGTCTCATTTTGCCGTGCGAAACTATAAACAAGCAGGGCAAAGAAGGCAAAAGCCGACAATGTGAGGCCTTGACTATTTAATTATACACAGAAACACCATCTATATCAATATTCTATAGATATAAGCTCACATAAACAGACAAAAAACCACTTTATTGCACTCCTCATCAAAAACCTTGGATGCATCCCCTGATCAAGGATGAGTTCAGTTTCCAAGGGTGGTGCAAATAACGCAGCTGACTTCTGAACGGAAGGCTGAGCAGGAAGGAGATGAAAAACGTGACTAAAGACGAACGCGAGAATTGGATTATCAATATCGAAAACACCGCATCTACGATCAGCTCCCAATTGGGATCAGCTGTAGTTGACGGAGTATTCCAGCGATACGGCGCTCACAGCGTCGAAAACCTAAATCCGAGTGATCTGCCGGACGTATTCAGCGAGTTATACGCCATCGAAGCGGATCTCAGATAACGGTCAATGCCCTGAGCAAGGCATAAAAAGGCTCACCGCTATGAACGCTCACCCGGCATGCAGAGTGGCTCGAACGATCATAGCAGTCACAAGTAAATAAACACCAACCTACGAGCGTGGTTGGCAACTGAAACGGATTTTTTCCCGTTCCGGTCGGCCTTCCACGCTCTTTTTTCATGAGACCTCCGGTTCGGGAACCACACGAAAATCGGAGGTTTTATCATGCAAAACAATGAAAATCAGAAGACTTACTTTATCTACGTTCGCAGCACCGGTGAGAAGGTGCCGGTCACCAAAGAACAGCACGACTCTTTCTATTACAAACGTAAGGGGCTGAATCGAGCCTTGTACAACGTTCCTTAACGAAATCCGGACAGGATTGGTCGCAGGTTGGACAGGATGCACATTTAACGCCACTGATCTACAAACTCCACTTTTATGGGAACATTACAATGGAAGTGAAAGAAAAAACGATTGGAGGGGTTGCTATGACACAGAATTTGACTTATACCCGTTGTGGTTGATTATCTCATCCCCGATATTCGGTTGAGCTATGTAAGCGATAAACCACTTGGGAAGTACAGTAGAATGCGCAGAGTTTTTCTTGCGGAAAATAATCCAATACTCTTAGATGACATGATTCTAACAGAGACATTATTTCCGCATTTATGGGAAATTGACGAAACTGCTCACCGCAGAGTGGAACAGATAGTGACTGAACTTCTGGAGAAAAATCCGGCTCCGGATAAGTCAACCCAACAGCTTGCTTAGGTGCAGCACATGAGTAGTCTAAAAGCACAGGCGGAGGAAATCGTTAATGCAGAACTGATTTTTTGCTAACAGAATATAGAATTTTTACTTAGGGCTGACTGTAACAGGTCAGCCTTATTTCTTTGATGGGACAATTCTTGAATTGTGTTTATGGCAGTCCCAGAATTGTGCTTTTGATAATTCAAGAACTGTCAAAAGCACAATGTAACAATACTGATCTTATCCTTTCCTATCCGGAATGGAACAGGAATGATAAGATGTAATATAACTACTGTTGAGGCTGTGGTCTGCCTTTATTGTAGAAATTTTTTCACTATCTCATATAAAAGTGTGATTGATAAGCATTAAATTTTTAATAATTTTGTGATTTCGGTTGTAATTTTCATAGATTTCGCATATAATAAAAATGTGATTATAAAGCATAAAACTCCAATAAAAATGTGAGGAGTGATCCTATGGAACGATTTATCTTAAAAAAGTTGCTGGATTGGAAGAATTCTCCCTACCGCAAGCCTTTAATCTTGAAGGGCGTACGTCAGGTAGGTAAGACTTGGATTCTAAAAGAGTTCGGCAGACGCTGTTATGAAAATACAGCCTACTTTAACTTCGACGAAAGCGAAGAATATAAACAATTTTTTGAAACAACCAAGGATGTGGACCGGATTCTACAAAACCTTATGCTGGCAAGCGGTCAAAAGATATTGCCGGAAAAGACCCTCATCATCTTTGACGAGGTACAGGACTGCCCGAAAGTCATTAACTCCATGAAATATTTCTGCGAGAACGCACCGCAGTACCATGTTGCCTGCGCCGGTTCTCTGTTAGGTATCGCCTTGGCGAAGCCTTCCTCTTTTCCAGTAGGCAAGGTCAACTTCATGCAGATTGTCCCAATGACCTTCGCTGAGTTTCTACTTGCCAACGGTGATGAAAATCTGGTGCAGTATCTGGAACAGGTGGATACCCTTGAACCTATCCCTGACGCCTTCTTTAATCCGCTGTATGAGAAGCTGAAGATGTACTATGTCACCGGTGGTATGCCGGAGCCGGTATTGATGTGGACGGAGGCACGGGATGTTTCGGCCATGCAGGAAGCATTGTCCGGAATCATCGGAGCCTATGAGCGTGATTTTGCTAAGCATCCTAATCTCAGCGAGTTCCCGAAAATCTCAATGATTTGGAAGTCTATTCCTTCTCAACTGGCAAGGGAGAACAAGAAATTTATATATAAGGTGGTCAAGGAAGGCGCACGAGCCCGTGAGTACGAGGATGCTTTGCAATGGCTGGTGGATGCCCGTCTGGTGCATAAAATTTATCGCAGCTCAGCTCCCGGCTTGCCGATTGCAGCTTACGATGACTTGTCTGCTTTCAAGATTTATTTGGTAGATGTGGGACTGCTCCGCCGTCTGGCACAGTTGGCCCCCACTGCCTTTGGCGAAGGAAACCGCCTATTTACTGAATTCAAAGGCGCATTAACCGAAAACTTTGTGTTGCAGACTTTAATTACTCAGTTTGAAGTCATGCCCCGTTATTGGAGCCAGAACAACCCACCTTACGAGGTGAATTTCCTCATTCAGCGGGAGAACGACATCTTCCCCTTGGAGGTCAAATCCGAAGCCAACACAACCAGCAAGAGTATGAAGAAGTTCAAGGAACTGTTCCCTGATAAGGTCAAGCTTCGCATCCGTTTCTCATTGGACAATCTGAAGCTGGACGAAGATATGCTGAATATCCCGCTGTTCATGGCAGATCAGGCGGATCGATTGATTGGGTTGGCATTGGAAAAGAGGAAGCACTGATGTATATGGCTAAACTATATTAACCTAAATTGAAAAAACATTGAGGCGAATGAAATGAATCAATCGTGGCCAACTTCCTTGATCCGCTCATAAATTTGAGTGGCAATGCTATCCTTCTGCAAGAAATCACCTCCTTGTTTTGTCTCAAATATTATATGGTTTTTGAGACAAAAGCCCAAGGTAAGGTTCTGGCCGCATACTGTCGCGGACAAAAAGTTGGACTGATTAACACCTGATTAAGGTATGAGGTACACCAGGGAACAAAGATCCGCAGCATTATTACTGTTAAAGGCGGCAGGTTCACCGGACAAAGTTATTGAAACATTGGGTTATCCATCATCGCCGATATTATATCATCCGCACGCCCATGCTGCTTGTGTAAAACGAAATGCTACTTGAGATTAGAGGAGTAGCATTTCAGATTTCAATTTTGGCTCCAGAAAAAAGAGAGTCAAACCTTGTGGAAATTCGCAATTTGGGTTATAATAAACTGACTTTACGGGGATGTACCGGTTTCGACAGGGACTGTGCAGCCGGTGAAGCTATCCGCATGCGGTGCGTTAAACGGCAAACTTAAATACAAACGCTAACAACGAATTAGCATACGCAGCCTGAGGGCTTGCCGCCTGACCTGAAGCACTCACACTTCGGGATCCGGGCGTCGACGATGTGAGAAACGACGTACATTAAGCTTTGCGTGTACGGTCGTAACATGAAGCTACTGAAACCGCAAGGATGTTCATTTTCGTGCGGCAGAGGGAATGAAAAAGAATGAACTATGATAGTAGAAGAACGGGGAATCAGTTTTTGGACATGGGTTCAACTCCCATCATCTCCAGCATTCGGACCGTACTCGAACTTTCGAGTGCGGTCCATTTTCTCTGATGTTATAGAAGATCAAGGCCTCGCCGTTCCTGACCTCAATCTTGGCGATAAAAGTGTCAACAAGACGCTGCCGGAAGGCGGCGTCGTTCATGTCTCCGTTCCGGAAAGAACGAAGCCAGGCTCCGATCACCGCTTCGGTGAGTCGGGGCTTTTTTATTTCTGCCCGCGAGATCTCCGCCAGCAGTTCGTATTCTTCATCTTCCAGCGCTGCCAGACGTGCAGCCAATCCCTTTGCTCCGGTTTCCTCAATCGCATCCAGGATATTCCGCTGGCGCTTCCGATTGGAGTCCAGCTGCTTTCTGAGCTGTTCCGCCGGATTCTGGGCATCATCCTGCTTCTGGATCTCCATGATCCGCGCTGTGATAGTATCGATCATTTCATCTGTCAGCATGTCCTGAACCGTCGACTCGATGACACGATTCTCCAAGTGATCGCGCTTGATCGGTTTCAGCTCGCACTTCGCACCGCGCTTCTTCGCACCACACTTGTAATAGTGGTATATTTTCCCAGCATGTCCGGTTCCGCTTTCTCCGGTCAGCATAGCGCCACAATAGGAACAAAAGCATTTACAACTCAGCAAATAATCCACCTTCGCCCTCCCTGCTGCATTGTTTCGGCTCGTCTTAAAATGCTTCGCTGCTTCTTCGAAGGTCACCGGATCGATGATCGGCTCAACCGGAAGCTCCACCCCCTGGACATCAAAGCGACCCAGGTACTTCTCGTTCCGAAGCATCCGATAGATCACGGACTGGCTGATGGGCTTCCCTCTGCTGCCATTGATTCCATGCTTCCGGAACAGATCGATCAGATCCCTTGTCCGGGCGCCTGTATTGTGAAGCCGGAATACCTCCCGGACGATGGCGGCCTTCTCCTCATCGATCACAACATGCCGGTTCTCATCCACGGTGTACCCGATCGGGAGAGGCTGGCCGCAGTATAAACCTTTCTTTGCAGTCTCCCGCATCCCTCGGACAATCTTCTGCCGAAGATCCGCGGAGTAGTACTCAGCCAGACCCTCCAGCACACTTTCCAGAATAATGCCTTCCGGCCCCTCCGGAACGCTCTCCTTCGCGTACAACAGCTTTACGCCGGCCCGTTTTAGAGTCAGCTTCCCCAGCGCAATGTCCTGGCGATCACGACCAAAGCGGTCAATTTTCCAGACAATCACGCACTCGAACCGATGCTGCTCTGCGTCTCGCAGCATTCGCTGAAACTCGTTTCGACCGATAATACTCTTTCCGGATACGTGCCGGTCAGCATAGACTTCTACGATCTGAATCCCTTTTTGTTCCGCACAGACCCGGCAGTCAGCTACCTGACCTTCGATTGACTGGTCTGTCTGGTTCGGCCCGGCGGAGTATCGGGCATAGATCGCGCCGATCAATGTGGCGTCCCTTCCTGGGTGAGCTTCAGCAGCTCCAGATCCTGGTCCATGCCAGCCTTTCGGATCAGTCTGGCCAGGCGTCCGTACATCTGCCCGCTGCTCTTGTCATATACAGCGCCAGCGCGGATTGCTTCAGCACACACTCGGATGGCCTCAGCATAGCGCTCCTGCTTCTCGTACAGCATACATAGACGAACATAAGCCGGAACCTCGGTAGGGCGTTCGCCACTAAAACCTGCAGCCCTGCTGGTCTCCAGCATCTTCTCCAAGTCTTCAAGATTTTTATAGCAAGCCGCCTCCAACGCTTCTGCAGGCTCTCCTTCGTACTTTTTCAAATTGTAAAGCACTGACCACATGGTCCCGATCTTCTGGGTGCCGCCAAAGTACCGAGCGGCGGCCTGCTGCATCAGCTCGTAGCTATTGTCCTTTTTTTTCAAAAAATTAAACATGTCAGCCTCCGATCTTCCTGGAGTTCTTCGCCAGGTCTTCAAGTAAGAATTTCAAATAAAGAGCCAACCGGCTCTCCAATTCTTTCATGCTTTCGTCTGTTATTTCATACTCTGACCCCTCGTGCGTGAGGATCACGTTCCCGTTTTTTTTTTTTTTTTTTTAATTAAAATTCTGTATATTTCCAGACACGGACTTTCGGCGCGAATTGTATCGCGCAGTCTGAAAAATAGACTCTTTGTTCTCCGTAAGCTTCACTAAAATACTGCAACGCTTCCTCCACGTACGGTTGCGGGAGGTCAAGATATTCTGAAAGCTCATATGCCGTGCAGCATCCGGACAAACACGCGATTGCGATATCGCGGGGCTGGATTAATTTTTGATATCCCCAGGATCGCGCCTTCCGCTCCTGTTTTCGGTTCCGGATATCCGTTTGATCCAGAATATCTCCTACTGACGTATAGTGATGCCCTAATTCCTCTGCAAGTACAGCCCTCTTTTCATTTCCCGTCAGATTTTTGTTGATGGCAATCCGGTTTTTAAAAATTCTTCCGCCGTAGCCGTCAATCGGTTTTTCCTTCACGATAAGTCCCTGCGAGGCAGCCTCATTTATCAGCTCTTCGTAACTCATGCTCAACTCCTGATTATTTCCATTCGTCATCATCCATCATGATGGCGTCAGCGCGCTGTTTTTCTTCCTCCGTGGCGCCCATGTCGTGTGCAGCGTTTAAGATCGGCTCCTTATATTCCACATTCAGCAAGCGCTTAACGACTGTTTTTGTAGGCTGATCCGCCGCGCGGTATCCGGTGACAACTGCATGCTCTTCTGAGGAAAGGGAGACCAGAACAGGCGTGACGGCGGAGGAGCTTTCTACTAAATCAGATTTTCTTATATTAAAGTAATTTGCCATTTTTTCAATTTTATCTATTCTGGGATATGTTTTCCCATTTATCCAGTCCGTAAGAGTAGTGTATTTTACTCCCAGCGCATCGCATAAATCAGTTCTTGAGATATCGTGTAGTTTCATATATTTCTGAATGTTACGAGACATAATTTCTTTGTTACCTAATGTTGTCATAGTAGAACACCTCTCTTGTAACAAATTATATACGCGCCGTTTCGAAAAATCAATGCCTAAACCGTAAATTCTTACGGATAATCCGTTGACATGCGCAAAGGCTGGTGTTATAGTTTTATTACGGTTTAACCGTATAAAAGGAGGTGCAACGTTTGGACAGTATATGTATGACATTGAAGGCGGCAAGAATAAACAGGGGATTGACACAGAAAGAAGCTGCAAAATTACTCGAAATTTCCGTAGATACGCTTAGCAATTACGAACGTGCAAAGTGTTTTCCGGATGTTCAGCTCATTGGCCGAATAGAAGCCTTATATGGGCTGCCTTATGATCGCATTATTTTTTTGCCCAAGAAATACGGTTAAACCGTAAATAATTTTGAGAGAGGAAAACCCAATGAAAGAACTGCAAATTTTCAACGATCCCGAGTTCGGCCAGATCCGAACAATCGAGCTCGACGGAGAGCCCTGGCTGGTCGGCAAAGACGTGGCAGCGGCGCTGGGGTACAGCAACACAAAAGACGCACTGGCGAGACACGTCGACCCGGAGGATAAGAGGGGGTCGCGTTTCACGACCCCCTCAGGCGAGCAAGAGCTGACCATCATCAACGAGAGCGGCCTCTACTCGCTGGTGCTGTCCAGCAAGCTGCCCGGGGCGAGGAAGTTCCGGCGCTGGGTCACGAGTGAGGTGCTTCCGTCCATCCGCAAGAGCGACGGCTACATCAACGGACAGGAGAACCTGACCGACGCCGAGATCATGGCCAAGGCCCTACTGGTGGCCCAGAGGACCATCGAACAGCGCGACAGACAGATGAAGGCCCTGGAGGCGTCCAACTCCGCCCTCACAGTGGACAGCCAGATCATGCAGCCAAAGGCTGAATATTTTGACGAGCTGGTGGACAGAAACCTGCTCACCAATTTCACCGAGGCCGCCAAGCAGATCGGCATCAGCCGGAAGGCGATGATCAACTTCATGCTCGACCACGGCTACCTCTACCACGACAAGAAGGGGAACCTGCTCCCCTACGCTAACAAGAAGACCGAGGGGCTCTTCGAGGTGAAACAATGCACAAACCAGAAAACCGGTTGGGCAGGCTGCCAGACCCTTATGACGCCGAAGGGCGTGGAGACCTTCCGGCTGCTCTGCCAGGGAATATGAAAGAAAGGAGGAAAAGATGTCAACACGAAACGAGACTCCGGATCTCACGATGCTGGCCACGGCCGCATATGAAGCAATCCTGAAGAGCCTGGAGGACGCACAAAATGGTCAGTCCGCCGATTGGCTGCATAATCAGGTCGGCGGCAGGCCCGACGCACGTCCAAAGCATCGAGAGCTGCCCAAGCAAAGAGTCATCACGCTTTAACCGCAGGTACGAATTGAACCGGACAAGGATGAAGTGAAGGAGGCAAATATGAATGAAAAGATGGAATTGTTGCTTGAACAGATGGTTGACGATTTTAACCACTACTCTAGATCGGTTGCTTTGAGCCGCGCAGATGATAAAGATGAAGGAACGCTCCAATGGAACAGGGGGAGCCTGGACCGCGTTGAAGACTACATGGAGGGACTTGCACATTTAATGGGCGTAAAGCTCAAATATAAATTTGATGTTCATGTGTACGGACGCGGGGAGAAGTGGGAACAAGAACTTAAATATGGAACAGTAGAGATCGTGAAAGAGGGTAAGCAAGTTGAAGCCGATTAATGGAGAGGGGAAACACAATGGAAAAAGAGTTTATAGCAGTGATCACTGCAGCGGACTACTGCGACCGTGAAATACGGCGCTTGAAGCGGGAGCTGAAAAGAGCCGATGAGGATAACACATTTCTTTTGGTTGTGAATATCTTACTTTCGATTACGGTTCCAATAGCGGTGATTTTGTTGGGGTTGATGCACTGAGGGGGAGAAAAGGAAAAGGACCCTAACCGTTACAGCCAGGGTCCAAGGACACACACTCAATAATATACCACTAAAGGAGGACATGCACAAATGAAACTTACCATCACCTTTGATTCTCTTGAGGAGTTCAAAAACCACATCATTGACGTGGGAAGTCCGTCAGCTCCCGCTCAGGAGGCCGCAGAAGCTCCTCAGCGCGACGAAACGCCGAAGGCTAAGAAGAACCCGAAGGAAGCGGAAAAGCCCCAGAACGAGGACGTCAGACAGTCTGAGAAGGCTCCGGAGAAGACAGAAGTCTCCGAAGACTTCCGCGTGGAGGTTCGAAAGACCTTAGCACAGCTCAACAAGAGGACCGGCAAAAACACAGCCAGCGAACTGATCCGGAGCTTCGGTGTTGAGAAGTTGACGGATGTCAAGCTCTCCGATCTGCCGGCTCTCATGGATAAGGCAAAGGAGGCTCTCGATGCCGCGTAAGCACGCCAGACTTTCGCCCAGCAGCGCGGACCGGTGGCTTCACTGCCCCGGCTCCGTCGCCCTGGCAGAACAGCTCCCTCCTCTCCCATCCAGTGTGTACGCCGACGAAGGCACACATGCTCATGCAGTTGCGGAGCTGAAACTTTGGAGGAGCATCGGGGAGCTTCCGCCGAAGCAGTACGAGAAAGAACTGGCAAAACTTAAGGAAAGCGAGTACTGGTGCGGAGAAGTGGACGAAGCCACCGACTTCTATGCGGACACGGTGATCGAGCACCTGGCCGCTGCCGGAGCTGACGCCGAGCTCATGATTGAGCAGCACTTTAGCCTCGACAAGTGGGTGCCGGAGTCCTTCGGAACCAGTGACGCCGTTGTGATCGGCGGCAGCACGATCGAAGTCATTGACCTTAAATACGGAAAGGGCGTCAAGGTCAGCGCCCGGCGCAATGCTCAGCTGAGGCTTTATGGCCTGGGTGCTTCCGCCCTTTTTGGAGATCTCTACGACTTCGAGACCGTCCGCTATACCATCATCCAGCCGCGCCTCGATCATGTCAGCACTGAGGTGACGCCGCTCAATGAATTGCTGCTCTGGGCTGAGGAGGAAGTCGCGCCCCGTGCTGTCATGGCACTGGAAGGCACCGACTATCTGGCCGTGGGCGACTGGTGCCGCTGGTGCCCGGCAAAGGCAACCTGCCGGAAGCATGCCGAGCACAGCCAGGAGATCGCGAAAAATGACTTCAAGGCGCCCCCGCTTCTCACTGACGAGGAGCTTGGCGAGGTCCTGGAGCGTGCCGACTCCGTGAAGAGGTGGGTCGAGGACGTCCAGAGATGGGCACTGGAGCAGGCTATTGCGGGGAAGCAATTCGACGGCTGGAAGCTGGTCGAGGGCAGGTCGATCCGCAAGTACGCAGACGACATCAAAGTAGCCGAGAAGCTCATGGCTGCCGGCTACAAGGAGGCGATGCTCTACGAGCGAAAGCTCTACGGCATCACCGCCATGGAGAAACTCGTAGGCAAGAAAAAGCTCACGGAAACGCTGGGCGACCTGCTGATCAAGCCGGCGGGCAAGCCCGTCCTCGTTCCGGAGAGCGACAGGCGCGAAGCAATCAACTCAACAGCGGCCGCAAAGGCCGACTTCGCAACACAGACAATGTAAGGAGGATTTCATCATGAGTACAAAAGTTATCACCGGAAAAGTTCGTTTCAGCTATGTCAACATCTTCAAGAGCCACGCCTTTCAGGCTGGGCAGGACGCCAAGTACAGCGTGTGCCTGCTGATCCCGAAGGAGGACAAGACCACGATCAAAAAGATCAAGGCAGCCATCGAGGAGGTCATCCAGGACGGCGTCGCCTCCAAGTGGGGCGGAAAAAAGCCTGGGAATCTGAAGCTCCCGCTCCGTGACGGAGACGACGAAAGAGCCGCGGAGGCCCCGGAGTACGAGGGCATGTACTTCCTAAACGCCAACAGCACAGAGAAGCCCGGCGTCGTCGACAGGGACCGGAACGAGATCCTGGATCCGGAGGAAGTCTACTCCGGCTGCTGGGGCCGCGCTTCCATCAGCTTTTACGCATTCAACACCAACGGAAACAAGGGCGTAGGCGTGGGACTGAATCACATCCAGAAGCTCAAGGACGGGGACCGTCTGGGCGCTGCTCGTGCTTCTGCCGAGTCCGACTTTTGCGACGACTTTGAGGACGATTTCTAAGGAAGGAGGAGACAGATGCACAGAGTCATGGGTGTGGATATAGAGACCTACAGCTCCGTGGATCTGATCAAGTCGGGCGTCTACGCTTACACGGAGGCGCCCGACTTCGACATCCTGCTGATCGGCTATAAGTACGACGATGAGGACGAAGTCCATGTGATCGACACGCTGGCAGTCGATCGGGACTTCAACGAAGAGCTCTATGAGTTCCGCCAGGCGCTCACCGACCCGTCCATCGTCAAGACAGCCTTCAACGCGAACTTCGAGAGGACGTGTCTGGCTAAGTGGATCGGCGCTGACATGCCGCCGGAGGAGTGGCGCTGCACGATGGTCAAGGCTCTCACGATGGGGCTTCCGGGCAGTCTGGAAGGCGCGGGCAAGGCGCTGGGGCTTTCGAAGGACAAACTAAAGGATCCGCAGGGCAAAGCCCTGATCCAGTTCTTCTCTAAGCCCTGCAAGCCGACACGGACGAACGGGCAGCGGACGCGGAACCTGCCGGCGCACGACCCGGAGAAGTGGAAGCTCTTCATCGCATACAACCGGCAGGATGTCATCACGGAACAAGAGATTCTGAAGAAACTGGCGGTCTACAAGATCCCGGACTCAGAACAGGCGCTCTGGTCGCTGGATCAGCACATGAACGATAACGGTGTGAAGCTGGATATCCCCATGATTGAGAAAATCGTCGAGTATGACAACCAGAGACGCAGGGAGCTGCAAGAAGAGGCTCGGGCCATCACAGGCCTCACGAACCCGAACAGCCTGACTCAGCTGAAAAAATGGCTGGTCAGTCAAGGCGTCAGGATGGCAAGCATCACGAAGGACACCATTGCGGAAGCATTGGCCGGGAACCCTCCGGAAAAGGTCCGGAGAATGCTGGAGATCAGGACGGCCCTCGGCAAGACCAGCGTGGCCAAGTACAGCACAATGCTGACAGCTGTCAGCCGGGACCACCGTCTTCGCGGGATCCTCCAGTTCTACGGGGCCAATCGCTCCGGGCGCTGGGCAGGACGACTGGTGCAGACGCACAACCTGGCGAAGAACTCGCTGCCGGATCTCGATCTGGCAAGAGACCTTGCCGCTGCCGGAGATTTTGACACGCTCCAGGCCCTCTTCGGAGAGGCAGCCTTCATCTTTTCCGAGCTGATCCGGACGGCCTTCATTCCTTCGGACGGCTGCCGCTTCGTCGTCTCAGACTTTTCAGCAATCGAGGCCCGGGTGATCAGCTGGATCAGCGGCGAGGAGTGGCGCCTGCAGGCTTTCCGGAACGGAAAAGACATTTATTGTGAGACGGCCAGCCAGATGTACAAGGTTCCGGTCGTCAAGCACGGCGAGAACGGTCACCTGAGACAGAAGGGCAAGGTCGCCGAGCTGGCCTGCATTGCGGAGGGGCAGAAAGTGCTGACCGACCAAGGACTTGTATCGATTGAACAAGTCTCAAAAGATATGAAGGTATGGGACGGCGTCGAGTGGGTCAGCCACGATGGTGTTGTCTACAAAGGAAAAAGAGAGGTTATCCGCTATGGGGGACTGGAGGCGACAGAGGACCACATCGTATGGGCCGAGATCGACGGGAAATATCAGCAGATTCACTTCGGAGAAGCCGCCCGAAGCAGCGCACATCTCATTCAATCAGGAGCAGGTGGGAAAGAGCTTCGGTTGGTTGAAGATATTGTCTCCGGAGAGAAGATACACCAATGGCTGGAGCCAATGCATGGTTCTGACGCAGTGCACGGGGTGCGGGAGGATCTCTTGGACATATCTCGCCAATATGATGCAAGGCAAGACCATGGGATGCCAAAGATGCAGCCAGCAGAGGGCAGCTCCACGCTGGTTAGACAGGAGATTTACGGCAGCAAAACAGAGATGCGAGAACCCGAAAGATGCAAATTACAAGAATTACGGCGGGCGAGGCATTCGATTCTGTTTTCCAAGCGTGACAGACGCATGCCTCTATATGATCAAGACGTTCGGCGTTCCAGACCGGGAAATGGAGATCGACAGGATCAACAACGATGGAAACTACGAGGAAGGGAATCTACGCTGGGCAACGCGGCGCGAGCAATGCCTCAATCAAAGAAGATCAAAAAAGTATACGACATCTTAAATGCTGGTCCGCGAAACCGTTTTACTGTTTCAGACATGCTTGTACACAACTGTGGTTACCAGGGAGGCATTGGGGCCATGAAGCGCATGGACAAGGGCGGGTCAATCCCGGAGGAGGAGCTGCAGGCCGTCGTGGACGCCTGGAGGGCTGCTAACCCGATGATCCCGAAGCTCTGGAGGACCTGCGAGCTGGCGGCTAAAACTGCGATCAAGGAGCACCGGACTGTCCGGATCAGGCACGGAATTGCCTTCAGCTACATCAACGGGAATCTCTTCGTCAAGCTGCCGAGCGGTCGGAAACTCTGCTACTGGGGCACCAGATTGAAGTCTGACCCGCACAGCGGGCGCGAGTCGATTGTCTACATGGGCGTGAACCAGGAGACCAGGCAGTGGGGAGAAACTGAGACTTACGGCGGGAAGCTGGTTGAGAACATCGTCCAGGCTACCGCAAGAGACTGCCTGGCCGTGGCCATGACACGGGTCAGCGACCTGGGCTACAAAATCGTGATGCACGTCCATGATGAGATGATCGTCGACGTGCCGAATGAGGACACCGAGGCTCCGAAGATCATCAACGACATCATGAGCCAGCCCATCGACTGGGCGGAGGGTCTGCCGCTGAAGGGCGACACCTACTCTTGCAACTTTTATAGAAAGGATTAACCCATGGGAAAGTTGATCGATCTAACGGGGCGAAGATACGGCAGACTGTTTGTTGAGAAGCAAATGCCTGCGGTCAAACATCGAGCGCAGTGGCTCTGCAGATGCGACTGTGGTGCTTTAAGAGTTGTTCCCGCTGGATCTCTCCGTTATGGTCACACTCGAAGCTGTGGCTGCCTGCGCAGCGATATAGCAAGGACTAAAGCATCCACTCTAAACGGATGCAGCTCTGAAAAGCTGCATGGCGTGTGGAACATGATGAAACAAAGATGCCAAAACCCAAACAACCAAGACTATAAATACTACGGCGCGCGAGGGATCGGTGTCTGTGATAGCTGGAAGAATTACTTGAATTTCAGATCTTGGGCATTAGCTAACGGCTACGAGAAGGGGCTCACAATAGACAGGATCGATTCTGACGGGAACTATGAAGCAGGTAATTGCCGTTGGATCAGCATTCAAGAACAGCAAAAGAACAGAAGGCATAGAAACACAAGTATCAAGAAAGACTAAGGAGGATGCACAGTGAAAGTAACGAGAAGCATAAGCACAACGATTGAAACGGAACAGTTTGAGCTTGGAGACGTTATTTCTTTCACGCTTACCACCGGGGAGGAGGTTAAGGCAAAAGCAGTTCTTGAGACTCCGGAAGGCATGCTGTTCATGACCGTGGATTGTCTAAAGGACAAGAGAAAAATGATGGTGGGGGAATCATCCCTCATTAGCTATGCGAATTCCGACCTTCGGAAGAAACTAAACTCGGAAATCTTAAGTATTTTTCCGGAGGAGATCAAAAGACGCATGGTGGGAATGAGAATGGGAAACACAAACGAATTCGATATGCTCCGCATTCCTACTGAGCGTGAAATTCTTGGAGAAAACATTTACGATGACGAACCCGAATCTGTGAGACAATTTTACGGCATGGAGAACCGCCGTGAGCGTATTGCGTTAGGTACTGTGGGTGTTACGAAGTATTGGTTGGCGAATCGGTTTGATGAAATCGGGTTTTATTTTGTCGTGATAGACACTGACGGTAATGCGGACTTTCGAAATTGTTTAGGTTTCTTTGGCGTTCGACCGGTATTCCTGTTAGCCTGACTTAAAGCAAGGAGGAACCAATGGAAAATACGATCTCTTTTACCTTCAGCGACGGCAACGGTCACGCGACCATCGCGCTGGACAAGTTTTTCCCGACCGACGCAACCCGACTCCGGAAACTGCTCAAAATGATTAATGAAGACTATGAGCACCGGGACGAGTTGATGTGTGCCGTCATTCGGTATTGCGCTCAAAGCGCCGCAGCTCTTCTGAACAACCGGGTGGTCTGGGCGAATCGGAGCGGGGATGCGCACACCGTAGCGATAGAGCTTCAGCCGGAGATTGAAAAGCTCACCGGTAGAATCAAGCTCCTGAGAGGACAAACTTACCGGGAGGCGCGCAAGGAGTGGAAAGCCCAGCTGAGTGACATGAAGAAAAAGCAGCGCGACGCGCTTAACACTTACCGCATCTGCCGGCGAAGGGCTGCCAATGCCAAGAAACAAGCCGAGAGGTTAACGAAGAATGCCGAGGTAGTCTATGAAAAACGGAACAAACAAGGCTGATATCCTACGCCTGGCCGACTCACACTTACAAATACAGAACAACGGAGAGCTGCTGATCTCCACCGGCAGGAGCCGCTTTGAAACAGCATGGAAAAACAAGACCATCCATTGGTCCACCCTGCTGCTGATGCTTTCGAAGTCCGCGGAGACTCCGGAGACCCACGCCGAATACATGAAAATGTCGAAGGAGCAGCAGGATCGGATCAAGGATATCGGGGGCTTCGTCGGCGGGCATTTAAAGGACGGACGCCGTAAAACAGGCATGGTACTCTCCCGCCAGATACTCACACTGGATCTGGACTTCCCTCCCACTGACTTCTGGGACGGCCTCATGAACAATCTGGAGATCGAGTGCGCCCTGGCGGTCTATTCGACCCACAAACACAGTAAGGGCACGCCGCGCTTCCGTCTGATCATGCCGCTGGACCGGGAGGTCTCTCCGGACGAATACGAAGCGATTGCCCGTAAGATCGCGGAGAAGATCGGCATCGACTTCTTCGACGACTCCACCTTCCAACCGACGCGCCTCATGTATTGGCCAAGCAACAGCGCCGATGTCGAGCCCTTCTTCCGGTACTACGATGCCCCATTCCTGAAGGCCGACAGCATCCTATCAGAATACCCGGACTGGACGGACACCAGCTTCTGGCCGGAGTCCTCCAGAATGACCGGGATCCGGAAGCGCCGGGCTGACAGGCAGGGAGATCCCCTGGAGAAGAAGGGAATCGTCGGCGCCTTCTGCCGGACGTACAACGTCACGGAGGCAATCGCCAAGTTCCTGCCGGACGTCTATACTCCGACGGACAAAGCGAATCGCTACACCTATGCGGCAGGCTCAACGGCCGCGGGTCTCGTGGTCTACGACAACGAGCTCTTCGCCTACTCGAATCACAGCACGGATCCGGCCGGCGGGCAGCTCTGCAATGCGTTCGACCTGGTAAGGATCCACAAGTTCGGTCACCTGGACGACGGTCATGAGGACAAGAGCGGCAAGGACGCGCCAAGCTTCAAGGCGATGAGCGAGATGGCCAGAGAGGACCCGGACACCAAGACCACAGCCATCCGGGAGCTGCAGGCCTCCGCTCCGCTGGACTTCGAAAATGAGCTTCCGGATACAGCGGATGAGGACAACAGCTGGAAAACGAAGCTGCTCCTCAACGAGAGCAAGGCCCCCAAGGCGTTGCTCACCAACGCAATCCTGATCCTGGAGCATGATCCGGCACTCCGGGGGATCTGCTTCAACGAGCTCTCCGGAGCCATCGAGGTCAAGGGCAATCTCCCGTGGGAGCGCCCAAACAAATACTGGAGGGACGCCGACGACGCTCAGCTCTACAGCTGGGTGGCCAATGAATACGGCGTCCAGTTCCCGGAGAACAAATTCGCCAAGGCTCTGACAGTCGTTACAGATCGACGCCGCTTCAACCCACTGCGGGACTATCTGAGAGATCTGCCGGAGTGGGACAACGTTCCAAGGGTGGGCACGCTGCTGGTGGACTATCTGGGCGCGGAGGACACGCCCTACGTCCGGGCGGTCACCAGGAAGACCCTGATCGGTGCGATCCAGCGCGTATGGGAGCCCGGCTGCAAGTTCGATACCGTGCTGGTTCTGGATGGGAAGCCGGGCATCGGCAAAAGCACTTTGCTCCGGAAGCTGGGCGGTAAGTGGTTCAGCGACTCTTTAAGCCTGGCGGATACCAGGGACAAGACGGCAGCGGAGAAGCTCCAGGGAGTCTGGATCATGGAGATCGGCGAGATGCAGGGCACCAGAAAAGCCGATATCGACGTGATGAAGGGCTTCATCAGCAGACAGGTGGACGAATACCGGGCAGCCTATGGCCGCGTGGTTGAGAGGCATCCAAGGACGGCGATCATCTGCGGAACCACCAACAGCACCACCGGCTTCCTTCGAGACACCACCGGAAACCGGCGTTTCTGGCCTGTGACGGTCGAAGGCGGCGGAGCTCTGTCCGTCTGGGATATGTCCGAAGAGACCCGGGCACAGATCTGGGCGGAGGCAGCCGTATACGCGACAGAGGGCGAGGACAGCTTCCTGGATGCTGCGATGGAAAAAGAAGCAGCCAAGGCTCAGCAGGCAGCGCTCGAATACGACGACCGCGAAGGCGAGGTGATCGAGTACCTCAATACTCTTCTTCCGGAGGACTGGTACAGCTGGGACCTGAGCCAGCGTGTGGACTTCTTCCAGCAGCGCGACGTCCTGGATCCGAAGCAGCAGGAAGGCACCATGCAGCGGAAGAAAGTCTGCGCAAAGGAGATCTTCATAGAGTGCTTCGGACACCTGGGTAGCTCCTGGAAGAAGCAGGACGGCTACGAGATCGCGGCCATCATGGAAAGGCTCACAGAATGGGAAAGAACCGGCAATCGGAAGCGAATCGAAGGTTACGGTCTGCAGCGGCCATATACAAGAAAGTTGTCACACTGAGACTTGTCACAGATGCGACTTGTCACAGGTACTCACGAGCACGAACTGTGTGACAAGTGCACTTGTCACTCCGTTTGTCACAGAGATGTCACAAACGGCAAAGCCGCGAACAGCAAGGAAAAGCGCGAGCGAGTGACAAGTGTGACAACTATTTCTTTATACAGTATTTATTTTTACCATTACACACGCATTACACGCCCGCGAGGGCGCATACGCGCGTATACGCGTATAATGACGACCGCTTTTTTTCCGAGTTGTCACAGGAGAACCACATGAGAGAACGAGATATAGAAAAATGGCTCCGGCGCCAGATCGAGAGCATGGGCGGGCGGGCGTTCAAGTTCACCAGCCCCGGGAACAATGGAATGCCTGACCGCATCGCTGTTCTTCCCGGAGGGCGGATTTACTTCATCGAACTGAAAGCTGACGGGGGCAGGCTCTCGCCTCTCCAGGTATGGCAGCAACGCCGACTCGCTGAGTCAGGCTGCAACGTCCGGACAATCAGAGGAATGGATGAGGCCCGGAGCTTCATCGAAGAGGTGGCAGAAAATGGAATTTAAGGCGCATGACTATCAAAAAAGAATGATTGATCTTGTAATCAAGAAGCCGCGTCTTGGCCTGTTTCTTTCGATGGGCATGGGCAAGACGGTGATCACGATGACCGCGATTCAAGAGCTTATGTATGACCGCTTCCAGGTCTCCCGCGTCCTGGTCATCGCCCCGAAGCGGGTGGCCGAGGATACCTGGACCAGAGAGCACGCCAAGTGGGACCATCTGAAGGCTCTCCGGATCTCTAAGGTGCTGGGCACTGAGCGGCAGCGGATCCGGGCGCTGAAGGCTGAAGCCGACGTCTATGTGACCGGTCGGGACAATGTGATCTGGCTGATCAAATACTATCAGCACCTCCGGAGGTGGCCATTCGACATGATTGTGATCGATGAGCTCTCCAGCTTCAAGAATCCGCAAGCGAAACGCTTCCGGGCGCTTCGAAAGGTCATGCCGCTGGTAGACCGAGTCGTCGGCCTCACCGGCACGCCTTCGCCCAACGGGCTTATGGATCTCTGGGCTGAGATCTATCTGCTGGATCAGGGCGAGCGCCTGGGCAATACGCTGGGCGCCTACCGGGAGAGATACTTTCGACCGGGAGCACGGAACGGCTATGTTGTTTACAAGTGGGAGCCTTTCCGAAACGCGCAGAAGGAAATCGAGGACAAGATTAACGACATCTGCATCAGCATGAGCGCAGCCGACTACCTGACAATGCCAAAAAGGATTGATAACGTGATCCCGGTGCGGCTCTCTCCGGAGGAAGCCGAAGCCTACAAGCGCATGGAGCGCGACCAGCTCCTCCGGATTGATGGAGACGACATCGCAGCGCTGAACGCGGCAGCCGTCATGACCAAGCTTCTCCAGATTGCGAACGGCAGCGTCTACACGACCGAGGGCAAGACCGTGAAGATCCACGAGGCGAAGCTGGAGGCTCTGGCTGAGATTATCGACACGACAGACAGCCCGGTGCTGGTCTTCTACAGCTACAAGCACGATCTCGCCGCCATCCGGAGCAGGATCAAGGGGGCGAGGGTCCTGGAGACGGAGGAGGATATCGCTGACTGGAACGGGGGAAAGGTCCGGGTGCTCCTGGCGCATCCCGCCAGTGTCGGTTACGGTCTCAACCTCCAGGATGGCGGCCACGTGATCGTCTGGTACGGCCTCACCTGGAGCCTGGAGCTCTACCAGCAGGCCAATGCCAGGCTATACCGGCAGGGGCAGGAAAAGCCGGTGATCATTCATCACCTGATCGCTTTAGGTACGGTTGATGAGGACGTCATGGCTGCACTCCGGAACAAGAATACAGACCAAGCCGCTCTATTGGCGGCGCTCAAAGAAAGGAGGGTCAAGTGAACGTAGAAGGTTATCAGGACCCGACAGCTGAACAGGCCGTCAGGGGGGCAAGCAAAGCGCCGGAGCAGGTCAGCGAGCTGATCAGAACATTCAAGGCCGTGGCAGCTCTGGCCGGATACGAGATCACAAACAGAATTTACCTGAAGGATCAGAAAACCGGGAGGACATACAGATGATCGGATATCTTAGCGGCCCGATAACGGGCAATTCCAACTACGAGCAGCAGTTTTCACAGGCAGCGGAGGCGCTCGCCCGCGAGGGCCGCGACGTGATTAACCCGGCAGCGCTGGATTGGGCTGTTCCGCTCAAAGAGCTAAGCCATGAAAAAATCATGGCGATCGACCTGAAGCTGCTCTCAATGGCTGACTACCTGGTCCAGCTGCCGGGATGGAAAGACAGCAGGGGAGCCAACAGGGAGCTGGGCTACGCGATGGCCATGGGCCTGCCCGTGTTCTCTCTGGAAGAACTGCTGGAAGAAGGGAGTCATGCCGATGAACCTGCAAGAAACCTATAGTTACCTGCTGCAGATCCGAAAGAAGGAGTACGCCATCAAGCGGAAGCTGCTGCGGTGTGAGGAGCTGAGGAGCTGCATGGGCGTCAAGGCGATCCGGTACGACAAGGACTGCGCCCGGGCGGCTCCTTCCGACAGGACCGGCGAGATTATCTGCAAAATAGTGGATCTGGAGGAGCAGATCGAGCGGCTGAAGCAGGAAAAGGCTCTGCTGATCATTGAGATCGGCGACGCCATTGAGCAACTTCCGGATGACAACGAGAAGACAGTCCTGACAGCCTACTACATCAGGAGGCTGACCATGGAACAGGTGGCGGCGGAGATGGACTACAGCCTGCAGCACACCTACAGACTCAGGAAGCGGGGCGTGCGGCACATAAGTGGAATTTTAGGAGGAACGGCATCATGATCAAATTACTAAAAGGTAACTGTATGGACGTTCTGAAGGGTCTGGAGCCCAACTGTGCGGATCTCGTGTTGATCGACCCGCCCTACTCCAGCGGCGGTCTCTTCGCCGGAGATCGGAAGCAGGACACCCGCACAAAGTACACGAGCTGCGAATTCAACGGGGCCGCCCGCTTCCCGAACTTCTCCGGCGACAACATGGACCAGAGGAGCTTCACCCGGTTTATGGGCCTCATCAGCGCCAAGCTGAGGGCGATCACGAAGGTTGGCGGGGCCATCGCGGCCTTCATTGACTGGCGGAACCTTCCGGCCATGACGGACGCGATCCAGATGGGCGGATGGGTCTGGAGAGGCATCGTTGTCTGGAACAAGGGCGCCAGCCGGAACATCCCGGGGCGCTTCCGGAATGACTGCGAGTACATCGTCTGGGGAACGAACGGTCGGAAGGAAGTCGACTGGAATGCCGCCAAGGGCAAGCAGGCCATGCCGGGGCTTTATCGCATCAACAGCGTGGGCACCAAGAGCAGGCACCACCAGACGGAGAAGCCCGTGGAGCTCCTGAAGGCCCTCTGCCGGATCTGCCCCGAGAGGGGGACCGTGGTGGACTGTTTCATGGGGTCCGGCAGCACCGGAGTGGCGTGCGTTGAGGAGGGCCGGGACTTTATCGGCATTGAGCTGAATGACGAATACTATGAGACAGCCGTTAGGCGGATCCAGGAGGCGAACGACAAGACGTTGGAGGATTTTTGATCATGTGATTGTTTGTTAGTATGCCTCTGTGATTTACTATAGACTGTGGAACACACGGGAGCAGGCGAAGCGTCGCTTGCTCCTTTCTGTTACCCAAAACACCGAATACAGCGGGGAGGTGATGTCGTGCCGAGGGCGAGGAACGTGAAGGCGGACGAGGCCCTGGCATTGTACAGACAAGGTCTGAAGCTCGTGGAGATCGCCAGGCAGCTTGAAGTCCCGGAGGGAACGGTCCGCCGGTGGAAGTGCACCTATAGCTGGGGCGACAAGAAAGGCGAACGTTCGAAAAAGCCGAGCGTTCGAAAGCGCGGTGGGCAGCCGGGCAACAGAAACCGAGCAGCGCCGAAGGGAAACCGGCGGGCTGAGAAGTTCGGTTTTTACAACAAGTATTTACCGGGGGAGACTCTGGAGATCTTCGGAGAGATCGCGAACGCAGATCCGTTAGACCTTCTCTGGGATCAGATCCGATTCTCCTACACGGCCATCATCCGGGCGCAGAAAATCGCCTATGTCAAGGACCAGCGGGACAAGACGTTTGAGAAGATCGAGGAGAAGAATGGAAACGTCATCGGCGAGCGCTGGGAGGTGCAGCAGGCCTGGGACAAGCAGGCTAACTTCATGAAGGCTCAATCGCGAGCGATGGATACCCTCCGGGGGCTGATCAAACAGTACACTGAGATGCTGCAAGGACGCGGTGAGATGGTCACCGAAGAGCAGAAGCTCCGGCTCGAGCTTCTGCGGGCAGAGATCGGAGGCAGCGCCGAGGGAATCAGACGGGTGACAATTATCAATGACACAAAACGACGAGATCCGGATCAGTGATCTGATCATTCCAAAGTTCTGGGATGCGTTCAACGATGAAGAGCACACCCACAAGATCCTGACCTCCGGCCGAGCCGGGACCAAGTCCTCGGAGGCAGCGATTGAGACAGTATTTAAGATTGTGCAGAACTCAGACGGCAGCGCCGTCGTCATCCGAAAGAGGCATAACAAGCTCCGGAAGACCGTGTACAAAGAAATCAAGAGAGCGATCAAGAGGCTGGGGCTTGATGAGCATTTCTTCAAGATCAGTGTGAGCCCGATGGAGGTCACGTTCCTGGAAAACGGGAACACGATTTATTTCACCGGATCTGACAGCATTGACGACACCAAGGGAATCATTGACGAGAGCAAGCCGATTAAGCTGGTTATGATCGACGAGGTGAATGAGTTCTTTGAGCAGGGCGAGGGCGAGGACGAGCTTCAGAACATTGAGGCGACCTTCATCAGAGGCAACGACGAGGGCTTCCAGATGCTCTATCTCTACAACCCGCCGAAGAATCCGAACGCGCCGGTCGTTCAGTGGACGCGCAAGATGGAGCAACGCCCTGACTGCGTTCACGTTCACGTGGATTACAGAGACGTGCCGGAGGCATGGATCGGGAGGAAGCTCCTGGAGTCTGCTGAGATGCTAAAGCAGATCGACGAGCGGCAATGGCGCTGGCTCTGGCTGGGTCAGCCCATCGGCGTGGACGAACTGATTTACTACATGTTCGGCAGTAAGAATGTTGTGAGGACAAGGGAGGACGCCTTCCCGCTGATTGGCGTGGGCGTCGACTACGGTCAGCAGAACGCCACCACTTACCAGGCAGCCGGTCTCAATATGACTGCGCACCGGCTGGAAGGGCTTGCAGAGTATTACCACAGCGGCAGGGAGTCCGGGGTCCAGAAGAGCCCGAGCAAGTACGCGGAGGATTTCGTGGGCTTTCTGGACAGTCTGCACAAGGCGTACCGCTGCAGCAGCTTCTACGTCTTCATTGATCCGTCCGCTGCCGGTCTGGCTGAAGAGATCAAGCGGGCGGTCCGCAGCTGCAGCTACAGCGTACGGCTGCGGGATGCTCAGAACGACGTCGCCCTGGGAATCTCCAGAGTGCAGAAGCTCCTCACCTTCGGGATGCTCACAATCTCCCCGGGGCAAGAGAACGCTCAGAGGGAGTTCGGACTCTATGAATACGACAGAAAAAGCATCGAGCAAGGCCGGGAGAAGCCGGTCAAGACGGATGACCACTGCATGGACGCAATTCGCTACCTGGTTATGGGGCTTTGGTCGAAGCTAAAGCATTACCTCCCGGTGCAGGACAAAGAGGAGGAGAACGAAGAAGCGGAGGGAACAGTCTGACATGAATATTTTTGAGTATTTCAAGAAAAAGGGAATTGACACCTTGGATAGCTCCTTCTACAGCAAGATCGATATGTGGGACAGCTGGTACCGGTCAAACGTGAAGAGATTCCACCAATACCGGGTCTACCACGGTGCCAGCCGTTACGAGCGCTGCCGAAGAAAGAGCCTGAGCATGGCAAAGAAGCTCTGTGAAGACATCAGTGATCTGCTTCTAAACGAGAAAGTCAAGATTACGATCGAGGATCAGGCGACGGACGCCTTTGTGAAGGCGGTTCTGGAAGCCGCCAATTTTACCGTGCGGGGCAGCGAGTACCAGGAGCGCAAGGCAGCCTGCGGCACCGTGGCCTATGTCCCCTATCTCACCGGCATGGAGCTGGATGAGGACGGGCGTGTGATCTCTGCTGATGTGAAGCTGGACTATGTTGTGGCGAAAAACATCTTTCCCACAGCCTGGGAGAACAGCCGGATCACAGAGGTAATATTCGTTTTTGAGAAAACCTACAAGCGCAAGAAATATGCCCAGCTCCAGCACCACAAATTAGAGCCCCGGAAAGGGGCGAACGGCGAGGATCTGGGCTTGCAGTACGTCATTGAAAACAGCGTAGTCCTCTGCTCTTCCGGGTCCGGCAGGGAGCTGACGCCGGAGGAATGGAACGAGATCCCCCACTTCGAGGGTCTGGCCGCCCGTGTGGAGACGGGATCCGACCAGCCTCAGTTCGTGATCGACAAGCTTAACATTGCCAATAACGTGGATGAGGACGACAGCAGCCCGATGGGAATTAGCCTCTTCGCCAACAGCGTGGACACGCTGGCCAAGCTTGATCTGGAGTATGACAGCTACGCGAACGAGTTCACGCTCGGCAGGAAGAGAATCTTCGTCGCACCGGAGATGTTGACGGATGTCAACGGCTCTCAGGTTTTCGACCCGGATGACAGCGTGTTCTACCAGCTGCCGGAGGACTACTTCAAGGACACCAGGGAAGCCATGCACGAGGTTAACATGGCGCTTAGGGTTTCAGAGCATGAGCAGGCCATCAACAACGACCTGAACCTGCTCAGCTTCAAGTGCGGATTCGGAACCCAGTATTACCGATTCGAGCGCGGCAGCGTTGTGACAGCTACCCAGGTGATCAGCGAGAGCTCTGACATGTATCGGACGATCTGCAAGCACGAGATCATTCTGGAGAACGCGCTGAAGGAACTGATCCGCTGCATTATCCGGCTGGGGCAGACGGCCAATGTGCCGGATCTTACTCCGGATACTGACATCACCATCGATTTCGACGACTCCATCATCGAAGACAAGCAGACAGAGAGGCAGGAGGACCGCCAGGATGTGGCCATGGGCGTCATGAGCCCGGCGGAGTACCGCGCCAAGTGGTACGGCGAGACTGTGGAGGTTGCTGCCTCAAAGATCCCGGACCAGTCGGGCGGGATCTTGATGTAACATGGACGAGAGCTACAGCAGCCTGCTGGCTGCGGGGATCGAAAAGAAATACCGGCAGCTGGAGATGGAGATCATGGAGGACGTCGTCCGAAGGATCCGGAAGGCCGGGACGATCACCGATTCAGCCGACTGGCAGATCAACCGGCTTCGGATCCTGGGAACAAGCGCCCGGGAAATCGAGGACATGCTCCGGAAAGCGGTCCGGGGGAACGAGGAAGAGGTCCGGCGCCTCTATGCGGAAGTCATCGAGCGGGAATACACCCGCGATAAGGAGCTCTACGAGAAGGCCGGCAAGGACTTTATCCCCTACGAGCAGAACCCGGAGCTGCAGCAGATCACGGACGCCTTGGTGGATCAGTCCACCGCGGAGCTCTATAACATCACGAAAAGCGCCGGGTTCATGATCGATATGGG
Source organism: Lachnospiraceae bacterium (assembly GCA_002892395.1). Lineage (GTDB taxonomy): Bacteria > Bacillota > Clostridia > Lachnospirales > Lachnospiraceae > Moryella. The sequence continues at coordinate 138,995 of NBBL01000008.1, forward strand.
GGGCAGCAAGGGAAAGGTATTTACGCCATTAGCCGACGTTTATAACAGCTTCCTGGACGACGCCATCACCGGCATGGTTAACGGGGCCTACGACTACAACACACTGGTGAGGCGTATGGTCTCCCGGATGACCGGATCCGGGCTGAGGACGGATCACGCCTTCAAGACCGAAAACGGCGGGGACTGGGGAATCGACTACGCGAGCGGCTGGCATAACAGGATCGATGTGGCAGCGCGTCGCGCACTTCTCACCGGTTTCAACCAGCTGGCCGGAACCGTGACTGACATGAACGCGCAGCGGCTGGGAACCAACCTTTTCGAGGTCTCCTGGCATCCCGGTGCCCGCCCGTCCCACACGGTCTGGCAAGGGCGGATCTACACCAAGGAGGAGCTGGCCAGCAAGTGCGGGCTGGGGACCGGTCCGGGACTCTGCGGCTGGAGCTGTCACCACAACTATTATTCCTTCGTTCCCGGTGTAAGCCAGCGGAACTGGTCAGATGCGTGGCTTAAGGAAATGAACGCCAGAGAGAACACGCCGAGGCGGTTTCGCGGGCGCGAATACACGACCTACCAGGCCACTCAGAAGCAGAGGCAGATGGAAACAGCCCTCAGAGCCCGCCGTGAGCAGGTGCAGCTTCTCAGACATGCAGAAGCAGATCCGCATGACATTACAACCGCCCGCTGCAAATATCAGGCCCAGTTGGACGAGTACAAGCGCTTCAGCAAGACGATGGGCCTGCCGGAGCAGATGGAGCGAGTCTACACCGGAAGAACCGGGGGACGGATCGCACCGAGCCAGAAGGTCTACCAGGAATACCTCCACCAGCTTGACATCAAGCGCACGGACGCTATACTGAAAAATGAAGCGAAGACCATCAGCTTCCGCGGCAAGCTCACCTGCGACGTGCAGCCGATCAACGTGAAGGACTTCACCTTCAACGAGGCGCACATCAACGCAGAGCGCGAGCATGGCGTGACCAGAGCCGAGGCCGAGCGCTACATCCAGGAGGCCACATTCAAGGCCGAGAGATGGAACGGCCGCTTCATCAACTACTACGGACCGAACGGCTCCGTGTACGTTGACACGCAGCTCAAAGAGATCAAGACAGCCTTCAAGGCTGACGAGTATGGTGAGAAGATCATCAGGATGCTGGAGGTATTAGATGATGGAACAAATTAAGCTATGCCCCCTTATGGAGGAGGCCATCGACGACAGCACCTGCTTCGACATCCACATGGTCGTCGAAGGGGTCGCACCACTGAGAACAGTGCCTAAGAAGGTGCAAGAGAATGAAAAGCGGGCGGAGATATGCGAGAGCTGCCCACATCACAGAAAAGACTAGGAAGACCACCAAGCCGGAGACAGCGAGGTGGTTTTTTCATGCTGAAAAATAGAGAAAGAAGGACCCACACACATGATGAAGTTATACAACGGAGACTGCCTGACAGAACTCCAAAACATACCAGAGAACAGTATCGACATGGTGCTGACTGAGGAGGCAGAGCTTTGATCGTTGTAACAATGACACAGAGCAGTCTGACAATAGACGGCCACGCAGCGAGACCCGCCGGAGTACCGGCAGGGAATAACATCGTTTGCGCGGCCGTCTCTGCGCTGACCCTCACATTGATCGAGGGGATGCGCGCAGTGGCAGGCATGAGGATAGACACGGAGGAGCGGGACGGTCGCATCCGCATCGGCTGGATGCAGATGAATGAAAAAGGCCGGGCGCTCCTGGACACATGGCTGATCGGGATACAGAACATTCGCGACAGCTACGGCGAGATCACGATATTATGAGCGCCCATCGTCCCGGGCGCTTTTAATATGGCCGGACGGCTCTGCCTCAATGAGCTGGACGTGTTCACGCACACCATAAAAACGGAGGAATAGAAACATGATCAACAAGCACTTCAACCTTCAGCTCTTCGACGACGGCGGTCAGGGAGGCTCCGGCAGCGGCCAGGGCGAAGCAGCCGGGACTGGCAACGGCGGCCAGACAGGGAACGCCGGGAACAACGGGAACGGAAGAAGTTCCTACAGCTTTGATCAGGCGGAGGAGATCGCGAACGCCAGAGCACAGAGAGCTGAGAAAGCAGCCCTCGCGTCCTACTTCAAGCAGCAGGGAATGAGCGAGGACGAGGTGTCTCAGGCTATCGCGGCCTATAAAGCCAAGCAGGCAGCTGACAAGCCGGATACCGGCAAGCTCACCAAAGAGCGTGATGCTCTCCGCGCTGAATTGGCAGCACTGAAAAACAGCAATGCTCTCCGCGCCAAGGGCGTATGCGAGGATGATCTGGATTATGTCATGTTTAAGATCGACGCCCTCAGGAAGGAGGACGACAAGCTGGATTTTGAGAAGGCTGCCGCCAAGTACCTGAAAGACAACCCGCGTTTTACCGCGTCCGGAGGCCGCTCCTACAGAGTCAAAACCGGGACAGACGGATCTCACAGCTCCGGCTCTGCCCAAGGTGCGAATGACTCCATTAACAGCGCCATCCGGAAGGCGATCAGGCGCACATACTGATCAACCTACAAGGAGGAATTACACAATGAGAAAGTATTTTAATCTTCAGCTTTTTGACAATGATGCCACTCTGATCGACAGATCCGGCGCCGAGTCCCTTATTCCTGAGGAGCAGGCCCGTGAGATCATTCAGGGGGCGCTGGCTCAGTCTGCTGCTCTTTCCATGGGGCGCCGCCTGGCCAACATGACCAGCAAACAGACCAAGCTCCCTGTGCTTGATGCTCTGCCGATCGCGTACTTTGTGGACGGCGACACAGGACAGAAGAAAACCACCAAGCAGCAGTGGGACAAAAAGATCCTTTACGCTGAGGAAGTCGCGGCTATCGTTCCGATCCCGGAGGCAGTGCTGGATGACTCCGACTACGACATCTGGGGCGAGATCCGTCCTCGTGTGCAGGAGGCTTTCGGAAAGGTCATTGACGAGGCAATCTTCTTCTCTGCCGGCAAGCCCGCCAACTGGAGAGCCGGGCTTGTTCCTTCTGCCGAGACCGCCGGTGCCGTCGTCACGCAGACCGGTGACCTTTATAAGGACATCATGGGAAAAGGCGGCGTGATCTCCAAGGTTGAGGAGTCCGGCTTCTTCGTGTCAGGCCACCTGGCTGACATCGGCATGAGGGCAGAGCTTCGCGAGCTTTTGGACGCCAACAAGCGCCCGCTCTTCCAGCCTTCCATGCAGCAGGCCGGCAACTACACGCTGGATGGCTCCGCTATGGCCTTCCCGCGTAACGGCGCATGGGATAAAGGGCAGGCCCTCATGATCTCCGGCGATTTCAGTCAGCTGGTGTACTCCATCCGCCAGGACATCACCTTCAAGCTCTTCACCGAAGGCGTGATTCAGAACACGGACGGCACGATCGCGTACAACCTGATGCAGAACGACATGGTTGCGCTTCGCGCTGTTATGAGGCTCGGCTGGGAGATCCCGAACCCGGTGAATGCGCTGAAAGCAGACAAGAACAAGCGCTTCCCGTTTGCGGTTCTGAAAGCCGGCACAAAAGCCGCCGGTGAAGGCACCAGCCGAGGCTGACACTGCAGGTAAATCTTGAGAGGAGGGGCGCTGATGGGCTATGTGAGCTACGATTTTTATTGTCAGACCTTCGGAGCCATCCCGGAGGCCGACTTTACCAGGGCCGAAGCCAAAGCTGAGGCAGCTATCCGCTACCTTACCTATGCGAACGGCGACATTTTCGCAACAGAAAACTGCAGCGTTAAGCTGGCGGTGTGCGCCGCTGCGGAGGTGATCCGAAACAGTGACCGGCAGACCGGCGGCGCCGGTAAAAAAAGCGAGAGCAACGATGGCTACTCTGTCACCTATGTGCCGGAGGCGCAGGACGGTCAGACTGCCGAGGAAGCGCTTCGAAAGAAAATTTATGAGGCGGTCAGGCTCTATCTGCTGCCGACCGGATGGCTCAGCCGGAAGGTTAAGATGGGAGGGGCCTGCGATGTATGTGCAAACAGCGATCACGCTCTTCAATAAGCGCCTGAGTACTGACCGGCGGGAAGTCTACATTCCGACTTGCATCACCGGCGCTTCGTTCTTCGAATCAAGGAGCTCCGGCCACTCAACAGATGGGATCCACTCCGAGAGCCTTACCTATAAGCTCCGGATCCCCATCGACGCGAAGGTCCAAGACGACAGGACCTACCTCAGCGAGACGGCCTTCCGGGCTCTGACCGCTGAGGAGGCGAGGGGGCACTGGACGATTCAAAAGGGCGACATCGTCCTGGCGTGTGCGACCGAGCTCACCGATCCGGTGGATGAGCGGAAGCTAAAAGAGCTGGCCAGGGGGAATCTGGTGAACGTCATTACGGTGAAGGAATACGCGGACAACACGATCCGGGGGTCGATGGATGTCCGGCATTGGCGGATTGGGGGCGAATGATATGGCACTAAAACCGGTACGGAATCTGCAAGATGCGTCGGCTCAAGGACCGAACGGCATCTCCGTGAAAATTACCTGGAACGCCGGAGCACTGGCGAGAGTCAACGGCATCATCAGCAAGAAGCAGGAGCTCATCGACAGCGAGGTGCTGCGCCTCTGCTCTCCCTTCGTTCCCTTTCGTACGGGCGCACTGGAGCAATCAGGCACGATGGGAACCGTCATCGGATCCGGCGAAGTGAAGTACATCGCCCCATACGCTCGGCACCAGTACTATCGCACCGCCCGGACAAGAAGCTATGATCCCCGGCGCGGCGGCATGTGGTTCGAGCGCATGAAAACAGCCAATAAGACAGAGATCCTGCGGTTAATCAATCAGACATAAGAGGGGAGGAAATATGGTCAAGTCAATTATCGAAGGTGTGACCGCCTTCTTTTCGTCCTGTCCTATTCTGGCGGACGGAGTATTCAGGGTAGACGCTCTGGGAGATCAGCCTCAGGAGTACACAATTGAGGTCGGTATTTTTAATCCGGTGATTGAGACCTATATCGACGGAAGCTCAGATCGGCGCTACCAGTTCAACTTCAGCAGCCGGGAGTACTACGGCATGGACAGAGTTCAAAATATTGCCAACAGCTCCTTCTATGAGGACTTCGCCGCATGGGTCGAGGCTCAAGATGCTGCCGGCTGCTTCCCGGAGCTCCCGGAAGGGCTGCACGCGGAACAGCTCAATGTGCTGTCTTCCGGCTATCTGTTCGATGAGTCGATGCAGAACGCCCGGTATCAGATACAACTGGAACTTATTTACCACAAGGAGGCATGAGAACAATGAGAAAGTTCAATCTTCAACTTTTTGACAATAGCCGTGCTGCCCTGCTCAGAAACACCATCGCGGATTACGCGCTGATCGGCGGCACCTACGAGCTTATGGGCACGGGCTTCACATCTCTGAACGAGAGTCCCAAAGCTCAGACAGACAGCGAGACCTACATCAACGAGGTAACGGTATCATCTGACATTACGGGATATGAGACAGAGTTCCCGTATGAATCCAGGCTGATCCCGTCCCAGAAGGCGATCTACGCGCTCTACAAGATGGGGCGCGATCATCTGACGGGAGACGCTGCCCAGCTGACCTACGTCCGTGTGGATCTGTTTAATCCGATCGGTACTCCCTCGTCGGAGACCGCCGAGTACGCAGCCCGGCAGTTCACAGTGGCCAATGAGGTCAGCGACATCAAGGGAGGAGGCGGCGCCAAGATTCAGATCTCTGGCACGCTCCATGCCGTCGGGGATCCGATCTCGGGCAAGTTTGACACCGTGACCAAGACGTTCACTGCCGGGGAGTTCAAGGGCAAGTACGACGCCTAATTGCAAGCAGCTGGCATTGTGCGCCTGACCGGAAAGGCAGGAGGCAGCCAGACAGAGCCCGATCAACAGTGCGGTCGGGCTCCGGTTTTGAAAAGCACTGACCAGAGGAGGAAAACATGAACATCATTATCAACGGCGTGACACTTCAGGGCGACTTTATGGACGCGGACTTTGTAGGCCCCTTTGAAGAGGCCACCAGGAAGCTGCAAGACAGGACAATCGCAGTCCGGGACAAGCAGTACGCCAGCGTAGCGGAGGGCTATCTGGCGCAGTGCGAGACGATTGACGCCTACTTCGACGACATTTTCGGCGAAGGCACCGCTGCCAGGCTCTTCCAGGGAGTCGAGCATAACGTCATGAGCCACCTGAAGGCGGTGGAAGCACTGACCGATTGGGCTCAGGGCGAGAAGAAAAAGCTCAATGACTTCACCAACAAGTACACCCAGCGCCAGAGCGCGCAGCGGCAGCGTGAGCGTGTTCAGCAGATCAAAGCCTTCAAGAAAAAAGGCTATAAGCATTGAACCTGCTGCTCGACGGTCTGCCTGAGGAAGCAGTGATCGGCGGTCAAACAGTCAAGATCGAGACCGACTTCCGAACCGGGATTCTCTTCGAAGAGGTGATTCGAGATCCCAATCTTGATGATACGGAGAAGATCCGGACAGCCCTGGAGCTCTATTTCCCCGGCGTCAGCTTTAAGGGAACCGAAGCAATCCAGGAGGCGGTCGGCTATCTGCTCTGGTTTTATCGCTGCGGCGAGGAGACCACCGACAACGAGCCCTCTGAAGAGGCAGCGGATGGAGACATCGGCGACGAGCAGCCCTTCTCTTACGAGCATGACGCGGGATACATCTATGCCGCATTCCTCCAGGCCTACCACATGGACCTGGCACGCCAAACCCTCCACTGGTGGCAGTTTCGAGCGCTGTTTACAGCGTTACCCGAAGACACTCAGATTATGAAAATTATCGGATACCGGACTATGAAGATCCCGGACAAGCTTCCGAGGGAACAAAAGCAGCACTACCAGCGCATGAAGCGCCTCTACCGGCTCCCGCAATCTGAGGACAGACAGCAGCTTGAAAGTGACCTCTCTACCCTACTTATGAACGGAGGAAACCCCTCCGCGCTACTAACAGGAGGCAGAGAGCCATGGCATCAGACGGAACCCTAAAATTTGACACCGCGCTGGACACGAGCGGGCTGGAGAAAAGCACCAGCTCACTCGGCAGCGTAGCCAAGAACGCGCTGGGCGTGTTCGCTGGAAACTTAATGACGAAGGCCCTGGACGCCGTCGTCAACCTGGGGAAGGAGGCCCTAAGCTCCGGAATGTCCTTCGAGACATCCATGGCGAAGGTCTCCACCCTCTTTACCGGAACCAATGAGGACTTTGGAAAGCTCTCGGATACGGTCCTCGGCCTCTCCTCCGCAGCCGGTCTGGCCTCTAGCGGTCTGGCTGAGGCAGCCTATTCCGCACTGTCCGCTTCCGTACCTGCTGAGGATCTGGGCTTCACCCTGGAGAAATCTGCCAGGCTGGCAGCCGCCGGCTTCACCGATGTGGACACGGCTCTTACAGCCACCGCCAAGACGATGAACGCCTACGGCATGACCGGCGAGGACGCCCTGGACAGGGTCCAGAAGGCTTTGATCCAGACCCAGAATCTCGGCATCACCACCGTGGGCGAGCTGGGCGCAAGCCTGGCGCAGGTTACGCCTACCGCTGCCGCCTTCGGTGTATCGTTTGAGCAGGTCGGCGCGTCTCTGGCTACCATGACGGCGCAAGGAACACCCACGGCACAGGCAACGACGCAGCTGAACAGTCTGATTGCTGAGCTGGGGAAAAACGGAACCATCGCAGCAAAGAACCTGGAAAAAGCTGCAGCGGGAAGCAAGTATGCCGGCATGACCTTCCACGAGATGATGGATGCCGGCGCCACATTGGACGAAGTCCTGGGAATGATGCAGGCGTCTGCAGCTGCCTCCGGCATATCCATGGTTGATATGTTCGGCTCGATCGAGGCGGGCAAGGCCGCGATGTCGATTTTCGCCCAGGAGGGTGAGACATTCCACAACAACCTTCAGCAGATGGGAACGGACGCTGACGTCGTCGGTGACGCCTACGCGAAGGTGAGTGACACGCTGGAGTTTAAGACCCGGCAGATCAAGACTTCCGTGGTCAACATCGCCACAAGCCTCTACAGCATGGCTGCAGGTCCGCTGGCGGGCGCAGCCGGTGCAGCAGCCCGCGCGCTGCAAGCGTTCCAGCAGGGCTTCAATGAGAACGGACTGGCCGGAGTCGGCGACGCTCTCCTCAGCATGATGCAGAACGCAGCTGAAACGCTGGAGAGCTTCGACTGGGAGAATGCGGCAAACAGTATTGTTGAGAAGATCACCGGCTTTATTGATGGAGACGGTGCAGACCGCTTCGTGGAAACAGCCACCCGGATCGTTACTACCCTTGTGCAGGGGATCGGGAAGGCGCTGCCGAAGCTCCTGCCCGCCATCGTGAAGCTCGTGGCGTATATGGTCACGGCGTTGGTGAAGCAGATTCCAAAGCTCCTGCAAGCCGGCATAAACCTGGACAAGGGCATTATCAGCGGCTTGATCAAGGCGATCCCCTCCGTCGGGCAGGCCGTTCTGGACATCGGACGGGCGATCCTTGACGCCTTCAAAAACTTTTTCGGGATCACTTCTTCATCAACAGTGATGGAGGAGCAGGGCAACTTCCTGGTGGAGGGCGTGACCAGTGCGTTGATTGCTCTTCCCGGTAAGATGGCAGAGATCTTTGCTGAAGCCCTGAACAAGCTCCTTACGTGGGAGCAGGATATGATCCAGCAGGCAGGTGCTGCGATGGGAGACGTGCTGAGCCAGATCAGTGCTGTTTTCAGCCTGCTGCCGGGCAGGGTCTGGACCTTCCTGGTGAATACTGTCACCCGACTGATCCAATGGGGACAGCAGATGCTCTCGAACGCGAGCACTGCCATGACGAATATGCTAAGCAAGATCAGCAGCATCGTGCAGGAGCTCCCCGGAAAAATTGGGACGCACTTATCCGCTGCCGTCAGCAAGGTCATAAGCTGGGGGCAACAGATGGCGTCCAACGCATCGGCTGCCGCCGCGAATATGCTCAGCCGAGTCAGCAGCACGCTTAGCCAGTTACCCGGACAGATCTGGACGCACCTCAGCAACGCAGCGGCAAGAGTCGCCTCCTGGGGAGCGGATCTGGTCGACAAGGGTGCGGCCGCAGCGAGACGGCTCGTTGACAGTGTCGTCAGCGCCCTGAAGAGTCTGCCGGACAGCGTCAGAAGTATCGGACGCGATATCGTGACGGGCCTCTGGAACGGGATCAGCTCCGGCTGGGATTGGCTGAACGATAAGGTCAGAAGCCTGGCCCGGAGCCTCCTGGACAGCGCCAAGGGCGCGCTTGGGGTCCATTCCCCGTCGACGGAGTTCCGAGATGAGGTCGGGCATTGGCTCCCGCCGGGTATTGCTGAGGGCTTCGAGGACTCCATGCCGGAGGCCATCAAGGACATGCAGGCTCAGGCCGCTAAAATGGTCGGACAGATGCGGACCGTCGTCACCGCCTCAGCGGGTCAGCTGACCCTAAACGCTGCCGGACCGGCTGATCTGAGAGCGCTATCTACAGTGGGAACGATCGTGAACAACGATCACCACTTTGAACAGGAAAACACCTATAACGTGCCCGTAGTGACGCCGTCCGAAGTAAGCAAGGCACAGCGCGAGGCACTGCGGAACATGGTCGGAGGTGTGAAATGACCAAAAACACGATAACCATTGAGCTGACCTGCAACGGCAAAACGCTCCGGATGGGGCCGAACGAAGAGATTGACATCACGGCGGTGACCGGTCTGGAGTCCTCGGAGCTGGAGATCTCCACCTCCGACAACGCACTGGTGGATGGAGCCAGTGTTGACGGAAAGAAAATCAAGCCGAGACCCATCCACATAGAGGCCAGCTTCAAAAGCAACAAGAACAACCCGGAGAACCGAGCCAAGGTGATCCAGTTCTTTAACCCGAAGTACACCGGAAAGGCTCTGATCACCAACATGGGCGTGAGTCGAAACATCGAGTACGAGTTGGAGGGATGGACCTTCGCAACAGTCCGAAACATGGACAACCGGCTGCGGATCCTGGTGGATCTGCTCTGCCCGGATCCGTACATGCTAAACGTCGACAACTTCGGCAAAAACATGGCTAACATCACGGCGCTCTTCGCCTTTCCCTGGAGGATGCTGAGCCGCAGATCCATGCACAAGCTGGACTATCCGGCAAGCGTCAGGGGGCTGATGCTGGGGGGCATGACGATGGGCTACCGCACACTATACCGGGAGGTCGTGCTGGCAAACGACGGAGACGTTCCCACCGGTGTCCGGATCCAGTTCGTGGCCGTTCGCGGTCCGGTCACAAACCCCAAGATCACGAACACCGGCACCGGTCAGTACATGAGAGTGAACGTGGTTATGCAGCAGGGCGACATTCTGCTGATTGACACGAACGACCGGCACCAGGTAATCACCTTAAACGATGTGAACTACTACCAGCATATCGACCGCAAGAGTGCGCCCTTCGAGCTGGCCGTGGGCGACAACTATCTGGAGTATGACGCGGATGAGAACTACACCAATCTGGACGTCAATCTCTTCTATACGCCGAAATATCTGGGGGTGTAAGCCGTGAACCTGATTATACTGGATGAAAACTTTGACACATTGGGAGCCGTCGGCGTATTCAATACGATGATCTGGGATCGGCGGTATTACGCTCCCGGTCTCTTCGAGCTGTACACGCCCGCTGAATCCTTTGAGCTTATGAACACCGGGCGGTATCTCTACCGAAGCGACCGGTCAGATCTGGGCGTAATTCACGAGATCAATTTTTCGAGGGACGCCAAGGGCGCCCAGACGGCCTACTGTAAGGGCTATTTTGCTGAGGAACTGCTAAACAACCGCGTAATTGACGCTCAGGTGAATATGACCGGCACGCCTGAGGACATCGGGCGCAGGCTGGTTGATAAGTTCGTGATCAATCCAGCCGTGGCCGACCGTAAGATCAGCCACATTCAGCTGGGAACCCGGCACGGCCTCGGTGATGCCATCTCAATAACGGCTACCGGAGACAGGCTGGGCGACAAGCTCTACGACATCGAACAGACGCAGGAGCTCAGCCATCGGCTGATCTATGACTATCTGGCTAATACGCTCAACTTCGAGCTCTGGCAAGGGAAGGACCGGCGAGACACGCAGGACGTGAACAGCTGGGCTATTTTCTCTGATAGCTTCTACAACGTAAAAAACGCAATTTATGACAGAGACGAATCCGATTACAAGAACTTCGCCTATGTCGCCGGAGAAGGAGAAGGAACTGCCAGAACGATTGTCCAGGTGGACATCCGGAGCAGCCCTACGGAGGAACGCCGGGAGGTCTGGGTCGACGCCAGGGATCTGCAGAGCCGCTACACCGACGATGGCGGTACCGAGCACACCTATACGACCGCCCAATACCAGGCATTGCTCAGGCAGAGGGGGCTGGAGAAGCTCGCGGAGTATGAAAAAGTAGAGACCGTCAACAGTGACGTGGATCCGAACGCAAACCTTGTTTACATGACAGACTTCGACCTGGGGGATCTATGCACCTACCGATACACAGACGTAGGGATTGAAACCATCAAAAGAATCACTGAGATCCAGGAGGTCTACGAAGGCAGCAAGCAGACGCTCAGCGTGATCTTTGGGACCGGGTCAATGACGTCTATCAAAAAGCTGATAAAGAGGGAGGCTTCATAACATGGCTATGAGATACGGATATTTTGACTCTGAAATCACGGGAGTCGACTCCGAAGGTATGCCGATTTTCGACAGGGCAGAGACGTCAGAGCTCTTCCGGCTTCTGTTCGCAAAGCTGCTCACCAACGGAGTGCTGGCCAAGCCCGCGGACTGCTTCCGGGTACTGGCCGGCGACACCGGCCTAAGCGTAAAAGTCCGCCCCGGCTTTGGGCTGATCAACGGCGCCTTTGCATATGATGCGGCGGAGGCGACCTTCGAGCTGGCTACCGCTCCGACACAGTACAGCAGGATTGATCGCGTTGTCCTCCGCTGCAATTACAGGGACAGGCTCTGCGAGATTCTGGTCAAAACCGGAACAGCCGCATCTAAACCGGTCGCTCCGGAACTGATCCGACCCGCCAGCGGCGACTATTACGAGCTGGGATTGGCTCTGATCACGGTCAGCACAAACCAGGCAGTCATGAGTCAGAGCTCCATCCGCGACACCAGAGCCGACAGCTCCGTTTGCGGATACATCACTCAATTCATTGAGAGCATCGACACGAGTGTATTCTTCGCTCAATTCGATGCTTTCTACAACGATTTTGTGGCTAAGTCGGATGCAAGCTACGAGCAGTTCCTCGGCAAGGCTGCTCAGGCCTATGCGGGCTATACGAACACGATTGATGTCTACATCAAAGAGCTGGAGGCGAAGGGCAACAGCGACCTGACGGGAATCACCACATTACTGAAAGATTTTCAGAGGAGCAGCCAGAATGCGTTTAACGAGTGGTTCGCTTCTGTAAGGGCTCTGCTTGATAAGGACATCGCCGGGAAGCTGCTCAATGTCACCAACGAGCATGAACAGCGTCTTACGCTGGCAGAGTACATGGCCATCCACAACGATTACTTTGCGCCGCTGAGGGACGACGACGGCCGCGTGATCCTGGACGACGACGGAAATGCTGTCATGATCGATTGGAAATATAAATACGCATAAGGAGGAAAAACCATGCGAATTGAAATTGAAAACGGAAGGCGCTTTAACGAAGAGCCCGCGATCAGCGCTGTTTCCAGCGGTGCGGATATTATGCTTGTCCGACTGGCAGACGGCACCGGCGTCAAGGCTTTGCCGCTCTCCGCTCTGAGAGACTTTTCATCCGGAAAGATCGACGATCTCAGTACAGAGGACAAGACGAGCTTGGTGGCGGCAGTCAACGAGCTGCTGAGGGCGATCGGAAAAGACGGGACGCGCCTTGACAGCCTGGAAAATATCCTGACTTACCACGGCGCGGGGCCTCATAACTCGCTTTACCGTGGTAAGTCGCTGGGCGAAGCGCTCACAGCTGAGCAGTCGGAAACGATTCGTGCCGGGAAATTCGATGATTTATACATCGGTGACTACTGGACGATCGGCGGCGTCAACTATCGCGTTGCGGCGTTCGATTACTACCTCAACAGTGGTGACACGAGCTGTACTACTCATCATGTCGTTATCGTGCCGGATACGTGCCTGTACAATGCGCAAATGCACAACACCCGCTCCGGCGGTTACGAAAGTGACGCGAATACTACGGCGGGCGGCTATGTCGGTTCGGATATGTATAAGAGCAATCTCGAACAGGCTAAGACCATCATCAAGCGTGCGTTCAGCGGTCATGTTATGAAACACAGAATCTATCTGACGAATGCCGTCGCAAATGGACGTGCTTCCGGTAGTGCGTGGCTCGATTCCGAAGTTGACCTTATGTGCGAGCAGATGGTCTACGGCAGCGGTATTTTCTCCCCTGTTTCTGACGGCAGCCGTGCCCCGGATAACTACCAGGTAGAGAAATCCCAGCTGCCGTTATTCCGGCACGAGCCGAGCCGTATTTGTAATCATGTGACATATTGGCTAAGGGACGTTATCACTGCCTCCCATTTCGCCACTACCCACAGCAGCGGTAATGCGGACTATGGCAGTGCTTCCTATTCTCACGGCATTCGCCCGGCCTTTTCGATCTATTGATCGACGACCTCCAGGCCCCGCAGCGAGTCTGCGCGGCAGGAGGAAGCACCGGATTGTCCCATGACCTCCGCGGCTTTAAGAGCTTAGCAACGCACCGGATCGCCGACATGAGCGAGCCTTACACCGACTTCAGAAAGGGAAAGCAGCATGGAAAACAGAACGTACAAGATCACACTGGCTGACGGGTCAACCATCGAAAATCTCAGCCTAAACGGGAACAACTACATCAGCAAGAACGAGCTCACAGAGGCTATCTTCAAGGATAACCTGGAGCGTGTCACAATCTCATGCTCCGATGGAAGCACGGAAGAATTGGAGCGCCTGGCGCTCGTCCAGATCCAGAAGCACGGCGAGGAATATTGGTTTGTGCTTCGCAGGCTCAGCAAGCAGGAAATCAAAGACGCGAGAACGCAGGCGAATATCGAGTATCTCGCGATGATGACCAACATCGACTTGGGGGAGGTATAAAACATGGGAAAAGCAACACAGCACAGCAAAAACTTTGCAAAAGTGAAAACGTTCTATCGCATGGGCCTGTGGAGTGAAATCCGCGTCCGAAACGCGGTGACGCACCCAACCGGCAAGCCGTGGATCACTCCGGAGGAATATCAAGAGATCACCGGTCAGCCCTATAACGCAGCGAATAACAAAAAGCAAGCCTCGGAGGAATAACACCGGGGCTTTTTTAGGAGGAAACCTATGAACGAAACCATTCTAATCGCAGTATTGACCGCCCTGACATCCAGTGGGGCGTGCTCGATACTGCTCTACCTCATGCAGCGGCACGACCGGAGGAAGGACAAGGGGACGCAGGAAGCCAAGCTTCAGAGCGACATGCTCATGGGGCTCGGGCATGATCGAATTGTCTACCTGGGCGGCTCGTATATCGAGCGGGGATATGTAACTCATGACGAATACGAAAACCTGCGCGACTACCTCTACAAGCCCTATGCTGCTCTGGGAGGGAACGGCACGGCCAAGAAGATCATGGCAGAAGTCGAAAAATTACCGCTTCACAAAGACTAAGGAGGAAAAATCATGATAAAAATCAACTGGACCCGCAAACTGACAAGCCGAAAGTTCTGGCTCAGCGTCGCATCATTCGTTTCCATGCTGATTATTGCTCTGGGCGGCAATGAAAACATGGCAACGCAGGTCACCGCTCTGATTATGGCCGGAGCCACGGTAATCGGATATGTTATCGGAGAGGGCCTGGCAGACGCAAACGGCAGCTTGTGAGAAAGAAAGCTGATATCGGGGAGGGCTAAAGGCCTTCCCCTTTTTTATAAATGAGGAGGATCCATGATAAGTAATTCCGGGCACGATGAAAGAGGGAGATATTGCGGGGGAGCTGCGGGGGACCAGACCGGTAAAGAGTGGGCGGTTATTCCTTGGTACAACCGACCCTGGACTTGCGTCATCCGCTTTCCATCTCGGATTCAAGGCGCTAAAATTGCGGAGCTTGCAAAAGAGGCCGCGGAGAATAACCTAATTGGATATAATCAAGCAAAAAGGAGAACCTTTTGGAAAGAACTTGCGGAGGCGGGCTATCACCCGCGCAGCATAAAAAAGCGGTGTGACGCAGATTGCTCTGCAGGTGTAGCGGCAATCTGCAAGGCCGCAGGCTATCTTTTAGGCGATGAAAAAATGAAACAGATTAGCCCTGATATGTATACGGGGAATCAGATATCTGTTCTCAGCAAGGCGGGCGCCACAGTTCTTAGAGATCCTAAATACATTACCTCCGATCAGTACCTCATTCCGGGCGATATTTTGCTTTGTGAGGGGCATCATACCGCAATCAATCTGGACTTTGGTCCAAAGGCAGCAGCTCCAGCGTATAAGCGAGGATGGAACCAGGACAGGAATGGCTGGTGGTATGCGGACACAACAAGCAGCTACTACCGCTTATGCTGGAAGATCATAAACGGCCACTGGTACTACTTCAACGATTCTGGATACATTGCCATCGGATGGCAAAAAATCAGCGGAAAATGGTATTACTTTCAGCCGGACGGCAATCTTGAAGGCGCGCTCTATCATACGGATGAGACAGGAGCACAAGAAATATGGAACGTGTAGTCACAGCTCAAACGATCTCCGTTTGAGCGCAAAATGGGGCATAGCAGGAATGCTGCTATACCCCATTGGAGAGATCTTTATTCGCGGAATAAGAAAGGCTCTGCTGCATGAAAAACTAGCTATATGGAAATCGGCAGTATAATGTACCCACCGGCAACAAACGGGGTACCGGTTCGAATACCACGGCGCAGCCTCCATGTTCAAAAAGCCTCGCAAATAAGCCGTTTTGCTAGGAAAATGGCGGATTTGCGAGGTTTTTTCGTTCGGCTTTCCCGCACGCCGAAACGGGATTCCGGTACATGAAAAGGTGCATTTGGAGAGTGTGAATACTTTTCTGTAAATAGATCTTCTATGATATTTAAATAGTGATAGATCAGGCAAATATGAATCAATGTTGAACCTGATCATTTACTTAATACGTAACAAATACAAACCGGTATGTCAAGAACATCCGCTATTGAACGGATGAGGTTCCTGACATATCGGTTGTTGTTTTATTAGTCCGGAAGACGCCCTTCGTACATGATAGACAGCTCTCCGTACACCTTGCCCCAGT
>NBBL01000009.1 GCA_002892395.1 Lachnospiraceae bacterium
GAGTCTTTTGATTGCACCCCACGGAGCATCAGAGGAAGTGCTTTTGTTGTAGGAAAATTCTCCCTTACGAACAAGGTAATAACTGCTGACATCCTTACTTGCTATACGCTTATCGAAAAACTCATTTTGATCAATTAAGCCATACTGCGCCGAGATAGTCAGTGGAAGTGTAGACTCAAGCTTCTCGTTCTTTCGTGTGATCCTCTCAGCAATATTTGACAACTTACGCTGTTCCCAATCATCAGTGAAGCCTTTGAATCGAATTCGTGGTGTCCTGACCTCATTCATGTGCTTCACCTCCAAGAAGTTTCTGAAATTCTCGGATTCCTGCCATATCAGCTTCCGTTCCGGTTAAATCAGAGAGCATGGAAGAAAGTGAAAGCTCCGTAGCCTTGATTTCTTTTTCCAAGTCGCTCATCGTAACAGAATATTTATTGGCCAGCGTTTCGATATTTTTTGTGAATGTGTCTATCATGCTGTCTGCGAGGGAAAGCGTCCTCTCTTCAACCGGCGCAACCCACTTCTCATGAAGAAGCCGCCAAACCTGTGTATCAGTCAGACTTTCGATCGTCGCTTTGGTTTTCAGGTGGAGACTCTCCTTGTCGGATTTAATCTCAGCTTTTAGCTTTTTCTCCTTGTCATTCAACGCTTTAGCCTGCCTGAGCATCTGAATCAATGCCTTGTTATCTGATCCGTCCTCTCTAAGATCCTTGATGGCACTCTGAATATTCTTGACGATGAAGGCATCCTTCGTGTCAGTCAACGCGTTAGAGATGGTTTCCTTGTCATCCTCACTAAGGGATTCAATCAGCTCATCGTAACCCGACAGAATTTCGGCAAGCTCTTGTTCTTTTTCTGTTAACACATCAAGGTCATCTTTCAGGTAGACACGCTCCACGAGGTCAAATGGAAGAATATGCCCTTTCCATCCCTCCTGTGCCTCAACCTCCTTTCCATTCTTTCCCTTCACAACCATGTTGGGATCGACCTGTGTCGTTGCCTTCATGCCTTCTGTCTGAATCAACTCCAGGTCACCTGCAATGCTGGGGAATGCTCCCTCAAAGATCTCATAGGCCTGATAAGGATCAAGAAGAGAGATGTCCTCGAATCTTCTGAAAATACTGGCAGCCAGCTCTTCCTCCGTTTTCGGCACAGAAAGTGTCTCAGCCTGATCGATCAGCGCTCTGTCCATTTCATCGCCAAAATCTGAGAAGGCAGACTTGAAGTGTTCAGAGAAACGGCGTACATCTTCATTGTCGCAGATCTTCTCTTTAATATTGTCTGTGTGAAGAGAAAGGTAGCCATTCTCTCCACTGAACAGTTCATTCTTCAAACCAGGAAAGATTCTCCAGAACTGATCAAAGCGCTTGAGCTCATCTTCTGGAGTTCCTCCAAACATAGAAGCATACATGTCATAGCTCTCTGTTTCTTCAGAGGAATCGACATATCTCGGAATATTCAGGTTGTAATCGTTTGCTCTGATCTCTTCTCGGTCGACAACGCGAGAATACTTCGGTGTCGTGCGGCGCTCCCGGACGGTATCAGCAATCCTTCTAATATCCGATGCGCGGAGCTTGTTGTTCTTTCCTTCCTTTGCAAATCCTTTGGATGCATCAATGATCAGGACGTCAGTATTTTCGCGCTTCTGACGCAGGACCATGATGATCGTCGGGATTCCTGTGCCAAAGAAAATATTGGCCGGAAGACCAATGATCGCGTCAATGTTGTTCTGTTCAATCAAATTTTTACGAATTGCGCCTTCTTCCCCACCACGGAAGAGAACGCCGTGCGGAAGAACAATCGTCATGATTCCATCCGGCTTCAGATGATAGAGATCATGAAGGAGGAACGCATAGTCCGCCTTGGATTTCGGTGCGAGGCCATATCTCGCATAACGAGCATCATTTTCTTTTCCTGAAGGGTCCCAGCGCTGTGAATAAGGTGGATTCGAAACCACCGCATCCACATAGAGTGGTTCATAAGTTCCAGTCGGATCGGTGTCATCAAAATATGGCCAATCTTCTTCCAGCGTGTCGCCGTTTCTGGTTACGATATTGTCAGGCAGTATGCCGCGCATGACCAAATTCATACGCGTAAGGTTATATGTATTAGCCTTGAACTCCTGCGCATAGTAACGGATATGGTCAGCGTTGCCCATGTATTTTGCTGCAGTCTTTCCGATATTGATGAGGAGGCTCCCGGATCCTGACGTGGGATCATAAATTTTGATTTCGCTGCGACCTTTCAGATGGTTTGCATCAATCTCAGACATGAGAAGAGACACCTCATGTGGGGTGTAGAATTCTCCGGCTTTCTTGCCGGCATTGGCAGCAAAGTTGGAGATCAGATATTCATAGATGAAACCGAGGACATCATAATCCTGCTTCCCGTTCATCGGGATCTCATCGATCAGCTGAATGAGATTGCTGACGGCTTTGGTCTGGGATTTTGTGTTCTCGCCGAGTTTTGACAGTCCTGTTTCCAGGGTATTGAAAATGCCCTGAAAAACTTTCTTGTGTGACTCGGAGATCAGTCGGTTAAAGGAAGAAAGGCCGGTGCGTACATTGTCCACTGAAAAATCCGATCCTATGTGAATCCATGTGGAGAACAGATCTTTGTAAGCGATAAAATAGCCAAGGCTCTGCTGCGCGCTGGATTTGCTGGAGCACTGGTCATCTGTCTCTTCGTTTACATACTTACGGATGCTGTCTTTATCGTATCCTCTCTCCAGGAGCCAGTGCTCCTCTTTATCGGAAAGATATTTATAGAAAATGAATCCAAGTATATAGTCCTTGTACTCATTTGCCTCGATCTTTGACCGCATTCTGTTCGCGGACTCCCAGATCTTCGCAGCCAGTTGTTGCTTATTCATTACCTTATTCCCCCTGTTTCTGTATTCGTCTCGGCTCCTTCGGTTTCTTTGTCTCTTTTGGAATCAGCCAGGTTTTCCCCTTTTTCTCTGCTCCGGGGACACGGCCTTCGCTGCAAAGCAGCGATACTCTCCTGCTGGAGATTCCCCAGATCTTTGACATTTCCATGCTGGTGAGGTAATCCATTTCTCCATCCTCCAATGGGTGTGAAGACCACGCCGTTGAATTCAGTATAATCATATATCTGCATGGGTGCCACCTTTTTTCTTAATCCCAGCGATAGTTCCGAAAAATGGATGGGAATGAAATAGAAGGTAGTGGCAAGCAGTGCCCGTTTCCTCACAAACGGTCTGTAATTCCCAAATACTGGCGCATGAAAAGTTTCCAGCATTTTCACGTCGTGCCATTCACAGAAATAAGATGGACTCCCCACTGCGGGGAGTCCATCTTAGCTTCCGTTCCGTTTTCAACATCGGTTTTTGCCGGGGAAATGATCATCTTCAGGATAATTCGCCCAGCATCTGCGCAGGGTTATCGGCGGCCTTCACCTTATCAAAGGCCTTGACGATGATCCCATTTTCATCAATCAAATACGTGGTCCGGACCACCCCCATGGAGACTTTTCCATAATTCTTCTTCTCCTTCCAGACGTCATAAGCCTGAATCACTTCCTTCTCCGGATCCGAAAGCAGCGTGAAGGGCAAGCCATACTTCTCTTCAAATTTCTTGTGAGATGCCACACTGTCCTTACTGACCCCCAGCACAACCGCTCCCTTTTCCCGGAACTGGGGATACAATTCTCCGAAGGCGCAGGCCTGCTTTGTGCAGCCCTCTGTCATGTCCTTCGGATAGAAATACAGAACCACCTTCTGCCCCTGATAATCCGAAAGGCTGTGCATTTCTCCGTTCTGATCCGGCAGCGAAAACGCCGGTGCTTTTGTTCCGACCTCTAACATGGTTTCATCCCTCCTTATAAACGCCGCTCCTCTTGGGTGTACGACACTTTTTACTGCCGGATCCCGGCTGTTTAGTAGAGCTTTACCCCCGCCGGGATGTGATCACTCAGCATCAGGAGGTTAAGCCCCTCATGTCCGTCATACTCGTACACCGCAGAAATCAGCATGCCTTCTGAATCAATTCCCATCATCTTCCTGGGCGGCAGATTCGTAATCGCCACGCAGGGCTTTCCCACCAGCTGTTCCGGCTCGTAATACTCGTGAATCCCGCTTAAAATCGTGCGTTTCCGCTCTGTTCCGTCATTTAAGGTGAATTTTAAAAGCTTCTTGGATTTCGGTACGGCCTCGCACTCCAGGACCTTCACAGCGCGAAAATCAGACTTACTGAAGGTCTCAAAATCGACGTAATCCTTGAACAGCGGTTCGATCTCAACCTTGCTGAAATCAGGCTTCTCAGCAGAGATCAGCGGTGCTCCTTCGATCATCGGAGCTGCAGCTGCAGCAGCTTCAGAAGCCGTCTCAACAGCCTCAGACCTTACACCATTTCCCTCAGATCCGCTCTTTAATGACTTCATCGTGGGGATTTATATCTCAAAAACTTCATGTTAATTTATCGTAAGTTAACCGCCCGTATCTTCGGATATCTTCGGTTTTGTAATAGATTTTATCAGTTCAATATCAGTTTTTATCTATCTACGGGCATATGTTGTAATTTTGTTGCAGACTGGATATTTTGTTACACAACATCCTAAGTCATGTCTTCCTTAGAATAAGTTATCCAACTTGCCAGCCAGACGTTCAAAAGTCTCCTCCTTCTTACGGTCTGTGGCTTCTGCATAAATGTCCATCGTTGTTTCAATGTTCTTGTGGCCCATGATGGACTGAATCACCTTCAGGTTACTCTCAGCTTCACAAAGCCTGGTAGCAAATGTGTGTCTTAAGTGGTGACAAGAGAAATCTGGAAGTAGTAGAGGTTCTCTTCCTTCCTTTTTAGAATTAAGCATCTCTTCATCATTGTAACTTGTCACTATACGCTTGATCGAAACATTAACTGTCTGCGGATTTGGAATCTTACCGTAACGGTTCTGGAAAATAAATCCTGAATATCCATCGATCACCTGCTCATTGGGTCCCCTCTCAATCTCATCCTCTCGAAGAATATCAAATGCGTCCTTCACCAGATCCAGTATAGGGATTACTCTGATTCCGGATTCTGTCTTAGGCTTATGAAAGCTATAGACACATTCTCGATTATCCGATGTGGGATAATATGTGACGATATGATTAATATTAATGAGCTTCTTATCGAAGTCGATATCTTCCCAGCGAAGGCCAATGGCCTCACCAATACGACATCCGGTTCCTAAGAGAACTGTGAACAACGGCCACCAATGTACATACACCGGATGATTGGAAATGTATTCCATAAAGGCTCGCTGCTGCTCTACTGTAGGAGCATGCCTCACGCCCCTGTGCATTCCGGTCCTCTTGGTCAGTTCTTTCATTACTCCATCGGTTGGATTCTTTCTTATTATATCGTCTCTCACTGCCAACTGAAATGTTGGATGTAAAAGACAGTGAATCGAATCCAGCGTTGCCAGAGCCAGCCCCTTATCATTCAACAGATATAAATAGAACTGCATTACATCTGAATACTTGATTTCTAAAAGCTTCTTCTGTCCAAAAGTATCTCGCACAAAATGGTCATACGTGTAGTAGTAACCGCTCTTCGTCGTATCTCGAAGATTCCGCTTTGTTGTCATGTACCGATCAAAGGTATCGTTGACACTTGCTCTACCAGCTGCGTAGCGGTCGAGTCCGTCCAACTGATCCTGGACCAGTTCTTTCTCCTTTTCACGGAGAGTCATCAGATCTGTTGCATATATGAACTTACGCTTTCCAAGTGGATCAGTATAAGTATATACATAGCGCATATCTGATGTTCGCTGAATTTCTCCTTTACGGAGAACTCTGCCTCGTGCATCTTTCCTTGATTGTGCCATGAATTCATCTCCTTCTTATTAGAATTAGGATTGAATCCAAGACAAATCGAGATATCACTTTTTATATTATATACGCTCCTGGACTCAATCATCAATATTTTTCTGTATCTTTGTGCATGTATGCTGGTTTTCCGGTTATCTTCGGTTGTCTTTGATTAGAACTCTGCAAATGTTTGGAAGTATTTCTCAAAAAGATCCAGATTCACCCAAACGGATCTTCCAACTCTGACTGTTGCCTGGGCTTCCTTTGCTAATCGCTGGAATGTATTGAGTCCCATGCTATAGAGGGCTGCACCCTCGTCATACTTCACATACTTCTTGCCCTGTTCTCTTGTTAAATCAACTCTCTTACGTGCTCTCATGCTGTTATCCTCCCATATTTACGATCAAACTTATCAATAGCATTTTTCTTAACCTTGCTTTTTACTCTCCAGAACTTCTGATAGATAGAAGAAACAAGGATTTCTTTCTCTTCAGCTACAGTTCCAAACTTGATATGCTGCTTCTGATAATCAAAGTAGGCATTCAAGGTTTCACAATCCTTAAAGGATAGCGTAGCAATCACCATCTTGATTACCTGGTAATCATCTTTCATCGAGCTGAACATTCTCGGCTGATTCCTAAAAAGATCCGGTGTACAGGTCTTCTCCAATTCACGCTCTATGTCGTTCTCATCAAAGGCCTGATCCAGCTCAACATTTCTAATAGCTTCTCTTGCAGTCGGATCTGACTTGTCAGAGGTCTGAACTCTGATTCCCAGATCTCCTTTGTCCTGTCGGAACTTAAAATCCTGATCCACCTTAATATCCAGTTTGATTCCATCCTCAATTCCGCTGAGCTGGTGCTGGAAAGAAATATAACTGGCAAGTATAATCTCTATCTTGCCCTTCGAATCTGCCAGGAAGTACTGCTCCTGAAATCCATTTTGATAAATCACTTCAGTCTCCATGTGGTCACTCCTTTCGAATGATTTGTGGATACTGAAGCAGCGCTGCTTTCTGTATCTGTCTGACAGTATTTATCTTAATTTATCTGAGCTGATGCTTCGTTACCGTATCTGTAAACTTGGGTTAGCAAAGATATAAACTTTGATTCAAAAAAACAGCCATCTGTAAAAGATGGCCGCTAATCCATTTTCGTTTTGTATTTATTCCTTATTCTTCACAACAGATTTCATCTGGTAAACAAAATACAATATGCCCATCCTCTTCTATCAACCAAAATTCCGTTTTATTATATGTAAACACTTGCATATAACTGGCATAAAAGTTCGGTCCAGGATATTTTTCTAAGACTCTACTTAGAGCTTCATATGCCACCCACAAGCCAGCGATCTGATTTGAGGCAAAAATTTTACTATAACCTTTCGTAAAAAAAGCTGATTCTTAACCTCTTTCCAACTTTCAAAAATAGACTTCTCTTCCGAATCAGTTGCTTCGAAATTGTAGTTAAGAGGTGCAATCATTTCTAAAAATGCTTGCTGAGACTGTTCAGAAATACTTGGTACAATTATCTTCTTATACATATCGGCTATAAGAGGTATCGGACTATCTTTTATCGTATATAATGCTCTAATTGGCAACTGATTTTCTCCTTTCCTCATTTTGCTTATATTCGACGACTATGCTGGCATAATCACCAGAAGGCTGTGATCTGAGATTTCATCAATAACATTACCATCTAAAGCGAACCCAACAGGATTAAAATCATCCCACGCCTTTTTGCTAAGGAGTATATGATCAATGTTCTTTTCATCAAAGAAATTATCATGAACCGTAGGAAATCCTGCCGTAACTTCCTTGTAACCCATTTCACCTAAAGCTTTTATGTGACTGGAATCTGAAGATTCCTGAAAATCACCAAGTGCAACCATTCTAGCGTCCTTCTGACTGGTGAGTTCTGACATAATCTCTGACCAAAGATCATTCTTTTGTTCTTGACGCTGTGAAATATACCAGTCTGCTTTTCCTGCAAAATTAGCTGTTTGTACCATATAGCAATTCATAATAAACCAAGGTTCTCCACCAATATAAGCTTTTACATAAGCGGTCCTGTTTGGCAAGCAGGATCCAATATCGATAACCTCATATCTTTCAACTAGGCTCTTATTTAATAAAGTAACGGTTACTAAACTGCGTTTATGAGATCGATAATCGAATGATGGAGGTGTAACTACATAATACTTCCCATCAAATACATCAACGAGCGCGTCCAGGTACTTGCCCCCACCAGTAATAAACTCTTGAATACCTATCACTGTTGGCTCACCGTACTTATCCATAACATACTCTGCGAGCTTCTTAATTTTAGTGTTGTGTTTAATCTGCGCAACTGGCTTCCAGCTATTAAAATTAAATGAGATAAAATTGTTCATATCTATACCCTCCATTTATGCCAACTTTTCTAAGAGTTGCATTCTTTGCTTTATCTGCAAATGCAATGCATATTCAAACATTCTCATGTCAGAGTCTAGTGGATTGCCTTCGCTCAAAATGCGGCTAAAAATTTTTACTACGGCACTTTCTCTTGTAAAGAATCTCTCTCCAAGAAGTAAGCTAATCTGCCTATTGATTTCTTTTCGCCTTTCACTCGGAAGACTTCTAAGGTAATCTCGGATAGCGAATCTCAATCCCTCTGGTATAGCTGCATCCTCTTTCTTATAATTGCAGCAAGATGTTTTATTGCTTGCAATGGCATTCCATCCATAGCAACAACTAAAGTCCATAATAAAATCAATTGCTTTCGAAAGTTCATCTTTGTTTTTATACCATTCCATAAATAATTCCTCCTATTTTTGAATTGGCCGGTACAAAGCCCCAGCCTAGGCAATACATCATATTTAGTTCTTTTTTGTACTGTGCTTCGTATTGTGACCCGGCTCGTGTTAAACGTGCCTAATGTCCTGGTACGATCTACCAGAAGCTGCAGCCAATTCTCTGATTGTCATTTCGCGAGCAGCATATGTATTAATAACCTGCTGATCTGTCATTAAAGTGCTTCATTTTTATTCGTAGATATTTAAAGCGAATGTTTACTATTTTGTAACCATAGTGTAGCAGATAAAAAAGAATAACGCAAGTATAGGTTTAGTAAGTATTATCTGCGAATGTATACTTTACTTTTGTTTAATTTACTGATAAAATATATGTAATTCAAGGAAAGGATTATTTGTTATGTATTATTATGATTTTTCACTAACACCATCTCAGCCAAATTCAGATGTTGATTTTTCTAAATACAAGACTGAAATTCTTGCTGCTATTGATTCCGTAAACAATGGTATTGCATTCAAACGAGACGGAAAATTCATAGACATTAACGATGAGGATATTAATTGTCAGAAAATTAAACTAACCCTTCGTTGTAAAACACCTCTTAACCATGCCGCTAGATCACTAAGCGCACTGACAAGAAATTTAACTGGTAATTATCCTAAGATCTTTGGCAAATATATTTTTAATAAAACTCTATTTCATATGGATTTGATTTCACAGCGTAGTTCATTTGATGATTTAGAAATTACAGATACAGATTTGATTAAAGGTGTAATTGACCTTCTATTTACACATACAACGACGACAAAAGAAGAAGCAACTCTTCGTGAACAGACCATCACTCAAATGAAAGAATTAATAAAACCATATATTCAGAAATAATTTCAAGGACCAATCATGTGATTGGTCCATTTTATTACGCCTCCATCATTGTAACCAACCTAATATGCTCCAAAGCTACCTTCTTTCCCCTCTCTGTCTTCAGACTTTTCAGTAACTGTATAGCCATAACAATATCAGGATCTTCTTCTCCTCCAGCCTCAGTTCCATTCACCAGATAATCAATTGAAGTTCCAAGTTCCTTTGCAAGAACCTGAAGCACTGGTATGCTTACCGTCCTTGTATCATGTTCATAAAACGAAATAACCGACTTGTTGTTTACTCCGATATAAAATCCCAGCTCTTCCTGTGACCATCCCTTCTGTAATCTAAGTGCCTGAATTCTTCCACCCATAGTTGTTGTATCAATATTTTTCTTTGTCATTTCTGGTCCCTTCCGGTCTCGAAACCAGTTGGAATTGAAATGACAGAATCTCCACATGAAAAAAGACGCACGAGAAGAAAGTCCAGTAATAACTGGTTTCTTTTCATGCGTCTTTAGGATGGCTATGTACCCGGCTTATAGATCTTCTCCGGAGTCTCCCATATCATGATGACCATTCATTCAATTGTTATCGTTGTTAAATGTAATACTTATCGTTCTTCATGCGCTCCACGATCTGACGCTCCTTATAGTTCTTGAAGGTCACAACCCTGGTGCAGCATGTGCATTTCATAGTAATGTTCAGTAATACCGGCGATTCCATATCTCCGGTAAGTTCATAAGCTACATGCAGTGATTTCCTGCAGCGCTTACAGTACAAATCAATCGTCTTATTTTCTCTTGTCAATTTACTCGATCCCCGCTTTCCCATGTACAAATCCAAATAGTTACGAATTGTACTTGAAAGGGATAAGGGAGAACCTTCTCAAGTTTTTGCTTACCAAAACGAGGTAGCGAAGGTAGTTCCGGTTACTGATCTAATATTAGAATTATTCGATTGGGAGTTATGAATATGGCAGTTACTACTCACCTACGGGAAGTCCGTAAGAGCAAGGGACTTACTCAAAAAAAAGTCGCAGAGGCACTACTCATCAGCAAGGATTCTCTCTCCAGATATGAACGTGGTAAGCAGGATCCTAGGCTGGATGTTGCCATACGCTTAAGCAAGTACTATAACGTATCGATGGAATCGAGAGTATGAAAGTTTTTCTGTAAAAAGCAGATGAAGGATTCCGAATGGGTCTCCTGTGATATACACTAAATCACAGGAGGATTTTTATTATGGCAGTAAGAAAAAGGAAACCCATCCATAAAGTCGTTATGACCGAAGGAAAACACCAGATCGTTCAGAAACTCCTTCAGGAATATGACATCGAAACTGCAGAAGATATTCAAGACGCACTCAAGGATCTGCTAGGTGGCACCATCAAAGAGATGATGGAGGCTGAGATGGACGACCATCTTGGTTATGAGAAATCCGAGCGCTCTGATTCCGACGATTATCGCAACGGCTACAAGGAAAAGACCGTCAACTCGCGCTATGGCTCTATGCAGATCGAAGTCCCGCAGGATCAGAAATCCACGTTCGAGCCCAAGGTTGTCAAAAAACGGCAGAAGGATATTTCAGGCATCGATCAGAAGATCATTGCCATGTATGCCAAAGGGATGACGACTCGTCAGATCTCCGATACGTTGATGGATATCTACGGTTTTGAGGCTTCAGAAGGCTTTATATCCGACGTGACGGACAAGATTCTGCCGCAGATCGAAGAATGGCAGAACAGGCCTCTGGACGACGTCTATCCCGTCTTTTTCATTGACGCGATTCACTATTCCGTGCGAGATAACGGAATCATCCGTAAACTTGCTGCATACGTCATTCCAGGCATCAGCTGCGAGGGGAAAAAAGAAGTTTTGACCATCGAAGTCGGTGAAAATGAGAGTGCCAAGTACTGGTTGTCGGTATTGAATGGTCTCAAAAACCGCGGCGTAAAAGACGTCCTGATCATCTGTGCCGACGGGCTGACCGGCATCCGCGAAGCCATCCGGACGGCCCTCCCTGAAACAGAATATCAACGCTGTATTGTCCATCAGGTACGGAATACACTAAAATATGTGGCGGATAAGGACCGAAAAGCGTTTGCCAAAGATTTGAAGACGATCTACAATGCCCCGAATGAGGAACAAGGACGCGCCAACCGGGATCACGTGGCAGAGAAGTGGTCAGAGAAATACCCGAACGCCATGAAACGCTGGGAACGGGACTGGGATGTCATCACACCAATCTTTAAGTTTTCTGCTGACGTTCGGACGGTCATCTATACGACCAACGCGATTGAGAGTCTCAATGCAACCTACCGTAAACTGAACCGTCAGAGGAGTGTTTTCCCAAGTGCTCAAGCGTTGCTGAAAGCCTTGTATCTGGCCACGTTTGAAGCCACGAAGAGGTGGAGCCTGCCAATCCGTAACTGGGGTCAGGTCTATGGCGAGCTGGCAATCATGTACGAGGATCGGCTGCCGGACTAAGTTCTAAATACCGTCAAAAACGGGCAGAAAACCCTGCCCGTTCTTGACATACCATCCGGTATGGAATATATGCTAAGCAACTGCCAGACAGCCGGAACTGCTGTTATCAGGGCTGTTTGGTAAGAAATCATATCACAGGAAATCCTATTTACAGAAATTCCTTCATACGCTCCAAAAGGAACTGTTCTATTCCAAGATAGACGATCCCATTTTCATCCTGCCATGGGTTAAGATAATCCCTCACAACCACAATTTTACTGAAAGAATCAGGTATACGCTTCAAAGATGCGATTTCCTGCTCTTTCTTCTCCGGATCAGCAATCGATAAGGCCGACTGTATATAGAATCGTTTTTCGCCCTTATTAACAACAAAATCCACTTCAAGCTGTTTACGGATTTTCTTTCCGGTAGAATCTTTCGTGTTGTATTCTACTACCCCGATATCAACATCCATGCCCCTTCGGATCAGATCATTGTACAGCACATTTTCCATAATATGTGTTTCCTCCAATTGTCTGAATCCTAATCTGGCATTTCTAAGTCCCAGATCCGTATAATAATACTTTGCCGGTGTTCCGATATATTTTCTGCATTTAATATCATAACGAACAGCCTTTTCAATCAGGAATGCTTCCTCAAAATAACCGATATATTTTTCAATCGTTTCAGACCCAATAGCAATCTGTCTCTCACTCTTAAAAGTGTTAGAAAGCTTGGTCGGATTGGTAAGCGAGCCAATTCCAGACGCCAGAATGTCCAGAAGAATCGACAACACGGCGGCATCATTCTTTATTTCGTGGCGTTCCAGGATATCTTTAATATAAGTCCTGTCGAACAGGTCTTTCAAATACCGGATCTTTTCTTCATGTGTTTCAAGCGATGTGACAAAAGGCATACCGCCATAAGTATAGTAATCCTGCCAGGCACCGCGTTTATCGCCTTTGTACTCACGATAAAATTCTGCAAAAGAAAGAGGATACACCCGTATCTCATCGCCTCTGTCTCTAAACTGCGTCAGGATATCGGAAGACAGCATTCTGGAATTGCTTCCGGTCACATACACATCTGCATTTTTCATTTGCATAAAACCGAGGACAACATCGATAAAGGATATCCTGGCATCGGGGTTATCTACATAAGGGTTTTGTATTTCAGCAACAAACTGAATCTCATCGATAAAAATATAATATTTTTCCCCATCAGCAACCATCCGGTCCCTTACATATTTATCAAGTTCGATTGGATTACGATACTTTGCATTTTCCCAAATATCCAATGCCAAAGCTATGATATGATCCTCATGAATTCCTTCACTTATAAGCCAATCACGGTATAGCTGAAAAAGCAGGACAGATTTTCCGCTTCGACGAAGCCCTGTTATTATCTTAATCCGCCCATTGTCCTTTTTCGATATGATCTTGTTCAGATACTGCTCTCTCGGATACATGCGCTGTTACCTCATAATATTTTTGCGGATGCCCGCATTTTTTTCACGTATATTATACCGTTTATCCTGCCGCACCATCAAGATCATTCATGATATTTTTGCGGATATCCGCATTTTTTTAATATATCTCTAAAGAAGAACTGATTAAACTCAGGTGTCCTGAGTTCCTTTCAAAACCCGGGATCACAAATTGTGATCGCAAGCGATCCAGCATGGTTAACCCACCCCCCTTTCCTCTGAGCCATCAAACAACCCCGTGTATAAAAAGGAAGGTCGTGTGAAAAAACGAAAGTTCTTTCACATGCGTCGCCGCCTTAATCTGACTCCTGCGAAAGCGACTGCTTATATACTTGATCCAATTCTTATAATCCCGATCAAAAATATTCATATCTTTTTCTGGCATTCTCAACGTCCTCTCGGACAACTTCTGATTTATCTTTCTCTTCTATGTCTTTCGATCAGTAAAAGGATAAACATGCCTGACCATATGACCCATGCGATCAATGTTCCCTTTATAGGAAAAATGAAGTAAATAACAGCTCCAATGAAAAAGGGAATCGGCCATAGCATCATCCGTTTTCCGTAGTCCTTGCACATTTTCTTCTCATCATATTTTTTGCGTTCTTCAGCAGACTTCATATTGTAGCCTGTTAAGAAGTTCACTGCTTTCTCGTTTGATCTGTAAAACAAGAACCCAATCAAAAAGAAAATGGCAGCCATTGCCAGGTCCAGGATTATGCATGATTCCTTTAACGACATATTCATTTACCCCTGCTTCTCCATTCACTTACACTGACTATGTATCATTTACCACGCTCGTGATCACGGTCTTGCAATCTCTCAAAACTTGAGGTCGCAATTTGCGGCCTCAAGCGACTACGCCTGCAAGTCAGACATACCATAAAGCGCCCAGGAGGACAATGAATACTTCTCACTTTGCCTTTTCTCAAAGAGAAGGATCTTCTGCTTTCAAGGCTTTTCCTGCTGTCTGCACACAAAAAGGCACCCCTCCTCAGATTGATTCTGAAAAGGAGTGCCTTGAAGGTTTTTGGAACAGGGATGTGCGTCAGACTTTATGCTGTCATCTGTTACGATGTACCGCCATTTGACTTTTTGTTGCACAAATGTTGTAAATCCGGTGTCACTGCAAAAAATCAGCCTGGATTTGTTGTATAAATCCGCAGGTTTTCCGCCTGTGATTTTCCCCTGATCAATACAGCTTTGCGCCGGCCGGGATATGGTTGTCAACCATCAGAAGATGAAGTTCTTCGTCTTCACTGTCCTTCTTGTTGTTCACAGCGGAGAGAAGCATTCCGCAGGAGTCAATGCCCATCATCGCTCTCGGCGGAAGATTGGTGATGGCGATCAGGGTCTTTCCGACCAGCTCTTCCGGCTCGTAATAAGCATGAATTCCAGAAAGAATGATGCGGTCAGTGCCGGTTCCATCGTCCAGGACGAACTTCAGAAGCTTCTTGGACTTCGGAACAGCCGAGCACTCCTTTACCTTTACAGCACGGAAATCAGACTTGCTGAAGGTGTCGAAATCGACCTGCTCCTCAAAGAGCGGCTCAATCTTCACGTTTGAGAAATCGATGCTGTCGTTCGGTGTGAAGAATCCGCTCCTGTCTTCAGAAGCGGCCTTCTCTCCGGCTGCTTCTTCATTGGCACCTTCTCCGCTCTCTGCCTTCGCAGATGATGAAGAAGCTCCGTTTTCAGCCGAAGCCGCTGAGGTTCCGCTGCGGAGTGTGGGGAATAGGATCACATCCCGAATAGCCGGTGAATTGGTGAGCAGCATCACCAGGCGATCAATGCCATAGCCGATTCCTCCCGTCGGCGGCATGCCGATGTTCAACGCAGTCAGGAAATCCTCGTCCGTATGGTTTGCTTCTTCATCGCCTGCTGCTGCCAGCGCGTCCTGCGCCTTGAAGCGCTCGCGCTGGTCTATCGGATCATTCAGCTCGGAGTAGGCGTTGCACATCTCCCGCCCGTAAATGTAGAGCTCAAAGCGCTGCACATACTCCGGATCATCCGGCTTTTTCTTGGTCAGCGGTGAAATTTCAATGGGGTGATCCGTGACAAAGGTGGGCTGAATCATGGTTTCCTCGCAAAATTCATCGAAGAAAAGATTCAGAATGTCTCCCCGCTTGTGGTGCGGCTCGTATGCAACATGATGGGCATCCGCCACGGCTCTGGCTTCCTCTGTGGTCCGAATGGCGCCGAAATCCACCCCGGTCTGATTCTTCACCGCGTCGACCATGGTGATGCGGGCAAAGGGCTTCCCCAGGTCAATCTCCACATCGTTATACACAACCCGGGTGGTTCCATTTACTTCCTTCGCAACATGGCGGAACATATCCTCAGTAAGATCCATCATTCCGTTGTAATCCGTGTAAGCCTGATACAGCTCCATCAGAGTGAATTCCGGATTGTGGCGGGTATCCAGTCCTTCATTCCGAAAGACTCGGCCGATTTCATAAACCCTCTCCATTCCGCCGACAATGAGGCGCTTTAAGTAAAGCTCCACCGAAATGCGCAGCTTCACATCCTCATCCAATGCATTGTAATGCGTCTCAAAGGGGCGCGCCGCAGCGCCGCCCGCATTGGACACCAGCATCGGCGTCTCCACCTCCATAAAGCCCAGGTTGTCCAGATAGCGGCGAATGGAGGAAATGATCCTGGACCGCTTGATAAACGTCTCTCTCACATCCGGATTCATGACCAGGTCCAGATAGCGCTGGCGATAGCGTGCATCCGTATCCGTCAGACCGTGATACTTTTCCGGCAGCGGCTGAAGGCTCTTCGCATGCAGCTGAACCTCTGTCGCATGGATGGTGGTCTCCCCGGTCTTGGTCCGAAACACCGTGCCGCGCACTCCGATCAAGTCTCCGATATCCAGCCTTTTAAAATCCTTGTAGGCGTCCTCTCCCAGTGAGTCCCGAGATACATAGACCTGAATATCGCCCTGTAAGTCCCGGACAGAGCAAAATGAGGCCTTTCCCATGATGCGCTTTGCCATCATGCGGCCCGCAACACTCACTTCTTTTCCTTCATACTCCCCGTAGGCATCTTTGATTTCCTTTGAGTGTGCGCTTACATCGTAGGTCGTTCTCTGAAAGGGATCCCGCCCCTCTGCCTGTAATTCCTTCAGCTTGTCAATCCGGACCTGAGCGAGGCGATGCGCCTCCTGCTCTGCTTCTGCCGTTGCGCCATTTTGTTCGATTGCCTTGCTTTCGTCACTCATTCTCCTGATCCCTCGTAATGTTCAGTACCTTGTACTCAATGGTTCCCGCGTGCGTATCGACTGCCACTACCTCTCCGATCCTTCGCCCCAGCAACTGCCGTCCCACCGGAGATTCGTTGGAAATCTTTCCTTCCATGGAATCTGCTTCGGTGGAGCCCACAATCTTCACGTCCATCTCCTCATTTGCTTCCAGATCCAATAGCTTTACGTAGCTCCCGATGCTCACGATGTCAGTGCTGGCTTCATCCTCGACATAGACCTCGGCGTGTTTTAAGAGCTCCTCCAGCTCATCAATTCGCGCCTCAATATCCCGCTGTTCGTCCTTCGCAGCGTCGTATTCCGCGTTCTCGGAGAGATCGCCCTGCTCTCTGGCTTCCTTGATTTTATCGGCGATCTCCTTTCGCTTTACCACCTTGAGCGTCTGCAGCTCCTCCTCGTAGCGCTTCAGCCCTTCGTAGGTAAGAACATTTTTTTTCACTTCCTGCATAATCATATCTCCTCTGCCTGCCACTTTTTTCAGCAATCCGGTGATGCTTCTTTTTTCCTGCGGTTCGTTACAAAGATTTAAACATTCAGAGCATTATATTAAATTATCTGAGGTGTGTCAACGCTTCCAAAGGCTTTGCAGACAATCTCTCTCATTTCCGCTTCGCTTTCGGCTGTATTGACCGAATTCCGTATCTGCGCCGCATTGGGAAGCCCGTGCAAATAGCTTGCGAGATGACTTCGCATCTTCCGTATTCCCCGTTGCGCACCGTCCTGCTGAATCTGCATCTCCATATGACGCAGAATGAGATCGCGCTTTTCGTGGGCCATCACCCGGGGCTGGACGCCCTGTTTTCCCTCCAGCGCCCATCGGATCTCCGAAAAGATCCACGGGTTGCCCTCTGCTCCCCGGGCAATCATAATTCCGTCGCATCCGGTCTCTTCCAGCATGGACCTCGCCTCCTCTCCCGAAGTGATGTCCCCGTTTCCGATAACCGGAACCGATACCGCTTCCTTGACCGCCCGGATCACGCTGCGATCGGCTCTGCCGGAATAGTAGTCCTCCCTGGTTCTTCCGTGAACGGTAATCGCCGCTGCACCTGCCTGTTCCAGTACCTTGGCAAATTCCGGCGCGTTCACATGTTCCCGATCAAAACCCGATCGAATTTTGACCGTAACCGGCTTTCGCACCCGCTTCACCATGGCCTGAATGATCTCTCCCGCCAGCTTCGGCATCGTCATCAGCCTCGAGCCTTCTCCGTTGTTAACCACCTTCGGCACCGGACACCCCATATTGAAGTCGATAATCTCCCAGGGCCCCTCCTCCAGCTGTTCCGCCACTTCAGCACAGATGGCCGGATCCGAGCCAAAAAGTTGAATCGCCAGCGGGCGATCGGAAGGCTCAGTCCGCAAAAGCTCGGCGGTTCCTCTGTTCTTATAGTAAACCGCCTTTGCGCTGACCATTTCCGTAACTGCCAGCTCACAGCCCTGCTCTCTGCAGAGCAGGCGAAACGGCAAATCACTGACCCCTGCCATCGGAGCCAGCACAATTCCGTGCTTCAGCACAAGTGTTCCGATTTTCAGCATGCTTTCCCTCTGCCTGATTCTGCTTTCTGATGCAATTTCCGTTTCCCCTTTCACTCCCGTTTTTCGCTTCCATTTTGTTTCACGTCCGTTTTTGCTTCCGCTTTGCTTCGCTTCCGTTTTGTTTCACGTCCGCTTCGCTTTACTTCCGTTTTTTCCCGTCTTCTTCCCCGCCGGTTTTCTCTGTCTTCTCCCCTGAATGCATCACCCTGCAGTACAACTCCAATGCCTCCAGAAGCTCCCGGTGCGCATACCGTGCGCGCGCAATCTTCATCCCGCTTGCGATCTCATCAAACAGGTAATCTCCGTCATCCGCCTGTGCCTTGAACTGTAAATGCCCCTCGGAATCATACTCCAAGGTAAGAATCCCCCCGGATTCCTCCGCAATCGTGACGCAGAGAATCTGCAGCTCCCTCCGAACCTGCTCCGGCAGTCTGAAAAACGCAGGATTCAGGTAATATTTCTTCGTGTAGGCATTGGCCCCGCAGAGCACGCCCTCCGTTTTTGCTTCTTCCATTTGACCTCACCGTTTTTGCTTTATAACCGCTCCGTTGAACCGCGCTCCGTTTCCCGGACGCAGACATAAAATCGCCGACCCGTTTCGGATCGGCGATCCCCTATCTTCTTCAGCGTGTGAGCTTCTTTGTGAGCTGCATCTGATATTCCGGTACGTCCTTTTCCATCGCCAGCGCCTCTGTGATATCAAAGTCGCAAAATTCTCCGTTCTTATACGCCACCAGACGGTCGGACTTTCCCTCTACCAAAAGATCCACCGCCCGGGATCCCATGATGGAGGCATAGAAGCGATCCTTGCAGGAGGGAGAGCCGCCGCGCTGCATGTATCCCAGTATCGTGGCACGGGTCTCAATTCCCGTCGCTGCCTCAATCCGCTGCGCCATGGAGGAAGAGTGACCGATGCCCTCTGCATTGACGATGATAAAATGCTTCTTTCCCCGCTTTCTGCTTCCGATGATGCGGTTGATGACCTCCTGCTCATTCCCGTCGTAACGCTCCGGGATTAAAATTGCATCCGAACCGGTGGCAATGCCGCTCCAAAGTGCGATATAGCCCGCATGCCGTCCCATAACCTCAATGATGGAGCAGCGCTCATGGGAGGTAGAAGTGTCTCTCACCTTGTCAATTGCATCAATCGCCGTGTTGACTGCAGTGTCGAAACCAATGGTGTAATCGGTGCAGGCGATGTCTAAGTCAATGGTTCCCGGAACGCCGATGGTGTTGATCCCCAGGTCGGCCAGCTTCCCCGCTCCGCGGAAGGAGCCGTCCCCGCCGATTACAACGATGCCGTCGATTCCGTGCTTCCGGCATATCTCCGCAGCCTTCTTCTGCCCCTCCTCTGTCATCATCTCTGCACAGCGGGCCGTGTAAAGGATTGTGCCGCCGCGGTTGATAATATCCGCCACACTGGCTGCGTCCATGTCAGTGAATTCCTCCTCCAACAAGCCGGAGTAACCGCGCATGATTCCTTTTACATGCAAGCCATAGGACAAAGCCGTGCGCACAACCGCACGGATCGCCGCATTCATGCCCGGCGCATCGCCGCCGCTTGTGAGTACGCCTATCGTCTGAATCTTCTTTGTCATCTGTTCCCCCTGTCATCCAATCGGAAGCGTGTTCTTTTTGATGCATGTTCTTTTTGATGCATGTTCTTTTTGATTCTTGGTTTTATCTTCTGCCGGTTCTTATTGTAGGACCTTTTTCTCCTTATTTCAATGCCCTTGTTACGGATTTCACATTCTCTTCTCCCAGCCTTTTTCGAAGGCAGGAAAGCAGTGCATCATCCGCCTTTACAAGCCACTCCGAGCCCAGGCTCTTCATTTGCTTTTCCGCACGGAGATAAATTTTCACTTCATTTTCTCCCTCTCTTCCTCCCAGATCCAGCATGAGCTGCGGAAGATCCCGGTGGTAATGCCCGCGGTTTTCATACTGCAGCCAAAGTGTGGTCACCTCCCTGCGAAAAGGCCGTATCTGCTCACAAATCAATTTCCCTTGCGAGTCCTCATCTCCAAGGGTAACCCGTCCCTGCAAAAATACCTTGGCCTCCGGTACCAGCAGCTCCCGGTGCCTCTCGTAATCTCTGGGAAACAGAAGGACCTCCACGGATCCCAGGAGATCCTCCACCGTGATGAACGCCATGGTCTGATTGGTCTTTGTCGTCTTCAGCGTTTTGTCCGTGATGATGCCGCCAATGGTCACATGCATGCCATCCCGCACCTCCGATTCCCCCGTCTCTTCATCGACGATAAAATCCGTGGACCGGGCCGTCACTGTGCGCTCCCAAAGCGCTGCGTAGGCATCCAGCGGATGCCCGCTCAAGTAGACCCCCAGCGTTTCCTTCTCAAAGTTCAAAAGATCCTCCCGTTGGAATTCATCCGTCTCCGGAAAAGCAATCCGAAAGCTCTCCTTATCCTCTTCGCTGGCCAGATCAAACAGTGTCAACTGACCCTTGACCTTATTCCTGCGATTGTTTTTTTCATCGAGAAGCTGCGGAACAATCAGCATCTTCTGTCGGCGATTCCCCGGAAGGCTGTCAAATGCCCCCGCCTTGATGAAACTCTCCAGCGTCCTTCGGTTGACCTCCTTGCTGCTCAGACGGTTGACAAATTCCTCCAAAGAACGGTACGGCCCGTGCTCCCCTCTCTCCCTCTCAATTTCCGCGGCGACGCCGACGCCCACGCTCTTAATGGCCGACAGCCCGAACCGGATCCCGGTCCCGGAGACAGAAAAGCCGCTCTCTCCCTCGTTCACATCCGGCGGCAGGATGGGAATTTCCATCTTGCGGCACGCCAGAATGTACTCCGACACCTTCGCCGTGTTGTCCAGAACACTGCTCAAAAGCGCCGCCATAAATTCGCGGGGATAGTAATACTTAAGCCATGCAGTCTGAAACGAGACATAGGCATAACAGGCTGCATGGGATTTGTTGAAGGCGTACTTGGCAAAATCTGTCATTTCATCGAAAATATGGTTTGCCACTGCCTCAGAAATCCCATTTGCGACACAGCCCGTTACCCCTTCCTCGGGGTTTCCGTACACAAAGCTCTGCCGCTCCTTTTGCATGACCTGTTCCTTCTTTTTTGACATCGCACGGCGCACAAGATCGCTTCGCCCCCAGGTGTAGCCTGCCAAATCCCGCACGATCTGCATGACCTGCTCCTGATACACAATGCAGCCGTAGGTCGGCTTTAAAATCGGTTCCAGCTTGTCGCATTCATACCGGATGGAAGACGGGTCATTCTTCCCCTTCAGGTAACGGGGAATGAATTCCATCGGTCCCGGACGATAGAGGGAAATACCGGCGATCACATCCTCCAGCGCAGATGGTTTCAGCTCCTTCATAAAGCTTTTCATCCCGGCGCTCTCCAATTGAAAGATGCCCTCCGTGTTTCCGTTTCCGATCATTTCCATGACCTTCGGATCATTGAAGTCAATCTGAAGCATGTCAATGGCATGTCCTGTTTTTTTGGAAGCGGCCTCCGCTGCCTTCTGGATCACCGTCAGCGTGCGGAGACCGAGAAAATCCATTTTCAGGAGTCCCAATTCCTCCAAAGTCGTCATGGTGTACTGGGTCGTGATGGAGCCATCTGCGCCGCGAGACAGCGGCACGTATTCATCTGCACTTTTTTTTGAAATCACAACGCCGGCTGCGTGCATGGATGCATGGCGCGGCAGCCCCTCCAGGCGCTTTGAGAGCTCCAAAAGACGATGCACCTCCGGATCGGTGTCGTAGGCGTTTTTCAAATCTCTGGACATCAAAAGTGCCTTGTCCAGCGTCATATTCAGCTCATTCGGAATCATTTTTGCAATCGCGTCGCAGCGCGCATACGGCAGATCCAGAACGCGGCCCACATCCCGAACCACCCCCTTTGCCGCCATCGTGCCGAAGGTGATGATCTGTACCACGTGATCCTTTCCGTACTTTCGCCCCACATAATCGATCACCTCCTGCCTTCGCTCATACGCGAAGTCCACATCAATATCCGGCATGGAGACCCGCTCCGGATTCAAAAAGCGCTCAAACACCAGCTGGTAGCGCTCCGGATCGATGTCGGTGATCCCAAGACAATAAGAAACCAAAGAGCCGGCAGCAGAGCCCCGTCCCGGCCCCACTGCGATTCCGTTGGACTTTGCAAAGTTAATATAATCCCAGACGATCAGAAAATAATCCACGTACCCCATGCGGTTGATGATGGAAAGCTCCGACTCCATCCGCTCCCGGAGCCTCCCGTCCTCCTTCGGATAGCGCGTCGAAAACCCGGCTTCGCACAACACCCGCAGATACGCATAGGCATCCGGATATCTCTCCGGCACTTGGTATGCCGGAAGCTTCAGCTCATGAAAGGTGATCTCCACCTTGCAGCGCTCGGCGATTTTTTGGGTGTTGTCCAGCGCCCTCTGTGCATAGGGAAACAGAGCGCGCATCTCTTCCTCCGATTTCAGATAATACTGTCCGCCTTCATAACGCATGCGATCCGTGTCTGTGACCTTTT
This sequence comes from Lachnospiraceae bacterium, assembly GCA_002892395.1. GTDB lineage: Bacteria > Bacillota > Clostridia > Lachnospirales > Lachnospiraceae > Moryella. The sequence continues at coordinate 22,718 of NBBL01000009.1, forward strand.
TCCCTGTCTGCAGGCACAAGAGGAGGTCGTGAGGCTCCGCATCCTCTGCAAAGGTGTAATGCGAATCGTTCGTTGCCACCAGCTCAATTCCTGTCTCCTGGGACAGGCGAAGAAGCTGCTGATTCACCAGCTTCTGCAGCGGAATTCCGTGATCCTGCAATTCAAGAAAGAAATTTCCTTCTCCAAAAATATCCCGATAGCGAAGCGCCGCCTGTTTTGCTTCTTCGTATTGGTTTCGGGCTAAATTTCTCGCCACCTCCCCCGCCAGGCAGGCGCTGCATGCAATAATACCCTCATGAAACTCCCGCAGTGTCTCGTAGTCCACCCTGGGCTTATAGTAAAAGCCGTCCACAAATCCGCGGGACACAATCTTCGACAGATGCTCAAAGCCCGTCCGGGTCTCTGCCAGCAGAATCAGGTGATAGTAGCGGTCATTTCCCTTTTCGCTCTCCCGGTCAAAGCGCGATCCCGGCGTGACATAAACCTCACAGCCCAGAATCGGCTTGATCCCCGCCTCCTTGGCAGCCTTATAAAAATCGATCACACCGTACATCACGCCGTGATCCGTAATGGCCAGCGAATCCATGCCCAGTTCCTTCGCCCGCGCAATGATTTCTTTTATTTTACTGGAGCCGTCCAAAAGAGAATACTCTGTGTGTACGTGAAGATGTGTAAAAGCCAAAGTCGTTTCCTCCGAATCAGATCGTCACCATCGCATCACAAAAACCGGGAAGGCTCTCGCCCACCCGGTTCATGACTGCATATCCCGTTTACTGACAGAGATACCTTTCGATCCCCTCGATTGCCGCCTGCTCATCCGCTCCGTCCGCGGTGACAGTCAGCCTTTTCCCATTGATGAAATCCAGTGTCATCATGCCCATGATACTCTTCGCATTGACACACTTCGTATCATCCCCCACATGAATGCTGCTCTCATATTGACTTGCGACCTGAACCAGCATCGCAATCGGCATGGAATCTGCTTTTTCATGGATCTGTATAACCATCGCTTTTTTGATCATTCTAACCTCCCAAGGCATATCCTGACACCCGATTTTACCTTTTCCTACTGCTTCTCCCGACCGCGAAGCCCCTCCGCATATTCCGAAAGCTTTCTCAGCCTGTGATTCACACCGCTCTTCCCCACAGGAGGGCTGATGCGTTCCCCCAGCTCTCTGAGCGATGCGTCCGGATAGCGAAGACGGAGTGCTGCCACCTCAGCCAGTCCCTCCGGAAGACTGTCAAGACCCTTCGTATCCCGGATCCATTCAATATCCTCCAGCTGCTTCACCGCTGCTCCGATCGTCTTGGAAATATTGGCTGCCTCGCAGTTCACCTTGCGATTCACGCTGTTCCTCATGTCTTTGACAATGCGGATATTTTCCAGCTCCATCAACGCGCTTCCTGCTTCCATCATGCCAAGCATCTCCACAATTTCTTCACTGCTCTTTAAGTAGACGATGCAAAGCTGCTTTCGCTTCGCCACCCCGGGCTCCAGCCCCAGATGATTCAGAAGCGTTTTCAAAGCCAGTGCCTTTTGTATCTCCTGACAGACAATCTCCAAGTGATAGGACTTCTCCGGGTCGGAAACCGAACCGCCGGCGAGAAAGGCGCCCCGCAAAAATGCCCGTGCAGCTTCCGTCTCCATTTCCTCAATCCCTTCCGCATCCTGCGCTTCCCTCTCCCCGGCTCCGTTCCCAAATCCGGCATCCGCGGAAAATGCAATGTGCGGCAAGGACTTCGCTTCGAGGCTCAGCGTATACAGGCGGTTCTTTCCCCGAATCAATTTCTGCGTCACAGATAAGTCTCCTTTGATCTTATCTGTTTTTTTTAACAATGTAAAGTATTTTCTGACCGTACCTGCATGTTCGCTGGACAGTGCCAGCGTCGGCTCCGCCTCCCTTCCGGCGGAATACTTCCCTCCAATGAAAAGCATCCCCTCCAGTTCTGCGCGGAGCAGGACCCCAGAGGCCGGAAATACGCGAACCAATTCATCCTTCACTTCAGATGAAAATGACATGTCTCCTCCCCTCTGTCTCAGCCGGGAACCTTTAAAGAAACTCCCCGATGAATTGAATTTCCGGCTTCAATTCCACCCCTGCGTGGAGAAATACCCGTCTCTGTACCTCTTCCACCAGCATCCGCACATCCCGTGCGGTCGCCTGTCCGGTATTGATCAAAAATCCGGCATGCTTCTCGGAAATCTGCGCGTCGCCGACACGAAGTCCCTTACAGCCTGCTTCCTCAATCAGCTGCCCGGCAAAATGTCCTGCCGGCCGCTTAAAGGTGGATCCTGCGCTGGGATACTCCAAGGGCTGCTTCTCCCTTCTTTTTTCACCGTAACTCTTCATGAGCCCCAGAATGTCTGCCCGTTCTCCCGGCTGCAGCGAAAATCGGGCTCGAAGTACAATGCGTCCAAGGGCTTCAATGTTACTGTGACGGTAGGCGTAATCAAGCGCCTCTAAAGGCACCCAGGCAATCTCTCCATCGGGGAACAAAAGCTCTGCCTCCGACAGAATGTCCTTAATCTCACTGCCGTAAGCGCCGGCGTTCATGACCAGCGCGCCGCCCACGGATCCGGGAATGCCGGAAGCAAATTCCATCCCCTTAAGACCACGCTCCAGGGCACAGCCCGCTGCTGCCCCCAGCATTGCACCGGCCTGTGCCTCCAGTGTATTCCCCATCACGGTGACACGGGAAAATGCCCTTCCGAGGCAAATGACCATGCCGCGGTAGCCTCCGTCTCCCACCAGAAGATTCGATCCCCGCCCTATGACAACATACGGAATGCCCCGTCCCCGGGCCTCTTCGATCAGCTGCCCGATTTCCTCTGTGCATTCCGGTTCCGCATAGTACTCCGCAGGTCCGCCGATGCGAAACGTGGTGTGCAGCCACATGGGCTCGTTTCTTGTCCTCTTAATCATACGTGTCCGGCTTCCTGATCCTGTTCCTGGTTGGTGTTCAGCTGATCCATGTCCGCGCTGTCCGATTCCGCGCGACACATATTGCGTTCAAATTCTCCGTAATGCTCCGGCACATCCGTGACGTCAATGGTGGCAAGATGCCCCATGATTTTTTCCTTTACCTGCAGGTTCATTTCCTCGCCGATTTTCCGACGCTCCGCAACAATCTCCTCCTCGTGTCGCTCCAGCTCGTTCTGCTCCGCACTTTTCACCATGTTCTCCGAGACCCGCTTATACAGCTCCTTGGCGGCATTGTACCCCATTTTCTTCTGCCTGTGGTTGACTGCAGCCGTCTCGCATATGATCGCCAGGTTTCGTCCCGGACGAATCGGCAGCGTGCTGCAGATCAGCCTCACGCCGAGAAATTCCGTGTACTGATCTTCCATTCCGAGTCGGTCATAGTCCTTGTTCTGATCCCACTCCTCCAGCTTGATCACCAGGTCGATGGTCTGTACGTCCTTCACAGACTCCGCTCCGAACAGCGCCTTTACATCGATGATTCCGATGCCGCGAAGCTCAATAAAATGCTTAATGATGTCAGGCGCCCGCCCGATCAGGGACACCTCGGAGACCTTTCGCAGCTCAACCACATCATCCGCAACCAGCCGGTGCCCCCGTTTGATGAGTTCCAGCGCCGCCTCGCTCTTTCCCACGCCAGAATCTCCGAGAATCAAAACCCCCTCCCCGTAAACATCTACCAAAACACCGTGAATGGAAATATGCGGCGCAAGCTTCGCCTTAAGCCAGCGAATGAGCTCTGAAGTCAAATCCGCTGTTGGCTGAGGGGTCACCATCACCGGCACGCCATACTCCTTACATTTCTTCAATAAAACAGGATCCGGGCGCAGATTTCTGGCAAAAATAAAACCCGGAACCCGAAAGCGGCAAATCTGGTCAAAGATGCGCTCCTTCTCCCCCTCGCTCATCAGACCGATGTATTCCGCCTCCACATTTCCGATCACCTGAAGGCGCTCGTTGTCAAAGTGTGCGAAAAATCCCGTGAGAGGAAGCGCCGGCCGGTTGACATCCGGTGCCGCTATGATGATCGGATCCGTGTCGATCTCCGGTGTCAGATTTTTAAAATGATGGCTTGCAATCAGCTGTGTTACGGTAACTCCCTGCATGAGACCAAACTCCTTTCCCGTTTACTCCCCTTCTGTTCCCGAAACAGACCGTTTGCTTCATTCTATCACAGATCGGACGGATGTAAAAATGTATATACTGCTTTCGCGGCGCGGGCATTCATTCCCGGCGCCAAAAGAAGCGTCTGCTCCTCTGCCGCACGGATCCCCTCAATTCCCCCAAACTGCTTTAACAGCGCGCGGCGACGGACAGGACCGATTCCCGGAATTTCGTCCAGAATCGAGTGCACCTGACTTTTTGTGCGCAGGCTCCGATGATATTCAATTGCAAAGCGGTGCGCCTCATCCTGGATGCGTGTCACCAGCTTAAAGCCCTCTGAATGCGGATCAATCGGCAGCTCCTTCCCCTGATACCAAAGCGCTCTCGTCCGATGCCGATCATCCTTCACCATACCGCACACCGGGATGGAAAGCCCCATCTCCTTCAACACAGCACAAGCCACATTGACCTGCCCTCTTCCTCCGTCCATCAAAATCATATCCGGAAGCTTCAGAAAATGATCCTCCTTCCGCTCCGTAGAATGAAGGAGCCGTCGCGTCAGAACCTCACGCATCGAGGCATAGTCGTTGGGACCGACCACCGTGCGAATCCGAAATTTCCGGTAATCGCTTCGTTTTGGTTTTCCGTCCTCATACACCACCATAGAGCCCACACTTTCCGTGCCGCTGATGTTCGATATGTCGTAGGCTTCCATGCGGTGGAGACCGGAAAGCCCGGTCAGCGCCTCCAGCTCTCTCACAGCGCCTAAGCTTCGGATTTCGTCCATCTTAAGCCGCTCCCTGTCCTTTTGCAGAACCAGCTGGGCATTTCGCTCCGCCAGCTCCATCATCCGCTCCTTTTCCCCCTTTTTGGGCGTGACGAGCCGCACACGACTGCCTCGCTTTTCCGACAGCCAGCAAGTAAGGAGCTCCCGATCCGGAAGCTCCTCCGGAATCCAGATTTCCCGGGGAATAAAGGGGGTTCCGGCATAAAACTGCTTTAAAAAGCTTTCAAGCAAAGCCGCATTCTCATCCTCCATTGCAATGTGCAGGTAGTGATGCTCCCGCCCCACCATGCGCCCCTCCCGGACAAAGAACACCTGAACCACCGCTTCCCGTTCGTCTCTGCCCAGGGCAATGATGTCCCGATCCTCCAATCCCTCCGAGGTGATTTTCTGCTTCTGTGCCACATGCTCCACGCTCTGTATCAGATCCCGAAGCTCTGCCGCCCGCTCAAATGCCAGCGTCTCCGAGGCGTTCAGCATCTCCTCCCGAAGGCGATGCAGCACCGGATCGAATCTTCCTCCGAGAAACTCCAGTGCCTCCTCCACATGGCTTCGGTACTCCGCTTCCGAAATCAAGCCCATGCAAGGAGCGCCGCACTGATGAATGTGATAGTTCAGACACGGACGTCCCTTCCCCATATCCCGCGGCAGCACCCGGCTGCAGTCCCTGATTTGAAAGACCTTATACATCAGCTCCAAGGTACTCCGCACCGCTCCTGCACTGGAAAACGGTCCGAAATACCGGGCCTTGTCCTTCTTCATCTGCCGCGTCAGAAAGATCCGCGGATACGGCTCCTTCACTGTCACCTTGATGTAAGGATAGGTCTTATCGTCCCGCAGCATCGTATTGTAGCGCGGTCGATTTTCCTTGATGAGATTATTTTCCAGGACCAGCGCCTCCAGCTCAGAGTCCGTCACAATATACTCAAAGCGATGGATACGCTCCACCATCTGCATGATTTTTGCGCTTTTCCCCCGGGAGGACTGAAAGTACTGGCGGACGCGGTTTTTTAGACTGACCGCCTTTCCCACATAGAGAATCTCATCGTTCCCGTCCCGCATGATATAGACACCCGGACTTTTCGGAAGCTTCTTAAGCTCCTCCTGTATGTCAAACATCTTCCGTCCTCCCGAAACCGGAAGTCCGCTGCTCTCCGGAACCAGAGCGCCGTTTCACCTCGTAACGCTCCCTAATTCTCAGACTTTGAATGATTTCCGCCGCCTGTGCCGCAATATCTCCTTCTGCTTCCGGCAGCCCGCAGATCGTATAAATACTGTTTAAATCGCTCTGTGTCAGCTCAAAACGACCTGCCGTCAGAATCTCCTGCTGCAGCGCCGGATCCTCTGCGTCAAGAAAGCGCAGCAAAAGTGCGCTGGGCTTTTTTTCGGACTCCGTTTCCTTCCGGGAAGCGCAGTCCGGACACTCCCTTCCCAGTGCCTCTTCTTCCGTCACAGGGCGTTCCGATGCTTCGCCCTCCTGCCGCTCCTCCTCCCGAAGGACACGCTCAAAGCGCCAGTCCTGCACCGACTCAGGATACTTGCTTCGATCAACCGGACTCATAAAATTCTCCAGCGGACGGATCCATACGCCAAACCCTCCGTACAGCGCCTGATACACCACATAAAGTCTCCGGGTCTCTGCGTCACGCGCCACGGCAATGACCTGATACATTCTGTTTTTAAAATGGCGGTACAACTCCCCGGGGCGGGGATTCTCTCTCTTTTCCATCGCTCTCTCCGCATCAGCAGCAACCACAGTATGAATTGTTCTTCTATAATCAAAAAGTATATCACAGCTCAAAAGAATTATGATACAATCAGCAGCGACATATTGTAAAATCCGGATACGAAATCCAGAACGGGACGCGGGATGCCGGGCACAGCATGCCGGGCACCGCCCACAGAATGCCAAACGCTGAAAACGGACCAGGATTGGCGGATTCGGAACCAAAAACAGGAAAGACATAGCAATCAGCATGAGGAGAAAAAATGAAAATCGGGTTTGACAATGACAAATATCTGAAGATGCAGTCGGAACACATCCGAACACGAATTGAAGCATTCGGTGATAAGCTCTATCTTGAATTTGGGGGGAAACTGTTTGATGATTTTCACGCCTCCCGCGTGCTCCCTGGCTTCCGTCCGGACAGCAAGCTGCGCATGCTGCTTCAGCTGGCTGACCAGGCAGAAATTGTCATCGCCATTTCCGCGGCAGATATCGAAAAAAATAAAATTCGAGGTGATTTGGGCATCACCTATGATGTGGATGTCCTCCGTCTCATCCAATCCTTCCGTGACAGCGGCCTCTACGTCGGCAGTGTTGTCATCACCCGCTACACAAACGCGGCAGAACAGTTTAAGGGAAAGCTGGAGGCGATGGGAATCCGCGTCTACCGCCACTATTCTATTGATGACTACCCCTCCAATATCCCGCTGATTGTAAGCGAGGACGGCTACGGGAAAAATGAATACATTGAGACAACCCGGCCTCTCATCATCGTTACGGCACCCGGACCCGGCAGCGGGAAAATGGCGACCTGCCTTTCCCAGCTCTACCACGAAAACCGCAGAGGAATCAAAGCCGGATACGCAAAGTTTGAAACCTTCCCGGTCTGGAATCTTCCTTTGAATCACCCGGTAAACCTCGCATATGAAGCGGCAACCGCCGATTTGAATGACGTCAACATGATTGATCCCTTCCACCTGGAGGCATACGGAAAGACCACCGTCAACTACAACCGGGATGTGGAGATTTTTCCGGTTCTTTCCGCCATTTTTGAAGAGATCTACGGGACCTGCCCCTACAAATCCCCCACCGACATGGGGGTAAATATGGCCGGAAACTGCATCAACGATGATGAGGTGTGCCGGGAAGCAGGAAAGCAGGAGATCATCCGCCGCTGGTACACTTCCATGAGCCGCCTGGCAAAGGGGGAATGCCCGAAGTCGGAAGTTACAAAGATTGAGTTTCTGATGAAGCAGGCCGGGGTCACCTCCGCCGACCGTCCGGTCGTTCAGGCCGCTCTCCTCAAGGCACAGGTCACCGGTGCCCCCGCCGCTGCGCTGGAGCTTCCAAACGGGAAAATTGTGACCGGCCGCACCTCCGATCTTTTGGGCTGCAGTGCTGCCGTTCTGCTCAATGCCGTCAAGGCTCTGGGAGATATCCCGGACGAAATGAAGCTGATCTCTCCGCAGGTCATCGAACCGGTGCAGACCTTAAAAATCAACTACCTTGGCAGCCAGAATCCGCGCCTGCACACAGATGAGATTCTGATTGCCCTTTCGATGAGTGCGGCAACGGAACCGGCTGCCCTCCTTGCGCTAAACCAGCTGAAAAAGCTGCAGGGCTGCCAGATTCATTCTTCCGTCATGCTGGCGGAGGTGGATATCCGCATCATGTCCAAGCTGGGACTGCAGCTCACCTGTGAGCCCCGCTATGAAAACAAGAAGATTTATCACTGATGATTCCGGCTTCTGCTGATTTCTCCGAGAACAAAAATTTCTCCGAGAACGGAAAAGAGAGTACCGCCTCGTTGGATCCCATTTCTCCGGAGCGGCACTCTCTTTTTTCTTGTCTTATCACTCACACCAAAATCACATTTTGCTCTCTTTTCAAAACAGCATCTTCCTTGGTTCTTCTCAAGATCTCCATAAATTCCTTCCCGGTAATGGTCTCTCGATTGATCAGGAAATCAGAGATTTTATCAAGTACATCCCGGTTTTCTCTCAGCATGGTCAGCGCCTTTGTATATGCACGCTTCAGGATCCGCTTCACTTCCTCATCCACCTCTGCCGCTGTAACATCCGCGCAATTCATGACGGTACGCCCGGAAAGGTACTGATCCTCCGTTGTCGCCAGTCCCATCAGCCCAAAGGAATCGCTCATTCCATATCTGGTCACCATTGCCTTCGCAATACCGGTCGCTTTTTCAATGTCATTTTCCGCTCCGGTGGTCACATTCCCGAACACGATTTCTTCCGCTGCCCGACCGCCGAACAGGCTGACAAGCATGTCCTCCAATTCCTGCTTGGATTTTAAGTAGGTTTCCTCCTCCGGAACATACATCACATAGCCCAGGGCACCCATGGTGCGCGGTACAATGGTTATTTTCTGAACCGGCTCCGAATGCTTCTGGAGGGCGCTGATCAGCGCGTGACCGACTTCATGATAGGATACGATTCTGCGCTCCTTCTGATTCATGATGCGATCTTTCTTTTCTTTTCCCACCAGAACAACCTCAACTGCCTCAAAGAGATCCTTCTGGCAGACAGCTCTTCGTCCGTTTTTGACTGCGAGAATTGCCGCCTCGTTAATCATGTTGGCGAGATCAGAGCCTACAGCTCCGCTGGTGGCGAGACCGATGGCCTCCAGATCCACCGTGTCGTCCATAAGAACGTCCTTTGCATGGACCTTGAGAATCGCGACGCGCCCCTTTAGGTCCGGGCGCTCCACAATGACGCGGCGGTCAAAGCGCCCCGGCCGCAACAACGCAGGATCAAGGATCTCCGGCCGGTTCGTCGCCCCGAGCACCAAAAGCCCCTTGGAGGAATCAAACCCATCCATCTCAGAAAGCAGCTGATTCAACGTCTGCTCTCTCTCATCATTCCCGCCCATGCGGGAATCCCGGCTTTTCCCAATTGCATCGATTTCATCAATAAAGATGATGCAGGGTGCATTTTCCTGTGCCTGGCGAAACAAGTCGCGAACACGCGAAGCACCGACGCCGACAAACATCTCAACAAAATCCGAACCGCTCAGAGAATAAAACGGGACATGTGCTTCGCCGGCCACTGCCTTCGCAAGCAGTGTCTTTCCGGTTCCGGGCGGTCCCACCAGCAAAGCGCCCTTCGGAAGCTTCGCACCAATCTGCGTAAATTTCCTGGGATTGTGGAGAAAGTCTACAATCTCCGTCAGACTCTCCTTTGCCTCATCCTCTCCTGCCACATCCGCAAAGCTGACTCCGGTCGCCTTCTGTACGTAGACCTTGGCATTGGCCTTTCCGACTCCCATAATCCCGCCGTTTCCCATGCGCCGCATCATAAAATTCATAAAGAAGAGGACGACAATAAACGGCAGAATGAAGCTCACGATGGAATAAAGAATCCCCGCCGTATCCTGCCGCTCCCGACGCGTCTCAACTCCCGCCTCAAACAGGCGGTTCATCAGATCTCCGTCCTCATCCATTCTGACGGTGTAATATTCCGGACGGTCTCCGGAGCCGGCTTGATCTGCCTTCAGGTGAATCTTAATCTGTGTGTTTTCAATGACGACAGATTGGACTTTTTCTTCCTTTACCAGCTGCAAAAACTCGTTGTACGGAAGCTCCTTGCTTACGCCATCGTGCAATTTCCCTTTGAAAAAAGAAACAGCCGTGAAGGTCAGCAGCGCAGCGATCACGATGATGATCAAGGTCTGCCCCCGCCGGAACCCTCCGCCTCCAAACCCGTTTGGATTTTGATTGTCCTGATTACTCATGAAAGCTCCTTTTCTAATGATTCGTAGCTTTCAGTATATCATGGCAAAACCGGAAATGTATGATTTTTTCATAAAGTGGACATAGAAAAAGTGGGTATCGATTTTTCAACTGCAATCGATACCCACTCTATATAGATGCTTCTGTGTTACCCAACGGACCAACCCTCACTTTCCTGATATTTTTTGTACCCGATTTAATTGTCCTGTCGCTGTCATCCGCTGTTACGATCGTTTTCTTCCTGATCTGATTGATCTCTGCATGTCATGTAACCCTTGCAGTTCTACCCTCGACCTTCCTTGGATGTTCGACAAATCCTCCTGTCTGAATTCCTGCCTGCTGAGTCGTTTGGATGTTTCCCTTCCTGCTACGCTTCCTTTCTTCCTCAGGCTCCGCTCAGTCTGTCGGTTCCTGCTGTTACCTGAGCCGACCCTCATTCTGTTTCCTGAGACCAATGAAACAAACTCTGCGCAACCGTCTATCTAAAAGCAGGTCTCCATTGGAATTCAGAGAAATAAACTGTACTTCGGACTGTACCTCCTTTCGTTGTATTTCCCCTGTCGGGCCGCAACGGGATCGTGAAACTGTTTTCTGTGATTCTGTTTCTTCTGACTGCTTCGGTTCTGCCCGATCTCGTTTTCCATTTCTTATTGCTTGACTTCAATATAAGGTACCGGTTCGAAATTGTCAATATACTTACATTTATTTTTTACATTATCTAATTCCTTTAGCACGAATTCCACTTTATCTCGCAACCTGAGAAAAATCATCATAACTGGCAGATACTGCTCGCCCGTTTTCAAACAAAATCATCACCACTCGACTGCTGTAAATATCGTCTCCAAACTGATAGACCATATTGGACATGTGCTGTGCATCGTCAAAGGTCTTGCTGAAGGGCTCTCCGTAGACATCCGCCACCTGCTGCCTCGTTGCTCCCATCGGGATACCGTACAATGTAAGCTCCGGGTCCGGCTCTCTGCTTGCAATCTCAACGCCTTTGATGGTGCAGTCCCGTACAGCCATGGTATACTCCGTATTGTTGATGACATCAATGCGGATGTTTCCGTACTGCCCGCGGTAGGAAACCCGGCAGCTTCCCGTGGCATTCGGTTTGACCGGCTCTCCTTCTCCCAAAAAACAGGCGCCCTCCTGCTCCAGACCTTCAAAGGTGGTCGGCACACTGATGGTCAGCTTTCCTGCAGTCACCATATGAAGCCCCTCCTGCCTGTGCCTGGTCACGACTGGATCCTTCCATTCTCTGCGTTCCGCCGAAGCGTCTCCCTGCTTCTCCGGGAGTGACTCATGGGATCCGGCTTCCGTAACTGCAGCGGCTGATGCATCGACCGCGGAACTTGTCTCTGACTGAGTTACGGCGGCTGATGTATCGACCGCGGAACTCGTCTCCGGCTGAGCCGCGGCAGCTGATGCATCGACCACGGAACTCGTCTCCGACTGAGCCGCGGCAGCTTCCCGGAGAGCCGAATTCCTCGTTCCGTTTTCCCCCGCCGTTCCTCTCATCTCACAGGAAGCCAGAATGCTTCCCGACAAAATACTGCATACCCAAACCCTGCGCCACCAGGCAAACTGCTTTTTCATGCTCCAACCTTGCCTCTTCATGTGTCTCCCGGTATCTGCTTTTCTGCTCCACTCTGCGGATCATCCGCCGCGCCTTCCGGTCCCTACGGCATCAGCCGGTAGGTTCCGTCCCCCCTTCCCTCCAGAGAAGAAGAAAACAAAACACCCGCAGCCTTCACAAGGTAAGCCGTGTCCATGGTTCCCCCTGTTTCATAGGGGGAATGCATCGCCAGCTGCGGAAGCCCGATATCTGCCGTGTTCAATGCCACCTGCGTATTGGAAAGGTTTCCCAGAGTGGAACCTCCCAGCATATCCGAACGGTTCACAAAGATCTGATAAGGAACCTCTGCCCTCTCACAGATCAAACGAAACAGCGCACCCGATACTGCGTCGGTGGTATAGCTTTGATTGGCACTGTATTTTATGACGATGCCGCCGTTCAGAAACGGGCGGTTGGTCGGATCTGCCTTTTCTCCGTGATTCGGATGAACTGCATGTGCATTGTCCGCGGATACCAGAAAGCTGGATGCCAACAGGCGCAGATACTCCTCCTCTGTCTTGCCAAAGCCGGCACAGATGCGCCGCAGTACGTCTTTCAAAAAGGTTGATGCCGCGCCCTGCTTGGTTCTGCTTCCCACCTCCTCATTGTCATAAACACAGTGCAGTGCCACACTTCGAAACGGTACCGCCCTCAGAAACCCCTGAAGCGAAGCAAAGGCGCACTGCAGATCATCCAGACGCCCGCTGGCAAGAAATTCTCCCCGAAGGCCAATCCGTGTTGCCTTTTCTCGATTGTAGAGATAGAGATCCGTGTCCAAAATATCCTCCTCACGGACCCCCGCCTCCGCTGCGATCAGCCTCATGAACTGCTCCTTGGCCTCCATGTCTCCCAGCAGCGGCAGCATATCGACCTGCGCATTGTACGCATGTCCCTCATTGACCTGCCGATCCATGTGAATGGCAAGATTCGGAATCACCAACAGATCCCGGTCGATGTTGATGCACTTCGTCACAATTCCATTTCCTGCTCTGACCGTCAGACGTCCGGCAACCGAAAGCGGCCGATCCAGCCACGGCGCACACAGCATACCGCCGTAGCGCTCCACATTCAGCTTTACATATCGGTTTTCCACGGTGATCTCTGCGTTCGGCTTGACCTTAAAGACCGGAGAATCGCAGTGACTTGCCATCATTTGAAACCCGGAAAAGTCTGAATTTGGAATCCGGAACGCGATCAGCGCAGAATCATTTCGGCTGACATAGTAGCCCTTTCCTGCTTCCAGCTTCCAGGGATCTCCCTCAAACAGTTCCGTACATCCATTTTCTCTCAGCTCACGCTTCATGTTTGCAACTGCAAAAAAGGCGTTCGGGCTGCTGTCCAAAAAGTGCATCAGCCCTCTGTTAATTTGATCAATCTCCTTCTGATTCATCGTTTCCTCCCAATTCCTGCGTTCACAAAGAGACGGTCCTGCCCCTCATCCGCTCATTGTGATCGATGGCGGATCTCCGGTTAAGATCTTTGACTCCTGTTCCCTGTATCGTCCAGGATTGCCTTCCGCCTTCCGGAATCCTGATGCTGTCTGCCGGATGCGTAACGCAAAAATCCGGATCTTCCCAAAGGGGAAAATTCGGATTTCCGGCCTTCTTGATGCGCGGTCTGCGTGATCCGCACCGCACCTCTGCATCCAACAGGATTTGAACCTGCACGGTCTCCCACTGGAACCTAAATCCAGCGCGTCTGCCAATTCCGCCATGGATGCCTCTGACACGGATCCATTCTACGTGACTCTTTTCCTTCTGTCAATCTCGATAAAATGTGATAAAATACCTTTGATTATTCCCGTCGATAAACGGACCTGCATCAATCCATCTGCCATCGGCCACTCCCATCGGTTCAAACGGCAGCGCAGGCATGGAAACGGAACGCATGATGGCAGCCTCCTGACCCTCGGCACGGCGCCGAAGAATGCGGCAATCGGCTGCATCAATCAAAGGAACCCATATGCCGGGATACTCGGCTGCATCAGCCTAAGGAACCCATATGCCGGGATACTCGGCTGCACCCACGGAAGGAGGACAGCGTGGACACAAAATATCTCAAGTACTTTGTCGCTGTCGCACAGCACGGATCCATCAACCAGGCCGCAAAGGCCATGTACATTTCCCAGCCCCAGTTAAGTCATATTATCAAAAGCATCGAGGAAGCGGTGGGGTTTGATCTGTTCCGGAGAACCAACCAGGGTTCACGCCTCACGCGAAACGGCGAAAATTTTCTTTCCCACTGCAAGGTGATTCTGAATGAGATGGACAGTCTGGATCAGTTTATCAGCCAAACTCAGCGCCAGGGCAGCCGCCTTGTGGTATCCATGACTCGCTTTTCTCACACCGCCGTGTGCTTTAATGAGGTCTGCGCCCGGCATCAGGAACAGGAAAACCTGTTCCTGCGACTGCGGGAGACCAGCACAAGTGACGTCATCGACGACGTCGCCAATGGCTACTCAGAAGTCGGCGTCCTCCATTTTTCAGTCCATGAAACAGATACGATGATGCGGAATTTTGAAAATAAGCATCTGCAATTCATTCCCGTGGCGAAATTCAAGCCCTACGTCTTTCTGTCCTCCAGGCATGCGCTCCTTAAGAGCGGAGAAGTGACCGAGCTGGATATCAACGACCTCTTAAACTACGGCTTTGTCCGCTACATCGGGCAATATGAGGATTTCTTCTACCACATTGCCACGGAGCACGGACTGGTCGACTTAAACGATTCTCCCAAAATCATCTATGTCAATGACCGAATGGAGCAAACGAGACTTCTCGCCTCCACCAATTTCTACACCATCGGAATCGCAAAGTTTCCTTATCAGAGTACAACCCATGATGTGGCCAACATTCCTCTCAAGAATTGCTCGGAGCACCTCCGGTTCGGCATCATCATGAAGGAAAACAAAAAATCGACGAATATTGAAAATGAGTTTATCGAGACGGTTCAGAAGCGCTACCGCGCCCTGTCCGATGAGGTTCAACGCGCCTAGCAGAGCACACCGCTCTGCCCTTTTCCTACAGGCGTCTTCTCCACGATTCCAGGCGATAGCTCTGCTGTTCCTTTGCCTTTTTCAGCTGATACAGAAGCCGTGGAATATCTTGGTTAAAGGTTCCCGCAAGCGAAACATAATTTGACGCGTGATTGGTGCGGAAGACAGTTCCGGGCGAATCGATGTGGTTCAAAAAAATCTCTGTTTCCTCCACGATCTCGTCCGGAGTGAGCCGTTCCATCTCTCCCCGGGCGATTTCTTTTGCCATCTCCGATTCTTCGGATAGATGCAGCGTCAGAATCGATGCAAATTCCGGGTTCATGGCGTTGATAAGCGCCGCGGATTTTTCGGCATGAGAGACCATCCCCCTTCTCCCGCCAAGCCCGGAGATCAACGTCACGGAGGTCATCAGCCCGCAGCGCTTCAGCTTCTGCCCGGCCTCTATGATCTCTGCCGCGCTCTGCCCCTTCTTAATATTCAGGAGCACCCGGTCGTCTCCGGATTCCGCGCCAAGGTAGATCATCTGCAGCCCGGCTGCCGCCAGACTTTGAAGCTCCTCCTCCGATTTTCTAAGCACATCCCCTGCTGTTCCGTAGGAAGTGACGCGCTCCACCGCAGGAAAGTTCCTTCGAACATACGCCAAAAGCTCCAGAAGTCTCGCCGTCGGCACAACAAGTGCATCCCCGTCTGCAAAAAATACCCGACGCACATACGGACCGTACATCCTGCGACATTCATCCAGATCCTGCATAATCTCCTCTTGCCTGCGAATCCGGAACTGCTTATCGCTGTACATGTGGCAAAAGGTACAGCGATTGTGTGAACATCCAATTGTAACCTGAATAATCAGGCTCCTCGCCTCGCTGGGCGGACGATAAACATCACCCTCATACTGCATAAACAGGCACCGTTCCTGCAAATGGATTTTGCAGTCCTTTCTTTATTCCGATTTGCATCATGTTTACGAAACCGTGTCCGTATTCTATCATTCTTTCCGGAAACTGGCAAATCTGAGTCTCCGTTTTTGTCCGTATGGCGAAGACAACAATGCATCAGCTTCCGCCCGGGATTTTTTCAAAGCATGTGGTCTCTCCGGTTGCAGTTCCGGAAAACGGCATGCCTCCCAGCTCCGTAACACGCAGTATACTGCCAGATGCGCCTTCGCGGTAATCACTCTCCGTCTCCAGGGCAATCGCCCCTTCAATGACAAAGCCATCGTCAGGATTCTGCCACGCATGATAGTAATATACCAATCCCTGCTCCATCATGCCGAGGCGGGTCAACTGCCCCTCAAACGCTTCAGGGGCACGCTGACCATCCTCCCATCTGCTCATTTGGATCCTGCCTCCGTCTTGTATGGTCAACGTGTAGCTTCCTGTACCGCTGGAATCCACTGACTCGTCTGTTCCGTGGTCGTATCGGCAGCTCCATGTTCCGCAAAATGCGTTTCCCATCCGTTTCCGGTCGAAGGCAACACGCCCATTCAACTCCACCCGTTCCCCATCTTCGCGAACCGCATAAGCCACCGGAATCCCGCGTTCGTTCACATCAGCGGCAAAGGATGTTACCCTGTCCACATCAAAAAGAGGACCGTCGGCGCAGCAATATCCTCCCTTTATGCCAGTCAGAACATCGATATAGGAAACCCGTCCGTCTCGCCCCAAGAGAAAGACAATAGGCATGTTTTCTTCTCCCACCACAGCCGAAAAGGTGCTGACATAGTCGTTCCAAAGTCCATGTACCGGAAACACATCGCCGTAGGGTGGATACAACAGGTAACTGCTCTTCTGGAACAGGCTTTCTCCGTACTCCGTCTGCTGCAAACAGAGAGAAAGCGCTCTGCCGGATCCCGTAACGGTCAGAAAATCCAGCGGATGATCCATTTTCACGTTCCTGCTGTCCTCTCCTGCCTCCAACGGAAGGGGCACATAGAGGAAATCCGGTCCTACATTGGAGCCAATCGCCGCAACGGCATGCAGGGTTCCGGTATGATCCAGGTAAAGCGGAGAAACATCCGGCACATTCTTCTCCGAAATGGTCCAGCTTCGTCTTTCCTGATACGCCCCTGGGTCATAGCGCAGCAATTCAGCCCAAGCCGGATAATTTTGATCATCGTAATACTGAACTGCTGCACGTCGAATCGCATTCCGATACGCCTCCCGTGTCATACCCTTCACTGCCAGCATGTCGTCATGATCCAATTCTAAGCCGCGCTTTACATCATAATGATAGCTGTCATACTGCTGTTCTCCGTCATAATAGTTGGAATGGTAGCAGATCAGAAGGCTCAGCACCTCTCCGAAGCGAAAGCTCTCATATGTGATCGTGTCAAAAACAGGACTTTCTTTTTTTCTGACCGCCTCCATGCAGGCTTTCACATCGGTACCGTAGAGGGCCTCAATTTTTTGATTGATTGCCTTTGCCCCGGGGGTGTTGGCATTGATCTTCGGAATATGATAGGAATAGCTGTATTCTATTCCGAAGCTGCCGAGTACAGTACCATCCTCGCTGCAGCTTTCACCTATGATTCCCTCTTCCGCAACAGACAGGTGATCCGCCGGATGCTGCGCCGCTGAATCCCCGGCAGAGGACGCACTCTCCCATAGTCCCTCCGGATTCCACGACTTCTCAGCACATCTCTTCATTTGCTTTCCGCAGGCCGAAGCAAGAAAAAGAAACAGAACACAAGAAATGATTCCCACCGCACCCGTTTTTTTCATGCCGTTTCCTCCTCCCCAGGAAAAGGATTCTACCCTCAATCAAACTGTTTTCTTTTTCCCGGGATGTCTCCCATTGTTTTCAGACAGTTTTTTTTATTATGGCATGTTTTTCATCTATTTACAAGGAAAGGGTCCCCCGCCAAAAATCCGGATCCCGGTAAGCGGAAGAGTAACAGTCAAACTGGTTGGGTTGCTGTCACACGTGTGACAAATGCACACTCTTGTAGCACAAAAAAATTTGGAGGACTTAATTCAGAAAGGAACCGTTGAGAACTGATCATATCTGTCTTACTAGTATATTTCTTGGTAGTATTCTTTTTCAAGTTTTCAAGCATAGTGCTATTACATCTAATATACCACTCAAACCGATCAAAATACACAACAATTTTTTCGATTAACAACTCTGCCAGGATTTGCTCATCAAACTCTTTCTCGAAAATATTATTTATAACTTGAATGATATCAAGAATGCGCTTTTTTTGAGATACATCACTCTCCTCTTCTGTGTTATTAGACTGGCGCTGTTCCTTTAAAATACTTTTTTGTTCCTCTATTTCTCGTTTTTTTCTCGAAAATTCCTTCTTGTCAATAATCCCATCCAAAAATGTGTCCAGTAATTTTTCTTCACGAATGTTAAGTCGTTTTATCTCATCTTCTAGTTTTTCTCTGCTCGTTTCTGTAGTCGCTTTTGGTACTATTTTTTCTACCGTCTTGACAACTCTTTCCTTAATTTTATCTTTATCTATCTTCAAGAACGATAAAATTGTTCTCCAAATTGGTTTTAGATCTTTTGTCCATACTGCAGGCGTGTCACATACTCCTTCTAGGTTATATTTTGCTCTTGCTTTTGGAGTACCATAATTTTCTACACTGATACATAAAAACCTTCGTTCATACACTTCAGATGGTATTTCATTTCGATAATTATAGACACAACCTCCAGCCGCAACGAACTTTTTCCCACATTTTCCGCATATTAATTTCTGTTGCCACACATTCTTGGATGTTTTGAGCCCATGCTTTTTTTTACTTTTAGATAGCCCTAGCTGCTGTGTCTTTTCGTTCATAATTTTTTGTGTTTTTTCGAATATATCCGAACTAATAATGGGCTGGTGGTTTCCTTTCAGAAGTTTCAGTTCAATGTCCCCGCGATTTTTTATGACTTGGTGTGTCAAAAAATCTTTGGTATAATATTTGCATATTTGTATCTGCCCTGTATAAAAAATATTCCGTAATATATAAGCAATCCCTCCCGTCGACCAATGCTCTCTTCCTTTCGGTGATACATAGCCTTTGCTTTCCAACATATATGAAATTTTGCGTATTCCCGCACCAGACAAATATAAATCGAAAATTTCTTGTACAATTCTTGCCTTTTTTTCATCTATAATGAAAGTATCTTTTCCAGTTCTGATGTATCCGTATGGCGTATCGCCAGAAACAATCCCTTTTTGTCTTCCAATACTGAGTCCAGCTTTTACTCTCTCGGAAATTCTGCACGACTCTTTTTGAGCAATTGCTGCTAAAACTGTAAATGTAAATTCATCGTCATCCGCACTACTCAAATGCTCGAATGCAAAGTAAACCTCTACCCCTATGGACTTTAAATATCTTGTATAATTGAGAGCATCCATTGTGTTTCTAGAAAACCTCGGGATTTCACGAGTCAATACGAGATCAAATTTTTTCTTCTTCGCCGCTTCCAACATCTGAAGAAAAGCTTTCCGATTTTTGAGACTTGTTCCACTGATTCCGGGATCACTATATAATTTATATACTTTCCAGTGTGGCTTATCTTTTAAAAAGTTGTTGTACCATTCTATCTGATTATCTAATGCATGCAGCTGGGCTTCACTATCTGTAGATACTCTCGCGTAGATAGCGATTGTTCTTGGTCTATTGAAATCCATTCTGTCACTCCGTCCTTAAGTCCTACATAAAGTCACATATGAAATCTGCTACCGGTAGCAATCATACCGAAGCAGTATAATCGTTACCGGTAGCATCTGGATAAAAGTATAACAAAACAACGACTGTGCCGCAATGACGCTGACTATTTCTTGCTATAAATATCCTTAATGGCTGCTTCCATTTCGTCTTTTGTAATAATATCACGCTTGAACATATATCGTATTAACGCTTCTGTAATTTGCTCTTCAAGCGCATCTTTATGTTCATACCGCATATACACATAATTTTTCTCATCGATCTGAAAATCGCCGTCATAATTTTTAGTCACGAAATAAAAATTTCACCTTCCCATCGTTCAGTAATGTCAGTTTCGCAGAGAAAGTTCCTCCAGATTTCTTCTGGAATCCTTTCAACACTCCAGTTTTTCCTTTCTCAAGCAATTGCTTGACTTGTACTTCGGAAAGTGTCTTATTGGCCACTTTAAAAGGAAGCTTTACTTTACAGCCTTCTTTATATCCACTGCAATACCAGCTGTATTTGCCTCGGTATATAATCTTGCCACATTGTGGACAATACAATCTGCTTTTATTACAGCTATTTTTTAACACATCAGTATCCAGTTTTTCCTTGCTATCCTTAAGAGCTTGTAGATTGTTTGCAATCCTCTTAAAAACATTGTTCAGCATTTGATCTTTGGATAGTTTCCCGTCCCCTATTGCAGCAAGCTGCTCTTCAAAATCTGCTGTTAAATTTTCTGACTTGAGTTCTTCTGGTACCAATGCAATATAATTATGGCCAAGCTCTGTCCCGTAATATTTCCCTTTTTTCAAAACGATGTAGGGACTTTTCGAATACATCAGTCGTTCAATGATTGATGCCCGCGTCGCGGAAGTCCCAATTCTGTATTTTTCCATTAAACTGATGATAGATGAAACGGAATACCGTGATGGCGCTTGTGTCTTTTTATCTTTTCGAAAATACCGGTCGGCATGCAGCACAGTTTCTTCACAGATAGAAGACGAAATTTCGTTCTCCTCTTCCTCTGACTCATCCGCCACAGGCTTCTTATCATCCGCATATAGTACTTTCCATCCGGGCTCTAAGACCTCCTTTCCCTTCGTCAAATACACATTCTGCTTATCAGAAACTGCTAGCAGACATATCGCACGATATGTATAATTTGAAAGGAAAATTGCCAGAAACCTCTTGGCAACTTCCAAGAACACATTTCTTTCATCTGGACTTAGCTGATTCTGAAAAATTTCCAACATATTAGGATTAATAGTAGGCACCAATGCATGATGATCAGTTACTTTTAGATCATTCACATATTTTTTCTCTCTGATCGTCTTATCGATAGAATCTTTCGTCAAAACTCCCCATTTTTGAGCGATCAAAGCTTTTCCATCATCTGAAAAAACCGGCAGCACACTCTCCAAGTGACGTCCAATCTCTCTGGCAAGATCAGTACTCATCACGCGGCTATCTGTCCTTGGATAAGACAATATCTTATGTTTTTCATACAGGGACTGTGCCATTTGAAGCGTTTTAGATGCATCATATCCATATTTGCTTCCCATTTCTTTCTGCAAATCCGCCAAATTATAAAGAGAAGGAGCCGAAACTTTTTTCAGCTCCTCCGTGTAACGCGTCACTCTAAGTTGTTTAAGATCGTTATTTTTTATGTAATCGTTCGCCATTTCAGCGGTAGCAAAGGTTTTTACCTTCTTATTCTCGTCAACTAAAATTCCACTAAAGCCTTCTTGATAGTGTATGTGAACCTCAAAATACGGTGTGGAGTTGAAAGCTGCAATTTCATTGTCTCGTTTCACAATCAGTCGAAGAAGAGGCGTCTGACAACGCCCATATCGTAATACAACAGAACCATTTCCTTTTATTAATGTAAGCCCCCTAGAATAATTCATGCCCATCAGATAATCAGTTTCAGCGCGCGCCTCTGCTTCCTGGAGCAAGTTCGTAAATTCACTGCGTTCATGTAGATTTGAAAAAGCTCTCCGGAGAGCCTCTTCTGTTAATGAAGATGCCCATAAAACCTTGACTGGCTTTTTATTTCCAGCCAAACGATAAATCCACTCTTGAATTAAATATCCTTCTCTTCCTGCATCACCGGCGTTGATTATAAAATCTACGTCTGAACGTTGGATCAATTGTTTAATCACATTAAATTGTTTTTCAGTAGCCGATAATATCTTAAGAGATGACTGAATCGGAAAACGGAATGGTAAATTTTCTAATTTCCATTCTTTTAAGCATTCATCATGTTCTTCTGGGAGCTTTAATCCCACAAGATGCCCAATTGCCCATGTAACAATATATTGGTCCCCTTCTATGTATCCAGCCTTGCGTTGACTGCAGCCAAGTACCTTGGCCATATCCGCTCCGGCAGATGGCTTTTCTGCAACGACTAAAATTTTTTGCATTCCCCTACCTCCTCTCGGGCTCCGATTTTCTTCTTCCCAGATTTCATAGTTCCATCTTGGTCATAATTGTCTCATGATTTACAATGAAGGTTAAATACACTTGATTGACAAGATCAGATAATTTTTCCACATTAAAACCCTCTGTAGCATAATATGCTACGCTAAAGGATCGCGAGTCTCTATCAAAATTCCAAAATGACGCTCCAATTTTTCCATTCGTCTGTGGATCAATCATCTGCACATACACACTTCCAAGTTGCCCTCCCATATACATTTGAATATCCTGGCAAACTTCTTTTAGAAGTAATTTTCCCAGATCTTTATAGACTAAAGGTTCTGAAAATATTTTTTCTCCCGGGCGGCGAAGCAACAAAAAATCAAACTTGTAAAGATTATTTCCATATGCGGCAAACATAACTCCCATAGCTAAGCATGCTCCATTACTTTTAATTTCGTTAGGCATATAGGATTGCACTACGATATCAGCAAGCCGAAAAGTGCTGACAGGTAACAGCCTTGGTTCTCCCACTTTCCTTCTCCTTTCTTTAAAGATCGAATTCATTATCTTTTTCCATGACAGAAAGTTGTGTGAACTGTTGATCTTTCTTTAACAAATAGCTGTCATACGAATCTACAACTTCTTCTTTTAATTCTGATGCCAATTCAACGGCAGCTTTTGAAATTTCTGGATTGCTGCCTTTTGGCACTTTTCCTGCTGCTATTGCCTTAATATCCTCACTGCTTGCATAAAATCCGACATCATAATTTAAACGAGTGATCTTTTCCTTCTGCACAGCAGATAACCCTGGTATTGCTGACAGATAGCGACGGTCAGCGTACTTCCATGGATTTTCACCTTCATGTCTACTGTACTCCTCAAAAGTAAGCCGCAAACAATTATATGGGTCTTTCACTCTCATTGCGGGCATAGCCCGCACAACGCCACACAACGCCTCCCTAAACTCTTCATCCCGCAAATCGAGCTTTTCATTAATAGACGTCACAGGCATCTCGCTAATCTCTGTGTTGGCTTTCACTAAAGTAACCTCTTTACCATCTTCTCCAGTCGTATTAATTTGAAATGTTCTTCCTCGGCTCGTGCAGTGGTCAATCGTTAATTGCTTAACTGCTTCATATAAGGAAACTCCTTCTAACGCTATTTTTCCATCTTTCACATAAATACAGCCCGTTTTAACATTGGCTTTTGAAGGTTCTACCCCTAACACTACCGCCATTTTTCTCAAAAGTTCTTTATCTGTGTCGGATAAAGGAGAAAAGCGCTTTTTGACTGATTCAATCACTGCTTGTGCGTATTTTTTCTGTGCTGTAATGATTTCTCTGTTCTCTGAGACATGACGTTTTTCCTGATTGAATTTAGGCTTATAAACTTTTGTGTCTAAAAATTCTTTTGCTTCCTGTGCACTGGAAAAATACTTCGGTTTCCCTGTTCCATTTGAAATACCTGCACCAAAAGCTCCTTCTTCTGAGCAATGATGAAAACGATCATAGATTTGCCATGTATTGAGCCCTTTCTCCACAATTTCATATCGCAGATAATTTCTCCACTGTGGAAGTGTATGATATAAAAATTCTGATTTTTTTTGCTTCCATTCCTTTAATTCCTCGTCACTATTGTGATTCTCGATCACAGCATACAGGTTTTCATTTTCAATATAGTTTTTCTGCACGCTATAAATATGATTTAATAAGTCCCCGTCTCCATCTCCAAGATCATATCGTCCTTCGTACCAATCTAAGGTTCCATTTTTTTCCGTGATAACCTGAAATTTTGTTTTCTTATACCATCCTACAGATATCTCACTATGATCCGGTATCATAGCTCTCATTTGATGCTGCGCTTGGTCATACCCTGCAAAGAGTATGTTTGCCTCTCTGAGCGATAAAATCTCTCCATCTTTAAATAACTCTGATTCAGACCATTCAATTCTCACCAAGGGCTCTTTCAGGATGCCTTGTACCCCGTATTGGTTTACAACTTCTTGCTGAGCAATCTCTTTAAGCTGTTGTTCTGTGATCCTATATGCAGTTTGTGTTCTATTTCCCTCCTCATCCATTTCAATAATCTGGATTCTCGCTTTTTCTTCTCTAAAGTTACTTGATATTGCAAGCAAGGCGGATAAACCATCTTTGTATTCAACAGTACCGAAGCTTCGGCAATCACCAGTATCGATACCAAAATCATCGTTTCGCAGAAGCCTTTCAACGGATATCCGATACCTAAATGGAATCGTTGCTACCTTATCTTGATTAAAATCATGAACAGATATTAACGCATCTTCCTGATCTGGATCATAGGCTTTCTTCTGTAGCAATACCTTATTGGCAATAGTTTTTTTCACGAAATCTGGAAGAGTATCTTCATCTATAAAATATGTCACTCTTTTCCCATCCAGAGAAATGTAGGCAATCGTCTTGTAATCTATTACCTTGTGTTTTTCGGCATCGGCTCTAATTGGCGAAGCCTTGTCCCATACCGTAATACCATCCCCCATTGTGGAAAATTGAATATCATAGTGGTGCGTCTCTTTTTTTGAGTTTGTCTTCGCTTCTCCTTTCATATCCGACTCTTTCTCGGAAGACTCCGAAAAACTGTTTTCTCCAGCCCCCTCTGCCAATTGTTGCGTATCAGAACCCGAAGATAACGTCCCCTTTGTTTCATCTCCGTTTTCCTTCCTCAATCTGATGGCTTCTGTGATCTCCGGTGGATTTAATACTTCTCTTTCGTATTCATGATTCCCTGATGATTCGTAATCTGCAAGTGTTGTCCAAGTATCGTTTCGACTATCTTCCGTTTGATCAATGATCTCACTCCCCACTGTTTCCGATGCTATGACAGAAATTTCAGAATCTGCATTTTCAGATATATTAAGAAGTGTATCCAATTCCTTGAGGCGCGCCATTTGTGACTGATAAAGTTTTTCTTTTCCAAAGGGTTTTCTTGCAGCCTCTGTAGCCGCCATCAACGCTACCCTGACATCTGACAATTCGTTTTCAAACTTTGCAAGCCGTTCCGGCATAGCATTCAGTACTCTTGAGATTGCGGAAATATTCGCAGAGCTGTTTAAGCTTAATTCAAATTCATGTGAAACTCTCCCTTTTATCTTTACGCGATATATATTTCTATCAAATTCCCGGAGCATGATCGCCCGGAGCTGAAAACCTAAATACTCCCCGATCACCTCTTCTTGATCAAAAAGGGTACAACTTGAACGCACAAGCTGATTCAGCTTAGCTCCAGCTTCTGTCCGATCTGTATAGTTGTGATTGCCAAGCTTGATTAAAAAAGTATCCGAACTCTTTGGTTTCACTTCCCTATACAGTCCAATATCTGCCTTCATTCCCACAATGGCTTCTTCAAGCGCTACAATTCGCTTCGGAAAGCGAATCGTACTATCGTCCTGCAAATGATACAGATCACTCTGATATGCAGCTCGCTCCATTTTCAGCTTTGCGACGGAAACATCCAATTCCATTTTCTCTTTGATATATGGATTTCCCGTTGCAAGTGCCTTTACCTCCGCATAAGAAAGCGTAGATTCATCAATGTCGGCGCAACTGCGAATCGGTGACTTACTCGTCATGATCTGACTGATAAATTTTTGTTTGTTCTCAATGAGCTGCCAGCTGTATGCATCAAAAGTGTCTGTGGTGACATATCTGTAAATAGATACACTCGTGTTCAGATTTCCTTGCCTTATGATACGTCCCTCACGCTGTTCAATGTCAGATGGACGCCACGGTACATCTAGATGATGTACCGCAATTAGATGATCCTGCACATTTGTTCCGGCCCCCATTTTTTGAGTGGAGCCGAGTAACAATCTCACATCTCCATTCCGTACCTTTCTGAATAACTGATCCTTCTGCACCTCTGTCTTCGCATCATGGATAAAAGCAATCTCCTGCTCAGAAACGCCTTTTTTAACCAACTTCTGTTTAATATCATCATAGACATTGAAAGATCCATCTGACCTTGGCGTCGAGAGATCACAAAAGATAAGTTGTGTCGCTCGCTCTGATTTTGTTGTGTTCCAAATTTTAAAAGCGACATCAATACAGGCATTGACCTTTGAGTTTGCTACATCCGGCATGTTTGGGTTAATGAGCCTTTGATCCAAAGCCAGCTTTCGTCCGTCATTTGTAATCTTCAACATATTGTCTATATCCGGTATAATTCTTTGATTTCGCACATCGTCTGCTCGGTCTGCCAAAGCTGCCACCATATCTTTTTGTAATGTTGTCGGTTGCACCTTCACGTTGTAAATATGCGCTTCCGGTACTGGGAGGTTCAGCATATCTGCCGTTTGAACATCTGCTGCTTCATGCCATAAAGACATCAATTCTGGAATGTTAAAAAAACTGGAGAATCGTTTCTTTGCCCGGTATCCAACACCCTCCGGTGTAAGCTCAATAGCAGTAACTACATTGCCAAAGTTTGCTGCCCAAGCATCAAATTGATCTAATCCATACTTATTGAGAAGATCTGACTGAAGATATCGCATGTTAGTATAGAGCTCGGTCATAGAGTTGCTGATCGGCGTACCGGTCGCGAATACAATTCCTCGCCCGTTGGTCAATTCATTCATATACTGACACTTCATATACATGTCAGAAGATTTTGCGGCCTCTGTTTGTTGCACACCTGCCACGTTGTTCATCTTAGTATATAAAAACAGATTCTTGTAATAGTGGCTTTCATCTACAAACAGTCGATCTACTCCCAATTGCTCAAAGTCTATCGTGTCGTCTTTTTTTGACCCATCATTCAGCTTTTCCAGTCTGAGCTTTAATTTTTTCTGCGTCTTTTCAAGCTGTTTCACTGTAAACTTTGTTCCTGCGTTTACCTTGACGTTGACAAGTGCATCCGTGATCTTATCAATTTGACGCTGTATGTAATAAACCTGACGTTGTTTCGATAGTGGGATCTTTTCAAACTGGCTGTGCCCTATAATAGCGGCATCATAATCACCTGTTGCAATTTTGGAACAAAACAGTTGGCGGCGCGCTGGGGTGAAATCTTTTTTCGTTGCCACAAGTATGTTCGCCGCAGGGTACAGTTTCAAAAAATCAGCACCCCATTGTTCCGTCAAGTGGTCCGGAACAACAAACAAAGATTTATGCGCTGCGCCGATTCGCCTTGCTTCCATTGCACATGCAACCATCGTATAGGTCTTTCCTGCTCCAACAACATGTGCCAGCAATTCATTCCCACCAAATAGTGCACGTGCTACCGCATTCTTTTGATGTTCCTTCAATTGAATGTCCGGATTCATTCCGGGAAACTTCAGGAAAGAACCGTCATACGAACGTGTTTTTAAGTTGTTGAATTTTTCGTTATACTGTTTTACTAAATCAGTTCTACGCTTTGGATCGTTGAAAACCCAGTTTTCAAATTCGGTCTTGAGAGCTTCTGCTTTTGCATTGCACAGAGCTGTTTCTTGCTTGTTCAAAACAGTCTTGTCCCTTCCTTCTGCGTCAAGAGTATGGTCATACACTTTCGTATCACGCAAATTCAATGTGTTTTCTAGAATCTCAAGAGCATTTTTTCTTTCTGTTCCATAGCTTGTTACACACAATGGCAGCGACTTTGCCAAGCTCTTATTATTGATATGCCACTCTGCTGTTACTGGCTCAAACTCAACCCGCGTATTTGCGCTCTGTGAGATTTCAGTCATTCGCCAGTGTGGTACATTCAGTTTTTCCTCCATGAACTGCTCGATATATTCCGGAGCAATCCACGTTGCCCCCAGACGAACATCGATATTTTGTGCTTCAAGCGGTGTCGGCATTGCTGCTTTCAAGGCATCAACATTAAGAGCATAATTGGGATCTGTTTCTGCTGCTTTTTCTGCCGCTATTAATTTTTCCCTGATATTACCCGACAGATATTCATCAGAAGTCACATAACCGCTGAGCGGATTATCCGTTGCTTGTTCCGGATCCCGATAAATGACTCCTTCAAGCTGCTTTGGCAACTCAGATGCTCCAATACCTTTAAGTAAACCAGCCATATATTGTAAATTTATCTTCCCTCTTTCAGAAAGGGAAAGAAGCAAGGCATCTTCTGCCGTATCTGCCTCTGAAACAGTAATATGTGGAGTCACAGTTCTCTTGCTGAACAGATCTGCCTTCCCAATCCACTTACCCTTTTCATCATACTTTTCAAAAGAAGATACAAATCCATAAGCTACGTCATTTTGAAAAAGATGATTTTCTTTTGTAACTATTCTTCCATATTTTTTTACAAACGCTTCATATTTGTCATTTAATGCTACCATCTGCTCATTGATGAACTGTTCCGGCCCGTTCTCCAACTCTATATTGAGAAGAGAATACCCGGAATTACGTAGATCTATTAGAGCCTTCAAACGTTCCTTCTGTTCCATGGGAAGATCCTGCAATATCATGACTGAATTCTCTCGATAATACACGTCACCTTCAATAATCGTATAGGAGAAATTCTTTACTGAGGGATCTGCTGGAATCATTTGCACATCCGATTCTTTTTCTTTCGCTGTAGCTTCTGCTCTGATCCCGGTAATTTCCCCTTTAATGTTTCTGATCGCCTGTGTTAGTTTCTCTTCCAAAGGTGTTCCATCATAAACTGCTTTGCAAGTAAGCCGTTCTCCAAACGGCCCGCTCTCTGTCTTTAACTCACCAAGAACCATTTCTGGATGATTTTGAAAATACGCATTGCAAACGTACGTAGGCTTTGATCGCTGAACCAACGCAGGCTTTTGATGATTGCGCAGTGGCTGCTTCGTCTCAATATCAACAGCTTTATAAATTACGTCCCCATAGTATGCTCTCTCAATTTCCGTCAAAACTCCGGTTACCGTTTTTATAGACGAGTCATACACTCCTGTTTCCGAATTATAACCGCGTATCATTTCCCAACGGACAATATCTCCCAAAGCAAGTGGCGCTTCATCCGGTATCGTTTTCTTTGTGTACAGCCACTCCGGATTCGGATCAATACTATGATCTGCTTTTTGAAAGAATAGAATATCTGCCATAACTTCTGTTCCGGCATTCGCTTTAAATGCATTATCTGGAAGACGGATTGCCCCCAGCAGTTCTGCGCGCCCGGAGAAATACCGTCTGGCCGTCTCATTTAATTTATCCATTGTACCGGATGATGTAATAACAACCATTACGCCGCCGGGCCTCAACTGATCCAATCCTTTCGCAATAAAGTAATCATGAATTCTAAAATTGTATTTGTCGTAGGTACGATCCATGACTTTATAATCACCAAAAGGCACATTTCCGATCACTACATCAAAAAAATTATCTGGATATTCCATCGTTTCATATCCACTGATGGAAATATTCGCATCCGGATAGAGTAACTGTGCAATCCGTCCGCTAACAGCATCAAGCTCTACACCAAACAGATTGCTGTCCTGCATGCCTTCCGGCAACATCCCAAAGAAATTTCCGATACCGCACGCCGGTTCCAATATATTTCCTTCTTCAAATCCCATACCAGACAGCGCAGCATAAATGCTGCGAATAAGCACTGGAGAAGTATAATGAGAATTTAAAACAGAGCCTCGTGCGGATCTGTATTCCTCCGGTGAAAGCTCTGTTTTTAACGCTTCATATTCTGTTTTCCAGTTCTCCTTTGCAGAATCAAAGGCATCTGCTAATCCGCCCCATCCGACATATTTTGAAAGTATTTTCTGCTCATCATATGTAGCCGGTCGTTTTTCTCTTTCAATGATATGCAGCACTTCAATTGCTCTGAGATTATTTTGAAATTTTTCTTTTGCGCCGCCTTCCCCCAAGTGGTCGTCTGCAATGTGAAAATTTCCGGGAAACATTATCTTTTTACTAAGGCTAAGATCTAAGGTTCCCTCTGTTTCTTTCTGTATTGCCGGTTTTTTTAATCCCGGTTTTTCACTTTTTTTAGTGATCGTCTCTTCGATGGTAGGATTTTCTAATCTCTCCTCTTCTTTTACTTCCTGATCAATCTCAGATTTCTTTTTTACTTGTGGGGATGGCGACTGCATCTGCTCTGTTTCATATTCCTTTATTTTATCCTTGATAATATGAAACGCTGATCCCGCTGTGAGGGAAATTATGTCTCCTAAAAATCCAATTGCTTCTTCATTAGATTGAAAAAGATCAGAAAGAGAAAAGGGATTCCCATTTAAAAGTGTTTGATTCAACTCATCACATCTCTTCGTGTCCAGTTCACACCGCGAAAAGACTTCATAAGCGACAGATGCCTGTATGAATTTCGTCAACCACTCTTCGGCCGTAAATTCAGAATGTTTTAAAATCTGTTCATCTAAGCCTAAAGTATAACCTCCTCTTCTGCATTGATTAAAGACTTCTGAGGCATCACTTTCTTCTGCATTCGTGATCGTCCATTGCCAGATACGTTCTTCCGGAGACCTCTCCAGCGTATCCAAGCCACAGATTTTATCCACTAACTTTTCTTTTGCTTCTTTTGGAAACTTCCAAATTGCAGGCTTCTTCCTACCATTATTAAGTTCCTCTACATTTTCAATTGGATGCAGCTGCGTAATGGAAGGATAAGCTGTATCCAGTTTATCAAGGACTTGGATACCATGCGTACCGTTTCCCACTTTAAGCCCAAGTTTTTTCCATAACTGATATGTTGCAACTGCAAGTGTATCGGGTTTTTGACTGTATAGTAGGATTTGCGTATGAAAAGGGTAACTGATAAATTTAGACGCCACTCTAAGGAATTTTTTCCAATTTTCATCATTGCTCAGAATCTTCTCTGTTTCGTCAGAAAGACGCTTACCAAGCATTTTTACCCTATAGCTACTCTTCACCGGATAGATTCTTCGTTTTACCATAATGGATTCCCCTTTCCCCATATCTGTTATTTATTCTGACCACTGGACAATCAGTTTCTCTCTTTTTCCATAGCAAGTCGAAAGTGTAAGCAACGTGCTGCTTTCATTTGTTCCCTTCTGAACCGAAACAGGATATTTACTTTTCTTAACGGAGTCCGCCATATATCTATCAAAATCCGCTTTTGATCTGAACAATACTTGGTATGGTTCTATATCCGTATTACCGGTAAGATAAACGGACAGTAGTTGATATTCTTTCCACTTTCCGTTGCAAAAAAGGTAAAGTTTGTCATGTCCTTTTAAAAAATCTTCATTCAGGTATTTCTTTAATTCTCCAAACATCTTGCCAGACTTCATATTGTGTCCATGTATAACTGTATTCAAAGACGAAAATGGTTTTGTCGCAGAATCAAAAAATAGGCTCCCGTTTGAAGATCGCTTCCCTTCAAAAGTCTTTCTGAGATACTCTTGATTATTCGATGCAACTACAATTGGATAATTAACTGAAGTGTCCGGAAGATAAAGCCATGCAGCATAAGCAGAATTGATTCCTTTGAGTTCCTTTTCATTTATTTCCGGTAATCTACTTTCACGCAATGCATCTGACAGTTCCTGTTCCTCCAGATTTGCAAGCTGTCGAACTACGGCATATTCCTCTTCCCCATGCCAATATTCCTGATATTGATTCCACAGCAAGCTTCCACTTAGCACAGCTGTTATACTGAGCCCAATGATCAACCATTTAAGAAGTTTCATTCTCTCCCTTACCTACTGGCTCTCCTTCGGTTTTTCACGGCAAACTAAAAAGGCCTTTCGGCCTTCTTAGCTACTTATCAGGAGATTTTATTTTAATAAGTGACTCTCTTATCGCTCTATATCAAAGTCCCTAACATCTTCCTGCTGGTCCGTAATGCGAGGTTCTTTTCCTTTCCCTTTAGGCAGTATCCGGTCAGACTTGTAATCAGCTCCTCTCATTTCGGCTCCAAATATATGGTTCAAAGCATTTTCCTGCTTTTTCCCCTGAATCCTGTTAAGAGTGGGTTCCAAAATTTTATCCATTCTCAAGCTCAGTATCTCTTTATAATACTGTTTCCTAATCTCACTCATGCACGGAATTTCATCTATCATTTTTTTGATTTCCAGTAAATCAATTCTCGATACAATGCGTTTTACTGCCTCATCGCATTCTGGAAATTTCCCTCCTTGTATCAAATGATAAGGGTTTATATTTCTTCCATGCAGTTTATAAATACAAGTTTTTGCTCTGTAAGCCTGGTTTTCCAGTAAAGAGCGTTGCTCGATATAAGCTTTCATCCGTTCATCGGACCAGCGGCAATTCAAAGAGCTTCCATTATCATATACAGGGGCTAAGCTTACTTTCTTATCCGGATAAACTAAGATCCCCCAGTTCCCATTGTTCCTATCCGGATTGCCAATAAAAGCATCCACAACAAACATGTCCCAGAATCGTTCCATAACCCCAGTACAGGACTGAAGAATCGGATGCTTCAATATGGTTTGCAGCGTATCTACCAAATCTGTACCATTTCCATCCGTATCATATCCTTCTGAGTCTACAATGTCTCCCGAAAAAGATACTTTTAGCTCTCTGAACTCCAAAAGCTTTCCGCCATTACACTCAAAATCTTTGCAGGCGCAAACTATTTTCTCTTTTCCCTCTTGATGATATATTCCCAACAACGTTTTGTGCACATTGACTCCCAGTATTTCATAGATATGAGAACCAATATATTCAGAAAAAGGACTGTTACTGTAACTGAGTTCCACATTTTTAAGTCCTCTGTCCTTCAAGTTCCCCGGAAGCTTCAATAAATAAGCTTCATTCTGATATATGATTGGAATTTTTCTCCCTGCCATGCCGCCATAAGCTCTGGTATAGTCCTCCTGGCAATGATCAAAATTAAGCATTTTCATCTCTTTACCTCATCCCATACTTGCGCCACAGCATATCTAACTGATCCGCGCTGATCTTTTTCTCAAAGTATGCGCTCTTCGAGTATATTTCCAGATTATCTCTTTGCTCCTCAAACTTGAGGGAATCCATAAAAGATGTCCCCTCAGCGTACTGATCTAACAGTTTAACCGTTTGTCTCAGTTCCTCTGGCATTGAAAAATTAATTTTGATGTGCTTATCATTATACATGCCTTAACACCCCAATCGATTCAACACCGGATATTTTCTTAAAATCCGATATGTCTCTTCCAGGCTGATATCATTTTCCATTACGGCAACTTTGAAACCTATGGCAAAAGCAAGATATTGCGGGTATTTGCTCAAATCAAATTCCATATTTGGTCACCTCATTTCTACTTGTTCGCTTAGCACGCATTAATGTGGATTTGCTGATTCCGGTCATCCGTACAACTTGATTATATGAATGATTCTCAAGTAAATCCATAGCATGACTGATTTGCTGCCTCGTAAATTTCAGTGGCCTTCCTTCCCGGTAATCCGGTTTTTCCCTGGCTATCCTCTTTCCCTCTCTTGTCCGTTCCAGAATCATGTCCCGTTCAAATTCTGCAAAAGAAAGAAGAATGTTCATCATAAGTCTACCAGTAGGAGAATCGTCTATTACCCCCATATTAAGAACATTTACTGTTATACCTTTATCTAATAAGCCCTGAATAAGGGAAGAGCCCTGCGCAGCACTCCGAGCAATTCTGTCCAGTTTGGTTACAATCAAGGTATCTCCGGAACGCAGTTCATGCAATAGCTTCGTAAACTCTGGGCGAGCTGTCGCCGTCCCGGTATAAGCGTCTTTATAAATGCAGGTAGCTCCGGACTGTCGAACTGCCATTTCTTGAGATGCTAAACTGTTGCCATCTACCGCCTGCCCCCTCGTTGATACTCTGCAATATCCGAACACAATATTTTCTCTCTGTTCCGAATATAAATCCCCTATATAATCCTTTAGTTCCGGAGCAGACATACGATTCAGTTTTTCAAGGTCAAGATCCTTCAAGATTGCCTCCAGTTATGACACCTAGTTTTGATACCTCTTTTTCTTACATTATACGTGGTTTTTCCAACAGGTGCAATACTGTCAAGTTTTGACACCAAACACCTATAAATTGCGGACAAAGCGCCTTAAAATATCCGTTCCCCAACGATAGAACCATGGAAAAAGTCAAAGAATCTTTCAATCGGCACCGTACGGTTTATTTCCTGAAACACTTCTTTTAAAATGGTCAATACTTCTTTTCTTGGAGCCTCATAAAAAAGAGCAATGATCCCGATAAAAGCAAACCCAAGAACGACTATTGTTGCAACAAAGTGTAGAATATGACCGATTGTTTTAATTGTAAATTTAATGGTATCGTTTCTCTCTACAATTACAACGTTTTTCCCTTTGATTCCAAATTTCTTTTTCAGTTTGTTTTGTTTCTCTTCTTCTGCTTTTGTCTCATCAGCTCCGGCCTGAAGAACCGTGTTAAATTTATGTTCCATTTTGCTATTCTCCTGATTGTTTCGTAGTGCATGTGCCCGCCGTTTTTCTTAAAAAACACGTACCGCCATACACGCTACAAATACAGTATAAATAATAAGTACAATAACCCTGGCTCTCTGATTGGCACAAATACTTTGTATTCGATATCGGACTGTGTTCTTCATCATCTGTAATCTCTTTTTTCTTTCTGTTCCTGAGACTCCATTCAAATGTTTCCCAAGGATCTGGCGATAGCTTTTATTCATCGTTGCATCATACACAAACGGATCCGGATTATAATTCGCATAAAAAGTTCTGTCTGCGCGGTTTGTCATGAGCTTTGTGATTCCATCCCTTTGATCCGGAGGAACAAAGCTGAAAATGAAGCGGGCAGGATGATACTCCGCTATCTTCAAAATCTCGTTTACTTTAAAAATTTCATTCGGTTTCACACCGCCGCAAATGATCTGAATGTCCTGTTCCAGAAAGGATACCCTGTTGAATGAGGTTTCACTCATAGAACCATAGTCCTTAACAAGAAAATCATAGACCTCATCTGTTTTGATATCGACAACACTTCGGTACATTTCGATCTGCTCATAGGATACGCATTCTCCCGATAAAGAGACATCTCGGTACAGCTTTCTCACGTTATCAATGTACCCGCGCCCACTTAACTCTACATAGGCCGCTGTATAACCCATCATCTGAAGGTAACCGACAAGCTGTAGTGCTTGTGTCGTCGTACCGATGCGCGCCTGTACTCCACAAACTGCAATCGTATTTTTCATTGTTCTGCTCTCCAAAGCAGCACCTAAACAATAGCTGCTCCTTCCCTGTTTACTTTTATATACTGCCAGTGTCAAAAAGACTGAAAGGCACGGAGCTCCTTTGAAAAAGCTCCATGCCTTCCTCTCTCATCCCTAATTGTCATCACTGCTTTCATCCGACTCATCAGAAATGTAAATGATCTTTTCCTGTTCCCTTCTTTTTCTCCTGATAAACCAGATAACGAGAAGAATAAAGAAAAGCGTCAGCAGTACCGCAACCGTAACCGGATTTTTAATAAACTCTACCAAACGGTCAAATAGGGACTTCTGTTTCAGCGTTTCCTGATTTGTAACATATTTTGCAGTGGCTTTCATTGTATAGCTGTATTTACTTTCCTCCCCATCAGTTTCCGGCGGACGATCTGAATAAATCGCCTGTACCGCTTTCGCTTCTACCGACGGGAGATTCACTACTCCTGCATAAATGGCCTTGCAGTCTGCTACCCGCATTTCTCCGACTGCTTTTAGCTTCCGGTAAACAATGTCGTTTTCTGTATAAGCGTTTCCATCCCATTTGATCTCATCGATGTGGTAATCCTCTGCTGACACACCGATCATCTTTAAAACGTCTTCTTCGTAGCCCCTTAGAGGGGCATCCTCCGGTAAGGGAATTTCTTTTCCATTCAGATCGAATACATTGGCATCATAATTTGTTACGGTGATCGGAAAAGTAAAGCCCTGAATCCAATGTGGATCTGTAAAGCTCTTTTCTGATAATGGGACTTCCACCTCTACTTTTTCCCCTGTTACCGTGTCTTTTACCGAAAGCTTAGCAGCTTCCGGAATATTAGACCCAATGGGGACATCGGAATACGTAATGATATCAGATACCGGTTCTTTTCTGGCGTCCAACGCCGTTTTTATAATTTGATATGATTTTAAATAATAACGACTCCCTCCCTCCTTCATTTCCTGATCTGGCTTATGATTTTCTTCCGCATCGGTAAAGGCTGCCGAAGTTACAACCTTGATATTTCCAGTCGCTTCTTCATTTTTTTTCTTGGTCTGTACTTCATAATTAACTGTATCTAAAACATAGATTGTTCCATTTACCGTAATCGACGGAGCAAATTCCAGATTCTGTTTCTCTACATCTGCCGTATCCGTAACGTATATTTTTTCTCGATACTGCACATCCTCTTCCTTCAAAAATTTATCGTAAGATGCAGCAAAAGCAGTCTTACCATTAAGTACTGTTGTTCCTATAAGGATCATCCCAAGTATCAATCCAGCCCTTTTGAGGGAACTTGAGCCTCCCCCCTTTGGTGGGTCATCTTTCGGCCCGTTTCCTTTCTTCTTGTAGCGACACAAAACTGCGATTAAAGCACTGAGCGATCCTAAGAACATTACGAGCAGCCATCCAAGCGGGAAATCATCTCCTGTCTTCGCAGAAAGATCAATTACAGAACCATCGTACAGAAGTTTCGCCTGTCCCATCCCTCGAATCTTGGATTGAAACTCTGCCGTGATCTTCCCTTTCTTTTGTTCCACGATCGGAACTTTTCTATTAACCGCCAGGAACGTATAGCTGTTCGTAGTATCTTGGTAAAATCTGTCATCCCCATTTAAAAGCTCTGCATTCCCTGTTTGTGGTACTCTGATCTGATATTCTCTATTGAGAGCTTCATAGCCTTCAGGTGCATCCAGTTCCGTTACTGTAATGGTCTGCGCAAAAGGAACCGATACATGGAATACAGTATCGCCTTTTTCTTTGGTAACGGACAAGCGCTTTCCGTCCTCTCCAATCGCCTTAAATGCAGCGCCCGGCAGATCCTTCCCATCTTCGTCAACCTTGCGGATACGAATAGAGTAGTCTGTACTGCCTCCGTGATGACCTCCTTCCGGTGTCTTTATATTCTCTGCTGTCACGGTCAGAAGATCCGCATAGCTGTTGACACTTATGGTTACATCTTCCATCTTTTTATAACCACTTGGTGCTTTTGTCTCCCGAAGAGTATACTTTTCTCCGGCAATCAGTTTCTCATAAATCCTATGCGCCTCCTTTGTTGATGTCCATTTATCAACCACCATTCCTTTTGAATCTGCAAGCTCAAATTCAGCTCCGGCAAGCGGAAGATTATTTCCCTGACTTACCTTTAAAATTTCTACTTTCGTTACATCATTGCGCATTTCCACGTAATTTGGAGTACCATCCTTATTCACTGTAAAGATCACATCTCGAGCATACGCATAACCCGGACGTGGATTCAGTTCTATAAGACGATATTCTTCTCCTGCCAGAAGCTTTCCTTTGATCTCGTGAGATCTATTTCCGGAAGTCCATTGTTCGATTATGTTTCCGCTTCGATCACGTAGCTGCATTTTATTTCCGGGAAGCTCTTCTTCTCCGCTTATTGCCTTTTTGGATAGAATTACATCTGTCGGCTTATCCTCCATCAGTACGGGATCAATCTTGCCATCTGTGCTCACCGTAAATCTAACGTCATTTGCATAAGCATATCCGGGAGCCGGCTTTATTTCTCGCAGCCAATAGCTTTTCCCCGCAACAAGAACTTTTTCAAAAAAATGGAAGCTCTCTGCCGTTTGGAAAATAAGTCCTTTGCCCCGATAAAGAACCGGTGTCTTATCTTCATTTAAAATCTGGAGTGTACTTCCTACCACGGCCTTTCCGCGTTCTGCATCCGAAGCAGTCGCCTCATACGCATTTTTGTAAATCCGAACTTTGGTCGTATCATCCACCATATCTACATGGTCAATGCTTCCGTCATGACTGACTTTAAATTTGATCTCATTTGCAATCACGAAACCATCCGGTGCAACTGTCTCACGGAGTGTATACTCCTTGTCCGCAATCAGTTTCCCGATCACTTCATGCGGTTTTTCCGTGGAAGTCCAGCTCTCAATGAGCTTTCCTGTCTTATCTGCAATTTCAAGTTTTGCTCCTGGAAGCTCTTCCTGATTTGTGATGTCTTTTTTCGATACAAACAGATGTGTCGGCTTGTTTTCCATCACAATGCGATCGGTGATTCCATCTTGATTGACAGTAAACATAATATCTTCCGCATAGGCATAGCCGTCCACAGGCATTCTTTCTCTCAGCGTATAACTCTCGCCGGGAATCAATCCTTGTATTTCGTGCGGCTTACCGCTAGACAGCCATTCATCGACTGTCCTTCCATGCTGATTGATCACTTGCAATTTGTTGCCGGGAAGTTCTTCCCCAGTTAAAATATCTGTTTTACTGACTGATACTTTGGTTCTCTTGTCATAGCCACCTACAGCACAGATCCCTGCATTTTCACCCAGCGTGAAACTAAATTGGTTACTGAGTCGTTCCTCTCCATCTGTATATTTTGTGGTTTCTTTCAGGAAATAGTTGCCTCCCTTTATAAAGATTTGTCTCTTTGAACTGTCTTTCACACTTCGATTAAACCATGCACTGCTTCCTTCCTCTCCAATCACTCCTTTTTCACCATGACTTATGACAGTATTGCTGTCTTCTCTCCTGACTTCATAAGAACAATTTCTGAAGTTCGCCGGATCGATCGTAATATATTCATTTCCTGCAAGCGTAAGAATATCACCGCTTTTTATCACGCCTGTTCGGCTTCCTTTGTATGCATAGCTTCCTGCTAGTTCATCCCCGCGTTCGCTCCAAAGACGAATAGTAAACCGAGACTCTTCTGCGCGGTGTTGTTCCGCTCCGGAACCGGTCAGTTCATTATAGATCGTTAACATGTTCTCTTTTTTAACCGGTATCTGCTTAACACTCTGGAACGTCTTTCCTCCTACACTAATCGTGACATGAAGCGACGTCGCATCGACGCCTTTTTCGATGGCAGATGCAAATGATACCTCTTTCTGCGTATACGGTGCTACTTTTTGAACACTCCAGAAAACGTTGTTTCCTACCGCCGTTCCCTGGTATGGATCAAGCACGGACGCCGTATTATCAAGCTCCGCCTTCACTGTCATATCTGCCGGAACAGGCAACGGATTGTAGCATATGATCGTATTGATAACTGCCTGTGTCTCGGTAAGTGGCTCTCCATCCTGACCGTTTCTATTTTTCATCAGTATAATCGGATTCTCAGGGCTCACACAATTATCGATTGTTTGCTCCATATTCTCTTCTGAAGGTACATACTTAAATAACACATTCCCTTCTTCATCCGTCACTTGTAATTGAAGGCTGCTGGCTGTCCGCCCATCATATAAAAATTCATCTCCATCAAAATGGATTCTTCTCGTGAGCTTTGCTGTCACCAAATCACTACCATCGGAATAAAGCGTGTGTTCCACAAACGTATAAATACTATTTTCTTTTAGCCCATCCGTTTTGTTAATCACATGGGATCCGTCGGTTCCGGTAAATCGGAGAACTTCCGCTCCTGTTTCGTCGAGGACTGCTACTTCCGTCTTCCGGATGATACGCGCATTCACAGTAATAGCCGCAATCGAATCTTGATCCGGATTATCAAGGCTTTCTTTTACTTTCGTCACCTTAATGAGGGAAAGATTATTAGAGAGCTCCGTAAGGGATCGTCCATCACCCGATACCGTTATAAGAACCGGCTTCATCAAGTTATATCCGATTGGTGCTTTTTTCTCGATAAGGGCATAGCTTTGTCCTGCAATCAACCCCTCCACAAGATGACCGCCTTCCTCATCAGAACTTACCCACTCCTCAAACAGCTCTTTCGGATCATAGGAAAATTTTCCGTCCTCTGTTATGGCATGTATCGGGTATAGGGCAAGCACAGCGCCGTTAATGAAAGCACCGTCGGTTCCGGCATCATTTAACTTCGTCAAATCCTTTTTCTCAATGTGGAATTTCGTTTTTTCATCCTCTACATGGATCTCATTTAACGCAAATTCAATCAACGGATCTCTGGTGTAATCCTCCTTTCCATCGTGAAACCGGAAGCTGTAAACTGTAGTATTTGCTGCATAACCGCTCGGCGGAACTACCTCTCGTACCTTAAAAGTATACGGAACAATCGTTCCATCTGATTGAACGGTTCCAACCGGAAGATCGTTGACTGTCACCGTTCCATTTGTATCTGTAACCTGCTTCGGGAAGCCTTCTAATGACTTTCCCTTTTCATCAAAAGCGTTAAGTTCAAAAACAGCACCGGTAAGCTTCCTGCCTGCGGTATCTGTCTTGTTGATGACAAACTTTCCGCGAATCGGGCGGTTCACTGCTTCTACTAGTTCTATCCCTCCCTCATAGTTAATTTTAAGCGGTTCGATCGCTTTGTAATAGCGCACCGCCTGTGTCTCAACAAGGAAGTATGTACCGCTTTGCAGATGATGAATGTAGTGCGGTCTTAAATCTCCTTTCTGGAAACCGTCTGGAATCAAACCATTGATCAGATCTCTCTCCGTATAAACACCATCGGCTCCGGATGTCCATTCTTCAACCAGATACTCATCTGTCTTTATGAGTTTTCCGTTGGAATCTGCCTTGTAAAGAGCCAACTTATTTCCGGCAAATTCCTTCCCTGTCACAGCTGATTTCTTTGCAACTATGAGCGCACTCTCTTCATTTGTCACATCATGAAGCTGGATATCTGCAATATCTTGAACCCTAATGACACGTGGTACAATTTCTGCATAACCTTCCGGGGCCTTTTCTTCAACCAGCACAAGCTTCATATTGGCCGGAAGATAGTCAAACCTCCGCATCCCATCTGCCGAAAGCCATGCGTTCGCATGGTCAGTGACAGATAATTCTGTGTAATCAAATTTATAGCTGTAGCTGAATCCTTTCCCGTTATACCGCACATTAACTAGGACGGTTTTTCCTGTTTCTTCAATTGAAAGCTTCATGTTTACGACAGCTGGATATTTTTCTGTAATACTGCCTGCTGCTCTTGCATCGATCAGATCAAGTTTTGTCACTCGAGCGTTTCTTACAGAGACCCATTTAAGAATCTTTTTCTGACCGATCATATCTTTATAAGCAGCTTTAAACCCATCTCGATCTTCTCGGCTCATATTGGTCGGAAAGGTGACAGTTTCGTTCCCAGTTACGATGCGGCCTCCATTTTGCAAAACCCAGACATTAGAATCCTCATGATCTCGTGTCGCCGTACGTTCGACGGGGAAAACAAATCCCGTTCCGGTGATTCCGTAGGTGGAATACATCTTTTCAAACTCATTCATAAATCCACTGACTTGATTCTTTCCGGAAGTGTTGGGATAATCTTTCAGATTAATGCTACTCGTGTATTCCGATACATCGCTGGAAATCCATCTGTCAAGCTGCTTCGTCCTATCATATTGCGGAACTCCATTTTCCATAACGACATTTCCGCTCTGATCGAGTTTCGCTTCATAAAGGGCAAATTCAGCTCCAGGAAGCAGCTGTTTTTTCCCGTCTTCTATCTTACATTTTCGAATTGCTACTTTGGTATGGTCATCTGCCATCTGGAAGCTCTGAATTTCATGGTCACTGCGGACATGAACATAAATCGGATCTGCTTTCACAAATCCTTCCGGAACAGCATCTTCCTCCAAGAGATAGTACCCTTCTGGAATTCCCTCTACATAAATCGGACGCTCTCCCGTGACCCATGATGCCGTGAGTTGATCCATTGCAGAAATATTACTGTTTGTCGTTTCAAAAACAAACGGCTGATTGGAAGCTTTTGTAAGCTTATAACCATCAGGTTTTGAGAGATCAGTGGTATACTTGGCAGGGTAAAGTGAAATTTTCGCTCCGCTCACTTGAGCATAACTATATTCCGCAGCAGAGAGAATGTGCTCTCCGACCTTCTTTTTACTTCCACCCCGATCCATATCAAGGACAGATACTTTCGGCAAAATCGGGGCATCTGTTTTCTCAATAAAGATTTTGACTGTATCATCAATCGTCCTTACAGTTTTAACTTTCCGATTCTCTTCTACCGTAATCCCTGTTGGAAGTGCTTTTGTATATCCTTCACCATCCGGCGTCGCAAGCTCTTCCATGATATACGTTCCCTTGGGAAGGCGCTTGATAATATCTTCTTGCCCTGCGAGCTCTTGTGTATGAAACGGATCGTTCGGTGTTTTATCAGACGTAAGCCACGTATTTTCTAAAATATAACTCTCACCCTGTCTGTGATACAGACGATCCTGCACCTGAACTTCCTGATCTGTGATGCCATCATGAAGCGTATCTGTCTCATCTAACGCATAGGCAGCACGATTATACGCATCAAGGTTATCAGAGTCTTTGTATCGGACAAAATCTCCATTTCGGTCATAAAGCTCTGTCCCTTTATCATACGTTTCATTACTGCGCTGATAGTAAAGCACAAGTCCATGCTCATCGTAGACAGGATTCAGGGACTTCAGAAATGCCCCATTATTATCATTCAGAAGAACTTCTTCATTCATGTTCTGTCCCTTTTTATTTACGTTCAGGCTCGTTTCCCTATGACTTTCCTCCCTTCTATCTGATTTCCATGCGCCATTGATATAGCCGGATTCCTGATGCGTGTACCCAGGTTTATCGGTATCTGCAATGTGCTGATTCTCCGGATCCTGATTATCTGGCTCAATGATCACATTTTCGTTATATCCGTCTGCATTTTCACCTAGCGTTGCGATTCGAGATGTCGTGATTTTATCTCTTGCAATAATATTTCCGTACTCATCTCTTGCAATATGAATCGGCCAGACAAGCACACGGTCGAAAAGATGCTTTCCTTCTGCATCTGGTTCCGCTTCGAGAACGTAAGCCATACCAGTATATGGATCAACCATGGCGTCGCGGTTCCCGTCCCGGTCAAGATGGTAAATAATAGTACCTTCCCCCATCTTCCATCGGTTTTGATTAACCTTCTCCAGCTTTGCAAATCTTCCCTCTAGGATTTTACTGATGGAATTGTATTTAAGCTTTGATAGATCGCCCCCTGTAAATTCAAAGACAGCTCTGCCGCCTTTAAAGGCATAGATGGATGGTTCACGGTCTGTTTTCCCGTAATTCTGTTTATCCGATTCGATCTGCAAAATAGACACTTTCTGATGATTTTTATCCCACCCGAACAGTACTTCTCTATTATCAATTCGTTCTTTCCACGTCACGGAAAGAGAATCCAGATCATAGTATAAAATGTCCGTATCCGGTCGTTCTACTGTTCCCTCCTTCCATACATAGCCTTCCTTTGTAATCTGATTCCCATTTTTAT
This sequence comes from Lachnospiraceae bacterium, assembly GCA_002892395.1. Lineage (GTDB taxonomy): Bacteria > Bacillota > Clostridia > Lachnospirales > Lachnospiraceae > Moryella. Next base: position 66,018 of record NBBL01000009.1, read on the forward strand.
CTTTCCCGACGACATAATCCGTTAAAATTTCTTTTCCATTCTCATCTGTCTCTTTTAAGAGCTCCGTCTTTTTCCCGGCATACCCCTTCTTGATATACATCCTGCGAATATTTCCGGTATTGCTTCGGTCTATTTGTAACCCTTCAAATGCGTGATCCTCTGTGTCTCCAGACGGCGTGAGCTCAATAGCGTCAAACAGCGTCATTTTGGCACCCACGACATATGGATTATGATCGTCGTTAGTATCGCGTGTTCTCGTCACATAACCATACCCCGCAAAGCAGCCGTTCTCATAGACAATCTCAACATTCTCTCCGGCGTCTTTCATTGCCTTTAATCTTTCAAGTGTTCCTCTTTCATACGCGTAACCGAGATACTGACCGTTCGCATAGGCATATTCAAGCTTCGGATTATCACTGAGTTCAATCAAACTGCCTTCCACTCTGGTACCGATTTGGAAACTGACACTTCCGTTTGGTTTTACTTTTTCAATTCGAAGCTTAATCGGCGTATCCTCAACATAAATTTGAGCAAAGTCTATCTTCCGTTTCGGTTGATTCTTCTGCTCACTCTCAAGCGCTTCCTCATAGATTACCGCATGTACACGTGCATCCTTATTTCCCTCCTTATAGTACGTTACCTTATCCGAATAGATCTCTATCGCAATTGGTTTCGTCCGAACATATCCGCGTGGCGGAACCTCGGCAAGAACATACACGCCGGCACCAAGTGGCTGCGGCGTTTTAAAAAATCCTGTCGTCTGATACCGGTATTCATTCGGAGCCGCATTTGTACCTTCATTCTTCATCGACACATCGTTAACTGTCGAAAACGCCTCAAATTGTCCAATATCCTGCCCCTGCTCATCTGAAAGCACAATTTTATCCGCTTCAGAACAAATCGGCGTACCGGCTTTCACAGTACCTGAGAACAGCGTACCAGTCTTGTGGTTTGCCACAAGCTGAATATGCTCCGCATTCATCGCTTTTAAAAATTCTTCAGAGCCGGTAATAACTGTATCTTCTTCATAAAACTTCACATCACCGCGTTTTTGATCCCGCTGTGCTTTATAAATCATGAACAACGCCCCGTCATGCAGAAGATTCTCATGCGTTTCCGAATCAATTTTTTCAATCCTGAGCTTTGCATAGTAGAATTGATTTCGGAACTTGGTATAATCGAAACCCTTGTATGAACTCTCTCCATTGTCCTTATGCTTCATATCAGCTTCTTCGGTTGCAGCGTTTTTAGATGGAAGCATTGTCCACGGAACCAGCATCTGCGCGTATTTCCCGTCATAAGCGGTCAGAACGCCACTCATCGTCTTTACCTGATCTTTGTAATACCCTTGGCCATTTTTTTGATACAGTACATCATCAGCTATCCCGGCATCTTCGGATACTGCGCTGTAACGATAATACCTGGATACCTTCTCTCTTCCGGACAGTCCTTCCGTGAGATAATATGGCACTTCCCCCTTTGTCCTGTCGTCCTCAGCGTTGTAGTGGTTCTTATACGGTTTGTATTCAGACTGGGTAAGAGCAAAGTAATCCCCAACTCCCGTTCCGGTAACGCTATTTCTAATTGCTTGAATGTTCATACCGTACCGGTACACCTCAAAATCACCTTCCGTATTTCTTCCTCTTATGACACAAGCCATCTCCTCATGAAAGCGAATTTTGAATTTTCTCTCCATTTCCTCCTGACTTATGGCAGAATCATAGTAATAGTAAGGACTCAGCACTTCCGGAGTCTTTTGTGCGCCATCGTAATCGACATATACTGCCGGAAGCCCAATCTCATGCGGGCGATCCACCTGATAGTGCTTATTGTTAAAATCCTTAAGTTCTTCATACCGCGGCCGCTGCTCTGCTATTACATAGGTTCCATACGGCAGCATGACAGAGATGCCATAATAATACCCGGCAGCATTCGGATCCCTTTCACCTTGCAGCGCATCTGCGGATAAAGTAGTGAAATCTTTATCGCTCCCTCCCTCCTTCTCACTGTCCCATTCGATCGAATAAATACGGTCAAGATCATTGTCGTAGAAAGGCTTCAAGTAGTTCTTGGCTTTTACAATTGCCTCATGCAGCGCATCTGCATAGACTTCTTCTGAAAATTTTACATTGCCATCAGCATCTTCCTTCTCCCCTTCCCCTGTGGCTGCGTCGCGCACCAGTTTTTTTACTTCATCATCCAAGTACCACCGAACCGCAAACTGACGTACCCGATCTGATACCTTTGCATTCTTAATTGCGTTTTCATTGCGGCTTTCCTTGTTCCCGATCGGCTTCCACGACGTAAAACTCTGATTATGGTCATCCCATTTGTCTACGTTAGCCGCATCCATAGCATCAAAGAATTTATCATAATTGTATTTGGAAACTGTTCGCGCTACGCCATTTTTATTATCGACCTCTTCTATTGTCTCCAATACTGCGGTATATCCAACATTCTGTTTCTCGTTAATAAGTCCATTCGTATAAGCATAAAGGCGCTTGTTGGACACAATCGCATCCTCAGAATCCTGAAAGAGCGGCGTTTCCCGATGCAAAACTTTGGTATAAATCTTATTGACACGGGCCGGGAAAAAATGGTTCTGTTTGAGCTGATCAATCTCTTTCCCTTTTCTGTCCTGCCATACGATATTTCCGTCGTTATCGCGGTAGAGACGTGTGAGATTTGACTTTAAATACACCTTAAATCGGAAATTTGACGCTTTCTTTGCTGTGGCATAATCATAGCTGTTGTGCGCATAGCTTCCATCCGAATTAACAGAAATATCCTTCACAACCTTAATCTTCTGTCCGATTGTGCGCTCCAGGACGCTATTCGGCGTTTCATTGGTATTGCCATCCTCCAAAAGATCAAAGTTGCCGTTATAAATAAGTCTCTGGTTCTTAATAAAAGATTTTTCTCTGTCAAAATCAGACGAGGTATGCACGGTGGATCCGGCTCCCTGTACGCGTATCAGATATTCGGCGTTGTTCAAGCGATCACCCACCTGATACCCCCACACATTGTTCTCTCCAATTTTTGCAATGTCGTCCCCGGTTAACGTTATCCCACCGTCCGGAAGCGCAATCGTAAAGCTCGCCTCTTTCTGTCCGGACAAATCGGCATCTTTCGTCCCTGCATGAAGAATGTAGTGCTTCCGTTCCTTGTCATAATAGACATAGGTTGAACCGATCGGATCTTTAACAGCTTCCCTTGACTCAACCATTGTGATCTTAGAAGTCTCTGTTTCCATCCGATCAATCTCTCGATCTTCATACTTTGCCTCGTATACCTTACGACGGATTGGCTCGTGCCCAATCCAATTTCCCGATTCGTCCTGTTCAAAATAATCATAGAGCGTCTCCCCAGTCTGGTAAGTAAGATATTCCGTTCCAGGGCGATAAGTCAGCACGTTCTCTGGCAATCCCGTATATTCGTTAACCTTAAAGTCCGGTCGGAAGATCAGTTTAAGCTTGGACTTGCTTCCCGGGATATTCTCCGCAGACACCGCATCCCCCGTATATTTGCGCATAACATAACGTCCAGTCTTTTTATTCAGTCGAAAAAGATAACCGGCTGCAATGTTTCCGTCTTCGTCCGTTTCATAAAGTGTCGTCTTTTTCGGACTCATTCCTACTGCGATCGTAGCCGTTACTGTGTTTCTGTCCCGCGCAAGTTTTTGTAAACTTCCATAGGTATAAACCTGATTTGATACAAAGTAGTTTAAGAGCGCAGTGATCACAGACTTATTAGTTGTCACGTTCTTGATCTGAATGCTGTATTCCGGCATTCCGTAGCCATCCGGCACTGAATTGTCATAGACCGGAAGATCTGTTTCGGAGTAGCTTCCCGTATCCGATGCTTTCGGAGTGTCCACACCAATTTGACGTAGCATACTCTCAAATTCAGACTTCACATAACGGAAGTTCCCATCTGTATCCGTAAAAAGTTGACCGTATTTCACAGTATCGCTCGGTACTGCACTTGTGTTCGTAGTCTTCTTCGCCAGATAACCATATCCCACATAAGATACCGGGAAATCCATTACTGCACCCGGATTCTTAATCGCATTTCCATCCCGGTCACGCTTCACAATCGTCTTATCAGCCGCAGTCTCATAGAGTGGTTCTTCCGTCGCATCAATCCATTCCCCTCCAACAGGAACCCGAACCGTTACTTTCCCTGTATGTACATGATTGAAATAGAATATAACATTATCTGTATTCGGGATGCCGTCAAACACAACATCATACCCTTTCAGTGTATGAATGGAGCGAACGCCAACGCTTAACAAATTTTCATGCTTTCCGTATGTCTCATTTGCATCCGGGAAAGTGACAGCATGTGTCAGCTGATCGCTAATCCATGCCACTCCATTCGGATGGGACACAGCATCCTCGGTCTCGCCGTATGAATCGCGATTTTCTTCCGTCGCATTTGTGAAAAGCATATCCTTTCCAGTGATAGAAAGCTCAAAGCCCTCAGACCGGGTAAGTTCCTTTATATAATAATTTCCAAGAAGTAGCGGCCTCCCAATCCAATAATCTCCATTTTCCTGAAGTGTGTTTCTATAAAGGCGTCCGTTCTCTTCTTCGTCATACTCCTTTCTGTATCCGTCCATGTCATAGAGATTTTTCGGATATTCCTTCCCTGAATACTCAATCTTTCCTGTCTTATAGTTGTATTTTGAGTGCGGCCGTTCCGTAATAACAAGGAAGGACGCATCTCCGTTTTTATCCGTCGTCGCCACTGCCACCAGATCGTTTGCATCAAATACAATTCCGGTTCCTTTCTTTACGGTTCCATCTCCATTTCTCTGTGTATCCGGATGGTAGATATCATCCGAAGCAAACAGTCCGTATACTGCTCCTTCAAGAGTAGAATCGCCCTGTGTGTCACCGCAAGAATCATATGCCTCTGTTTCCCCCTTCTTTAATTCCATGTCCCGTTTATTGATGTGTATCTGTCCCGGAACCCGGTGATCATAGACAATAAAAGAATGCAAAAGGCGATCCGAAGGCCCCGATTCTACCAGAGGCTGAGAATCCTTAATTGCATTTTCAATATTCATCTCTTCGGCAGCAGTTCTAAAGAGCTTTATTTTCCTGACGTCCCTCTCCGTGCCGGGTACTTTGAGCTTTTTCCCATTAAATTGGTATTCTCGTACCGCATCTTCGCTTGTCGCCGTTTGAAGGAGGTTGCTGCCTGTCACCATGCGGCGCGCTATTTTCATCTGCTTTCTCTCACTTACATTACTCCTGCTCGCAAACTTCCAGTCTTCGTCTCCGCAGAGATCATTGACGACCGATCCATCTTCTTCAAAATCTTCTCCTGCTTCTCTCTCTGCCTGATCCGACGTCGCTTCTCTCACTTCATCATATTCTGCCTCAATCTTTAACCTGAAATCATCTTGGGCCGCATATTTCTCCGGTAATCCAATGAACTGCATGAGTGCATTGATCGCCTTCTGACCCGACGTAAGGTCATATCGCTCCGTAAGATACAGGTTCTTTTCCTTTGCACCGGAATTCGTTGCCACAGCTGGTATTCTTCTTCCGGAAAGCAAGTTCACTTTGTATGATTCACTCTCCTCTTTTTCGCTGACATCGGAAATAAAGTTGCGGGCATACCCCGAAACAATAATGTCCTCATTGCTTGCTTCTGTCCATTCGTAATCCTTTTCGGCCTCAGATGCAGGTGTTGTTATGATCTCAATCGGAACATCATCCGGATGCCCGTTCTTTTTTGCGTGAATAATATAACCGTCTCTCGCATCCGTCTCTCGAAATGTGTATGAGTACCGAAGGTTGATAAAGTTCTGATAAGCAGCATCCCTTGCAGCTTTTGCTCCGGAAGCTTCAAATGCTTCGCTTTCTGAAGCCCTCTCTGTTCCTCCTTCTACCCAGTGATGATGTTTTCCTCCGCTTGTTGCAGCTCTTGCCTCACATTCATCAACCTTGGCCTGCCATTCTTCCATCAGTTCTTCATATTCATCTTCTGCATCTTCGTCATCTCCGTCTGGAGGCTCCGGCTTCGGATGGCCGTCGCAATAGGTATGATTAAAATGGTAGTATCTCTTATCTGCGTGTATGATGCACCCATTCTCATTGGTCTTCATGTCATCTTCGAATACAAGCCAGTCTTTCCATGTAGTCGGCTCTTGACTCATATTTACTTCGACAAGCTTTCCAGCGACCTCATCCTGTGCAAGCTTTGTCTGATCCGGAAAAGCTTCGAGAACCTGCCATGTGGAATTTTCAAGCTCATTCCCGGTCTCATAATCCTTCTTCGTGAGATCCACTTTATAATTGGATTCAAAGGTTTCCTCATGCTGGTAGACTTTAACTTCAACCCCTTCTCCTCCGTTAAGGCTTCCACCTCCTTCGTTCTCTCCGGGCGTAATGACAGAAGAACCATTCCCTTTTCCCGTCGTAATATAAAATTTCGGGTTGGTTTCTACATACGTTCCCTTCGCGCGGTAGAGCTGCTGAGAGCCTGATACATCGCACTTAAAATACTCAAGTTGTCCGGTCACCTGACACACCTTAAAGACAGTCGGATCGTAAGTAACCTCAATGATCACCGGAGGCAGATTTTTTGATACGCCCGTGTCAATGTACCCCTGTTCATTAACAATGCTGTAGATGATCCCGTTCTCTGTCTGTTCAATTCGTAAATAGTACATCTTCCCGTTATAGGAAATCGGATTTGTATTCAAATGGCAGTACTTCTTAAATGTCGCATAATCCTTGAGCCCTGCAAGGTTATAGAGCTTTGCGGCATCCACTACACCCGGTCCAGAGAGCAGTGAACGGATGGAGATCGCAGTCTCTGGTGTGTTATAAGACATGACGGTATTTAAGATGTCCTGCGGGCTTTTGCAGCCGGACGGAAGCTGCTCCAGTGAAGCAAAACCGTCCCTGGCATACTGATCAATCAATGAAAAACCGCCGTTACTTTTTCCCTTAGACCAGGCGACTTCCTTCCCTACCCTCGTATTTCCCGCTAAGGGCAGCTTACCTTTAAGCAATTTTAAGATACTTTTATCCTCGTCCGCGCTTCCATAGGTCATAAGATACGCCCAGAACAGTCGCTTCTCTTCCAGTGTGCCTTCCGTATAATTCACATCCGCGTTCACTTTTTCATAGTTATAATTGGGTTTTGCAGATGCTCCTTTATTCAGACAGAATAAGCCCTTCCTTCCATGTCCATCTCCGATATCCCCCGAAATATCCGGGTGCCCCGGCTGCCCGGACGACTCAATCTTAATATGAAATGCAAAAATGTCCTGGGGGAGATACGGTGCGACTCCCATTCCAAGCATAAAAGACGCCAATAGCAGCGCAATCCCCCGCTTACCCTTTTTCGTTCCTTTTCCCATAGCGCTCCCCTCTCTTTCATTTCTCTTTCTATCTGATCTGCCTTTTATGTGCAAAGAAAAAAGACTACCGAATTTTCATCCGATAGTCCTCCTGTTGATGAATGAAACGTCAATCCATTCTGAACTCTTTAGGAAACAATACTACTGTCGTTTCTTCTCCGTTTTGAACTCCATAGGTCCAATTCCCCGGAAACGCAGCTCGAACTTCTTTGTTCGACGGTATCTGATACCCCACTTTTTTGCAATAGTATCCCAAGGCTGACAGCCCTACTTCGTCTACGCTGCATCCTGTTAGATTGGCAAACTCAATCAGATCATCCCCTTGAAGAAGCACCTCATTTCCGTTTAATTCGTAGACATTATACACCCGAAAAGACAGGTGTGTTAGATGCGTCAATTCTACAGAGAGCCACACGCCATTGATATAAAACACCGGAAAAACATGTGCGGCTCCCCTGCGAAAACCATCCGCCACCGGTAAGTCAACTGCCCACCCGAGTAGAACAGCAGCGCTCGTTAACCCGGAGCAGCATGCCCTTCCGTTGACCAATGCGCCATATGGCGCAAAACAGTCCTCATCACTGGTATCATAGACTGCCCTGCTTCCAATCCACTCGCAGATTCGAACCGCCTTCTCATAGTCCGAAGCGGTTTTCCAGTTTGGAAAGTGATTTAGAAAATCCGCAATGGCTGCCTTCAGTTTGTCTACTTTCTCCGGATAAACCAATCTTACAGACCTCGGAAACCCTGCCATCTCAGCGAGCGCTAATTGTGTAGTTTCTCCACCTGTTGACGGCTCACAGATATAGCGAATGTCGTGCTCTTCGATGGCTTTATCCATGCAAAAACCAGATGGAAGTTCCGGATGATTCATGGAGTAAGCACTGCAGTTAATCCACTGCGGGGTAAGCCGCGTGTCAATGTCTACTCCCCAAACCACATTCGGATTGTCATAAGGTTCCATCACAATCCATTTTTTCAGATGGGACAAATCAAGCGGATCGGTATGATTTTGCGGCTGCTCCGCAAATACGTTCATTGCCATCATTGCGCTCATTAGGATCGTTCCAATTAAAGCTGCTGCTCGCTTTCTCATGGTTCTCCTTTCATACTAGATCGTTCTCGCTTTCGTTTTGATTGCTCTCTTTCTATGGTTCCGATTTTTTTGTACCATCCTCATTAAAACCTTTAAATCTACTTCTACACTCCCACCGCTGTTCATATCGGGCACAGCTCCCATACAAAATCACATCTTCAACATAAGAACTAAGCTCTGATTGTTTAATTGCTTCCAAGGTGTGCCGGATGGCTTTCTCATGTCTCTCTGTAAGCGACCTCTTTTGTGTTAAGATAAGTCCCAACTTCTCCTCCTGCATAGCTTCTATTCAACTGTAAATCAGTTCTTTCCGTATGATCTCCTTTACACTTTCCGTTTCGTTATTGAAAATGCGGCAATATTCAAATACATCCTTGTCTTTCAATGCCTCGTATGGCCGCATCCGTTCAAGAACCATGTTGAATTGACGATCATTCGCTTCTTCTTCTACTTCTTTGCAATGCTCCCAGAGTTCTCCCCGACAAAGCATTCCAAACGCGACACCGTACTTGTAGTCATTTAAATACTTAAGCCGCTCCTGTCCCCATGGGCCTAATTGAATCCGATGACTGGCTTCTTCCTCCAGATCTTCCATGGTGCCAAGCAGATAAAACTCTCCGACTGTATCATAGCTCATGCAGTAGACTTCATCTCCCATAACATAACACGGAGCCTTTTCATACCTGTTCCAATACCAGTGTTCCCAGGATGGAAGATTCCCGTCCATCACCTCGTTTACCAACGTACGGTTGTTCGGAAGCGCTACGGTATCAAGATAGGAATACACTTTTCGATTGTCCCGGACAAGGTCTCTCAACATTTTCTTTTTCTCCTTTATATCTCACTTTTCTCATTTGCTTCCGGTGATCGTTCCAGTATCTGTTCGATGCACCGGTTCATCGTCGTACCGTGTCTAATTGCATACGTAGCGAGGCGTTCATGTAATTGAGGAGAGATGCGTATATTGAATGTTCCACGATAAATCGGTTTCACAGGTTTTCCTGCTTTCTCACGCTCGTAAACATACTCATCTACTGCCATGTGAAACTGATCTACCAGCTCTTCCGCACATTTTCCTTCATATACCACTTTTTCTTTTATCTCTGCGACTCTTCCGTGAAACATCATTTTTTTCTCGGAAAACTCAACCGTTCCGATATAACCCCTATATTGAATCGTACTTCCCATTTTTGTATTTCCATGCTCCGTTTCTTCTCTGGTTATTTTTATAGTATCACAACTATTTCATTTTGCAACTATTTTTTAGTTGCATTTTGTTTTCGGGATTTATTGTAAAAAATCCTCTCAGTTCTATCTGCAGCACATTGCAGCCGGAGCTCAAAGGATTTTAATAAACGGACAAAATATAATTAAATTATTTAAGTGGGCGGCGGTAAAATCCCACCGCCCGTTCCATTTCTCTGTTCCCTTCGGTCAGATGAACGCTTTCGCTTCAGCTCACGGGAATCACACCCCTGCGAGGATCTCTCCCAGCCGTACCCATTGCGTTCGACGGACGCATCCGCTCCTACTGTGGCTGTACGGGAGTATCATTATTCTTGACCGAAAGATCATCGCCGCAGCCGCGCTACCAGCTGCGCCCGGAACGCCAACCTCTATCGCTTCCCTTCTTTTTTCTCGGTGCATCGCGTGTCGACCCGGAGGCTCCCTTTCGTCAAAATGTATTCATCTTCCTCTATTCAACTGTCAAAGTGCTGCTCGTTTTCACAGACATGATTTCTGTCCGTAAAGGAAGGGGCGGGATTTGCACCCGCAAAACATCTAAAACTCCCCTTCCAAAAACTCAATCCCCACAATTCTTCATAGAATTAAAGCTGCTTTCTCTGGACGAGTCCGTCTTTGATCCACTGTCCTTTTTCATTGACAAGATAACCGTCCGGCGTCACAACACCTCGATAGAGCCTTCCCATGAAACCGTCTGACACAGGATTAAAGTAGTAACACTCTGCAATTCCGTCTCCATTGTCATCAATCCAATGCCAACCAGTATACATATGCCCGAGCGTATTATCTGAAATAGCGTGCAGGTAATAGATATTTCCGTCCGAATCCGTGTACCATCCGGTCGTCATCGAAGAATCTTTTTCAAAATGAAACCAAGTAAAAGCAGCTTGTCCCTTTGTCGTATCTGCATATGGATTTTTAATCGCTGCCCACGTGTCAGTAAGCATGGATCCGTTCACATCGGAATAAAACCACCGGCCGCTGGCGTTCTGCGACCACGTTCCGCCATTTCTTACATATCCAGGAAAACCGGATCTAGAATCTCCAGATGCCCGGAAGCCACCGGAAGAACTTCCGCCACCTCCGCCTCCACTTCCACCACTTCCGCCGGAAATATGTGTATTGTCTACAACCGAGAAAGTGAGCCTCACCGGCACAGTGTCCCTCATACTCCCATCTGTAGATGTAGCTGTTACAGTCGTACTTATTTCCGCATTGGACAAGTGCTTTTTAAGAGCTTCTGAAATCCAGTTTGCTGTAACATTTCCATCAGCATCTGTAACAACGGGTTGGACTGTTCCGTCATCCGACACCGTGAGCAGTGCATGATCCGAAGTCCATTTGATCCCCACTCCTTTATCTGCGTGATATAGTGCTGCGTGGAATTTCTTTGCATCGTCTCCTGTCCAGCTAAATTCTGGATTGGAACGCCGTCCGGTCTTTGTTAGTACAACATGAAATACTTCCCCGTCTCGGTCTGTTTCAATTGTTGTTGCCTTAAACCGCAAGGTTAACGTACAAGAATCCTGCTTGTCTCCATCTTTGGTTCTTGCAATTACTGTCACGGTCTTTTCTGCTGCATACGGTGCCTGCTTCATGGCATTTTTAATCCATTCTGCATCATCCTTTACAATCAGCGTTCCGTTTTCGACAACTACTGCATTTGGATCGGAGCTCGACCAGATCACATCTCGGTTGTATGGTTCATGACCGTCATTTTTCTCAATGTCGGGAAATACGGTTGCAGAAAGCGTATCCCGACGCCCAAAACCTTGCTTCTCTTTAATCTTTGATTTTGTGTCGCCCTCGTACCGGTACAAAAGATCATAGCTAAGAGCCTTTTTAGAGAGGTTTATCTGTTCAGGGCGGATAACCGTCTTATCTTCCGTACGGAAATTGATCGTCACATTACAAGTGGCTGTCACAATCCCATGAGTCTGATCCTCTGACGTTACCGTAACGGTTTCTGTCTGTGTTCCGCTTCCTGTAAGCTTTAAATATCCCCCATCTGTTGTCTTCCTGGAATTATCTCCGTTTATAATGTTCTGAATCCATGCGGGATTGTTCTTTCCATTCATGTCGCAAATAACTGCTACAGAACAACTCTGCCGATTGTCTCCGGATGGAGTGAGGGAAATAATCTTTCCTCCTTCCAAGTCTTTCCATGTTACATTCTTATAAAAAGGCTGAGAAGGATTCAGTCTAGCATCCAAATGGATTGGTTCGGTAACGACGTATTCTTCTTTCGGATTATCTCGATTCCCGGTCAATTTTCTCAGCACTTCAAATGAAAGATTTGCTTGATTTAGTACCAATCCCTCAACTCTAATTGTTGTCTGATCTTTGATCTGAAAATTGACGTTGACCTTGCATGTTCCGACAACTGCTTTGTAATCTGTTCCAATTGACGGTCTTGTCGCTGCGGTAACCACACCTGAATCGGTATAGATCGTATTGTTGATGGACTGTTTGTACCCGCCGTCCGCCTGCGCTTTCACTTCGCGATTGATTGTATTTTGAATGAAATCCGATTGAATATTCGGAATAATTTTTGCATCATCCGTCGTATAATTACCTGTCCATCCATCTTCGAAATGGAGCAGATTTGTATCGTCAATTGACCACAGAACAGAGTTGTCTGCGGATGCCCCCTCTCCGTTGTGTTCCGCGTGAATCGAAATTGGAAGCGCTTGCACCGAATGATCTCGGTTTCCATTGATGTACCGGGCAATGAGCGTTCCCTCTGAATCTCTGACTTCTGTTGTAATCTGAGGATTCTTTCTGTCTCCGCTCCTTGTCTGTGTCACATGAATATCAGTTTCCGCCGGCGTGATCGTAAGCGCCGTGGTCACTTTTGCATACTCAACATTCAGCTCTGTATCAGATTCGGGCATGATAAACGAATAAGAACCACCGTTCACGTAAGTCATCTTCTGTCCGATTCCGCTTTCATCTGTGTAAGTAGGCGGTTTTACCTTTCCTTCCGCATTTGCATCAAAAACCATCTGGTAACGATTCCTGCCCTTGTTTTTCGCAGCCGTTGCTACACTGATCGTCACGCCGGGAGTGACAGCGAAAGGATGGCCTTTATCAATCTGGCGGTAGTAACTGCTATTGGTAGACGGCATTGCTGTGAGTGTTGCCACATCGTTGTCCACTGTTCCATTTGCATTTTTTGCATCAATGCGTGGGATAGAAACCAAGTACCCCAGCACAGGTTCTCCCTGATTTCCCGGAGCATAGTGATCGATCTTAAATTCCTCGTCTTTTGCATAGTTAAGATCCAATGCTTTTCCGAGTTTCTGTGTAATAATGTATTTGACAGCGTCTTCCAGTTCCTCATAGTAGTAGCGGTCACCGCTTCCCGTTTCCGTTCTTCCCGCGACAAGTGTGTATTTTTTCTGAAAATCTGTATAGTATCCGATATGAGCTGCTTTGGTAAATATATTGTCGTCCGCGATTCCGGAACCGGAAATGTTTTTTACAAGCGCTTTCTGGCCTTCGCTGACAAAGAGATAGGAAAGATTGTCACTCCTGCCAGTTCCATAGCGAAAACCGTTTCTCGCCTCTCGGTACCCGATAATTGCGCCTTCATGCGAAGCGATACCATTATTTGTTCTGCTTATTTCTCCATCCATCTGCGCGCAGATGATGTTGCCAGATTCATAAATTCCGGTAATGCCTCCAACCGCTTTGGTGAGGTTCCCTCCAATCGTTCCCGTCACATACGAATTGTAAATATTGACTTTATTTTGTCTCCCGGCAATTCCTCCAACGTACCCTTTTCCTTGAATTCGATTACTGTCTCCGTCAAGTGTAGAGACTTTGCAGTCCACGATATCCGTTTTTTGTGCGTTTCCAACGATTCCTCCAATAAAAGCTTGGATTCCCTCAGAGTTAAGAACTACATTATCCGCCGTGCAGTTTTCAATAACAGCCTGCTTCGTGCCTCCGGTCACCTCTCCGGCAATACTTCCGGTATCGCCAGTTCCATATACAACGCCATTGACCGTCACATTATAGATCTTTGAGTTACCCTCAATGCAGCCAACAAGGAGCGACACATTATCATTACCTGAAATTTCATCTGCTTCAATGGTCAAGTTCTTAATCTCTCCATTCTTTAAATATCCGAAAAGTCCCAGATAGGAGTAGCGATGATCCATTTTCGTAAATTTCAATCCGGAAATTGTGTTCCCAGCTCCATCAAAAATCCCTTCAAACGCGGTTTTCGGTTTGCCACTCAAGTCAGCTTTATTCTTAAACCACCCGATCGGATTCCAATCTCCGTTGTTTAAATTGAGATCTTGAAGATCAAGATCTGTCTGAAGCTCAAAGTGTTTTCCGGAATAGCTCTCACCTTGCGCAACTGCTTCCGATAGTCCCATCAGCTCCGATAAATTTGTAATTTTATAGGGATCCTTTTTGCTTCCTGTTCCATCAAAGCTCATGGTGGCACCAATCCACTGATCCCAGAGATCTCCGGTCGCAGTGCTAAATTCCTTTTTGACAGCTTTTGCATCAGAAGCACTCGCCTTTTTCAAAAGACTGATCTCACCATTCGTTTCATTTGCTACTTTTCCATTGATTCGCTTTCCATCCTCAAAACCTGTACTTCTCTCTGGACCGGGTGTAATGGACGCTGCATCAGAAGCACTTGCCTTTCGTTCTGCCTGTGATTCTGCCTTCTCTTTAGATGCCTCAGTTATCACATCGCGAGATTCATTCACTGCTGCAACAGCAGGCGTGGAATTTCCAACCACTATAGCTGTGATCATAAGCCACAGCAGTGACTTTTTTGCCGAGTTTTTCTTTTTCATGATCCCTCCTAATCTTGTGGCATAGTGAATGCTGGCCGTAAACCATACGTTGTTGTAACATCCAGTTCTTCATCCCCCGTCTCTTTCTCCGGCTTAATGAAAGACGGATGAATATTGCCGTTTACAAGATCGACCACATAGGCGTAGCCGGTATCGTAATTCTCTCTGTCCCCCGCCGGACTGCGAAGCCAATACCCCTTTGAAAATGCAGCATACTGTGACTCCGGATTTTCTTCTTCGGAGCCGTCAAACTTCCAGAGATGATCCTTATATTTCAAGGCTTCATCGACAGACAGGATAAAAAATCTATCTTTCAGTTGCTGATCTCCGATGTAATGGGACTGTATGCCATTTGTTCTAAGAGAAGAATATTCTCCTTTCGCGGAGCTTCCTGTGAACGCATAGTTTACACCGATACTGATCGGTTCCATGTTATAAACATCTGACTTCCCAAGCCATTTCCTAAAATTTGAATATTTGTAGTCGTTACTCTCCCCAAAATTCACAATCGGCCCAGGTACAAATACATATCTATGACTCCCGTCTCCTTGTACCTTCCGTTCATAATTCGATCTATAATTCGCTGGAATAACAGAATCTGACAAAAAAAGAGCTGACTGCCGATGGTTCGCACTCGCATCTGAGTAATTTTGGTCAATACATCGAAAAATGTAGGTTGTTCCATCCAGTTCTCTCGCCTGTAGGTCTCCAATGTCCCAATGGATCCTGTCCGCATTCTCTAAGACCGGTTTCTCCAACACAATGGCAATTCGAATGCCGAATCCCGATGTGTTCGGATTCACAAGACAGATGCTTCCATCGCTCTCTACTCCAGTAACTTGCCCATTCTCACTGTCTTGAAGCAGAAACTCTCCTCCTGAAATGAGGTTTCTATGCGACTCATAATCTGCTCTTGTGAGGCTCATCGCATATGCAGTTCCAACAGGGGACGGAATTCCGATCAACCCGTTATGAATCGAGAACGCATTCTGAAACCCATCACGGAAATATCGGTAAAGATTACTTGTTTTATACTCCGGTGTCCCATACCCTTTTAGGAATGTCATTGGCAGGTTTTGATCTGCTAAGTAAAGCATGCCTCCAAGATAATCCTCATCAATGCAAGTAAACGTCAGATTGTTATCTGCCAACGTTGTTTCAATCTTTGAGCCTTCTCTTTGTGGAAACATTCGCCTATGGCATCGGTCGCAAATCGAATCTCTGTTCTGATCCACGTGCCCAAGCGGTGCTGTTACAATTTCTCGTTCTTCACCGCATTTTGTGCAGACATAAACAATTTTTCCTTTTCTTAAACACGTCGCGTCATATTTTCTTTTAATCTTCCAGTTGTGCGTACACGTTGCAGATTCGAAACGCCTCTGTACCCCCATGCGTGCCACATAGTAAGTATCACTTCCAATTTTGATTACTTGCTCTAAAAGATTCGAATAGATGGCCTCATCTTGAAACCACTCTGCAATTGCCTTTCCATTCGGTACAAAATTCTTTCCAATCACGTAGAACTCATGACTCTCTGTATCGTTTATTTGCGACGTAATACTCCGAATGCGGTAATCGTTTGAACTCTGGTCTGAAATAATAAATCGCCGGTCTGATATTGTCTCCAATCTCTCCCCTGTGATAAGAATTTCCTGATTTCTAGC
Organism: Lachnospiraceae bacterium; assembly: GCA_002892395.1. GTDB lineage: Bacteria > Bacillota > Clostridia > Lachnospirales > Lachnospiraceae > Moryella. The sequence continues at coordinate 82,224 of NBBL01000009.1, forward strand.
TGTTACAAGGAATTTTCTCAAAAGCTCCTTCGCTTCCTGTTCATCATCTGGTTTATTCACCTCATGTCCAGTTTTTGAAAATTCAATGTATTCGATATAATGTCCCGGGCCATAGATAATCCGCGCAACCGGAGGAGTTTCCACACTTTCCCAAATACTTCCGTCATTCCCATAAATGGTTGGAGGAAAATTAATCGTGAGTCTTCCTTCGTCTTTAATTGTCCCGCTTTGAGACTTCCAAAGTTTTTTACTGTGATCCTTTTGATCCACGAAATGAATCGTCCAATCTACCATTTGTGCTTCGGATGGCGTGGAAATGGTTACTGCCTGATAATAAATTTTACGTATGATTTTATCGAACCGAAGGACAAATCCTTCTTCCTGATCCGGGCATAACTCATATCCATCCAGATCCTTTTCCGGAATTTCAACCAGAGTTCCTTTCTCTGCCTCTCCTATTTCCACTGACAACACGGACTTTGTCTCAATATCCAGATACTCAATTCGATATCCGTAAATTTTTTCGGGGTTCTTTTCGGAATTTGAATCAGTTGCTGCCTCTTTTACCGCTTCATAAATCACCGTAAAGATCATATTGTCCTCAGTGAGCTGTGCACTTAACATCTGACTGCCGGAAAGCCTGTAGCCACTAAATTTTTCATTGTCTAATGCGATAAAAGCATTTGGCTTCCCAGTTCCGTAAAATTCTTTCAATATTTTTCCGTCCGGCGTTACCATGCGAATTATGTAAGAATACTTAACTTCCTGTTTAATTGGGTCATCCATGCCCGAGTGATCTTGGTTGTGCTTCGTCTTTCCAGATCCCGATCCGGAACCTCCGCCTCCACCGCTATTTCCCCTGCATGTGCTTGTACCGACTGACAAAACAGATTTTATCTGCACCTTCTCTGCAATCGTCCATGCGCCATCTGCATTAACAAAATACCCGTCTGGCGTCAATGTATTCGCATACATCCATCCGTCTTTGTTAAATGCGTAACACTCCGCTATTCCGTCTTTATTTCCATCAATCCAATACCATCCCGGAACGTTATCTTCTTTTGCTGCGTACCATTCACTATTCCAAGCGTTGACAGAATACCACCACCCACTGTTAAGTCCCGGAATAGATGGCGGAGATGTGCTTTTGATCCAACCGGCAGCAAATACATTGCATGGCAAAAGAGAGAGGAGCACCGTGGCAATGAGCGCTTTTACCGCGTTTGGTCTCCATTTCATTTCATTTTCTCCTTTTAGTTCGTTTTATAACCCCTATCAATGAAGCAACTACAATTCCCGTGATTGCAAAACTGACCAAAATTGAAAGTATCTCAAGCAGCACCGCTTCTGACCAGTTATATCCTTCTTTGACAATGCGTATTTGACAATTCCTCTTAATTTTTTTATTCAAAAGAACGACACCTTCCTTCCAAACCCGAACAACTTTCTTTTTTGTGGAGCTTCTGGCAGATAATCTTCTAAAATTTCCGTTAAACCGGGAAATTCTTCTGCTTCAAATGGATCCTGTACAAATCTGATGTGGCGAAATTTTGTCTTGAAAATCTTTTCCAGCGCGCGCCTGTCTTTTTCATCTTCGAGAAAATTAATGTAAAAATTGATCTGTTTTCTCGCCTCATCGTCATATCGATACCAGAAGTCCACAAAAAAATTGATTTCCCATGCCTGCACATTTCCGATCGCCATTTTTACATGGCATCTGTTATACAAATGAATTTCGCAATCCCTGTAGCAACCAAAATCAAGTACCAGAAAGTTATAAACTTTATCTTCTAGTATTTTTTTTAAAAGCAACTCATCACAATCCGGATAATAATCTATGTTCCGGCTCGTATAAAACATGCTGTCAACCATGTTGATGCGCTCATCCCGTCGTATCATTTGCAAAGCCCCTGAATGATTCATTTCCAGATAAGCAACTGCAAATCCCATGCGCTTCAGTTGATTTGATATAATAATCGCATTGTGTGTACAACCAATCCGCGGTTGAGAACCGGCGATGCCGATCATAACTTTATTGACTTCCCTTATTTTCTTTACACGCTCTTTCGGATTTTCCTTGACGTCTTTATAGTCAATCGCCTCTTTATATGACATTCCTGTTTGAGACAAGCATTTTTCCAAACTTTGCTTGATTACGACATAGTCTTCTCCGACAGCAAAATTACGTACACCTATCGCAAATAAATCGCTTAAAATTTGATCCCCAGCTACATTTCCCAAAGAAACAATGATGATTCTTACTGCTTCGTGCATTGTTAAAAAACCGCCGATCGAATCAATGATCTTTTCTTCCTCATCAACCAAAGCCGCCAGATCAATCACCATATAATCGACATCATTGTCACCCAATAAAAAACCTTTCCGACTCATAAAATCTTCAAGAGAGATTGCATTTCCAATTTGATTGTTGCAATCCAAGGTGACAAGTCCGTTTTCTTTGATCGTATGATCTATCGTCTGACGCATCGTCTTACTTGTGATGTACAGCACGATTTTCTGCATTTCCCTTTTCTCCTTCCAATAGCTCCTTTAAAATAACGATTTCTGCTATGCTCTTTTTACTCAAGGACGTATATGCCTGTGCTTGATTCAAACACTCCCAGTTATCCTCAGAAATACTCATTGCGTATCTTTCAAAGGTATTGACCCGCTGCTTACCATCTGCTAAAAAGAGTGGAACGGTGAAATTGATTTTGAAGCCCTTAAAGTTACCGAAATGATCAAAGTATTTCGGAATCGCTTTTTCCAAAATTCTTTTTAAAGCAACCGATGTTTTTTCATTGTCATCTTTTTTCAAATATGCTCGGATTACTGAATTTGGTATGTCCACTGAAACGATTTTTCCCATTTAGTCCCATCCTGTCCCACTTCTGTGTGCCCCGCTTGTATTGATCCTGCATCGTGCGTTGTGCAAGAATAGAAAAGTGCCATAGCGGTCAACACCAGACAAATACATATCTTTATGATTTTCGCTTCTCTCAAATTATGTTTCATTGATATCCCTGCTTTTTAAATAGACTCTAATCGCAGTCAATCCAAAAGCGATAACAACCAGTGACAGTGCGATCGGAATATGCTTTTTGCTTCGCTTTGATTTTTGCCCAGTAGTGTCTGATTGATTTTTCCCTTCGTTCTCCCCGGTGCTCTCTGTTTCCTCTACTGTATTGACGACTGTGAGCGGTGAATCTTCATCCGGGTAATAATGATCCGGTAAGATTGATCCTGCACTTTCAGCGGCTACACCCGGGTTAGCAATCCCGTGGGTTGCAAGAAAATTATTCTGCTGTTCCCAGCGTTCATTTTCCCGGAAAGCTTCGTCAGCTTTCTCGTTAAACGATTCCTGCATTGCTCTCAATTCTTCGATTTGATCTATTGTGTAGACATGATTCTCATCAAGTGTCGGCCCTGCCTCGATCGTAGAGATGTCCTCTATTTCCTCCTCCTCAGAGCTACTGCTTGTGATCTTAAATTGCACAGTGTGCAGATCCTTATAATCCAAATCTCCTATCGTCAACTCATTGATCTCTGGTTCTACTTCGTATGTCCCGATTTCGTCATATCGAACTCTCGCGTAAAAACGATAAACTCCGGCTCCGACTTCTGTTTTATACAAGTATTGATTGATCTGATTCAAATCATAATCTGCGTAGTATTCCCCATTCTTTTCAACGTAAACCTCTATTTTTTCGTTGAATCTGTCGTCATTCGCGCGGTCTATTGTTACAGCTAAATTGTAAAAGGGCTGAATTTCCGCATAACTCTGAAACTGAAGTCCAGAAAATCCCCAGAATAACATTCCAATCATAACCAGATTCCTGCATAACTGCCTTTTGGTTCCTTTAAATTGATGTCCCATGTTAATCTCCCGGCACCGAAAAGTGCATATAGTCTTTAGATGATGTCCAATTCCCTCCCCATTTCCATCCATAAGCGCTCATGGTGCTAACAGCTATGTCCCCATTTTTCATGGATAGCGCATGTGATCCATAATCAAGTGCTCCTACCAGGCGTTTTCCATTTTTAACCTGCGGATTTCCATAGTTTGGGTTGATGTCAATCGCAAGTCCGTAGCTATGTGAGGAACGATCACCGGAATTGGAATTTGTCTTTGTTTTCCATACATACCCCCCGATTTCCTTAATTTCATATCCTCCTGCAGAAATCTCGTTTAATGCTTCTACTAGATCCGCCGCTACGGACTTATGTACTGTAATATGTTTCCGTACTCCAGCTGAATTTATAAATGATATATCTGTAAGATAGGGCTTCATCTCAGATGCATTTTGTGGAAGTCTTCCACCTGGGAAAAATGACTGCTTGATCTGTGCATACGAACCGTTTACACGTGGTTTTCTTCCGCCCGCAAACATGTTGTAAGCATCAAGCGCCGCTCCTTGTCTTCTGTCTAGTTGCGCCTTTTTGTAATTTGGACTTTCCCAATGCCAGAGGAAATCGTCGACGGCATCGGTAGTTTGCTGATAACCATACGTCCCAAATTCTGATAACGAATTTGCTTTGGATTGATGTCGAATGCCTCCGCCGTTATAGAGCTTTATGTTTCCCGAATACCATATATTTTCGACTAGGATGTATTCGCACTGCGCTGCAATATCACATATGTCTTTCCCATTACTGTGAAGCCAATTTAAAAATTTCGTCCTTCTCCCGTGCGACCATTGCCCCAATCCAATTCCTGTCCCTCCTGTTTCTTGCAAATTCGGGCGTAAACTACATTCTGCTTCAAAATTTCCAATCAAAGCTGCACAAGCATAGTCGGACCAGCCTTTCCCCTTAAAAAAGTTCCAGATCTGTTCTGCAACAGCTATGTTACTAAGATTTCCTGAAGGAACTCCGTTGTACCCCCATTTCCCTGATACTTGAAACAATTCTGTCAGTCGCTCAATCGAAACACGGAACAGATCTTCGTCTCCTTCATCTTCAAATACCCTTTCCACAAGCAGCATCTCTGCAATTTCATTGTCAGACATGTATTCAACCGTGACGATATAAAGATCTTTGTTAATTCGTTCTACCTTGAATGGGCGCTTACATATTTTCTGATAAAACTCTTTTACATCTGCAACTGACAGCTTTTGATTCGGATCGGCCAACTGCACTTCCTTGGTGGTACAGAAATATGCCAAAACGGAAATAACCGGTGGCTCCGGCTGCGGCGTCTCAACAACCGGGTACACAGTTCTCGTGTGAGAATGCCCTTTAGAATCGGTATAGGTGACTGTATACTTATTCTCCTCCCGGACTTCTTTTGCACGCGCTTCCTGCTCTTTTGAAACTTCGTTGATGTGCCTGGTTCGTGCCTTTTCTATTTGCCTGTAGTATTTTGTCTCCGTGATGTTAAAGTTGTCATTTAGCAGCGCATCTAAATCTGCCGCGTCATTTAAGTCATCTCCCTCCTCCCCGGAAAAGAAACTGCTGACACCCGTAACAAAACCAGAAATTGGAGCAAACGCTATAACCGGTACAAGTACAAAGAAACAGATCACGCCGAGAAGAAGCCACTTTGAAATCTTATGACCCTGCTCCGTAGTTGCAAGATACTTTGCAACTTGTATCGCGATCTTTGACCACATGCTTATCTTCCTCCTGCGCTTCCAAAGATCTCCAGGATCTCATCAACAATATCAATCGTCAGATTGATCCGCATGTTCCCACACATGAATACGCCTTTTCCCCTCTCCTTACTTGCCAGAAGTGCTACTTCTTTATCTGATAAATTGAAGAGCACCTGTGTTTCTTTTAAGTTTTTTCCGTCTGTTCCCATGATGAATTTGTAGCAAGCATTATCTATAACCGCTTGACCATATCGTTTTACCGCAGGATCAAGAATATCTACTACCGAGTGCGTGATAAACATAAGACCACCTTCATATTTTCGCGCACGTTTTGATATGTTACGCAAAAACTTCATCATGTCTGGATAATCCGGATCGCAAAACAGATATCCTTCATCCACTCCAAATAGCACTTTTTCTGTTCTGTCTGCCGACATTTGCTGCCAAGCCCACATTGTGAGGTTGTAAAACTGTGCCCGCTTCACGTTATCGTCACTTTCCAAGAGATTTGAAACATCCAAATCAATGAAATCCGTTTTAGGATCAAGGGTCGTGTGACCGTTCCAAATAAACGTATCCGCCCCTTTCCCACATGAAAACAGCTTCAAAGCCAGCTGATCGCGCAGCCCTTTCCAATAATTGTTTGTCTCTTCTTTCGCCTTTTTATATGCGAGATCATACAAATTTTCCATTATAGGAAAATCTTCATTGTTAAGCTTGGAGACATCCGTCTCCCAAGTAATTCCATATTGTGCATACAATTCAATCAACGTTTGCTCCAGAATGGTTCTGAGCTCTGCTGTAAAGTCATCTTTTCCAAAGTAAAGAGAAAAGAACAGACGCAGTTGTTGTAAGTAAAGCGCCAGATCCGAGCCCTCATGTTCCCCGTAATAATCGCTCAGGCTTTCTCCTTCCTCTAAATCTGCAATCGAAATTTTCCCGGCAACTCGTATCTGTAATGGGTTAATTCTTCCTGTAATTCCAGAAGCACAGTCAATCACATCCCCATTGATATAGTTGCTCCTCGCCGTTTCTACATACTCTCGCTCCGGATCAAAAATAATAATTTTTGTCCCCATAAAATACTCTTTTACAAAAATGTCTTTTAAGGCTGTAGACTTACCAACACCCGGCACGCCTGTTACAATCCAGTTTGAATTTGTCCGATCTTTATTTCTAATCCATTGATTCATAATCACTAAATTGTGTTCTTTTGTTTTTCCGAGATAATATCCTCCAACATCATTCAATCCTGAAGATGCGTTTGGATACCCTCCCATTAAGGTGCTGATTGGCATTGGTCGCTCACCGACATTACTCACCATTTCATAGTTTGGAAGACCATAAGGTGCCATCGCTTTAAATGCCATGTCCTGTTTATAAATCAGCGTTCGTGCTCCGCATTCAACGATGGAAAGTGCTGACTGTACACGCTTAATGCGGCTTTTTAACTCATTTTCATTGTCCGCAGCGATGTAGATCATGATGTTGACGTAGCCGACTGGTTCTCCTTTTACTACAATCTTGTTAATCAGTTCTTTTAAATTCTCTACTGCATTTAAAATTCCCTGCTTCTCTGATTCCTGCTTTGCAGTCTCATAATTTTCTCTTAATTCTGAAATACGTTTATTCAACTGCTTTGCCAGGCGATCCGGTGAAGAATAGCGGAATTCTATTGTTGTTCCGGTCCCCTCCAAATTACAGACCGGCATCAACCACCCATATCCGGCATCTGCTGGATACTTTGAAATACACAGGACTGTTCCTACGTTTTCAGATATATTGAGATGGCTTCGATCAAAGTCAATACCGGACGGCGTAATAATATTTAAAATGTTTTGATTTGCTTCTCGCTCATACCCGGCTACTATAGTCTCTTTTTCCGGCTTCATTTTTTTAACCATTCTCCCAGTCCCTTGTCTAAAATTGGAAAGCTCTCATATCTAGATATATTTGAACCTGTAAAAGGTGCCTGCTGCGGATTCCCGAAAAGATTGCACAACTTGATAATATCCTTACCTCGCAGAATTTCGCATGAGATACCCGCTTGTACATATCGGTCTCGGAATTCTCCAAGTCTTATAGTCAGCTCATTTTGTGTATCCTTGATATTAGTCCCAATTTTTTTCCAAATCCTGATAAAATGCTGATGCTCAAAGTTTTCTCCTGAAGTAGAGAGTATAGTCAATTCTTGAAGCATAAGATTGAGTCCTTTGCGTTTTCCAAGATCATCGGTCGCCTGATGCTTTTCCTTTAAGAAGTCTTTATTCGGATCAAGATTCACTTGAGACGGCAATGTAAAATAATCAAAGTTCTGTCTGTCTCCTTCAAATGACATTGCAAGACGCTGTGTCATTGTATTCAGCTCTTCTCTCGATAAGAGCTCTATGTTGATATTTCCAATCCTTAAAAAACCAATTAAATACCCATCCTTTGTGTAGAGAAAATAGTCATCAACATCTAATACATTTACGATTGCGTTTGCACTTTTTTGCCTTGGAGAAAGCTGTTCCCCATTTCTCTCTTTCTTCCGTATGTTTTTCTTATCTTTTTCCCCCGATCTATGCTGTATGAGAAGCAGCAACACAAGCGCCACAATTCCAGCAATAAAAAGCAAAATGTAAAGCGGATTTTTTGATAAGTACCAAATAATGTTACGCAACGCGATTCTCCCTTCCCGTTTCTTCCTGATTAATCTTCATTGCTTCCAGTACGTTGTAATACTGATAGAGATAGCGCTTCTGCGTTTTTATGAACCGGTGTATGATTACAAGTTTTCTGATCATGTTTTCGTTTGTGCCGTCTCTTCTAAAAATTCCAATTGTAAGAACTGAAAATACAATACTGACTGCAACCCCCACAAGACTGTTCTGCATGATCCCTGAAACACTAATACCTAAAATAAGTCCTGCCATGACACCCGCACCGATAAAGGCAACTTCCAGTTTTCCAATACCTTCAATAAAATCATCCGAATCCAATGTTTTAATTGGTATATACAATGGACGCTTGTTATCATTCATTTAAAAGCCCTCTCAATAATTTCAATGATGCCTGAAACACTAACAGCCAATATGGCAGCCATAACGCGGTTTTGCAGTACTTTGACCATTTCTCCTAATTCCTTTTCTTCTGTTAGTCCTTTCAAAAGAATTAAGAGACAACGACAAATCGTGCCGATAGCAAAAATCAATAGTAAGAGCTGAACCATTGCAAAAACATATGCACTCGCGCTATTCGTTTGAAACCCTTCATCTATTGTGGCCATAATCATCCTTTACGGAAAGCTCGTGCAACCGCACTCCTTGCAGCGCTTGTTCCGACTGTCCCCACTCCTCTCTTCGCCATGTCTCCTGTTCCAGAGTTATAGACGAATTTGTCCAGCCACTTCGGTGTTTTCAACATCGCGATCATAAAGCCGATCGCCACAAAGGCCGAAGGCTCCATTGAGGATTCGGCGTTCACCCCGGTCAACACAGAAATCAGCTGATTCAAAAACAAGGAAAAAAGCAATAACTGTAAAGAAAAATACAGCCCTGTCACAATAATATTTGTCACAAGTCCGTTGAACCGCTCATGACTGGTTTGAGTCAGCTCAACGCAAAAGAATGGTAACACGATAAACATTAATGACAGCTCCAGCGCCCGTATGGTGGCAATAATGCTAAATGCAAATATCCCAATGAGAGTTGTTAAAAGAAATAGCATCCATATGAAGCTTGTCCTCGTTGGATTGACCGTCAACAAATCAAGTACTGAATCAAACGTCGCCACATAGTCCACATCCTTTGTTCCATCTAAAATATCCGCCGCAAAAGCTGAACTAAAGTTGATAAATGTATAAAATCCCCATGAAGAGCAACTCGTAACCGCTGTGGCCTCTGCTCCACGCACCATAATGTCCATCGGATCTGCACTTGGATCCCCAGCAGTTTCCATGACATACACGTTGAAATATTGTTTCACACAGAATAGAACAATTAGGGCAATCGAAATCCCAAGTACAGTATTATGCGCGGAAACAATGAGTCCATGTGTTACATATGTCTTCGTAAGTTCTTGAAACATCGTAACAATTCCACTTAATACGCATTCGAGTAAACCGCGAAGGATATTCGCGATAAAATTCGTCAATGCCTTTAACAAAAAATCCATTTGGCATCCCTTTCAAGCTCAATGCTTATATGAGGTACTGATTGATCATTGGAATGGAACTCGTAAGTCCTGATCCGGTTTCGTCCCTTAACCCATATGCATTTAAAATGACACCAATCAAACCTGCGATCGATGCAACAACAACTCCAATTAAAATCGTATTGACCAGCGCTTTTTTCTTCATAGGTTTCTCTTGTTCGTCTGCTGTCTGCCATTTAATTCCGTTGACAATTGCCAATGCAATTGTTATCAAAACAGTAATCGTGAGCAGGGCCTTTGAAACACCCTTCAAGACATCCACAGTGCCTTTGTACAGCTTTGTCTTTTTTAATTCAGACTCCACATCGGCATATGCCGATATGGGAAATAAAAGCTGATCTAGTAGCAGGAAAAATGCGAAAATTTGAAGCCTGACATCGGAAACGATTCCTTTTACTTTTAAAAATAAGTTCTTCATTTCTATCTCCTCTTTAAATCGCTTTCTGTAAAAATTTTTGCTTCACTCCTGATTTTCTTCCATCATTGCCATATACTCATTCCAGACTCCCCAGAGTGGAATCGACCTATACTCGCGTTCTGGGCGTTGATTTTCAATGGTCTCAATGAGCTTTTGATTATGTTCCTCATCACCAAGACCAAGCATTTCATTAAAACCGTACTGGGATAAATCTGGAAGTTTTGATATAAAGGGATTTTCTGCTGTTATCATGACAAGCGCATCAGGATATTTAATCTTTGCAATTTCACTTTCATACAGGAGCTTCCTACCTGTCAGGTTGCTGCTGTTTGAAATATTTGCATCCTGACTTTTTAAATTCGTGCTTGCCGATGTCGATGCACTCGTCGATTCCACCGTATATTCGCCAAGCGTTTTAGATATGTCTTCTAACGTCTTATTGTTATCTGATTTCAGAAACACCTTTAATCCGCATTGTGTTTTAATCGTCTCAAAATCATCTTTGTACTTCGCCTGCAACTGCTGATAATCCTGAACGACAAGATTAGCTTGAATACCGCGGGAACGTCCAACTGATAACAAGTTTGCCATAACTGGAATCGGTGGGAAATTTCCAATTTCATCCAAATCATAGTCTGTTGGTATTTTAAGCGTTCCCCCATTCTTTCTTGCCGTCTCAACCTGCGCAATATAAAGCTGGTTAATTAGGACAGATGCCACTGGATGGTACGTCTTTTTTTCATCTGGGATAATCATATAGACAGCTATCTTAGACATACCAATCTCTTTTAAGTTAAAATCACTAGAAGACGACATTTCAGCAAGACGCGGATTCGTAAACAATCTTAGTGTTCCAAGTGCTGATGTATAGAACGATGCTCTTGTTCTCCCAGCAGCGACCTGCGACTGCATGAAAATCATTTTCGCCGGATGCGTATCCGGTAACTGCTTTAAATACTCGGAAAGAAGTGTCTTGTTCAGTTTCGGATGCGATTGTGTCATATATGCAATAAAGTTGTAGACATTAAAAAGATTCCAGTATTCCGATGGTGCATCAAGACATATTGCCATGATACACGCAGCAAGCGTTGCTGTTTCCCCGTTGTACCAGAGAGGTTCTCCTTTCTGTTCTCCGGCGAAGATAGCAACCAGATCCCAGGTATAATCTTGCGCCTTATCTGTCCACGAATAGTCCCTTTTGATCAGCTCAAGTTCTTTCTCGTAGGCTCCGATCCTTTGCAAATCTGTTTCGTTTTGCATCTTAGATAGAATATGATCAAGGCGCTTTCTTTGTTTCTCTCTTCCTTCTTCCAATGCATCAATGACCGGCTGAAGAAAATTATAATGGGAAGATTTTAATGGATTTGAGAGGTCTATCGTAATTACCGTGTAGCCCCTTTTTTGCGCATATCTACTTGTGTAATAATAAATTTCCCCTTTTACGTCAGATACTAAGATGCAATCTCCTGCCATTAGTTGTAGGCAAATTGACTGCAACAAAACACGCCTCGTCTTACCGGCTCCTGTAAGCGCCAAAATAATTGAATGTGCAAATGAGCCGAAATAGCGAATGTAATCCGTATCTCCTCTCTTCTCCATTGATAGGACAATGCCAGGGCGTTCATTGAGAACCATATCCGGATGGCGGGAATCAAAAATGAATGTATGCAAGAGTCGGGTTTCATCTTCTTTCGATGCAAACCAGCTTTTCCCATGTTGACCATTTCCGGCCGGCACCGGGATACTCAAATAATCCGTTACCTTATACTCTCGAACCCGACTGATTTCTGACCGAGGGCGCATCAATATAACCAATAGCATAATTAAAAATGCCACCTCTGAGATGAGCCACCAAACAAACATTCCGGGAGACTGTTTAATCAAAAGCAAATACAAAGCCATGAAGTAGTTGTAGTCCAAATTAAGGCTTAAGCTATGATGTGTTCCATTATTGATTGCAAGAATCAATTCTGAAATTTGATGTAAAAAATAAGCAGAATATGGAGTAAACAAAAAATGCAACATAAAAATAATCAATACTCGAAAGTGGCGTGCCTTTTTTTGATCCTCCAACCGCTTGTTATCCAATGTTGCCATTACTTATTCTCCATATGTGTCTGGTATATAAGAAGGCATATCAAAATCTTCACCAAACGGAGAGGTGTTTGTATCCATAAACTCCTGCCCTCCGTCCGGATCGTCAGATCCTGCAATATCTGCTTTACCTTTCATGTCACAGAACTGAATACGCCCCAATTTTAGTTCCATCGCATATCTGCGTTCCCCATCTTTATCAAAAATATGATTGCGCCATTCTCCTGTTAAACAAATTAGCATTCCCTTTTTCAAGTACTTGTGCATGAAATCTGCCTTCCCACCAAAACCAACGACCGGAATCCAAGATGTAAACTGATGCCGTTCTCCCGTTGCGTCACGATAGAAAGTATTATCGGCTACTGACATCCGCGCATAAGGAACCTTCTCTTCGCCACAATAGTATTGAATATCTCCACCAATCCTTCCAATCATCATAAATTGCTGCATCTACTTTCTCCTTTTTTGGATTTAGTGTTACAATACAGTTACATGACAAAATGTTTATTTTGTCGTGTTAGTTGCAGCAAAAAGGTGGTGATCAATTGGGATATTCTACTTACTCTCCCACAAAAAAACTGAAATATCTGTCGTTAAGCGAATTCGATGAATTAATCGATGCCATCCAAAAGCACGATCTCTCTAGTCGTTTCCAAAAGAGGAATTTAACGATCTTTTTGTTGGCAAAATATTGTGCTTTGCGAGTATCTGAAATTGGTCTGATAGAATTTTCGGATTACAACATTTCAGATAAAACAATTTTTTGTAGAAGGTTAAAAGGGAGTGTAAGCAATCAATTAAAAATTGTAGATCCTCTTGTTTCACGCATGATGGATTATTTTTTCATGCAGCGTTCTTCTAATCCTAATCATGGGAAATATATTTTTGCTTCCAAAACGGAAAAGCCCATTGATCGGAGAACTCTGGACGAGCTCATGAAATACTATTGCAGCTTTACATCTATCCCTCGGGATAAGTGGCACTTTCATGCGTTAAAACATACAAGAGCTATGGAATTGATGGAAACAGATGGGTTTGACGTCAGAGATGTTCAGTGGTGGCTGGGACATAAATACATTGCAAACACAATGATTTACTTGAACTATTCGATCCAGGCACAAAAGAGCTTATACACGAAACTTGTTAATAGTATGAAACGATAAAATATAACACTGTTCTGCCTGTCAAAATTATGGACAGACCTACTAACAAAGAAAAGCAGAAAATTCATCCGGTTATGGTACGACTGTGCGAGCAAGATGCAAAGGCTCTAAAATACTTAGCCAAGCTTGAGGGGCTTTCTTTGTCCGCATATGCCAGAAATATCCTTTCAAATCATCTTGCTAAAGAAAATGCTGATGCTTCCATCAGTTATACCGAAAAAATCGTTCGAGAGACTCTGGAAAATATCCTTGACTTGAGGGGAAAGAAAGAAGAGAAGCTCTTGCGTAAACTGATTGATGAAGTACAACGCTCCAACATGATGCAGCTTAAAACCTATATTGAGCGTAAGCCAAATTTGGATTCTTCAGAATACCGAGCTTTTTACTATCAGTCTGATAAGGAAGCCTATGAACTATCTTCCGGCAAAAGAACTTTTACTGATATTTTGGAATCAACAAAAAATAATCAGTCTGTGGAAGATCAACCGGATTGGCTCAAAATTTTGACCGGAGAAGGCGAGGATTAAGCTTTGTACAAAAAGGTGATCTCCAAAATACGCTGTTACTCTCCCAACCACAGAAGCACTCCGACCCGCAACTATAATAATTTATATTACATCGCAACAAGAGAAGGCGTTGATTTGCGTCCGCTAGAAGATGAACTTGGTTCCAAAAATGATGTGTCCGACAATGCTACTTACGTTCGCTATATCCATGAAAGGCCGCATAGCAACGGCTTGTTTGGAAATATCGAAACGTCCGATATTCTATCTGTATGCAACATGATACGCGCTATGTCAGAAAATCAATGTATTTATCGAGGGATCCTATCTCTTTCAGAAGAAGATGCTATTGCGTTGGACTTTATGGACAAAACTGCATGGAACGATTTCTTAATAGCATCGCTGCCTGAGATCAGTGAGATTCTAGGGATCCCAGCCACTGAATTGCAATGGGTCGCAGCTTTCCATCAGGAAAGTGGGCATCCTCATGTTCATTATATGCTCTGGTCTGACAACATGAATCGTATTCAAAGCCCTTTCATTTCCGTTCCCCAGCAACATAAGTGTCGAGAATTATTTTCAAATCGTTTTTTTGCAGAAGAACGGTCCCAACTCAGTTTTTATAAGAGCCAGACGAGAGAAATTATCTTAACACAAGGGAAAAAAGAGGCTCAAGCCGACATTCAACGATTGGTAGATGAGGTTCTCCAGCAACCCTCCTTTCGATATTTGCACCGTGTTGACAGGGAATTACTCCAAACTTCGTCTCAAGAACTTCTGAAACTGCTGGACTTGCTTCCCGCCACTGGGAGCATTAGCTATGCTTATCTTTCATCTGATGCCAAACAGCAAGTTGATAAGATCATCGCTTTTATGCTTCAAAAACCCGAATTGAATGCGGAGTATAATTCTTTTTTGAACTATCATAAAAAAATTGCGGAAACGTATTCTCCAACAAAAAAAGAATTGCAGATTGCAATTCTGAAAGGGAAAAAAGATATTGATCGACGTCTGGCAAATATCGTCTTAAAGTCTGCAAAGGAGCTTCTGAAAGACAAGGAGTTTTACTATCGCCTCATCCAATCCAATCTCCCATCCTATTATCATTCTTTGCTAAAATACGGCATATCTCAAAATACAATTGACACATTAAAAAAAGAGGCAAAAAACGGAGATGCAACAGCAGCGTATTTACTCGGAAGAATTTATGATGATCCCAACGGGATCTATCACGACCCGGCAACAGCTTTTCACTACTACAAGCAGGCAGCCAATGCCAACAATGCAGATGCTCAGGGGATTCTCGGAAGCAAATATATTTTTGGGAAAGATATTAATGCAGACGAGGAGCTGGGACGAAAATATCTTCATGCTGCCAAGGATCAGGGAAATGAGTATGCGAAAGCTACAGAAAATGCCTATGATAGCTATCAAACTGAGCGTAGCGTTTACAAAACCCTTTCTCTTATGTCAGATCTATTGAACAACCTGTGTTTTGCGAATCATACACGCAAACCTTCTTCCGTTTACCATAACAGCATAGATAAAAGCAACAAGAAGCTATTGCGTGAACGAGCTCGCCAAAATCCACACAAACACAATAAAGAACTATCAAGGTAAAATTTCATGACATGTGTATCTAAACAATGCCAGCTGAAAAACAATTAGCTGGCATTGTTGTTAGATCATCTCTTATAGAAACTAAAAGTAGCACAACAAAATGGCTTAAAACCGTATCTTATTGTGATTTTAAGTGCTATTAGTAACACATATTTTTTTCTGAATTATTTTTTGTAACGCAATTATTTGCATAGGGATATGCTTAAAGCCCTTCTATTTACTGGCTTTGCCAGTAAGATGTCAATGCGGCGGCACATTTTTGTAACGCCCTATTCCTGCCTCAAATTCACATGTCTTTTGTGAATCTTGAGATTCTTCTTTATTCTTTCTTTTTTTATTCTCTACGCCTTGTAGCATTTCCCTTCCGGAACCAGTTCCGGTTTACTCCACTAAAGCGGAACCAGTTCCGATTCACTTCCTTTCCAGAACCAGTTCCGGTTTACTCCACTAAAGCGGAACCAGTTCCGATTCACTTCCCTTCCGGAACCAGTTCCGGTTTACTCCACTAAAGCGGAACCAGTTCCGATTCACTTCCCTTCCGGAACCAGTTCCGGTTTACTCCACTAAAGCGGAACCAGTTCCGATTCACTTCCCTTCCGGAACCAGTTCCGGTTTACTCCACTAAAGCGGAACTGGTTCCGATTCACTTCCCTTCCGGAACCAGTTCCGGTTTACTCCACTAAAGCGGAACTGGTTCCGATTCACTTCCCTTCCGGAACCAGTTCCGGTTTACTCCACTAAAGCGGAACTGGTTCCGATTCACTTCCCTTCCGGAACCAGTTCCGGTTTACTCCACTAAAGCGGAACCAGTTCCGATTCACTTCCCTTCCGGAACCAGTTCCGGTTTACTCCACTAAAGCGGAACCAGTTCCGATTCACTTCCCTTCCGGAACCAGTTCCGGTTTACTCTACTAAAGCGGAATCAGTTCCGATTCACTTCCCTTCCGGAACCAGTTCCGGTTTACTCCACTAAAGCGGAACCAGTTCCGATTCACTTCCCTTCCGGAACCAGTTCCGGTTTACTCCACTAAAGCGGAACCAGTTCCGATTCACTTCCCTTCCGGAACCAGTTCCGGTTTACTCCACTAAAGCGGAACCAGTTCCGATTCACTTCCCTTCCGGAACCAGTTCCGGTTTACTCTACTAAAGCAGAACTGATTCATTCATTTAAAAACGGCGCTGCCAATAACCCACGCGCCGTCACTCATATTTTACTGAAAGTATAAATAATATCTTAAAAAAGTCTTGTAATGCCTATAAATATTGCTATAATTTAATAATAAAAGTATACTTTATTTAGTCAATACAACACGACAAAATAAACATTCTGTCTGCCTATCATCCTCCTTTCGAGATTATTATATTTTATAAGCAGAGTCGCAATCAACCTGTATTTTTGAGCTTATGTCGCTTGCCTATCGAACTGTCAGGTTTGTTAAAATACCCTCTTCTCGTTTTAAACTAGAATACATGTTGATATTTCCCGTGAGCAACAAATCCCATATGCAGGCTTCCATGTATTTCAATGGATTTTTCACTTCTTTCATGATAACTGCATTATAGTAATTGTCCATCGCAGCATCTACAAGTTCTGAAGTACTATCTTGTATCCCCGTCTGTTCACATTGCAACCATTGATTCAGTTTGCTGATGACTTTTTCACAAGTAATAGAATTTCCCTTTAGCTGCATATAATCTGCCAAGCACATCTGTATTAAGGCCTCATTAAAGAGATTATAAATGTATTGATGTAGATGATCATAAAAGCCAATTGGATATTTTTCCTCCCACCTTGTCATAAAATGAATCGCTTCTGTCATTAGACGTTCGTCTGATCTGTAGTCGCAAGGCAGTTCTTTCTTGCTTAGTATTTCTTTTCTAACTTTTTTTGTGACATCCGTGGGTTCACTCGCTCCCTCATAACTGAGGTTAAAATTTCCGTCTCTGCAAGAGAGAGGGAGAGAGGGAGAAATATTATTAATACTTTTAATATTAGTGCTTTTAAAACTATTATTATTAGTGTCCTGTTTTTGCGCGTCCTGTTTTTGCGTGTCCTCATTTTTACCCACCGGTAGCTCAGTGGCTACCGTGTCCTCATTTTTACCTATCGGTAGCTCAGTGGCTACCGTGTCCTCATTTTTACCTATCGGTAGCTCAGTGACTACCGTGTCCTCATTTTTACCTATCGGTAGCTCAATCGCTACCGTGTCCTCATTTTTACCTACCGGTAGCTCAGTGGCTACCGTGTCCTTATTTTTACCTATCGGTAGCTCAGTCGCTACCGTGTCCTCATTTTTACCCACCGGTAGCTCAGTCGCTACCGTGTCCTCATTTTTACCCACCGGTAGCTCAGTGGCTACCGTGTCCTCATTTTTACCTACCGGTAGCTCAGTGGCTACCGTGTCCTTATTTTTACCTATCGATGATTTCCCAGCCATCCAATTAGGTACATCGATCAAATAATAATCATTGATAGACATCCGTCCATTAGATTTTCTCTGCTCAATTTTTATATAATTGAGCTCCAGCAACTGATTAAGGTATTTATAATAACTTTTTGTACTGATCTGTAAATCATACAAAATCCGTTTGAGCGGAGGAAAAGATTTATTCCCAGCCCCTGTCAAGCTCGCAAAATATCCATATATGCACATTGATTTTGACATCAGGCGGGGATCAGTCATTACTGCTTTTGGAATAAAACCATAGCCAAATGCCTTTAATCCCGTATATCTAATGTAGCCAGTTTCTTTGATTAGATTGTCTTTAGATTGAAGCTTTTTAGGATTGGAAATAAGTGTATAGATATTGCGGGCGAATCTAGAACGTTTCGCCATCGTCTGCTTGACTTCGATATAACCTTCGTTCATTAACAGTCGAAAATGACGATAATAAGCATCTTTGCTCATTTTCAAATCGGACAGAATCTTGTCTCGGGTAGGAAATGCAATATTTCCATTTCCTGAAAAACTCGACAAATATAAATAAATTGCTTTTGCGTCCATTGTCAAATCCGGATCATGCATGACAAAATACGGAATAATTCCATATCCTTTAAAATTTATTCCTTCTATCCTTAATTGCTCTGCAAAGGAATCTTGTAGAAAGTTAACCGCACTTACATTACCTCTGGCAAAAGCTTTCATACCCTTTTCCTCCAATATTTTATATTTTTACCAACCATTTCTCTTATTTCCTATTTTCAAGATTAGAAAAAAGCTGTCTCAATTCATTAACTCGTTCAATTCCGATTGCGATATTTTCCATTTCTTTTTGAGAAGCAAAATTTTTATATTTTGACATTAACATTGATAATTTAGCTGAAACTTGTGAAAGCAAAGATATCTGTACTTCGATCTCAGCTTTTACTTCCATGCTCTGTAGCATCTTTGCATTTGACATTTCTTCAAGGCGCCGATTTGCATCGTTCAATGCTTGCTTTGTACGTTCTAACGATTTATTTGCTTCAGAGATAAGCCTCCCGGAACTCTCTCTTTCCCTAGCCAAATCATTCTGAAGATCCATAATGAGTTTTTCATTTTCTTCCTTGACTGCCTGTTCGATCTGCTTTTTAATTTCAATTTCTCTACTTTTTGACTCCTGTAGAATTGATGATATTTCTTCGTCTTTCGTCGAACGAATGTGTTCCAGTTCGTTTTCAAGCTGTTCTTTTTCTGCCTCTGCGTTCCGACGCGCCTGTTCTGCGGCTTCCATATGTTCCTTATAAGCTTTAATCTGAGAAGGTTCCATCGTTTTCCCTTTTTGCAAAAGATCAAGAAAAACCATTTGTTCTCCCTCCGGAAGCGCCGCTATGCTCGGAATTTTATTGATACTGATATTTCCCGCTTCAAATTCTTCTCTTAGAGCAGGAACTAATTTACCAAGAGAATCGTATTTACGAAGCTGCCTTTCCGATGTACCAACTGCCTTGGCAATCTCAGCTTTTGTCGGTTCTGTGGCCTCTTCTCCATATAACAACTTATTCCGCTCTTTCATCAAATCTCGTATTTTCTCTATGTATCCGGCACGGGATTGCGGAGAAAGTTCGCGAACATCTATATTCACTTTGTATTTACGTAACTCAGAATCAATCACATCAACCCGTTGATACTCTGGAGCTTCATCTTGATGTTTCAACTTTTTAACATTGACGGGAAAACCTTTATCATAAAAGGGCTTTATATTTGTCTTGAATAATTGATAGGTCTTTTCCTCTTCTTCTTTCAACCCCTCATTTTCTTCTTCTAAAACCTTATATCTCTCATAAAGCATGTCACATGCTCTGAGGCGACGCTCGCCGGATTCCAGCACATAGTCGTCAGTATTCTCATCATAAAAAGCGCTGAGGTTATGTTGCATCCCAATACTGAGAAGACTATCTGCGAGCCCTTCAATATCGTCCATCTCAAAATCATTGTTTGAATTAAAGCGGATTCTATCACGGTAAATATATTTCAAATTAAAAGCGCTATTTCCTTCAGCAGTTGTATTGTTAACAATTGTTCCTAATAATGCCACTTGGTCGCTTTGATTAGTAGCATAATCAACTTTCTCCTGTGTTTCCTGAATTTTTGTACTTTTAACATCTGCTTCTGTAAACTCCGGATTAGTCAATTGATCTGCCGTCAGATTTAAGTTGTTGAATCTTTTTGACATGGTATCGCCTCTTTCTTTTAGATTGTGTAATAATCTCTTTTTTCTAATCTTTTTAAATTACTTTGCTTCTCCAATGCTTTTTCGAAGTTTATAGTCCTCTGGTTCGCATAAAATGTTCATTTCCAATAGTAAATGGCAGTAATCTAACAGTGCATTGCTTTCCAAAGAATGGCTTAACATTGGAATAAACTTACTTTCCATTTGCGTTATCTTCGTGTCCTTTCGAATATATGTTTTAAAAAGCAAATCTGGGATAGATCTTTCGTAATCGTGAATCCTTTCTTTAAAAATATTTGTACGCGGATCTACTTGTGTGAGGAAAGTTCCTAAAAATTTAACGTGATCTAAATCATGTTCTTCTTTGATATCATTTATGACATCTAAGATTTCTTTTAGCCCTTTTTTTGAAAATCCATCTTCTCGCACCGGTGTGATGATATAATCACTTGCTGCAATAGAATTCATTGTAAAGAAATCTAAGGCCGGAGCATTGTCAATTAAGATAAAGTTAAAGTCCTCTTTAATCGCTCGAAGGGCCTTGGAAAGAATAAACGGCCCTTTGTAGCAATCCATAAGGCAGCTTTCAATTCTTCCAAACCTTTTATTCGAAGGTAAAATACTGATGCCCTTAATATTCGTCGGATAAATCACTCTCGACATAATCTCTTTTCGGCCTCTAAGACGATCTACAAAGACTTCAAAAATATTTTCCTGGTTCGGCACTGTGCGCCCCATAATACTGCTTTCTGCCTCTTCAACATACGCATGAAGAGCCAATGATACATTGCTCTGACCGTCTAAATCCACTACTAGTACCTTCTGGTCAAGATAAGCAAGAAGCTCTGCCAGTAAAAGAACCGATGTAGTTTTGGCAACACCGCCTTTATTATTGATTACACTGATTACAATCCCCATATATTTACTCCCCTTTCCCATATAGAACATAAATTTTTCGTACTTGTAGCTTTGATCGATCATCAATCTTTAATAATATTCGGATATATTTTTTTAAAATAATCCCGTGGGACAGCTCCTCGTTTTGTGAGGTAGCCTTGTGCCTCCAAATCTTTATTCATTTCACGAATCCGTCTATATGAAGCGGTGATGCCTAAATCCAAGAATTTCTGAATATCTTCCACATAATAGTAGTTTTTTTCATCGCTCTTCATTTTCTTCTCCTTCTTGCCTGTTTTTTCTTTCCCATCCATACCATTTTCACTTATTGATATTGTTTTATTATCTTTGATACTTCTGTTGACTTACATTTCCATCACTGATACGCTTTACGTATTCAGTGGGGTGTATGTTTTGACTCAATAAATTTCTTGGTAGGAAAGTTATAGTACGACTGCTCCTCTGAATCTCAACAGTACCGGACAGAGAGGCTCCACAATATCTCTCTGTCCATTTATTTTTTTCTCATTTTCCCTCACCTCCTCTCTTTTTAAGGAACAAAAAAGGAACCGTATTACGGTTCCCAAGAAATATCCTTTATATAAAATAGATATCTAGTCCCTTCAAACCTTTATTAGGTCTGACCTCTTCTTGAATTTCTTGAAATTCAATTTGGTCATCTTTCCGCTTCTGAATTACACCTCGCTTATAAAGCAATCTCTCATTTTTTTGTGCTACGAAATCACCATTTTTTGCACCGAAATCCCGCTCCGGCGTGCGGGAAAGCCGAACAAAAAGCCTCGTAAATCCGCCATTCTTCCAACAAAATGGCTTATTTACGAGGCTTTCTCCGAGAGCGATAGACGGGACTCGAACCCGCGGTCTCGACCTTGGCAAGGTCGCGCGTTACCAACTACGCCACTATCGCATATCACACCCTGAAAACCACACACAGAATCGAATCCTGACTCTCCAACTTCCCTCTCTCATTTCCTACTCGACCTTCTGGTTAAACCCTCGACCGATTAGTAGCAGTCAGCTCTACATATCACTATGCTTACACCTCTGCCCTATCTACCTTATCGTCTTTAAGGGGTCTTACTACTTGCGTATGAGATATCCCATCTTGAGGGGGGCTTCACGCTTAGATGCCTTCAGCGTTTATCCCGTCCCGACTTGGCTACCCGGCCATGGGGTTGCTCCCCAACCGGTACACCAGTGGTCAGTCCATCCCGGTCCTCTCGTACTAAGGACAGCTCCTCTCAGATATCTTACGCCCGCGCCGGATAGGGACCGAACTGTCTCACGACGTTCTGAACCCAGCTCGCGTACCGCTTTAATGGGCGAACAGCCCAACCCTTGGGACCGACTTCAGCCCCAGGATGCGATGAGCCGACATCGAGGTGCCAAACCACTCCGTCGATGTGAACTCTTGGGAGTGATAAGCCTGTTATCCCCAGGGTAGCTTTTATCCGTTGAGCGATGGCAATCCCACTTTATACCACCGGATCACTAAGTCCTACTTTCGTAT